>CANIVU010000121.1 GCA_947470805.1 Acidobacteriota bacterium | reverse complement strand
TGTGCATGAGCGCCTCGCTCCTCTCCATCCGCAAAGCAACCACCATCGACCCGGCGATGGTCTTCCGAGGCTAAACATGACACCCCTGGTCAGCGTCAACAATCTCGTCAAAACCTACGGCACCGCGCCCAACGAGGTCCACGCCCTATGCGGCGCGTCCCTCGAAATCCGCGCCGGAGAAGTGCTGGTCCTCATGGGCCCCAGCGGCAGCGGCAAGACCACGCTCATCTCCATCCTGGGCGGCATCCTCACGGCCTCGAGCGGTTCCGTCCAGATCGCCGGCCGCGAAATCGTGGGGCTCCCGGAGAAAGAACTCCCGGCTCTCCGCAAAGACCTCTTCGGCTTCATCTTCCAAGGCTTCAACCTCTTCCCGGCCCTCACCGCGCAGGAGAACGTCGCCATCATGTGCAAGCTCAAAGGCGTCAAAAATCCCACCGCCGCCGCCAAGGAACTGCTCGAATCCGTAGGCCTCGGCAGCAAGTTAAAGTCCTACCCGTCCGATCTCAGCGGCGGCCAGAAACAGCGCGTCGCCATCGCCCGCGCCCTGGCCGGCGATCCCCAAATCATCCTCGCCGACGAGCCCACCGCCGCCCTCGACTCGGTCAGCGGCCGCAACGTTCTCGAAATCATGTCGGGCCTGGCGAGAAACAGGAATCGGGCCGTGGTCATCGTCACCCACGATCCCCGAGTATTAGAGTACTGCGACCGTATCATTCACATCGAAGACGGCCGCGTGGGTCACGAAGAAGTTCGCAACAATCTGGAGGCAGTCGCATGAAACGCAGTATTTGGATGACAGGAGTTACCTTTTTGGCGGTGACCGCTTGGGTATTGTTTCGCGGTCCTGGCATGGATAGCCAGCCGGATCCTTCGGTGGCACAGGCAGCCGCCGCGCCCTCGGCGCCCCGCGCCGTCGTGGCCCCCGGCCGCGTCGAGCCCGTCAGTGAGGAAGTGGCCATTGGCACCGAACTCGATGGCAAACTAGCCACCGTCAGCGTCGAAGAAGGCCAAACGGTTCGCCGCGGCCAGGTCGTCGCCTCCCTCGTCAATGGCGATTTCGTCGCCCGCGTCCGCCTGGCCGAATCGGCCGTCCACGAGCGCAAGGCCGAACTGGAGCGGCTCCGCAACGGCAATCGCACCCAGGAGCGTCGCGAGTCCGACGCCTTCGTCACCGAGGCCCGCGCCGTCCTGGAACAGGCCCGCGCCGAACGCGACCGCCGCAAGTATCTGCTCGATCGCGGCGCCATCTCCCGCACGGAATTTGAAACGGCCGACCGCGAATTCAACGTCGCCCAGGCCCGCGTCGAAGCCACCCGCCAGCGCGCCTCCCTCGTCAACGCCCCCAGCCGCGAAGAGGACATCCGCCGCGCCGAAGCCGAAGTCTCGAGCGCCGAAGCCCGCGTCGCCGAAGCCAAGGCCCAGCTTGCCAAAACAGCCATCGTCAGCCCCATCAACGGCGTCGTCCTTCGCAAACACAAGCGCACCGGCGAAAGCGTGTCCACGCAAATGAACGGCCCCATCGTCGTCATCGGCGATACCTCCCGCCTCCGCGTCCGCGTCGATATCGATGAGACCGACGTCGCCCGCGTCGCCGTGGGCCAGAAGGTCTCGATCCGCGCCGCCGCCTTCGGGGACCAGACGTTTACCGGCACGGTCTCCCGCGTGGGCAGCATCCTCGGCAAGAAGAACATCCGCACGGACGAACCCAGCGAACGCGTCGACACCAAGATCCTCGAAACCCTCGTCGATCTCGATCCCGGCGCCAATCTCCCCATCGGTCTCCGCGTCGACGCCACCCTCCAGAAATAGCCACCAGAAATAACGAAAGGTAACCACCCAAATGCGTCCCCTCTGGATTGCCCCGCTATTCGTGTGTCTGTGTGCGGGACAGACGTTGACCCTCGAATCGGCCCTCGACTTCGCCGCCCGCCAGAACCCCGGCGTCCAGGTCGCCCGCCTCCGCGCCATGGAGCGCGAAGCGCAGGCCGTCTCCACCAAAGCCAACTATCTTCCGCAGGCCAACATCGTCATCGGCGGCACGTATCAAACCCAAAATCTCCAGGGCATCGGCCTCGCCTTCCCCGGCCTCTCGGACCGCATCGGCCCCTACCGCACCTTCAACGCCCGGCCGGTGGTGACGCAGAAGGTGCTCGATTTCTCCCTGCTCTCCGCCATCCGCGCCAGCCGCCTGCAAACCGCCGCGGCCAAGCTCGACATCGATCAGGCTCGCGAAGAAACCCAAGCCGCCGTGATGACGCTCTACCTCCAAACCTTCCAGGCCCAGAGCCGCGTAAAGGCCGCCCAGGCGCGGCTCAAAGTCGCCGAAGCGCTGCTCGCGCAGGTCACCGAAAAGGAGAAAGCCGGCTCCGCCAGCCAGCTCGATCTCGCCCGCAACCGCCAACAGCGCGACGCCGAACAGCTGGCCGTCATCGCCGCCGATCAGGAACTGAACCTCATCCGCCCCGCGTTGGCCGAACTCCTCGGCGGCCCCGTTGACGGCGAACTGGTCGAGCCCCGGCTGAAGCTCGCCCCGGAAGGCATCCGTGCTGACATCCGCGCCGCCGAGCAGCGCGTCAAAATCGCCGAGCAGGAAGCCGAGCGAATTCGCCGCGAACGCTGGCCGCAGCTCACCGCCTCCGGGGACTACGGCCTCGCCGGCGCCGGGCCGGACCGCTCGACGTCCACCTACACCGTCGGTGCCACGCTCCACATCCCCGTCTGGACCTCCGGCCGCCTGGAGGCCGACTACCGCGCCGCCCAGCACCGCCTCGCCCAATCCAAGGAGGAAGTCCGCCGCCTCCAACTCGCCGCCACGCGCCTGAATGCCCAAGCCCAAATCGCCTACGACAGCCAGCAAAACGCCCAGAAAGCCGCCGCCAGCTCCGCCGAAGCCGCCCGCAAAGTCCTGGAACTCGCCCGCCTCCGCTACGAAGCCGGCCTCGCCACCGCCGTCGACACAGTGACCGCGCAAGGCGCGCTGGCTGAAGCCGAGGACGCCGAGATACGCGCCCGCTACGAAGCATCGATCGCGCTAGCCCGCCTGGCCTACGCCCGCGGCGATATCAAAGCAGCGCTCAACAACTAGCCCTTCTGAATATCCCTGTGCAGCCCTTTGACGTTATACCCGGCCTTGCGCAACCGCTTCCGCATCTCCTCGGCCATCATTACGCTGCGATGATGCCCGCCGGTACAACCGAAGGAAATAGTTAGATAACTCTTTCCCTCCTCAATGTAATGCGGAAGCAAGAACGTGAGTAAGTCCGTGATCTTAGTCATGAACTCCTGCGTCTGCGGAAAGGACCGGATGTACTGCGCCACTTTCGGGTTCTTGCCCGTCAGCCGCTTATACTCCGGGATGTAATTCGGGTTCGGCAGAAACCGCACGTCGAAGACCAGGTCGGAATCCGTCGGCACGCCATGGCGGAAACCGAAACTGGTGACATAAATCAGCACCCCGGATTCGTCCCGCGTCGCGCCGAACCGTTCCCCGATAAACTCCCGCAGCTCATGCACGTTGAACCGCGACGTGTTGATGACCAGATCGGCCAGCTGCTTGATCGGCTCAATCAGCTGCCGCTCTTCCTTCACGCTCGAGGCAACCGACCGCTCCACACCCTTCAACGGATGCGGACGTCGCGTCTCGCTAAACCGCCGCACAATCGTCGCGTCATCGGCTTCCAGGTAAATCAGCCGGCACCGCAACTGCTTCTGAACTTGTTTGAATATCGCGGGGAAGCGCTGCAGCGCTCCCCCTTCGCGAATATCCACTACCAGCGCCGCATTCGAAATCTGCGGACTCGAACCTGTCAATTCGGCGAACTTGGGGATCAGGTCCAACGGCAGATTATCTACCGAGTAGTAACCCAAATCCTCCAGGCTCTTGAGCACGGTTCCTTTTCCGGAACCGCTCAGGCCGGTGATGATGACGAGCTCAGCCCCCGCAGTTTTCGGCCGCGCGGTAGACATTAGGCACGAACCACATCATAGCTGCCATCCGGCCGCTGAATTACGATGCTGATGCCGTTGGTGTCGGCGTCGCGGAAGGCCACATAGTTCACCTTCTTGCGTTGCGAAACAGCCACCGCTTCGTCCACCGTCATCGGCTTCTTGCTGACCTTGGCTTCAAACAGCTTCGGCCCGGTGGCAACCGGAACTGTCTTCACCGCGGCAGCCGCGGCAACCACGGCCGGCTTCACGCCGTTCCGCTTCCCGTCGCGTAACTTCGCGGTAACTTTCAGAATCTGCTTCTCTAACTTCGCCAGAGCAGCCGCGACAGCGGGAAGATAGGCCGGACCGCTGCCCGCGCCGGCAAAGCTGTGGTGCAGATAGTTCACCGTGATTTCCGCTTTTTTCCCGCGTTTTTCCGCGGTCAGAATCACGTGCGCTTCCTTCTCCCCTTTCTTGTCGATCATCTTGCCAAGCTTGGCAAGCTTCGTCTCCAGGCGAGTCTTCTCGGCGGCGCTAAATTCGCCATTGCCGCCGGTATACGTTACTTTCATCATATGCTCCTCGCGCGTGTCTCTTAGTTTAGTTTTTGACGCGCCGCTGGTGGGTCGACGGGATTTTCAGGTCTTCGCGATACTTCGCGACAGTCCGCCGAGTCACCTCGAACCCCTCCTGCTGCAACCGGGCGGTAATCTGCTCATCGGTTAACGGCTTCTTGGGATCCTCTTCGTCGATGATCTTCTTCACCTTCTGCTTGAGAACCAAGAGAGGGGTGCTGCTACCCGAAGGACCCTGTACGGCCTCCGAGAAGAAGAAACGCAGTTCGAAAACGCCCTGCGGCGTATGCACGTACTTGCCGGCAACGGCCCGGCTCACAGTGGAGGCGTGCACGCCGATCTCCTCGGCCACCTCCTTGATCATCATCGGCCGCAGTTGCTGAATCCCCAGATCCAGAAACTCCTTCTGCCGATCGACGACGCACTGGCATACGCGCATGATAGTGTGTTTCCGCTGCTCAATATTTTTGATGAGCATCGCGGCCGAGCTGAAGCGCTCTTTTACGTAATTCCTGACATCCTTATCGGGTTCTTTCTCCCGATCCAACATCTTCAAATACTCCCGATTCAACCGCAGCTGCGGCAGATCGTCATCGTTCAACTCGATGATGTAGTTGTCGCTGTCCTTGATGATGTAGACATCCGGCTCCACCACCCGCGCCCCCGCGCCCGAATAGCGCAGCCCCGGCTTCGGATCCAGATGCCGGATCATATCAATCGCAATTTCGATATGCTCCAACGGCCGGCCCAGCACCCGGCCCAGCTCTTTCCACTGCTTCATCTCCAGCAGCTTCATGTGCTTATCGAGAATCTGCCAAGCCACTCCGCCCACGCCGCCGCGGCTCTCCACCTGCAACATCAGGCACTCGCGCACATCCCGCGCCCCGACGCCCGACGGCTCCAACGCCTGGATCTCCTCCAGCGCCTTCTCCGTATCGTCCAGCGAGTGCTCCCCATAGGTCGCAATCTCGTCCAACGCCGCCACCAGATATCCGTTATCGTCCAGATTGCCGATGATCGTGTCCGCCGCGTCGCGAACCTCTTCCGGCATCACCAGCAGGCTCAACTGCTGCCGCAGCAAGTCCGGCAACGTCACCGGCGAACTGACAAACGTCTCCCAGCTCGGCTTCTCCGTCGTCTCCCCGGCGGGGCTCTTGAACCCCGGCTCCAGATACTCCTGGAAGTAGTTGTCGAAGTCGATCTCGTCAAACGGATCGGCCGTCGTCGACACCGGGTCTGCCGGCGCGCCATCGGAGACTTCCACCACCCCGGCGTTCTCCGACGCCATCTCAATTCGGTCCGCTTCCGCCTCGTACTGCGCCGGCGAAGCCGCCACATCCAGAATTCCCTGGTCCGACGGATCAGACACGCGTTCCCGTTCGAGAATGTTCTGGAGCTCTTCCGCCGTAATTTCATCCGCCGCGTCGAGGCTTTCCTCTAACACCGGATTCTCGGCAATCTCCTGGACAATTTTCTCGCGCAGCTCCAGCCGGTTGAGTTGCAGCACCGACACTAATTGGACGAGGCCCGGTGTCAGGATCTGCTTCTGCGCGACCCCGACCTGAAGCCGCTGAGAGAGCATGCTCATCGCCTTTCCATTTTAACGCGAACTGGCGTCCCTAAACGATTCGGGATTTCCCTCACTGGCATTTACCGCGCATTCTCCTGCGTCGATCGCAGGTCCGGCAGCGCTAGAAATAGCGCCAACGCAATCACCACCGCGCCCGTCCAATACGGCGAACTAGGCCCATACTTGTCGAAAACGAAGCCAGCCCACGCCGGCCCCGCCACCCGCGTCAGGCTCAATACGCTCTGCGTTGTACCCAAAATACTCCCCTGCTCATTCGCCGCCGATCGCTGCGAAATCATCGCGTTTAACGTCGGATTGGTGAACGAACTCCCCACCGCGATCAGCGCCACCCCGGGGAACAGCCACACCGCCGCCGGCGCGAACGCCACCAGAAGGAACCCCGCGAAGAACAAGACAAACCCCTGAATCGCCATCGCCCGCTCGCCCAGCACCGGGATCAACTTCCGCACGACGACGCCCTGCATCAGCGCCGCCAGCAACCCGATAAACGCAAACACCCACGCGTTATCGTCCGGCCCGAACTGGAACCGCTCAATCGTGTAGTTCGAAAAATTCGTCTGCAACGCCGCAAACGCAAAGTTCAAAAAGAACAGCGCCAACAAGAACATCCGGATCTCCCGCCGCCCCAGCGCCCCGGCCACCGACCGCAACGGGTTCGCCTCCGCCGCCGTAATCAGACCCGTCTTCCGGCGCTCCGCCGGCAACGTCTCCGGGAACATGAAGTATCCAAACGTCGCCGTCACCAGGCCAATGCACCCGGCCCCATACGCCGGCGCCTGGATGCTGATCTTGCTCAACAGCCCGCCCAGCGCCGGGCCAATAATGAAGCCCAACCCAAACGCCATGCCGATCAAGCCGAAGTTCTTCGCCCGGTCTTCCGGCTTACTGGAATCGGCGATCGCCGCCATCGCGGTGGAAATATTCCCTCCCGTCGCTCCGTCCACAATCCGCGCCAGGAACATCACCCACAGCGACCCGGCCCAGCCGAACAGGAAATACCCAAGCGCCGACCCGACGATGGAAAACAGCAGCACCGGCCGCCGCCCCACCCGATCGCTCAGCGCCCCCAGCACCGGCGCCGCCACGAACTGCGCCAGCGAAAACGACACCGCCAGCATTCCCACCGTAAACGCATCGGACCGGAACTGCCGCACCAGGTACGGCATGATCGGAATCAGAATCCCGGCGCCCAGCAAATCCAGGAATACGGTCAGAAAAACGAAAGTCAGCGTTCGCCGCTGTTGGGCCTCTTGCATCACCCTCTAGTCTCTCATCCCCAAGCCTTGCCACCTGCCAAAAAAAAGGGCCGCGCAACCTCCCGGATGCGCGGCGTCATGGCTTGCCCAATCCGCGGCTGGCCGAATCCTTCAACCAACCCCGGCGGGCAAAAACTTGCGAAGCAAGCGGAGCGTCCTTGCCCCGCCCCTGCTCCAACCACCCGCTGCCGGCGAGTGGCCCCCTCCCTACCGCATAAACCCGATATTCGGATTCGTGAAATTGCGCAGGTTAGGAAAAACCGTATTCAAATCCCCAGCCCCCAGGCCAAACCACGCGCCCATCGTAGCCGCGTATTGGTCCAACCCTGTGCTCGGAATCCACAAACCCCGGCTCCCGGCATCATCAGGACCGCGCAAGGCATGTACCGGGAACGTCCCGTACGCCTCGCCGCCCTTCACCGAGCCGCCAAGAACAAAGTGATGGCTACCCCACGCGTGGTCCGATCCATTCGAACTGGACGGATTCCCCGTGCGGCCAAACTCACTCTCCGTAAAAATCGTGGTCTCATTCGCGAGCTGGAGGTCCGTCTCCAGCGACGTGTAAAACGCCCCAATCGCCGCATCTAACTGTCCCATTAGATTGTCGTGCGTCGGCAACTGGTCGCTATGATTGTCGAATCCGCCCATCCCACAGAAGAAAATCTGCTTGTTCATCCCCAGGGCACCGCGTACTCGCATCACTGTCGCTACTTGTTGCAATTGACGGCCCAAACCCGTCTGCGGGAAAACCGTCGTCAACGGCGTCCCGCTCGCCAGCGCCGCGTTAATCGCCTGCGCCCCCCGCACCGCCGACGTCATCACCCCGCTCGCCGCCCCGATCATCTGCATCCCCGTATCGAACGTCAACAGCTGCTGCAGCCCCGCTTCCCGCGCATTCATTGCGTTCGAATTGCCAAAACGCGCCAATCCCAACGCCGTTCCCGGCGTCAAATTCAGCGGCCGCGCCGTCGCCCCCTGCAACAACGCCGCCGACCCGTTCACCGAAACCCCCATCGGAAACGTCGACGCATTCGCCCCGGCCAGCAAATCCGCCATCCGCCCGCCCCACCCCGATCCCCCCGCCAACGTCGGGTTCGCCGTCTGCCACTGGGAAGTTTGGTCAGAGTGCGAGTAAAGATTACGCGGTAAAGTTGCGCTGTTCAGATTCGCCTTCGTCGTCGGCTGCACCAGCGTCCCCAGGTTGAACACCATCGCCGCCTTCTGCTGGTTATACAGCCGTTGGACATTAGCCAGCCGCGGGTGCAGGCCGTACGGCACCTGCCCCCCGCCCGCCGCCACCGGCAGCAACGTATTCGCCGCCAGCGCGATATTCGGCCGCATCGCCTGGTAGGCCGAATACCGCGCCGCGTCCAGCGGGATGATCATGTTGTTGGCATCATTCCCGCCGAAAAGAAAGACGCATACCAGCGCCTTGTAATTCGGCGAGCTCTGCGCCAGCGCCGAAATCTCGCCCAGCCGCAGCATGTGCGCGCCGGCCCCCGCCGCCGCCAGGGAGCCGCAGGATCGTAAAAAGTTCCGTCTCGAGTTCATAAGGTCTCCTTAGTGCTCCACCTGAAATTGCGAAGAGGTAAACGCCAGATAAAACGCCGTCATGACTTTCTCCCGGGCCGTTGGCGACGCCTGGATCGCGGTGATCATCACCCCGCGCGCCTCGGCCGACAACGTCCCGCCGAAGGCCAACAGGTCGATCCGGTTCACCAGCGCCCCGGCATCGGCCGCCAACGCCTCCCACGGCGCGAAGTTCAGCGTCACTTCACTGCCGAACCCGCCGGAGATTAACGACGCCACGAAGTTCGCCCGCGTCATCCCCGTCGCCGTCGTGTACAGCTGGAACTCCGGCCCCGTCAACGTCGTGCCGGCAATCCGGAAGTTCGGCGAATAGTAATTGAAAACGGACGGCGAGTGGAAAATCCGCTGCCCCATGTCGGTGCTGAGATCGGACATGAACGGATAGTTCGCCACGTTCCCGCCGATCGCCCGCAGTTGCCGCGTGATGAACAGCGCCGGCTCAGCCAGTTTGCCCGCCGTCGGCGCGGTCAACTGCGCCTCCGGGTGCTTCAGGATGGCTTTGACCACCGCCTTCAAATCGCCGCGAACGCCGCTCCCGTTGTCGGCAAATACCGCCGCGATAGCCGCGATATACGCCGGGCTCGGGTTCGAAGTCACCAGCCGCTGAATCAGCTGCCGCGAAATGAACGGACCCACATTCGCGTGCCGGAAAATGATCGCCAGCGCGTTGTCCAGGTCCTGCTGCGTCGTCATCCCCGGCGGCACATCGGTTCCCAGGAACCGCTTCGCCCCCGTGTCGTGGAACGCCTCAACAGCCTCCATCGGCCCGTCGTACCGCGCCGGATTCAGCTTCGTCGGCTGCCCCGCCACCGCGTCCGGATACGTCCAGCCCGTGAACACCCGCGCCAGTTCCAGCACGTCGTCCTGGCCATACGTCGCCACCGCCGGCACCTTCGCCGACCCATCCGGGTTCAGCTCCGCCAGCCCAATCGTGAACAACTGCAGAATCTCCCGCGCGAAGTTCTCGTTCGGCAGAATCGTCCCGTTGCTCTTCTTGTTGTTCACCATGTCCAGGTACTCGCCCATCGCCGGATGCATCGTGCCATCCCGCATCAGGTCGTAGAAGCTCCCAAACGCGTGGCTCTGCAACAGCCGCATCCACGGCACCATCGCGTCGGCCCGCACCAGTTCCACGCCGCTAACCACCCAGATCTGGCTCAGCGCCCACGCCACCCGCTGCCGCAACTGATCGTTGCCCGTCAGCGCCAGCTGGAAGAAGTGCTCCTCGGTCCACTCCATGTTCTGCGTCAGCAGCGTGTCCGGATACACCGATGGCGTCGCCGCGAACTGCTCGTCAATCCAGGCGTCCACGCCGATCGCCTTCAGCCGGTCGAAGTCGGCCTGCGTCGGCCCCCACGTCGCCTGTCGCAGCAAGCGCCATAAAGCCTGATCGCTCAGCGGCGTCACCACCGGAGGCGTCACCGGAGCCTGCGGCGTGGCCGATACTTCGGCCGACCGCGTCCCAATCCCTCCCGTGTTCACGCCGGAGACCTTGTAGTAATACGTCGTGCCATTCACCAGCCCCGTGTTCACGAAGGTGGGCGCGGTCAACCCCGTCGCCACCGGCGTACCGGACTGCCCGCCCGCCGTCGTCCCGCGATAAACGTTATACGTTACCGCGCCACTCACAGCCGTCCAGCTCAGCGTCACCTGCAGGTTCCCCGGCACGGCCGACACATTCGCCGGTGCCGGCGGCGGAGTTACCGGAGCCTTCGGCGTCGCCGTCGCTTCGTTCGACCGCGTGCCAACCCCGCCCGCGTTCACCCCGGCCACTTTGTAGAAATACGCCGTCCCGTTCACAACGGTCGCATCCAGGTACGAGGTCCCCGTCACGCCAGTCGCCACCGGCGTCGCCGCCTGCGCTCCCGTCGCCGTTCCCCGATACACGTTATAGGACGCAGCCCCCGTCACCCCGCCCCAGTTCAGCGTCACTTTCGCGTCGCCCGGAGCCGCGGTCAAGTTGGCCGGAGCCACCACCGGCAGCGGAGCCGCCGAGGCTTCATTCGAAGCGCCACTCGTGCCACCGAGGTTCACGGCCACCACCTTGTAGAAATAGGTGACGCCATTCAGCCCCGTCAGATCGGCATAGTTCGTCGCCGTCACGCCCGTCGCCAGCGGAGCCGTCGCTTGCGCGCCAGACGCTGTTCCGCGATACACGCTATACGATGCCGCCCCGCTCCCGCTGCTCCATTGCAGCGTGATCTTCCCAACGGCGCCCGTAGCCGTCAGGTTCCCCGGCACACCCGGCGGCTGTACCGCCGCGGGCTTGGCACTCGCTTCATTGCTCCGCGCGCCAATCCCGCCCGTGTTCACACCGGACACTTTGTAGAAGTACGTGGTGCCATTCACCACACCCGTATCCGTGTAGCTGGTCCCGCCAATCCCCATCGCCACCGGCGTGGCTGCTTCCGCTCCCGCCGCCGTCCCGCGATACACGTTGTAGGAGGTAGCCCCTGTCGCCGCGCCCCACGTTAACGTCACCTTCGCGTTCCCGGCTGCCGCCGTCAACGTACCAGGCGCACCTGGCACCGTCACCACCGGCGGCGGCGTCCCATCCAACAATCGATACAGCCGCGCCCCGCCCCAATCGGCGTGGTCATAGCCGCCCCCGTCGCCCGCGTCTCCCACAACCAGTTTCAACATCGTGACGCCCGTGATGTTCAAATCCACCCGGCGTGCCGACATTCCTTGCGTCATCCGCACGGTCTCAAACAGCTTCGTTCCATCCCCCAAAACCTGGAACACAACGGACCCGCGCCCGCCGCCCACCTCGTCATCCACGCCCACATCGGCCACAAACCGCTGGAACGCCTTGTCTACTTTGAATACGATCTCCGAGAGCGAATGAACGCCTAACCCATAGGTGAACTTCCGCCCGTTAATCGAGATCTGCTTCCCATCGGCCGCCATCTGTTCCCCGTTGCTCATGTCGCGCTCCACCGGACCCCAATCGGACCGCGCGCTTTGCCACGCCAATTCGCTCAGGTACAGGTCCGGGTCCGGTGCCGGCGCCGGTTTCGCCCCGCCGCTCTGCAAAATCACATGCGCATCGGCCCAGTTGGCCCGGTCCATCGTCGCGCCGTCCCCGCCATTCCGCACCACCAGGCGCAGCTCATCGCGACCCGTCACATCCACGTGGACGTACTGCCCCGCCGTGCTCCCGCGCTGCAACGTGCTGTCCCACATCAGCGTCCCGTCCACCCAAACCTCATACACCACCGACCCCTGCGCCCCGGCCGAATCATCAATCCCCACCGTCGCCCGGAAATCGTCGTACAGCCGGTTCAGCTTATAGACAACCTCGTTGTCCCCCGTAACCGCCAACCCCTTGGCAAACGAGACCCCCGCCACCGACAGCGTCTGCCCGCTCCGCTTGTCTAACTCCACCGCCGTCGTCTTCCGCGCGATCGTCATGTCGCTCAGGTAGTCCACCCGGTCCGGCACATACAGCCGCGCCTGCGGAATCGTCTGTTCCGGTTGCCCCGGATAGGCCCACAACAGCCGGACCGACGACGATCCGCCATTCTCGAAGTACTCTAACTTGATCGAATACCGCACCCCGGCCGTCAACCGGATCGGCGTCGCACGACGCAGCGTCGCCGGATGCGTCTGCCAGTCATCCACCAGCAACCGCCCATTCACCCACAAACGAACCCCGTCATCGGCATTGGTGGCAAAGGTGTAGTCGCCGGTAACGGGCGCCTCCACCTCCCCGGTCCACCGCACCGAGAAGCCATCGGCGGGCACCTCGGTAAACGGGGATCGCATCCCCCAATCGAACTGGATCGCGCGATCCGTCCGGCGCAGTTTCACCGTGCCAGTGAAGTCTTTCGTGGCATAGTAGTCGCCATAAAGGCCTGTGCCTGTGGCGGGGGCGGGCGTAACAGCCCAGGTGGGAAGGGGTGCCAGGGAGAGCACTGCCAACCCGAGAAGCAGCATCCGTGCAGCTATCAATCGGTCCTCCAGGTCAATTCATTCGATTGACTCTGGCCCTTTTAGGCAATCCACATGCCGTTTGACAGTCGTGTGACAGAATGTCCCATCGGGCCTTAGAGGCCGTTCCGGCAACACATGTAACATCAATCAGTTACGAACGTCACCGGCACTTTAGCTCTTCGTCCCCCAGAGTACTGTGTGACAAAATTACCCATCCAACCCGGCACTTTTTACCAAAATTAGGGACAGTCACCGCGATTACCGAAATTGTCCTACCCCCATTCCCCGACCCGCCTATTTTTCCCGCACCCTCCAAGTCCCCGCGTACACATTCGCCCTGGTCTCCCGCAGGAACCCCACCAGCGTCACATTCGCATGCCGCGCCAAATCCACCGACAACGTCGTCGGCGCCCCCATCGCCGCCACCAACGGCACCCCCGCCCGCGCCGCCTTATGCACCAACTCAAACCCCGCCCGTCCGCTCAACAACAACCCCATCCCCTCCAACGGCAACATTCCACCCCGCAACGCCCACCCCACCAACTTGTCCACCGCGTTATGCCGCCCCACATCCTCCCGCACCGCCACTATCTCCCCCGCAGCATCAAATAACGCCGCCGCATGCACCCCCCCAGTCTCCTGAAACTGCCCCTGCCGCGCCTCCAAAGCACTAGGCAACCCCGCCAACACCCCCCAACCCACCCGGAACCCCGCATCCCCCAACGCCTCCGTCACCGGCAAATCCGGCGACCCGCAGAACCCGCACGCCGCCGTCGCCGCCCGCGCCCGCCCCAGGTCTAAATCCACATGCGAAGCCAGGGACACCCGTACCCGTCCCGCGTCCAAACATGTCACATCCAGGACATCCGAAGCCGACTCAATCCGCCCCTCGGAATACAACAACCCCAGCGCCAATTCCTCGTCATGCCCCGGCGTCCGCAGCGTAATGCCCCACGCCGCCACCCGCCGCTGGTCTTTGAACGAGTGCTCAATCAGCACCTCCAGCGGCGCCTCATCGGCCAGCCAATCATCCTCCGCACGCGGCCCGCCGGCACCCCAGCGCTCGACGGGCACACGCCGCGGCATCGCCTAACCCCGCAGGGTCTCCAGCAGTTGCACAGCCTTCATAATGTCGTCCACATGCGACAACTTCGCCTGGTGCCGGTCGTCCATGTCCTGATCCAGCGACACTTCCCGCTCAATCGTCAACGCGCCCGTATACCCGATTTCCTTCAGCGTATTGACGAAATTCGCCATGCCCACCGAGCCCTCGCCCAGCGGCATCTCCGTGCCCAACGACCCGGCGACGTTCTTATCCGGCCAGTTCCCGTCTTTGCAGTGCACGCTGACGACATGCTTGCCCACCAGCTTCAACGCCGAAATCGGCTCGCTGGTCCCGTACAGAATCAGGTTCGCCGGATCGAAATTCAGCTTCAAATTCGGCCGCGCCACGTCTTCCAGGAAGTGCAATAGCGTCTCGGCCGGCTCCTGCCCCGTCTCCAGCGCGAACGTAATCCCGCGCACCGCGGCGTAGTCACAAATGCGCCGCACCATATCGCGCACCGGCGCGTAAACCGGATCGGTGTGATCCTCCGGCACGAAGCCGATGTGGCAGGCGAAAATGTCGACGCCAATCGCCGCCGTCATGTCGATGACCTCATACGTCCGCAGCTCACGCGCCGTCCGCGTCGCCTCCGGAATGAAGCCAACTGTGTTCAACACCGTCGGAATATCGGCGTAGCTCTCGCCATCGTAGGCCGCGAAAACGGCGGTGACGGTGAAGTCCTCATCCTCCAACGCCTTGGAGTAGACCTCCGCCAATCCCGTGAAATCCACGGCGGCGGTAAAGCCCAGGTGCCCGCAACGGAGCCCCAGAGACTTCACAGCCTGGATCATCTTAAGGGGATCTTGATCGCCCCAGAACATCAAACCGACTTCGAGTGGACGCAGTGTGGCCATGACCCAACCAGTCTCGCAACGGACTAAAGAATGTGCAACTGCCGGCTCTCCAGCTTCAGCAGTTTCTCCTTCGTGGGCAACCCTCCGCCGAACCCCGTCAGCTTCCCGTTGCTCCCAATCACGCGGTGGCACGGAATGATAATCGGGATCGGATTCGCCCCATTCGCCGCCCCCACGGCCCGTATCGCCGTCGGCCGCCCCACCAGTTTCGCAACAGCCCCATACGTCGTCGTCTCCCCGTACGGAATGTCCTGCAACGCCCGCCAGACGCTGACTTGAAACGGCGTCCCCTCCGGCGCCAGAACCAGATCGAACTCCGTCAATTTCCCCGCAAAATAGGCCTTCAATTGCTCAATTGCCCCGCGGAACGGCGTCCGGTCCACCACCCACGCCTCGTCCTGATGCCCGTGGAAGCGGACAATCCGCAACGCCTCCCGATCCCCGGCCAGCACCAGCGGCCCGATCGGAGTTTCCATTCGCCAGCAGGCGAGTTGACGCAAAATCGGAGTCACCAAAATAGTATGCCCGCCGCGGTGAGCGGCGGGCAATGGAATCAAAGAACGGAAGCCTTACCGGCCGACGTACTTCACGCTAACCGTATCGGTCGCCGTCGTGCCCTTGGCGTCCGTCACCGCCAGCTCGATCACATAATCGATCGGGCCGCGCGTGTTGAACTGCACCACCGGCTTGTCGGTGTCAGCGAACATGATCGTCGCCACCGGGCTACCCTTGGCGCTGGTCCATTTGTAGGTCAGCTTCCCGCCGTCAGAAGCAACCGACCCCGTGCCGTCCAGACCAATCTGGAACGCTTCGGTCGTAATGTTCTTCGGCTTGGCAGAGGCCGAGGTCGGCGTCGCCGGCGCGCAGCGGTTCGGCTTCTCTTCCGGTCCGCCTTCCAGGCACGGAATGGAGCTCAGATACGCGAAGATCGCTTCCACTTCCACGTCGTTCATGTCCTGGTACACGGTCCACGGCATCACCTGCAACAGCGGCGAAATCTGCGGATGCAGCTTGCGCAGATCGACACCCGTCTTGAACACCTGCTTGAAGTTCGCCAGGCTGCCCGTCACCGGACCCTGCGCGCTCGGCGTCAGGTTGCGCGACGTGAACGGCCCAAACACATTACCGCCAGCGAGGTAGGTGGCTTTGTCGATCACCTTCGCCTGGCCGCGGAACGGGTCGCCACCGGCCTTGTAGGACGGGTTCGTGTGGCAGTCGTTGCAGCCGCCAATGGCGTTCACAAGGTAGCTGCCATAGCCAACCTGGTTCTTGTCTTTGCCCGTGAAATCCAACGCCACCGGCGCGATGTCCAGGCCCTTCTTCACAGAGGCGGCGTCATAGACGACGGCCGTCTGCGCCTGTACCGCCGGCGTGTTCACAAGGCTCCAGGCGCCGGCGGCCACTACGGCCCCGGCTACCAACGCCGCGAAAGTGCGGACGTGATTCGTGTTCATTCTCATTGCTCCTGTTGTATTTGGGTTAACGGCAAATCCAGAGGTCTACTGGATGTGAATCTTCACCACGTTGGTGACTTGCCCGTCGACAATCAGCACCACATCGACGATTCCTGCTCCACGTAAACTACGCGGAATTTCAATATTGATCTGGTCCTGACCGGCAAAGGTGCCCTGCGCGCCCGCATAGGACGCCGTTACCGTCGTGTTCCCAATCCGGGCAGTGACATCGGCGGCATGCGCGCGAATCCCCGTCCCGTACAGAATCAAAAACACCTGCCGGCCGTCCGTGCCCAGGTCGATCGGATTCAGTTCCACCGCGCCAGCCGCGCTCACGCGAACCGCGTTCGCCACCGTCTGCCCGCCGTCTTGATAACTGATCACATTCGCCGCCGCAAAGCCATTGACGCCGAACAACCCCGGCGCCACCGGCCGCACCAGAATCTCCGAACGGAACGGCGCCGTGCCGGCCGCCCCCGCTACCGATACCGTCGCCGGCCCAGCCGCCACACCCGCCGGCAGTTGGAAATTCACCTGCCCCGGCGAAGCGAAGAATAGCGGAGCCTGCCGCGACGCGCCCGCTGCGTCTTCAATCGTCAGCGTCAACCCGGCCAGCGTCGTCGGCGCCGGATTGGTCTCCGCCGCCGCCGTGGCCGCGGTGAACCCTGTGCCAAACGCGCTCCCAATCGAATCCGCCGCAAACACGCTGCGCTGGAAACTGGCCGCGTTCGCCGTTACAAATCCCGTTGCCGTCACGGCCTCAATCGCGCAGGCGTCGGTCATATTGTGTGCCCGGCTGCCATCGTTGCCAATACCCGCCAGCAGCTCTTCAAAGGTCTGCAGCGGCACATTGCTGCCATTGCGGCCCACCGCCGCCAGGCCTACCCAGCGGTCCGCCGCGCTCAACGGCGCGGCCGGATCCCCGGTCGCCCGCAGCGTGTGCCCATCGGGAACGCACAGCTCCGGATGATCAAACGGAGCCCGCTCGAACTTCACCCGATCATCCGTCAGCGCCTTCAGGAATTCAATCATGTCAGCCTGGTCCTGCGCGCTCAGATTCAGCGGCTTGATATCGGGGCCATTCACCGGATTCGGCGCGTAATCGCCGCCGCGGTTGTAGAACTCCAAAACCTGCTTCAGCGCCGCCTGCCCGCCGTTGTGGAAGTACGGGCCGGTGAACTCCACGTTCCGCAGCCCCGGCGTCTTGAACCGTCCCCGCGACGAAGCCGCGGAGTTATCGGTGGGCAGCACGCTCGCCAGCGGCTTGCCAAATCCATCGTTGCCGCCCAGGCCCACGTCTTCCGCAATCGGCCGCACGCCAATATGGAAGAAGCCCGTGTCGCGCCCCTGCTTCAACGGATCGTTGCTGTTAAATCCGCTGTGCGTCGCCAGCGTCGTCTCCGCGCCCGCGTGGCAGTTGCTGCACCCGGTGCGGCCAATGAACAGCCGCAATCCAGCGATGGCCGAGTTGTTCAGCGCATTCAAATTCCCCTCGGCGAAACGGTCCACCGGGCTGTCGTTCGATACCAGCGTGGCCTCATAGGCCTGCACCGCCATACCGAAGAACATCGAGAAATTGGCCTCGGCGTGCGTGTAGCGGTCGCCATCGGCTTCCACCGTCTGCGCCGATTCCCAATACGCCGGCTGGAACGCCGTCTTCACTAGATCCAAATAGGTGGTGCCCCGCGCGAATCCGCGCCCCTGCGCATTGGCATACCGCGCCAGCACGCTGTCGTCAGCCGCCACGCGCTGGTTGGCCAGCGGACGCGCCGGCAACAGCTTCCGGCCCACTTTGCCCCAGCTCCGGTCATAGGACATCTCCGACAGGTTCAACACCGGCCCCACCGCCTGCGATGCCAGGCTCGATTTATCCAGCCGCAGCGCTTCCGCCTTCAGCGTCCCGCCGGCCGACGTATAAACCGTCGCCCCGGTGTCCGACACGCCGAACGGCGACTGGCCCGAAAACGTCTCGCTCGCCCGCCCGTCCCAGAAGTTCCGGTAGTTGAACACCGCGTTGATCACCGACGGCGCGTTCCGATCGGTCACCCGGCGCACGTTCAGCGAACTGGCCTGAAACACCGGGTCCCGCACGTCGCTGGCGAGTTCCCCCGCTACGCCCGGCAGCACATCCTGCAGCTTCCGGTTGAACATCCCGGCCGACCCGGCCCGGTACGTCACATCCCGCAACACCTGCGAGTTCTGCTGTTCCGGATTGGCCAACCGGTGAAACGGAAAATCGGCGGCCGTCAGCTTGTAGTTCGGCGTAAACGTCCCCGACGGATTGGCCAACTGGTTCGTCAACCGGTGGTCGGCGCCCGCGTGAAAATGACACGAGGCGCAAGCGGTCTTGCCGTCGCTGCCCACCTGCATATCCCAGAACAGCGCTTTCCCCAACGCCAGCAGCGCCGCGTTGTCGCGCACATAAGCCGAAAGATTCCCCGGCGCCGGCACCGTCACCGTCTTCAACGACGGTACGTTCGTCGGGGCGCGCTGCGCCATCCCAACAAATGCAGTCAAGCCCAGGAAGCTGATACCCAAAGTAAATCTAGACACCCAGTGTCTCCAGTTTGCAAATTCACGCATGTGACAAGTCAGTACAGCGGTCTATCGGCTGCGAGAGCCAAAAATGAAAGGTTAGATTCTAATTATAGTGGAATCTATGTCGCTTCTCACCCGCCGGGCCCTGTTTACCGCCCTCGCCGCCGGCTCCCCCGTCCGCCAGATCACCAAAGGCCCCGGTTTCCATTGGTTCGGCTACTACGACAAGCTGCAATTCGACCCCACCGGCCGCTACGTCCTCTCTAACGAAGTCACCTTCGAAGGCCGCTCCCCCCTCGCCACCGACACGATCCGCGTCGGCATGATCGACACCGGCGACCGCGATCGCTGGACCGATCTCGGCACCTCCACCGCCTGGAACTGGCAGCAGGGCTGCATGCTGCAGTGGGTCCCCGGTTCGAAAACCGACGTCATCTGGAACGACCGCGTCGACGGCCAGTTCGTCGCCCACATCATGAACGTAAAGACCGGTAAAAAGCGCACCATCCCCAGCCCCGTCTACACCTTGAGCCCCGACGGCAAATGGGGCATCACCTGCGACTTCCGCCGCCTGAATGACGTCCGCCCCGGTTACGGCTACGCCGGTGTGCCCGACCCCAACGTCAACAAACTCATCCCCGACGGCGTCGGCATCTGGCGCGTCGACCTCGCCACCGGCAAGCGCACCCTCCTCATCAGCGTCGCCGACGCCGCCGCCGTCCCCTACCCCGGCGGCTACTCCAACAACGCCAAGCACTGGTTCAACCACCTGCTCATCAGCCCCGACAGCCGCCGCTTCATCTTCCTCCACCGCTGGCGTGGCGACAAGGAAGGGAAGAGCTTCTCCACCCGCCTGTTCACCGCCAACGCCCAGGGCAAGGAGCTCTACGTCACCGATCCCCACGGCAAAACCTCCCACTTCATCTGGCGCGACCCGCAACACATCCTGGCGTGGGCCTGGCACCCATCGAAGGGCGAGAAGTTCTACCTCTACAAGGACCGCACGGATCAGGTAGAGGTGGTCGGGCCCGACGTCATGACCGTCAACGGCCACTGCACGTACCTCAACCGGGACAACAACCGCTGGATCCTGAACGACACCTACCCGGACAAGGAGCGGAACCAGAACGTCTATCTGTACGATGCCCAAACCGGCGTCCGCCGCCCGCTGGGCAGCTTCCACGCCCCGCCCGAATACACCGGCGAATGGCGCTGCGACACCCATCCGCGCTCGAGCGTGGACGGCCGCAAAGTGGTCATCGACTCGGCCCACAACGGCGGCCGGCAGATGTACCTGATCGAGCTTTAGGGCTTGTTGCGGAGCGCGGCCTCGGCCTTGTCGGCCAGTTCGCGGATCTTCGCGATTGCTTCGTCCAGGAACGGTTCCGCCTGCGTCGCGGCGACCTTGGCGAGGGCTTCGACTTTATCAGCCAACAGCTTCGTGGCTTCGCCCACCTCGTGGGCCGCGGCTTTCACTTCAGGATTCATAGCACCCCGATTGTAGCGGGTCCCGTGACAAGTTGCGATGCACGGCCGCGCCTGCATCGGTATGGAGATCTACTCATCGGAGCATCGGCTGGCTGAACGGTGGAAGGTGCTGGCAGTGATCGGATTCTACACGGTGGCGACATTCGCCGCGGTTCACGAAGGGCCCCGCGAGATCATCGGCGGCCTGCCGCTGTTCGCCCTTACCGGCTATGGACTCGCCGCCGCCCTCCGCAACCGGATCCGTGTCCTCGTGAAGAACGGGCAGATCCAGGTCGAAAACGGCCCGCTCCCGGTCGAGCCGCCGACGCCACCGGTTGACCGCGCCCAAGTGGCCCGGGTCTATGTGCGGCACGCCTACATGCCGTCGCGGAGCGGTGGCGGTTTCTACCTTGCCGCCGGGGTGGAACGCACCGATGGCACGTGGCTCGACCTCTCCGCGCCAGGCCTCCCGGATGAAATGGTCTGGGAGCAGGCCCGCCAGATCGCCCGTTCGCTCGAATGGCCCAGGGCCATTGAAGAGCTGCGCGGCCGCGCCCCCAAGACCGACCCGCGCGGCACGCGAGTGGTTTGGTATTGGGCGGGTGCCGGACTCGGCGTCATACTCTGGGGCGTCGCCGTGCATGCCGTATTCGTGGCACTCTGAGGGGATCCCCCTCTTATGGACGAGTACACAGATTCCTACCGCCTGTTCCCCTTATGGGCCGTCTACCTGTTGACCATTCCGGTGGGGTTGGGCGCCTGGGGTGTATCGGCGGCACGGTATACGGATACGCTGGCCGGGACGCCGCTGTTCGTTCTGTTCGCCTACGGCCTGGCCGTTGGTTACGCGAATCGCCGGACAGTCCGCGTCACCGCCGAGGGCGTGGCGAAGGCGTTCGGCCCGCTCCCCTGCGGCGTGCAGCCGGAGTGGGTGCCGCGCGACGAAGTGGCCAAGGTCTACGTGCGCTACGTCTATGTGTCGGCAAAGTCCGGCCGCGCGCCGTACTGGGCAGCGGGGATCGAGGATACCAGCGGGCGCTGGGTGGATTTGACGGACCCGTTGGCGCCGGCGGAGTCGGTAAAGGAGTCGGCCCAGCGCATCGCCGCAATGCTGCGCTGGACGGAGCCGATCGAAGTCCTGCGCGGCATGCCGGCGGTGTACGACCGCAAGGCCCTGGCGCCGCTGATGCTGTGGGGCGGGCTGATCTTCGCCGCGTTTGGGTGGGGCCTCCTCCAATCCCTGTAATCCCCAGCCTTCCCCGGTTACCCGGTACCAGGGGAAATCCGAAGTGGCATACAGCGTCCCGCCCGCTTCGCCCTCAGATCTCTCCCAAATCATGGACTTTCCCGGTAGCACGGCTCCAGGGGAAATCCGGCGGCGGAATTGGGGTGCGGAAAGGGATAGGATGTAGCAAGGATGTCTATGCTCTCCCTCCGTCCTTCTTGGGCCCTTGCCGCAGGTGTGTCCGCAGCCATCGGGATTCTCGCGCAAACCCCTTCGCCCCGCGTTGACTTCGCCCGCGATGTGCAGCCCATCCTGACTGCCTCCTGCCAAGGCTGCCATGGACCGAAGGCCCAGATGGGCCAGCTGCGTCTAGACGCCAAGGCCTCGGCGGCGCGCACGTTCAAGGCCGGCAAAAGCACGGAGAGCTCGCTCTACCAGCGCGTGGCCGGCACCTCCGACCAGGCCCGCATGCCGATGGGTGGCAAACCGCTGCCCGCCGAGCAGATCGCCATCATCAAACGCTGGATCGACGAGGGCGCCGAGTGGCCCGATTCGATCGGCGCCAAGAGCGCGGAGATCAAGAAACATTGGGCGTTCGTGGCGCCGCAAAAGGCCCCGCTGCCCGCCGTGAAGAACGCGGCCTGGGCGAATGGCGCTATCGACCGTTTCGTCCTGGCGAAGCTCGAAACCGAAGGGCTGAAGCCCTCTCCGGAAGCGGAGAAGGTGACCCTCCTCCGCCGCCTGCATCTGGACATCACCGGCCTGCCGCCGACGCCCGCCGAAGTGGACGTCTTCCTGGCCGACAAGTCCCCGAAGGCCTATGAAAAACAGGTGGACCGGCTGCTGGCCTCCCCCCACTACGGTGAGCGCTGGGCGCGCCCGTGGCTCGACGCCGCCCGCTATGCCGACTCCGACGGCTACGAAAAAGACAAGTCCCGCGAAGTCTGGTTCTGGCGCGATTGGGTGATCAACGCCCTGAATAAGGACATGGGCTACGACCGGTTCCTGATCGAGCAGCTGGCCGGCGATCTGCTGCCCAATGCCACCCAGGAGCAGAAGGTCGCCACCGGGTTCCTGCGCAACTCGATGATCAACGAAGAGGGCGGCATCGACCCGGAACAGTTCCGGATGGAGGCGATGTTCGACCGCATGGACGCGCTCGGCAAGTCGATGCTGGGCATCACCATTCAGTGCGCCCAGTGCCACAACCACAAGTACGACCCGCTGACGCAGGAAGAGTATTACAAGATCTTCGCGGTGCTGAACAACAGCCACGAGGCCAACGCCGCCGTCTACACCCCTGCCGAGCAGAAGAAGCGCGCCGAGATCTTCGCGCGCATCCGCGAGATCGAGCAGGAACTGCAGCACAAGACACCCGATTGGCAGGCGCGGATGGTGTCCTGGGAATCGCGTCTGAAGGCGAAGCAGGCGCGCTGGGAGGTGTTGACGCCCGATATCGACGACATCGCCACCGGCGGGCAGAAGTATTCGCAGATGAAGGACGGCTCGGTAGTGGCCGGCGGCTATGCGCCCACCAAGTTCAAGCCGCAGTTCACGCTGCGGACGAAGATGCGGAACATCCGCGCCATCCGCCTGGAGCTGATGAACGACCCAAATCTGCCGATGAACGGGCCGGGCCGGTCGATCTATGGGACCGCGGCGTTGACTGAATTCGAAGTGCAGGCCACGCCCGCCGGGGCCAAGGACGCCAAGCCGCTCAAAGTGAAAATCGCCCGCGCGACGGCCGACGTGAACCCGCCGGAAACGCAGATTCCCAGCACCTTCTGGGACAAGACCAGCAAGCGCCGGGTGACCGGGCCGATCGATTTCGCCATCGATGGCATTGAAGAGACCGCCTGGGGCATCGACGAAGGGCCGGGCCGCCGCAATCAGCCGCGCCAAGCCGTCTTCGTGTTCGCCGAGCCGGTGGACTTCCCCGAAGGCGCGGTGTTGGAAGTGTTCCTGTCCCAGCGGCACGGCGGGTGGAACTCCGACGACAACATGAACTACAACCTGGGCCGGTTCCGTCTGTCGGCGACCGACGCGGCCGATGCCGAAGCGGTCCCGGCGCTGACCTTCGCCAGCTACCGCGCGACCGTGCCCGAATGGCAGCAGGCCAATGACGAGATTGAGGCGCTGTGGCGTCAGCACCCGGCGGGGACGACGCAACTGGTGATGGCCGAGCGCGAAGAGATGCGCGAGACGCACCTGCTGATGCGCGGCGACTTCCTGAAGCCCGGCAAAACAGTACAGGCCGGGCCCCCGGCGTTCCTGCACGCGGCGGCAAAGACGGAAGGGCCGATGAACCGGTTGGAGTTTGCCAAGTGGATGGTGGACCGCCAGTCGCCGACCGTGGCGCGGAGCATGGTGAACCGCATTTGGCAGGCCTACTTCGGGACGGGCATTGTGGCCACCTCCGAGGACCTGGGCAAGCAGGCGGAGACGCCGTCGCACCCCGAACTGCTGGACTG
>CANIVU010000120.1 GCA_947470805.1 Acidobacteriota bacterium | reverse complement strand
TCTCTCCGCCAGCCGCCGCAACACCGGCCGCGCCTGTGCGAATACCTCCGAACTCCGCGCAAATACCAACCCCATCTCCATCGCCCGCGGGCCCAATCGGTATCCGCGTTCCTCCGGGTCCTGCCGGATCAGATCAAACACCTGCAAGGTTTGCAGCAGATTGTGCGCCGTGCTCTTCGGCATCCGGAACTCCCGCGCCAGTTCCGACACCGTCCAGTGAGGCCTCGACATTGAAAAGGCAGCCAACAACCGCAACGCCTTCTCCACCGAGGAAACAGCGTATTTTCGTTTGTTCAGCCCTTCTGAACTCTCTGGTTGCCCTGTTTGATTCACGTTTCGCAGGCAAGTATCTACCTCCCGCGCTACCCTGTCAACCGGTCGTTCAGCCATGCCGAACACCAGTTTTCACCGGAAAAACCTGTTCCGCCCCCGCCCCCACACTGTCTCACCCTTCATGAGACCGACTCTTTTCCTACTCACGGCCCTGATCGCCGCCTCCCAAACACCCATCTTCATCCCCCCCGTCACCTACACCACCAACGGCACTAGCGTCACCGGCCCCTCCACCTACTTCAACGTAGCAGCCGACTTCAACGGCGACGGCCGCCCCGACCTCGTCGCCCCCGACAACCGCGTCTTCAACAACAGCAACGGTTTCACCATCGCCTTCTCCACCCCCACCGGCTACTCCGCCCCCACCTTCTTCGGCACCGGCGCCTACACCGCCAACGTCGCCACAGCCGACTTCAACAACGACGGCCGCCCCGACATCGTCGCCAGCGGCACCGCCACCACCGTCCTCCTCTCCAACGGCAACGGCACCTTCTCCGCCCTCGCCCCCGTCGCCATGCCCTTCAACTTCGCCTACACCGCCGGCGCCAACGTCACCGCCGCCGACGTCAACAAGGACGGCTTCCAGGACATTCTCGTCCCCGGCATTACAGGCCTCGCCGTCGCCCTCGGCAACGGCAACGGCACCTTCCGCCAAGCCACCCTCTACCCCACCTCCCTCCAGTCGGCCTGGGTCACCACCGGCGACGTCAATAACGATGGCAACCTCGACGCCCTCGTCACCATCAGCTCCACCTCCTCCGCCAACGTCTTCCTCGGCAACGGCGACGGCACTTTCCAGCCCTACCTCCTCACCACTCCCCTCGCCTTCGGCGCCCAGCTCGCCGACTTCAATAACGACGGCAAACTCGACGTCATCCACCAAACCGCCCAGCCCCGCCAGGACGGCACCAACTTCGGCATCTCCATCGCCCTCGGCCTTGGCGACGGCAACTTCCAGGGCTACTCCAACTACGTCTTCTCCGCCCCCTTCCGCGACATCGTCATCGCCGACTTCAACCAGGACGGCAAGCTCGACGTAGCCAGCTTCCTCTCCACCACCGGCAACGCCACCGTCTTCGCCGGCAACGGCACCGGCTCCCTCGGCGCGGTCATCTTCGCCGCCCCCGTCGCCAACGGCCCCTTCGCCCTCATCTCCGCCGACCTAGATGCCAACGGCTCCAAGGACCTCATCGTTAGCTCCTACTCCGAATTCACCGTCTTCCGCAATCCCCGCGGCAACCCGCCGCTCCTCGCCCAGCTCACCCTGAACCCGCCTTCCATCATCGGCGGCGCCGCGGCCACCACCGCGACAATCTCCCTCGGTAACCCGGCCACCGCGCCCGTCATCGTGTCCCTCAACAGCTCGGACCCGGTCGCCTTCTTCCCCGGCGGCAACACCGTCACCATCCCCGCCGGCGTCGCCACCATGTCCTTCAACATCGCCACCTCCGCCGTCGCCGCGCCCACGTCGGCCAACATCACCGCCACCGCCGCCGGCGTCACGCAGATGGCACGCTTCGACGTCGTCCCCGGCTTCGTCCTCAACGGCCTCACCGCCACGCCCGGCAGCCAGTACGGCATCTTCAACGCCATCGGCACCGTCACCCTGAACAGCCCGGCCGCCTCCGCCACCGTGGTCACTTTGAACAGCGGCAACCCGGCCATCGCCGCCGTCCCCGCTTTCGTCAACGTGCCCGCCGGCGCCACCTCCGCCAACTTCCAAATCACTCTGGCCCCCGTCGCCGTCAACACCGCCGTCAACCTCTCCGCCTCCATGGACGGCATCACGCAAGTCGCCACCATCACCGTGCTCCGCCCGGCGGACGCCGTAACGGTCACCAAGGCCGTCTACACCGCCAAGGTCTTCCAGATTAAGATCGAAGCGACGGGCACGAACCCCGCCGCGACGGTAACGGCCTACAACGCCAACACCGGCGCCCTCCTCGGCACCCTCTCCGGCAACAACGGCAAGTACACCGGCACCTTCACCGCCAACATGGGCGCCGCCCCCCGCGTCACCCTGAAGAGCAGCCTCGGTGGCACCACCACCGCCGCCGCAGAAGTGAAGTAAGACCCAAACCAACGGGGGACATCCGCAACCCGGATGTCCCCCGCCACCGCCAAGACCACTACACCCCAACCACCCACTCGCCCCACCTCTCGACCGGGGACATGGCGGGCAGAACCCCCGATAAACTTCGGCCCGCAACCCAATGGCAGGCGTGTCCCCAAAGACGCGAAACCTCCCGACAGAGCCCCCCCTAAAACGTCAACCGGAACTCCAAATAAATCACCCTCGGCGAATTATTCTGCGCCGGGCTCAACTGCCCGAAAGTCGCACTCGTCACATTCGGCGCCCCGCCATTCAACTGCGTAAAATACGGCTTATTAAACGCATTAATAGCATCCGCCCGAATCTGCGTCTTCACCCTCTCGAAAATCACAAAATCCTTCGACAGCGAAAAGTCATAATTCACAACCCCCATGTACCGCACATCCGGGAACCGCGTCGGGAAATTCCGCAGCGTAAACGGTGCCGGCCCCGCCACCCGCGGGAACAGCGAAGTATCAAACCACCGGGTCAACGACCGTTCCCCATCCCCCAACTTCGCGCTTCGTGCCGACAACGGCGCCGCATTCGGAAAATCAATCGGGAACCCCGACTGGAACGTCGTGTTCCACCCCAGCCGCCAATTCCCCAGCAGCGCATTCCCCACCGGATGCATGTTCGCCAACAACGGCCGGTTCTTCCCAAACGGCAGCTCATACGTCCCCAAAATCGCCAGCTTCTTCGACACGTCAAAAATCGTCAGCCGCTTCTCCAGCACCGCCCCCATCAGGTCCGCCGCCCGCACGTCCTGCGCATTCAACGGCACAAGTTGCTCCAACGTCTTCCCCGCAAAGAAATTCCCCTGGACGTTAATCCCATTCGCAAACCGCTTCTTCACCGACAACTGCAGCGAATGATAGTCATTCCGCCCCACCGGAATGTTCGACAGCGCCACCCCCGAATACTGCGGGAAATCCACCAGCAGCGATTGCCGCGGAATCGTCGCCCCATTCAGCGCCGCATTGTTCGGCAACAACCCCGCCATCGGATTCGTCACCCGGTCGCTGTAATAGTTCGCCGCCTTGCCCAACTCCGCCGTCGGAATGTAGTTCAAATTCGCGCTCACCGGCAGCCCCGAAGTAAAATTCCCCACGTACGCAATGTCCGCAAAAACGCCCAACGGCAACTCCCGCTGAATCCCAAACGAAACCTGCTTGGAGAGCGGCAACGGCCGCGCGTTATACCCCACGCCAACACCCAACCCCAGGTCCGTCGCCAATCCCTGCGACGCACCCACCGGCTTCAAAATCCCACCCGGAAACGGGTTCGACATAGTCGCCGAAGGCGTCAGATTGTCCACCGTCGTAATCACCGGCGTCGTCCGGCTGAACCCCGTCGTCCCGCCCAGTGCCCACTGTCCCAACGTGTAGATCCCGAACCCGCCCCGCAGCACCGTCTTCGAATCGAACGAATATGCCGCCCCGATCCGCGGCTGGAAATTGTTCCGGTCCGGCGCAAACGCAAACCGCTCATCGCCGCTCTTCCCCGCAAACTGCAACCCACCCGTCAGCGCCTTACAAGCCGCGCAATTCTCCACGCCCGGCCGCCCCGAAACCTGCGCCGCAATCGGGCTCGCCTGCCCCAGCGCGAACCCCGTCGTCATCTGGTTATACCGTTCCGCCACCGGGCTCTCGTAGTCCCACCGCACGCCCAGATTCAGTGTCAACTTCCGAGTAATCTTCCAATCATCCTGAAAGAAGCCCGAGTAATATTTGGACCGGTACGCCGGCGTAATCGGCAGCGTCAACGACCCCGTAGTCGGATACCCCAACAACGCGCTCGCAATCTCATTCCCGCTCAACGCATCCGCCCGGTTCGGGTCCGCCTGCGTCCACAACTTCGTAAATCCAAACGAACCGCCCGCCGGGCCGAAGTTCAAATTCGTCGTCCGGAAATCCCGCAACTCCACGCCAAACTTCATCACGTGCGTCGCAATCACCTTCCCGCCCGACGCCGCCAGCGTGTACGTATCGTCCCCCTGCACCGACGGCCCCGCACCCTGCGCCTGGTACGTCCCCATCGAAATCTGCGGATACTGCGGCCGCGCAAACTGGCTCACCAGCGATGCCGGGAACCCCAGCGTCGTCGGATCAAAATTCGTCGTCTGGTCGTTGCCCGACAAATTCTCCAACCGCGAAAAACCACCTCGCAAATTGAACGTCGTCGACGCATTGATCGTCCGCGTCCAATCCAGAGTCAACGTCCGCCCACGCCGCCCGCGCGGCAGAATCGTGCTCACCTCCGCCGGGCTGTTATCCGGGTACCGCTGATCGCAGCAACGAATCATGTTCGTCTCGCCATACCGCCCGAAAAACGCGTTCTTGTCACCCAGCCGAAAATCCATTCGCCCGGTCCACTGCCACAACTCGCCCTTGTTCGGCGTCGCCAAAAAAAAGTTATTGATCTTCGCCGGCCCATCGCCCGCCTGCGTCGGATTCGGGTAATAGCTCACAATCTTCGCGCCCACTGGGTTAATCTGCGCCCCCGGAATGCGGTTCCCCGCAAACGGCGTACGAACAAAACTCGTCCCGCTCGCCCGCGTCGTCATCGGGTCATAGATCACCACCCGCTGCCCATTGGCCGCCAGCAAATTCGAAAAATCCCCCGTCTTCATCTCCGCCAGCGGCGTCGTCCATTGCGTTGTATACAAGCTATTCGTCGGGCTCGCGTCGTAGCTCAACATGTAGAACAACTTGTTCCGCCCATCAAAAATCTTCGGGATCCGCACCGGCCCGTTCGTCTGAAACCCATAGTTGTGATACGTGTTGTCCGGCCGCGCAATCCCGTTCCGATTGTTCGACCAGCTATTGGCCCCCAGACGCTGATCGAAGTACCGGTCAAACACCGCCCCGTGAAACGCGTTGGACCCGGACTTCGTCGTCGTCGTAATAATCCCGCCCCCCGTGCGCCCGTACTGCGCGTCAAAAATGTTCGTCAACACGCGGAACTCCTGCACCGATTCAAGCGACGGAATCATGATCACTTGCCGATCGCCCTTCGTCGCGCTCGTGCCGTCGATCAACACATCGGTATTCGAATCCGTGCCCCCCGTCCCGCTCGCCGCGCCGTTAATCGCCGTCCGCGAATTCGCCAACCCATCCAAGCCGATCTCCGTCCCCTGCGACGTCGACGGCTTATGCACGCCCGGCATATTGAACGCCACGTTGTAGACATTCCGCCCCGCGTTCGGCACCGCCGCCAGCAGTTCGTTGTCCACAATCCCGCCCCGCGAAGCCGTCTCCGTTTCCAACTGCGACATCTGCGCCGAAACAGTAATCTTGTCCGTAATCGCGCCAATCTCCAGCCGCACGTCCAGCCCCACGCTCGTGCTGATCTGCAACTCCACATTCTGCCGTACAAACTGCTTAAACCCCGGCGCCTCCACCGTCACCACATACTTCCCCGGAATCAAAAACGAAATCGAATACCGCCCGCTCTCGTTCGACGTCACCTCCGTCGACGCGTTGTTCTGTGTATTAACCGCCTTCACCTTGGCGTTCCCCACCGACCCGCCCGCCGGATCGGTAATCGTCCCGGCCAACGTCGACCGGAAATCCTGAGCAGAAAGCGCGAATAGCGCCGCGGCCAGCAGTAGAAGTCGCATAAGTGTGCATACAACCTACCAAAGTCCGCCCCCCGATCACACCCGCCCCACCCCATTCGCGATACCTTAAATTACGTGGCCGTCGATCTAGTTGAAAAAATCAAAGCGCTCCCCCTCCGCTCCCAAACCCCTCTCTCCTGGGGCCCCACCGCCCTCGCCGACCCAATAGCCCTCCTAATCGATCACGCCTTCCTCGAAATGAAAGCCGCCCAAAACGCCATGGAGCTCATGACCCGCTGGCCCAACGAATGGACCCCCGGCTGGGTCGAAACCATGACCTCCGTCGCCCGCGACGAAACCGCCCACCTCGCCCAGGTCACGCGCCTCCTCATCCGCCGCGGCGGCCAAATGGAGCGCGGTCACAAAAGCTTCTACGCCGCCGCCCTCCGCGCCCTCGTCCGCCAGGGCAAAGCCGGCGAAACGCTCGACCGTCTCTGCGTCTCGGCCATAATCGAAGCCCGCAGCTGCGAACGTTTCTACGTCCTAGCCACCACAACAACCGATGTAGAACTAAGCCAGTTCTACAAAGCCCTCTTCTCCTCCGAACTCGGCCACTACAAAGTCTTCCTCAAACTAGCCCACAAAATGGCCCCCACCGACGAAGTGAACCGCCGCTGGGAGCAGATGCTCGATCACGAAGCCCGCATCCTCGCCGAACAGGCCCCCGGCTGCCGCATCCATTCCGGAGTACCACCGTGCGCCTAACCCTTCTCCTCTTCACCCTAACCCTAACAGCCCAACAACCCTTCGACATCGTCATCGCGGGCGGCCGCGTCATGGACCCCGAATCCAACCTCGACGCCCCCCGCAACATCGGCATCCGCAACGGCAAAATCGCCGCCATAACAACCCAACAAATCAAAGCCAAACAAACCATCGACGCCAAAAACCGCGTCGTCGCTCCCGGTTTCATCGACCTCCACGCCCACGGCCAAAGCCCCGAATCGAACGAGTATCAAGCCCACGACGGCGTCACCACCGCCCTCGAACTCGAAGTCGGCGTCCCCGAAGTCGCCCGCTTCCTGAAGTCCCGCGAAGGCAAAGCCAGAGTCAACTACGGCGCCACCGCCAGCCAAGGCGCTATGCGCACAATGTCCATGCGCAAGTTCGAATCCCAGCGCCCCGCCTGGCGCCTCTCCGACGACTTCTCCTTCAACATCCTCAACACCGGCCGCTACGACCAAATCAGCGACCCCGAAGAATACACCCTCCTGGGCGCCACCCTCGAACGCGGCCTCCGCGAAGGCGCCCTCGGCCTCGGCATCGCGCCGCAGTATTATCCCGGTGCCACCCGCGAAGAGATCTTCCGCGTCTACCAAATGGCCGCCCGCTGGAAAGTCCCCGTCTTCACCCACGTTCGTTCCATGACCCCGGACGCCATGCAGGAAGCCCTGGCCAACGCCGCCATCACCGGCGCCAAACTCCACATCGTCCACGTCAATTCCATGAGCCTCGGCGCCCTCCCCTTCGTCCTCGACATGATCGAAGCCGCCCGCAAACAGGGCATCGACGTGACGACCGAAGCCTACCCCTACACCGCCGCCTCCACGTTCATCGAATCCACCATGTTCGACGACGGCTGGCAGGACCGCCTCGGCATCTCTTACGGCGATCTCCAATGGCCGCCCACCGGCGAACGCATGACCGCCGAAACCTTCGCCAAGTACCGTAAACAGGGCGGCTTCGTCATCATGCACATGATGAAGCCCGAATGGATCCGCCGCGCCATGGCCGCGCCGTTCGTCATGATCGCCTCCGACGGCATGCCCTTCTCCGCCCGCGCCCACCCCCGCTCCGCCGGCACATTCGCCAGAGTCCTAGGCCTCTACGTCCGCGAAGAAAAGGTGCTCCCGCTCATGGACGCCCTGGCCAAAATGACCATTCTCCCCGCCCGCCGCCTCGAACCCATCGCGCCGCGCATGAAACAAAAAGGGCGCCTTAAAATCGGTGCCGACGCCGACATCACCATCTTCAATCCCGCCACCGTCAAAGACGAAGCCGACTTCAAAAAAGGCCTCCAATTCTCCACCGGCATCGATGACGTCCTCGTCAACGGCGTCCCCGTCGTCGCCAACGGCAAAACCGTCCCCAACGCCTTCCCCGGCCAACCCATCACCGGAAACTTCTCGCCCGCCCGTTAACTTGATACATTCTAAATATGCGATACGTCTTATTGTTAAGCCTAGCGGCTGGGGCACTGTTTGCCGCCGACAAACCGGAAAAGGGCTTCGTGGCTCTCTTCAACGGGAAGGACCTCACCGGCTGGACCAAAGCCAAGGAAAACGAAGACTCCTGGACGGTCAAGGACGGCGCCATCGTTGCCAACGGCAAACGCGCTCACCTCTACTTCACCGGCCCCTTCAAAGGCAAAGCGCCGGCCTTCAAGAACTTTGAACTCAAGGTCGATTGCATGACCAAGCCCGTCTCCAACGGCGGCATCTACTTCCACACCGCCTACCAGGAAACCAACTGGCCCGACAAGGGTTTCGAAATCCAGGTCAACAACTCCCACGGCGACTGGAAGAAAACCGGCGGCATCTACAACGTTCAGGACAACAAAGAACCGTTCAAGGATGACGAATGGTTCACCGAACACATCATCGTCCAGGGCAAGCACGTTCAGGTCTTCGTGAACGGCAAAAAGGTCAGCGATTGGACCCAGCCCGACGACTGGCAGGGACCCAAGGGCAACCCCGGCCGCGTCATCGGCGCCGGCCCGACCTTCGCCCTCCAGGCCCACGACCCCAAGTCCACCATCATGTACAAGAACATCCGCGTTAAGCCCCTCAAGGACTAACACGCCAACAGCCCGCCCGGGGACAGGGTGGGCAAAACCTCCGACCCAGGTCGGCCAACGTCACACAGCAACCTTGTCCCCTGCCCGCAGAAGGACAAAAAGGGCCCCTGAAACGGGGCCCTTTTCAGTTCACCCCATAAACCCCAACCCCGCCCCCGGGAACTTCGCAATATTCGGGAAAATCGAACCCATCGAAGGATCCGGCACCCCAAACCACTTCGCCAGCGCCGAACCCACCTGCTCCACCGAAGTGCCCGGAATCAGCGCCCCTCGCCCGGTAGCGTCCGATGGCCCGCCAAGAGCCAATAAAGGGAATGCCCCATACATCTTCCCCCCCAGAACAGCCCCGCCCGCCACAAAGTGATGCCCGCCCCAGGCGTGATCCGTCCCGCCGCTCGAATTCGGCATCAACGTCCGCCCGAATTCGGAAGCCGTAAACAGCGTCACCTGCTGGTCCACCAGCAGCCCCTGAAGGGCCAACTGGAACCCCGCAATCGCCGGCCCCAACTGCGCCATCAACGTATCGTGCTGCCCCGCCTGCGCGGAGTGCGTGTCGAAGCCGCCCAGCGAGCAGAAGAACACCTGCCGCGAAATCCCCAGCTGGCTGCGAACCGAGATAATCCGCGCCACCATCCGCAACTGCGCCGCCAGCGACCCCGCCCCAAACGCCGGAACCGAAGGCCCCGACAGCAGCGCATTATTCAGCAACGCCGCATGGCTCACACCGCGATTGGTCACACCATTCGCCGCCTGCACCAACTGCAACCCGTTGTCGAACTGCAACACCTGCTGCGCCCCCAGCGACCGCGCCGGGTTGTTCGCCAGCAGGTTCAACCCAATCGCCCCCGACGGTGGCACCGTCGCCGGATAGGTCGCCCCGCCCGTGCAAAAGATCCCGCCACCGCCCGTGGCAATCAACGCCGGATACGCCGCCCCCGCGTTCGACGAAACCATGTAATCGGCCAGCCGCCCGCCCCATCCCGTCGGCGACAGATTGTTCGGCACAGCCGTCTGCCACTGGTCGGTCTGGTCGGAATGGCTGTACAGATTCTGCGGCACCGGCGCCCCACCCAGCAGCGCCTGCCGGTTCGCAATTGGCTGCACCAGCATGCCCATGTTCGGCAAAATCGCCAGCTTGCCCGACGTGTACAGCGACTGCAACCCGCCCAACTGCGGATGCAACCCATACACGTCATTGCCATCGGAAACCGGCAGCAGTTGCGCCTGCGGAATCGCCAAACTCGGCCGCGCGTAAAAGTAGGAGTTATAGTTCTGCTGCGCCGTCTGAATCGGCACAACCGTGTTGTGACAATCGTTCCCGCCATTCAGGAACACACACACCAGAGCCTTGTAATCGCTGCCCGCCGCAAAGGCATTCATCGCCCCCGCCGCCGCCATCGACCCCAGCCCCATCCGCAAAAATCCACGCCGCGAACTCATATAGGTTTTCATAGTTGTCTCCTTAGTTCCACACGTTGTAGTAGCCGCTCAACAGCGCCAGATAGATCGCGCTTTGCGTCTGCCGCACCGCGCCACCACCATCGTTCTGCACCGCCGTCACAATCGTCTGCTTCAACGAAGCAGGCATTTTCCCGCGGAACAACGCCGCGTCTATCGCATCGGCCAGCAGCCCGGCCGTGCCCGCCAGACTCGTGTACGCCGTCAGGTCAATCGATGTCCCCGGCCCATACGTCTGCACCGGATTCTGATAGGCGTTAAACAGATTCGCCACCAGATTGGCCCGCTGAATCGCCGCCGGCGGCGTGTAGATCTGAAACTCCCCGCCCGTCAGCCCGGTCCCCGGCACAACATATTCCGGCTTGTAAAAATTGAACACGCTCGGCGGACTAAACACGTCCTGCCCCATCGCCGCCAGCTCGTTCGCCAAATAATGCTGGTCGTTCACAACGGCGCCAAACGCCCGCAGGAACCCGGCCACATACAGCGCCGGCTCCTGCAAATGCCCATCGGCCACAGGCACCAGAATGGCATCGTCATTGGCCCGTGCCTCCGGGTCCAACAGCACCGCCGTCAGAACCGCTTTCATATCGCCGCGCACGCCCTGCCCGTTATCGGCAAACGCCGCGCTCACCCGCCCCACATACCCCGGGCTCGGGTTGCTCTTCACCAGATGCTGAATCATCTGTTTCCCAATAAAAGGGCCCACATTCGGATGGTTGAAGATGTTGTCCAACGCATCGTCCAGGTCCTTCTGCGCAGTCTGCCCAGCCGGCAAAACCTGCCCGTTCAACAACGTCTTCGACCCCGGATCATGCATCGCCGGATAGGCCACCATCGGCGCGTTCGGGTTCATATAGGAACCCCAAATCACCGGCCCGCCCACCGTCGTCGGCGCATTCGTCCAGCCCGTGAACACCCGCGCAAACTCGGCAATCGTCTGTTGCGTGTATGCCGGCACCGCCACGCCCGTCTGCAACGTGCCATCGGGGTTCAACAGCGCCGTACCGATCGAAAACAACTGCAGGACTTCGCGTGCGTAGTTCTCGTTTGGAAGCGTCGTCCCGGTCGCGTTCCCGCGCCCGTTATTGGCCATGTCCAGGTAGTAGCCCATCGCCGGCGATAGAGTCACATCGCCCAGAATCTTCCGGAAATTTGCGAACGCATTGTTCAGGATCATCTCGTGATACGGAATCGCCGTCGTGGGCCAGATCAGTTTGTTCTGCGACACCACGAAAATCTGCTCCAACGCGAACGCCGCCCGCTGCCGCAACTGGTCCGGGTTCATCACCGCGTTCGTCAAAAATCGCGTCGACATCGCCGAATTGGAAGTAGTGCCCTGATAATTCGACACCTTCGCCATCCCCATCTGCTGCTGCACGTAACCCGCCGCGCCCAACTGCTGCACCGTCGTCACGTCGCCCGGCGAAGGCCCAAACGCCGCCTGCTGCAACAATCGCCGCGCCCCGGCCGCCGAAATCAGCGGAGAAACGGCCCCATACTGCACCGCCAGCGAATTGGAGGTCAGCGGCCCCTGCTTCACCATCACCGTCCCGGTGCCATTCGCCAATGCCGCGCCATAGGCCGTCAACTGCGTAGCCGAGACATACTTCGTCGGCAACGTCGTCCCATCGGCCACCACCTGCGCCTGCGGCACAAACCCCGTCCCGTTGACGCTCACCGTATAAGCCCCCAACGGAATCGGCCCTGGCGTCACAGCCGACACCACCGGCGGCACATTGCTCATCACCGTCACCGTAGCCGAACCCGTCACCCCGCCCGGCCCCGTCGCCACCACCGTCGCCGTCCCCGGCACCGGCACCGAAGCCGGAGCCGTATACAAGCCCGATGCGCTCACCGTCCCATACGCCGCCCCGCCTGTCACCGCCCACGTCACGGCGGCATTGGCAACAAACTGCTGCGTCCCGCCAACAACCACCAACGGCGCCACCGGCGACACCGTCACCGTGCTCCCGCCCGATCCCGGATACGCCGTCACCAGCACCGTCACGATTGCCGAATACGCCGTCCCCGGATTCTGCGCCCGGAAGTAGGCGTTCCCCGGCGAAGCCACGCCGCTCGCTTGAATCTGCGTCGCCGAGACATACGTGGTCGCCAACGGGGTAACAGCGTTATAAGCCACCACGCCGGGCTGAAAGCCCGACCCATTCAGAGTCACCGTAAACGAACCCGCCGGAAAGCTCGAAGGCGTCACACTGCTCACCACCGGCCCGGCCAGCTTCACCGTAATCGCCGCCGAACCGCTCACCATCGGATTCATCACACTGGTCGCCGTAATCGTGACAGGATTCGGCGCCGGTAGCGCCATCGGCGCCGTATAAACTCCAAGGCTGGAGATCACCCCGACGGCGGCACTGCCGCCCGCCATACCGTTAACGCTCCACGTCACCGACGTGTCGGTCAACCCCGTCACGCTCGCCGTGAACTGCTTCGAGTTCCCGGTGGAAAGCGATTCGGCATTCGGCGTCACCGTAATCGTCTGTCCCGCCAGTCCCGCGGCGAGACCAACAAACAAGGCCAGCTTCCCAAGAAGCGGATTCCTCATAGTTCCTCTTTTCCAATCGTGTAATTCCGGGACGATATTCGTCCCTAACTCTCGATTGCGAAAAGAAGTCCCGCCAATTTCATCTCAGTCTGTTTTCCGCCCCGTCTGCGGGTTCACCTTACTCCCAAAGAAGTTGGGGCCACCTTCCGGATTGCCGTCGATAGTCGAATCCAGGCAAGACTCAAGTTTCTCGATCCTTGCTTCGTAGCAGTTCGGGGCGTATTTGAACGTAATAGCCGACGAATGAATCTGAGCGCCTGCTCAAGAGAACCACGGCGCTTATGTCCTCCCGCTCCGCCAGCCTCTGGGCTAGATTCTTCGCCGGTTCCTCAGTCTCCCACGGCGGGATACCTTCGCGGCTCCAGGTGACTACCAGGCTGATGATGTCCAATCCAACTGAATTCGGGTGCTGAAGGTTCACCGGGACGAAGCGCTGGTCTCTCGTTTCCAGAAATAACCGAGCCCCCAGGATCTCTTCGCCAATTCTGTCGAGCAGAGACCGCAAGTTGACGACCGGAAGGCGTGCCCGCTCTTTTGCAACCAAGCGATCAATGTACCAGTCAGTCAGTCTGCTGAACATGCTTCAGTGTAACTGCCAGTAATTCCGGTACGCTGCGACGGCCCATACCGGCCTCGCTGGCGCGGCCCCTGTTCAGCCCACCCAAAACGCGCCTACCCTTAACTCTTCTCCCTCACTTACACCCCGGCAACGCCTTCTCAATCTCCTCCACCACCACCTTCTCCGACGCCCGGATCGGCCGCGGGTCCAACGCCCGATACTTCCGCGCATCCCGCAACTCCGCGCACGCCGATTCCAATTTCCCCGTCCGCAAGTAAATCTGCCCCAAATTAGAGTGCAACTCGCTCCGGTCGCTCAGCAAAATCGCGTTCTTCGGCTCCTTCCGCAACATCTCCGCGTTCATCCGGATCGCCTCCTCTAAAGACGCCATCGCCGGCCCCAGCCGCGGCCCCTCCCCCTTCACCTTCTCCCACTCCAACGTGTAGTAATCCCGCGCCAGATAATACCGCTCCCGCGCCACCACACTGTCGGCCGGATTTCGCTTCGCCGCAGACTCCAACACCGTCCGCCCCCGCGCGTACACGGCCTCGGCCTCGGCCAATCGCTGGGCCTCAGCCAGCGCCTTCCCATGACGCACCAGCGAAATCCCCAGGATCGCCTCCGTCTGGCTATGGTCCGGAGCCAGCCGCATCAACGTCTCCGCCGCCTCCACAGACCGCTGGGCGTGCACGACCGCCTCCTCCAATCGCCCTTCCACCAGATTGCTGCTCGCCGCCCGGTGCTCCATCAACGCCCAGTCCCGCACCAACTGCTGATTAAAAGGCTCCATCGCCCGCAGCCGGTCGTGCTCAACAATCGCCCGCTCAATGTAGACCCGCGAATCGGTCGGCTTCGCTTGCAGCTGTTTGAAGAACATCCGGTACAAATCCGCGAACCCAATCAACAGCCACACCCGCGTGCGCAACAGCGTCGGGTCCAGACGGTTCACGCTCAATGCCTCATCGTTCAGCGCCAGGCCCTTTTGCAAATAGTCCAACGCCTCCGGCGCCCGTCCCAGCCGCGCCAGGATCGCCGCGCAACGATGATAAATCCCCGCGTGCTGCCGCAGCGGACTGATTCCGAGCGCCTTCTGAAACTCCACCACCGACGCCGTCAACAGCCCTCGCCGCTCCAACATATCCGCCCGGTGCTGCAGCACCACCGCCCGCCCGGCGTTCTCAGGCCCAGGCATCGCCTCCACCATCCGCCCGGCCTCCAAATAGGCCTTGTCCGCCGCGTCAAAATCCCCCTTCGCCCCGTACAAATCGCCGCGCGCCACCATCAGTTGCACCCGCTGCTTTCGCCCGCCCTCGCCCAGCTTCTCGGCCATCGCCATCGCGCGCTCATAACTCGCCTGCGCCTGCTTAATATCACCCAGATTGGAAACATACGGGTTGCCCTGTATATCCCCCAGCCGCCGCCACCCGTCCACCATTTCCAGCCGCACATCGGCCCCCAGGTTCCGGTCCCGCCCCAGCATTTCGAAATACGCCAACCCCGTCTCCACCATCTTCTTCCGCACCGCCGTCGAACCCGGCAACTTCGCCACATCGTCCTGATACTCAAACAGCAGCCGGTTGGCCAACTCCCGCACCTGCCCAAACCGCCGGTCGGCCTCCGCCCGTTGGAACTCCGCTTCCGCCCGCTGCGCCTCGGCCTCCTTCTGTCGCGCCTGCGCCAGCCCAGCCGCCTGCTCGGCCCGTTGCCGGTGCACCAACTCGGTGGCATGGGCGTCAATCGCCTCCCGAGTCGCCGCCTCCGCGCGCCGCTGCGCCAGCACCGCCGCATTGGCCTGCCACAACGCCACCCCCGTTGCCACCGCCAACCCCACCGCCGCCAGCGTCGCCCCCGCCACGCTCCACCGGTGCCGTCCCACAAACTTTCGCGCCCGGTATCCCAGTCCCCCCTCCCGCGCCTCCACCGGCAAACCCGCCAAATACCGGTCAATGTCCCGGCGCAGCTCGTCCACCGTCCCATACCTCTCCGCCGGCACCTTCCGCATCGCCTTCCCGATAATCGCGTCCAGGTCCCCCCGCAACGCCCCCACCACCTCGCTCGGCGGCACCAGCGAATCCTCGCAAATCACCCGCTCCACCTCCGGCGCCGTATAGCTCCGGAACCGGTGCGGCCGCACCCCCGTCAGCAGCTCATAAAAAACAGCCCCCAGCGAGTACACATCGGTGCCAATCCCGGCATTCTCCCCACGCACCTGCTCCGGGCTCGCATAGTCAATCGTCAACTGCCGCCGGCTCGCCGAAGCGTCTAGCACCTCATCCTGTTCAATCAGCTGCGCGATGCCAAAATCCAGCAGCTTCGGCACGCCATCGGCGCTCACCAGAATGTTGCCCGGCTTCAAATCCCGGTGCACAATCAACTGCCTGTGCGCGTGCGCCACCGCCTCGCACACCCGCATAAATAACCGGCACTTCTCCGCCAACGGCACCGCATTGTCTTTGCAATAAGCGTGAATCGGCACGCCATCGACGAACTCCATCACCAGGTACGGCACCGCCACCGCCCGCCCCGGCAACTGCGCCGCCCCGCCGTCCAGCAGCCGCGCCACGTAGGGATGATCCAGGTTCGCCAGTATCTGCCGTTCCTTCCGGAACCGCTCCACAAACTGCGGCGTCTCCATCCCCAGCCGGACAATCTTGACCGCTACTTCCTTCCGGAACTCCCCGTCATCCCGCAGCGCCAGATACACGGTGCCCATCCCGCCTTCCCCGATCTTGCGCAGGATCCGGTAGATGCCGATCCGCTCGCCGACAATCTCGGTCTCCTCCACCACCCGCGCCGCCAGCGATTGCACGGCACGGTCCAGCCCCCCGCTCGTCCCCTGGTCAAAGGAGAGCAACGAGAGCACCTCGTGCTCCAGCGTGTTGTCCCCCGCCGCCTCCCGCCGCACGAACGCCTTCCGTTCCTGCGGCGGCACTTCGATCGCGCGTTGAAACAGCGCATCGACGCGAGCCCAATCCCCTGGCTTCATGGAACCGCTTGTTCCCTCGGTGCCGCCAGCGGCGTCAGAATCACGCCCTGCTCACTCAGTGAACGCCGCAGCCAAGCCTCGGCCGTGCGCAGGTCGCGCATCACCGTCGGCGCGCTCATCCCCGTCACCGCCGCAATCTCGTGCAGGCTCATCCCGCCGAAGTAGGACATCTCGATCACGCGCGCCTTCCGCTCGTCGAACTTCATCATTTCGTCAATCGCATCGTGCAGCGCCAACACCGTGTCTTCCGGCTCCGGCGAAGCCACCTTGTCCCAATCGCTAACGGCCCCATTGGCCTTCCCGCCACCGCGCTTATCGGCCACCCGCCGCCGCGCGTAGTCGACAAGGATCTGCCGCATCATCCGCGAGGCGAACGAGAAGAAATGGTTGTGGTCATCGACCGACGGAGCCGTCCCCGCCATCAACCGCAAAAACGCTTCACTGACCAGTTCGGTGGGCTGCCACGTATGGAGCCGCCATTCTTTTTTCAAGTGCCGTTCCGCCAGGCGGCGAAGTTCCGGATACACCAACGGTGCCAGCGCCTCGGCGGCGTCCGAGTTGCCTGCTCTCCATTCACTGAGCAGGCGAGTAATCTGACTCGCGGTCTGCATGTCTATAAGGAGAGAGTACGGCAAAATTGGGCCGGAATTGAGAAAAAATGCGCTCCGCCCCGGAAAAATGTAACTGGCATGAAATTTCCAGCCAGCCTTTGCGCAATAGCGTATCGGGGCAGTGTTTCTGCCCCTCCAGAACCGCCCAAACTCAGCCCCCATACAACCCGCCACCCGCCAAAGCTCGGGGACACCCGCGGGCCGCAGGCCGGGTGTCCCCCACGTCCGCCGAGATCAACTCCTACTGCCACTTCTCGTCAAAAAACCCGGCCGCGGCAACTTTTCCCGGGTACCGTCCGTTGGCCGGTGTCGTCACGTCGATCACCGCCCAGTCGGGCAGTTTCGCGATCTGCCGCGCGTTGTTCAGGTTGTCGAACTCCCGGAACGTGAAACCGCTGTTCAGGACAACATACTTCTTCCCGTTCAACGGATTGGGATAGATCAGCGTGGGATAGGTGGTAGCGGCGTTGAACTTCTGCCCCTTCACCGTCAGCTCACTCGCCGACCACTGCACCGGCAACTGGCCCACGGTCTTCGCGATCAGCGAATTCGACGCCGGGTCGCCCCACAGCACCAGACTATGCGCCGCGATGTCTTCCGCCGTGATATCGACATCTTTCTTCACCCGCGCATCGCCGCGGAATTGCCGGCGCCATTCGCGAATAGCCCGCGCCTGCTCTTCCGCAATCCGCTTCCCTGCCTCGCCCGCCGGCACACCGCTCGGCACCACGAACAGGAACGAGTTCATGAAGGCATCGTCGATCGGGCCTTGCGACCCGTGCCGCTTCACCTTGCCCTCGGGAGTATTAGCGACCGCCGCCCACTTGCCGCCGGTCTTCGCCAGATGAACCGTCCACGACCGGTCGCTCGCCGGGCCCCGAACAGCCACGGTCTGCCCATCAATCGCAATGGCTGCCTTCCCGACCAATTCAACCGGCGCGCCGCCAGCACCGTAATCAATCGTTAGCGCGCTGACGTTCGCCGTGGTCACCTGCAGCGCCTCTTTGTTGTGCACGCTGGCCTCAACGCTCGCCTTCTCCCAGTGCTTCTCCATGCCATCGATCACCACCCATTTCATGCGGTTGTAGCGCAGCGTGTAGGTGACGAACTTCACCCGCCGGGGGTAGGCTTCCCTGCCCCGCGCGGCGATGGCATCGAGCCGCTTATCGATCTCCACTTTCGAATCCGGGTGGTACCGGTGCGGCGTGTTTGGCCCGATGATATGCGTCATCTCGATGCCTTCTTTATCCAGGTACTTCGCCATCAGATCGGCCGCCTGCTTCTGCCCGTCGATCTCGCCCGAATAGGCGACCAACGGCACGTTGGTGAAGTTGGCCGCGTAGAGCGTGGCATCGTACATCCGCCACAGCGTCTGCTCCCAAGCAGGCGTCACTTCCTTGCGTTCCGCCAGCTTCAAAAACTCCGCCGACTCACTGAATCCCGCCCCCGGCGCCACCGCCGCCCAGCGCCCGGCATGATGCGCGCCGAAGTGCCATGCCGCAGCACCTCCCATCGAAAACCCGCGCACCAGAATCCGGTCGTCATCGACGGCATACTGCTTCCGCATCGCGTCCAGCGTTTCGAACAGATCCACTTCTCCGGCGAATTTATTGGCGTTGCAGTACCGCCCGTAGAGGTGGACGACAATCGTATCGGCCGGCGTGAACTCACCGGGCCGGGACATCCGTTCGGCCAGGAAGTTCACCTCGCTCAGCTTCTCCGCCCGTCCATGGAACCACGCGTCCACGCGCCACTTCCGCGGCAGCTTCGCGTCATACGACGGCGGCACCACTAATCCATACGGCTGCACCGAGCCATCGATCTTCGACACATACCCTCGTACGACGAGCCCCGTCGCGCGCGTCCACGGCGCCTCGCCGTGCAGCAGTTGCTCGGCGCGCTTCTGGCCTTCGGCGAGCAGCGTCTTCGCCTTCGGAATATCGGGCGCGTCGAAGAACTCGTTGTAGGTCAGCGCGTAGCGCACGGCCTCGCGGAAGATCAGCACGTCGGGCAGCAGCGCATGCTTGCCCAGGGAGGCGATGGAGCCGTTGAGCTTCGCCAGGCCCGTCTCCAAATCCTTGCGGTCGTTGTCCGAAACCGCCACGCCGGGCGGCGGCACAGGACGGTCCTGCGCGGTGGAGACGCACGCGGTCAGTAGCGTAATCAGTAGAGCGGTGGCTCGCCGGGAGGCCTTGTTTTCCATCTTCGATGTATCCATAACCATTGATCAGGGTAGGCCCGGATGGCGCGCTCCAAAGCGGCCTGGATTCGTTGCGTGTCGATGAGCGTGTTGCCGGTGATCCCGACCGGCTCATCGAACCGCAGGACAAACTTGCGCTCGTCCGGACTCCAGATAGCATATCCGGGAATCACGGTCGCGCCCGTACGCGCCGCCAATTTGGCGAACGTCGGACTGACGCAGGCTTTCTTGCCGAAGAAGTTCACGAACAACCCTTCGTCGAGCCCGACGTTCTGATCGACCAGAATGCCCACCGCGCGATTCTCTTTCAGTGCCTGGAAAATCCCGCGGGCGGCCTCCTTCTTGCCGAGGATCGTGTTCCCGCTGGCGGCACGCCGGTTCTCTACGAAGGCGTCAAGCAGCGGGTTGTCGAGCGGACGGACGACGACGTGCATCGGCTCGGCCATCAGCGCGTGACTGAAGGCGCTCAATTCCCACGCGCCCAGATGGAGCGTGGCGAACAGCACACCTTTGCCCTTGGCCTTGGCCTCTTCGAAGTGGTGGAAGCCTTCATAGCGGATCCATTCATCGACGTTCGATTTATCGATTCGCCCCATTCGCGCGAACACCACCAGCTGGCGCGCGATGGCACGCCAGACGCCAGACGCTGTTCCGAGGGGCAGATCGGCCATCGCCAGATTCCGCTTGGCGACGCAGGTGAGCTTGGGCACCAGGAGGCGGAGCAGTTGGGCGTAGCACCAGGCGATGGCGTAGGCGAGCGGGCGTGGGCCGTACGTCAGCGTGCCCAATGCCAAGCGGGTGAGCAGGTATTCGAAGCGGTTGCGTTGCGGGCTGCGCTGGGCCACTGGGTTCTAGTCTATCCAGCCGCCGCCAAGCACGAGATCGCCGTCGTAGAACACCGCCCCCTGGCCGGGCGTGACGGCGCGCTGCGGCGTGTCGAAGCGGACTTCGACTTTCGTATCGTCGCCCACCGGGATCAGCGTCGCCGGGGCCGGGACGTGGCGGTTGCGGATGCGCACTTCGGCGCGCCGCGGCTCGGTGATCGGGGGGATGGAGATCCAGTTGACGTCCTTCCCGCGGAAGGTCTCGGTGAGCAGTTCGGTGTCGCGGCCGACGATGACGCGCTTCGATTCCGGCTCGGTAGCGATGACGTAGAGCGGTTCGCCGGTGGCGATTTTGAGGCCGCGGCGCTGTCCGACGGTGTAGCTGTGGTAGCCGGCGTGCTCGCCCAGCACCTGGCCGTCGCGGGTGATGATGTCGCCGCTCATGTCATTGAGCGGGATGTTCTGCTCGCGGCAGTAGGCTTCGATGAAGGCCTTGTAGTCGCCGTTGGGGACGAAGCAGATCTCCTGGCTGTCGCCCTTGTCGGCGATGGGGAGCTCGAGCGATTTGGCGAGTTCGCGGACATCCGTTTTGACCATGTGGCCGAGCGGGAAGAGCGTGCGCGCGAGTTGCGGCTGGGTGAGGCCGAAGAGGAAGTACGTCTGGTCCTTCGAGGCATCGACGGCGCGGCGGAGCTCCCAGCGGCCGGTCTCGGGGTTCTGCGTGATGCGGGCGTAGTGGCCGGTGGCGATCTTTTCGGCTCCGATGCCTTCGGCCATCTCGATGAACGTGTCGAACTTGATGAAGTTGTTGCAGAGCGTGCAGGGGATGGGCGTGCGGCCGTGGAGATAGTCGTCCACGAATGGCTTCACGACGGATTTTTCGAAGGCGTCCTCGAAGTTGACGACGTAGTAGGGGATGCCGACGAGCTGGGCGACGTAGCGGGCGTCGTAGACGTCGTCGATGGAGCAGCAGCGGCCGGTGGCGGTTTCGCTCGCCAGTTCAGGCAGCCGGCGCTGGTTCCAGAGCTGCATGGTCATGCCGACGATGTTGGCGCCTTCGCGCTTCATGAGGCCGGCGACGACAGAGCTGTCGACGCCGCCGCTCATGGCTACGGCGATGAGGGGAGTGTCAGGCATAGACGGGGGAGAGCCTCCGGAGGTGAGCGGCTGAGGCCGCGACGGCGTCGATGAGCGCGTCGACCTGTTCGACGGTGTTGCCGAGGCCGAGCGAGAAGCGGATGGACGCTTTGGCTTCTTCGCGGGTGAGGCCGATGGCGGTGAGGACGTGGCTGGGTTCGACTGCGCCCGAGGAGCAGGCCGCGCCGCTTGAGACGGCGAAGCCGCGAAGGTCGAGCGCAATAACCATCGCTTCGCCTTCGATGCCGGCGAAGCGGATGTTCGTTGTGTTGGTTACGCGCGGGGCGTTGGCACCGTTGACCACGGCTTGCGGGACTTTGGCGAGGATGCCTTGTTCGAGGCGGTCGCGGAGAGCGGACAGATCTTCGCGGACCAGCTGGCAGGCCGCGCCGAGCGCGGCGGCGCCGGGGACGTTTTCGGTGCCCGCGCGGCGGCCGGCTTCGTGGCGGCCTCCGTACTGGCGGGGTGTGAGGTCGACGCCCTGGCGGACGTAGAGCACGCCGATTCCCTTGGGCGCGTTGAGCTTGTGGCCGGAGAGGGTGTAGAGATCGATGTTTTTGAGATTGACGGGGATTTTGCCAGCGGCTTGGACGCCATCGGCGTGGAAGAGCGCGCCGGAGGCGTGCGCGATTTCGGCCATCGCTTCGATGTCCTGGATGGTGCCGAGCTCGTTGTTGGCGTGCATGATGGACACGAGCGCGGTGTGGGGGCGGATGGCGTCCCGGACCGCGGCGGGCGAGATGAGGCCGTTGGAATCGGCTTCAACGAAAGTGACGTCGAGATCGCGGCAGGCGGCGAGGATGGCGGGATGTTCGATGTTCGAGGTGACGATGTGGCCGTGGACGCCGAAGATGGCGAGGTTGTCCGATTCGGTGCCGCCGCTGGTGAAAACGATCTCCTTGGGCGAGCAGTTGAGGAAGGCGGCTACCTGGCGGCGGGCGCGTTCGAGGACCTGTTTGGCTTGCTGGCCGGGCTGGTGGATACTGGAGGCATTCCCGAATCCATCGCGGAGGACGGGCACGAGCGCGTCGATCACGGCCGGTGCGACGGGCGTCGTTGCGTTGTGATCGAAATAGAAGCGCTCCACCCCTTTATTCTACCAATGGCTACTCGCAAACCCCTCATTACATTGACCACTGATTTCGGCACGTCGGACCACTTTGTGGCGGCGATGAAGGGCGTGATTTACACGATTTGCCCGGAGGCGACGGTGGTGGACCTGACGCACGATTTGCGGCCGTTCGATTTGGCCGAGGCTGCGTTCACGTTCGGGGAGGCGTGGCGGTGGTTTCCGAAGGGGACGGTGCATGTGGCGGTGGTGGACCCGGGGGTGGGGTCATCGCGGCGGCCGTTGCTGGTGGAGGCGGCGGGGCAGTATTTCTTTGGCCCGGATAACGGGTTGTTGACGTCGGCTTTGTCGGTGGAGAAAGTGAAGGTCCGGGAGATCACGGCGGCGCGGTATTGGTTATTTGATGTTAGCGGGACATTTCATGGGCGGGATGTGTTTGCACCGTCGGCGGCGCACTTAGCGGCGGGGGCCCGGGCTTCGACATTTGGGAAGTTAGTGAACGACGCGTTACGGTTGCGGATGGATGCGCCGGTGCAGACTTCCAAGCGCGCGTGGCAAGGGACGATTTTGAAGGTGGACCGGTTTGGGAATGTGATCACGAACTTTTCGCTGCGCGAGTTTCCTTGGGTGGCGACGAACCGGTTTGTGTTCAATTTGGGGTTTGCGCAGGTGTCGGCGTTGGCCAGCCACTATGAGGCTTGCGAGTATGGGGAGTTGTACGCGGTGGCGGGATCGAGCGGTTTTATTGAGATTGTGATGCGAGAGGCGAGCGCGGCGAAACAATTGGGGGTTGTTGCGGGGACGCCGGTGGAGCTGATGGGGTGGGCAAACGAAGATGCCTGAGATGCCGGAGGTGGAGGCGGTTTGCAGGCGCCTGCGGCTGGAGGCGGAGGGGTGCCTGGTTTCGCGGGCGCGGGTGCTGCGGGCTGGGATGGCGTCCGGTGATGTGGAGACGGCATGTTCGGGAGCGCGGTTGGAACGGGTGGAGCGGCGGGGGAAGAATATCTTTCTTCATTTCTCCGGTGATGTTATTTTGCATGTGCATTTGCGGATGACGGGCAACTTGTATGTTGTTCCGGATCATAGGTTGTTAGTGAGTACGGTTCGGGCGGTGTTTGAGTTATCGGATGGGCGTGGGATTGTGTTTGAAGATCCGCGGGCTTTGGGGCGGATGGCGCTGCTTGAGACGCTGCCGGAGTTGGGGTGGGAGCCGCTCGATCCTAGGTTTACGGTGGGAGTGTTGGCGGGGTTGGCGAAGGGGTCGAGGCGGGAGGCGAAGGTGTTTTTGATGGATCAGGGGAAGGTGGCGGGGTTGGGGAATATCTATGCGGCGGAGGCGTTGTTTCGGGCTGGGATTGACCCGCGGCGGGCCGTGGGGACGTTGGGGAAAGCCCGGTTGGCGCGGTTGCATGCAGCGATTGTGATGGTGATGTCGGGGGCTGTCGAGTCCGTTTACGAGTTGTATTCGAAGCCGGGGAACTTCATTGAGGCCGAGCGGCAGACGTTGATGGTGTATGGGCGGGAGGGCGAGGGGTGCCGGGTGTGTGGGCGGGCGGTTTTGCGGGTGGCGCAGGGGGGGCGGTCGACGTATTTTTGTGGGTTTTGTCAGCGTTGAGACACACTTCGGGTGTGGTCAGGGCGTTTTGGGGTTAGATTTTGGTGGCCGTGTCGGGCATTTTGGGAGCCTGGGGGCCTCCTTCGACCGGGTTTTCCGGTTTGGGGGTGGGGGAAGACTGGGGTTTCGGGGTTTCCTGGTAGCACGGCTCCAGGGAAATTCCGAGTTGTTCTTTTGTTTGCAAGGGCTTGTGGGAGGGTCCTTGCTGGGCGAATCCTTTTTTCAGGTGGAGCAGGTCGCGCTCGATTCTGGAGATTTCCAGGTTCAGGCGGCGAATTCTTGCGTCGATGCGCTCCAGGATGTCTCCTTTTTGGCTGACCAGGACTTCGATGTCGCTGACGGTGGCGCCGTTGAGTTGGAAGAGTTCTTCCATGTACTGGCGGCGGGCGGCGATGAGGCGGTCCATCTCCCACATCAGAGACACCAGGTGGTTCACGCGGGTGGTGATGTGCTTGTTGCCGATGTCCCAGATGGCCTGGATTTCCTGGCGGAATTGTTCGTAGAGAACGGGGTCTACGGTGTGGCGGAGCGTGTCCGGGGTGGCGTAGAGACCGTGTTGTAGA
>CANIVU010000119.1 GCA_947470805.1 Acidobacteriota bacterium | reverse complement strand
GGCGGGCCGTTGCGGGCGGCGATTATTTTGCCCGGCTCATCGCAGGACATGATGGCGAGGGCGAAGACGCCATTGATGCGCTTGACGGTGGTCCGCACCGCCTCTTCAAAACTCTGCCCTTCCGCGAGGTAGACCTCCACCAGGTGGGCGACGACTTCGGTATCCGTCTCGGTGATGAAGACGTGGCCGCGGTGTTCCAACTCCCGGCGCAGGTCGAGGTAGTTTTCGACGATGCCGTTGTGGACCAGCACGACCTTGCGCGCCGGGCCGGTGTGCGGGTGGGCGTTCTCTTCGGTGGGCCGGCCGTGCGTGGCCCAGCGGGTATGGCCGATGCCGAAGTGGCCCTCCACGGGCGACAGCTGTACGGCCTCTTCCAAATTGTGGAGTTTGCCGGATGCGCGCCGAATGGTCAGGCTGCCATCAGCCCCCACCACCGCGATGCCGGCGGAATCGTAGCCGCGGTATTCCAGCCGCCGAAGACCTTCCAAAACAATTGGCGCGGTCTTCCGGCGCCCGACGTACCCGACGATTCCACACATAGGCTGATAGTTACTCCTCGATATCTAATCGGTAGTCCTCAATCACAGGATTAGCCAGGATTTCCCGGGCAATCAGATCTACTTCAGCACGAACGGCTACCGGGTCGGAGCCATCGGCGATGTCGATCTCAAAATACTTGCCCTGCCGCACGTCGGCAATCGAGCTGTGTCCCATGCCGCGCAGGGCCTGGCAAACGGTCTTGCCTTGCGCATCCAACACGGTCTTTTTCAACGTCACATATACGTGGGCTTTCATGGATTCTTTCATTGTACGAGACAATATCGGCAATGCCTAAACTCGCATCCAAAACCGCTATCGTCACCGGAGGCGCATCCGGTATCGGCCTCGCCATTTGCAAGCTGTTTGCCCAGGAGGGCGCGGCTGTGGAGATTCTGGACCGCAACGTGGACGAGATGAACAAGGCCGTGGCCGAGATCACCGCCGCCGGTGGCGTGGCCAACGCCGTCAGTTGCGACGTCACCGACGCCGCGCAGGTGGACGCCGTCATCACCGAGATCCACGCCCGGCGCGGCCACATCGACATTCTGGTCAACAACGCCGGCATCGCCCACGTGGGCAACGCGCTGACCACGACGCCCGAAGATTTTGAACGCATTCAAAGAGTCAACGTTTTTGGCCCGGCGAACTGTTTGCGCTCGACGCTCAAATTCATGGTGGCCGACGCCAAGGGCGGCGTGATCCTGAATCTGGCCAGCTGTGTCTCCGTCATGGCGATCAACGACCGGTTCGCCTACGCGACGTCGAAGGGCGCGGTGCTGTCGATGACCTACGCCGTTGCCAAGGACTTCCTGGCGCACAACATCCGCTGCAACGCGCTGCTGCCGGGCCGTGTGCACACGCCGTTCGTCGATGGCTTCATCGCCAAGAACTACCCGGGGCGCGAGGAGGAGATGTTCGATAAGCTTTCCAAGGCGCAGCCGATCGGGCGCATGGCGCGACCGGAGGAGATGGCCACAGCCGCGCTGTTCCTGTGTTCCGACGACGCCTCGTTTATCACGGGCACCGGAATGCCGGTGGATGGCGGCACGCTCACAATTCGATAAGCTATCAGGAGCAACCGTATGAAACTCATTCGATTTGGAAACCCCGGCGCCGAGAAGCCCGGTCTGCAACTCGCCGATGGCCGTTGGATTGACGCCTCCGGCTTTGGCTCCGACTACGACGAAGCCTTCTTCGGCGGCGACGGTCTGGCGCGCCTGTCCGCGTGGGCCGACGCCAACGCCGCCACCGCTCCGACGGTCGACCCTGGCACGCGCCTGGGCCCGTGCGTCGCGCGCCCCTCGAAGATTGTCTGCATCGGCCTGAACTACGCCGATCACGCGAAGGAATCCGGCCTCGACATTCCGAAGGAGCCGATCATCTTCTTCAAGAGCACCAGCTCGCTGGTGGGCCCGAACGACGATGTCATGATCCCGCGCGGCTCTGAGAAGACCGACTGGGAAGTGGAACTCGCCTTCGTCATCGGCAAGAAAGCCAGCTATGTGGACGAGGCCGACGCCATGGACCACGTGGCCGGTTACGCGCTGCACAACGACTACTCCGAACGCGCCTTCCAGCTGGAACGCGGCGGGCAGTGGGTGAAGGGCAAGAGCTGCGATACGTTCGCGCCGCTTGGACCGTTCCTGGCCACGGCCGACGAAGTGCCGGATCCGCAGAACCTGAAGTGCTGGCTGAAGGTGAATGGCGTGACGCGTCAGAACTCTTCGACCGCCCAGATGATCTTCGGCATCCGTACGCTGGTGAGCTACCTGAGCCAGTTTATGACGCTGCTTCCCGGCGACGTGATCTCGACCGGTACGCCTCCCGGAGTGGGCCTGGGCTTCAAGCCGCCGATCTTCATGAAGGCCGGCGACGTTGTCGAACTCGGCATTGAAGGCCTCGGCGAATCCAAGCAGACCGCGGTCGCCTGGTCGCGTTAGTCCGGTAGTTCTCCGTAGTTGGCCTCCACAAAGGTGATGGGCCAGTTGAAGACCGGCGTCTCATTGGCGCCGGTCCAATACACGACAGCCGTCTGGTCGTTTAGCACCTTGTTCGGGTAGAGCAGCTCCAGATTGGCGCTGCCGGATTTGGTTGTCTGGGCCTGGTTTGGATTGATCTTCCAGGCGCTGCCGCTCCATTTGAACTCGTGCCTGCCGCTGTTGTACTGCTTGATGACGTTCCGCTGGTAGCAGGCGCGCCAGTGGGCGGTATCCTCCTGGTGCTCCGAGAGCAGGGTGTAGGTTTCATTGGCCTTTTCGGCCATGAGCAGGCGGACGGAACCGCGAATGTTGCCGACGAAGCTCCAGGCGCCGTCGTCGGTGACGGCTGGAGTGTCGAGCTGCCCCATGCCATAGCCGTGCGGCGGCCCGAAGAGGGGCATGTGCTTTTCGAGGCCATAGTAGTATTGCGTGGCCCCGTAGGGATGATCGTTCTTGGGCGGATCTTTGTAGCAGTATTTGTCCTCGTGGGACGTGAAGTGTTCTAACAGGAAGCCGAACTGGGTTTTCTTGGCTTCGTGATTGAGGATGCGTTTGACGGTATAGATCCACGTATTCAAGGTGAGCGCGGCTACGGAGGGTTCGCCCCGGTGGGCGTTGTAGTACTCCTTGACTGCCAGCTCAATCGTGGTATTCAGGTCGGCGATGGGGTTGACGCCCTGGACGCGGAAGCGGGGGAGCAGCACGACGGGATCGTCGACGGCGGGCGGCAGGACATCGACCGCGGCGATGGCGAGCGAGTCGAGCGAGAGCATGCCATCACCGCCGCGGACCGCTTCGATGCCGGCGTCGTCGACCATCTTCGGCTGCCATTCGATGACCAGGGATTCGTGCTCACTGGCCCCGGCGTGGCGGCCCCATTTCCGCTTCTGCTTATCGAACAGGACGGCCGGAGCGCGGCGGCCTGCGAGCGGAAAGGGGATCGGCTTCGGAGCGGGATCGAAGGTAGCGGAGACGTTGAGATCCTTGTCGATTTTGAGAATGGCCTTTTGCTCCTTCAGTTCCCAGGCCTGCGCGTAGGAGTAACAGCGGGGATGCTCGGTGGCGGCGTCGGGCCCGTCCCAGAGCAGGTTCAGAGCGAGGTCGTAGGAGAGCTGCAGCGAGTCCGGGTTCTTGGGGAGCAGGTGTTTGCGGAAGTCGAGGAGTTCGCGGAGTGCGGTTTTGCTGACGCCGACGAACTGCAACTCGGCCATCCACAGGGGCATCTCCGGCATTTCGACCTCGGTGGGCTGGGCGGCGCTGAAGGGACGGCGCCGGAGGTGTGTGTCATAGGGCACCATGCGGCGGGCTCTGGTTTCGGCCTTCAGCGCGGCAAGGGAAGTTTTGGGCGACACCTGGAAGTCGACGATCATGCGGTCGTCGGCCTCTGTTGGCACCGGGCCGGGTTTGGCGCCGTTGGGCTCGGCCTGGTAGTCGTCAACCAGGCCGAGTTGGAGCCCGGTGAGATGGAGGTAGTAGGAGTCGGTATAGTCGGGCGCGGCGCCCTTGGTTTGGTAGACGACCTGGACGGGGCCGAGGGCGGCTTCGGTGCGGTCGAGTTTGAAGTCGGCTGTAAAGGTGCCGGTGGCCGTCAAGTTGGCGACGGCGCGGGCGATGGGGGCGCCGGCCGAATCCAGCAGAACGATGTCGAGCCCGGTGACGCGTGTCTCCACCGAGCCGGCAAGATGCAGCCCTTTTTCCTTGGGGCGGTTGGCGGCGGGGAGAGCGGCGACGGGCTCGTCTTCACCGGCGAAGTCGGTATTACCGGTCCAGATCGCCGCGCCTTGCGGCAGGCCCTGGGTGTAGTACGTGCTTTTCTGCGGGACGGTTTCGCGGAGGAGCGGCCAGAAGGTGAGCTCACCGGGGACCGTCATTTCCGACTTGTGGTTGGGCAGGAGGATGTCGAGAGTGAACATCCAGCCGATGGCGTTTGGTGCACCGATACCGATCCAGCACTCTTCGGCGGAGGTGTTTTCGGGCGCCTTGAACGGGGCGGGCCAGGGTTCGCCGATGACCATTTGGGTGTAGCGATCATCGGCGAGCTGGGTGGCGGGAATGGGCTTTGCGCCACGGGTGAAGGCAACCTCAACGACGGCGCCCTTGTTGGCCTGGAAGTCGGCCGTGTAGACCCAGGGCATGTCTTTGGTGGGATAGGGTTCGGCGGTGGTGGCAGTGAGATCGGCCGCCTTGAGGACGCCGGCGGCGTCGGCCCGAAGCACCGTGACATTGCTGCCGTTCTTCCAGTAGATCCAGACATCGGGGAGGGGCGCGTAGGTGGTGGCCCCGTGGTCGTAGGCGTGGACGGCGATGGAGGGCATTAGCTTCCGTAGATCTTCTTGACCTGGCTTTGGGTGGCGGCGTCGCTGACACCGGTTTCGGGGAGGCCATGGAGCGATTGGAACGTCCGGAGCGCGGCTTCGGTTTCCGGGTTCATGGCGCCATTGGTGAGGCCGCAGTTGTAGCCGAAGTTGGACAGGCGGAGTTGCATGCCTTTCAGGTCGGCTACCGGGGGGAGATTCTGGAAGGCGAGCTTGTATTTGCGGCCGGAGGATTCGAGGGTGCCGCCGGAGTCCGAGGCGCTGATGTACTTGGTGAAGACGCCTTTGGAGTCGGCCTTGTCGTCGGTGGTAGCGCCGTTGATGGTGAGCTTATAGGGCGCGTTCGGGATGGGTTTTTGGTTCTCGTCGAGCAGTTGGATGCTGATCCAGACCTTGCCGCCGCTGGCGCATTCGCAGGGCGAGTCGGTATTCAGGCGATGGTAGAAGCGGCAGCCGAAGGTGTTTTGGGTGTCTTCGAAGACGCGGCGTTCGGCTTGCGGATTGCGGCGGGTGGTGGCGTCGGACCACATGCGGCGAAGGCAGCCGGCGGTGGATTCGCTGGTACGCGGGCACGGCCATTTATCGGGAGGGATGAGGGTGCCGGGTTCGAAGAGGAGGACGAGGACACGGCGGTTGACGGAGTTCTCGCTGTCCCGTTCGGACTTGTCGGCGGCGGCGTTGTAGGCGTCGTTCTCAGCCTGGGAGAAGACGAGGAGCGGGTTGAACTCGGAGCAGCCCTGGACGTCCCCCTTGAGGCCGCTGTCGGCGCCGCCGCCGAGGAAGCCGGACTTGGGGACAGTAAAGGGGCAGAGGTAGTCCATGTACTTGAGAAACAGGCGGGCGCGGGTGGCGGGGCCGCAGACGCCGTCGGGGGTTAGGGTTCCGTCGGCCTGCTGGAAGGCGCGGATGGCGTCGGCGCGGTTGGAACTGGTGTGGGGGAAGCCAACGGCGGCGAGCATGGTATCGATCTCGCTGTCCTTCCAGGAGTCGGCGCCGAGGGGGCTGGCGTAGAGGGATTCCCAGCGGGCGACGTCGCGGGTGAGGATGCCATAGATGGCGAGGGCGCGGCGTCCGCTGAGGTCTTTGTTGAAGGCGTCGTCACCGACGGGATCGGCGTGGCCGAAGACGGAGAGGGGTGCGCCTTCGAACTGAGAGCGGAGGGTTTGGAGCGAGCCGAACTCGGCCTTGGCTTCGGGCATGACGAAGGAGCAGCCGAACTGGAAGCGGCAGTTGTTGAGACGCCAGCAGGCGACGGGCTTGATCCCGAGACGAATGGTGTTCTTCTCTTTGGAGGTGGTGGTGGCGGCGTGGACGTTTTGCGCCCAGGGGTCCGGCGGGTAGCCGATTCCAAAGCCGCCTTGCTCTTCGGTAGCAGGCATACCACTAACACGTTAAAACCCGGAGAATCGTGTCAGACGCCTAGTTTTTGGGGAGGATGGGCGGGGGCGTAGGCGGTGTGGAAGAGCCAATCCCAGAGGGCGATGGAGATGGCGAAGTTCTTGTTGACCGGGCCGGCGGACGGATGAACGTGATGCCAGAGATGCATCTCCGGGCTGTTGACGATGTACTTGAGCGGGCCGATATGCCAGCGGAGATTGGCGTGCGCGAAGTGTCCGATGGTTGTGCTGATGACGGCGCAACCGAAGGTGACTGTCGGGGACATGCCGAGCAGGTTGGCGGGCAGGTAAAGGATGGCCTGGTAGACCACGATCTCGAACCAGTGGAAGCGCCAGTTGCTGAGCCAGTCCATGACCTCGGTGGAGTGGTGGGTTTTGTGGAACTCCCAGAGCGCGGGGACGCGGTGGAGCAGGTTATGGATGTTCCATTGGAGGAAGTCTTTTGTGAGCAGCAGGGCGGCGAGTTGGAGCCATTCCGGTTGGCGGGCGAGAGTGGTGAGGCCGAGCGGTTCGCGCCATTGGAGGAAGTGGTTGCCGTAGATTTGGCCGAGCCAGATGGAGACGAGGGCGCCGACGACTTCGGCGTTGAAGAGCGCGTAGACGATGTCGAGGCCGTAGCCTTTGCGGGTTACGGGCTGCGGCTGGCGGGGCCAGAGGCGCTCGGCCAGGGTGAAGAGGAGTCCCGAGAGTAGCAGGAAGGCTGAGTAGGGAATCACGCGGAGGAGGATGGAGATTCGAGTCTCCTATTTCCATTATATGGCGGCGTCAACGGCCTCCTGCGGGGGGTGTCGCGTTTGGGGGACCCACCTGCTGTTTGGGTTACGGGCCGAACCTCGACGGGGGTTCTGCCCGGAGTGTCCCCGGTCGGTGACGTGTGAAGCGGCCGTCTTTTTCGAGGCGGTAGGATTCGCCTCGCCAGTCGATGGTGTTGCCGAAGAAGCCGGCGAACCAGACGGCGAAGCTTAGCAGGTCTTGCAGAGGGATCAGGACCCACTGGCGGCGGCAGAGCGGGTCGTGGAGCACCTGCTCCGCGGTGGCGTAGCCGGCGAGCGCACGGTTCAGAGTTGTCAGTAGCAGCGCGGGCCAGGTGGCGGGTAGCACCACCCACAGGGCCAGGGCGATTGGCAGCGGGTTGGTGAACAGCTGACCTACGTAGCCGGCGGGCCTTGAGCGGCGGGTCGACCGGCACCAGCGGAGGCGGTGGGTGAAGTTCTTGACCAGGCCCTGGGCTCCGATGCGGTGCTCGATCACGTAGCTCGACAGGCCGACGCCGAGGCCCTTGGCGGCGGCTTCGTTGCCCAGGACGAAGTCTTCGGCGAGGAACTCCTGGAGATACGGCCAGCCGCCCACGGCATCGATGGCGTGGCGCCGGGCGGCGATCGTGGGGCCCAAGGCGAAGTCCATGCCGTTGAGCATCCTTGCGACTAACACGCCGCCGAGGAACTCTGTGTTCATGCCGATGGCTTCCAGCTTCGACCAGAAGGACGCGCCGGGGACGGCGCGGTAGGGGCATGTCGTCACGGCCAGTTTGGGGTCGGCGAACTCGCGGGCGAGGGTCTTCAACATCTGGTTGTCGACTCGGATGTCGCTATCGCTCATGACCAGGAGCGAATGGCGGGCGCGCTGCTGCATCTGGTGCAGGCTCCAGCTTTTGGCGTTGGGCCACGGGGGCTCGCCGGTGAGGATGAGCTGGGTTGGCACCAGTGGGTATTCGGCGCGGAGGCGCTCGACCAGCGCGTGGGCCGGGTCGGCCGGGGTGCGCATGGCGAAGAGGATTTCGAAGTCCGGATAGTCCTGCGTGAAGAACGTCCGGAGGTTCTCTTCGAGGCCGTCATCGAGCCCTGCGAGGGGTTTCAGAATGCTGATGGGCTCCTGGTTCAACTGATCCGGGAGGGGCTGGGCCAAGTAGCGCTTGGCGGCCAGCCCGGTGAGGACACAGTAGACCCAGGAGCCCAGGAGGAGGGCGCCAAGGAGGATGGCGCTAGTCGTTGTTAGCACGGGTGGCGATCAACTGTTTGATCTGTTCCCGGAACTCGGCGAGGGGCTTCACGCCCTGGTCGGCATGCTTGCGGTGGCGGACCGAGACGGTGCCCTGTTCGGCTTCGCGGCCGCCGCAGACGAGCATGAAGGGGATCTTCTGCATCTGGGCGTCGCGGATCTTGAGGTTCACCTTTTCGTTGCGGTCGTCGAGGTAGACGCGAACGCCGTCGGCCTCGAGTTCCTTGGCCACCTGTTTCGCGTAATCGAGCTGCTTGTCGGTGATGGGCATGACGGCCACCTGGACGGGGCTGAGCCATACGGGGAAGGCACCGGCGTAGTGTTCAACAAGGATGCCGAAGAAGCGTTCGACGGAACCGAAGAGGGCGCGGTGGACCATGAGCGGCTGGTGCTTCTTGCCGTCTTCGCCGATGTATTCGAGCTGGAAGCGGCGGGGCAGGGTGAAGTCGAATTGGACGGTGGAGAGCTGCCAGAGGCGGCCGATGGCGTCGACCAGTTTCATGTCGATCTTGGGGCCGTAGAAGGCGGCTTCGTCGGGGACCACGGTGGCCTCGATGCCCAACTTTTCGACGGCGCGGCGGAGGGCGTTCTCGGCCAGCTGCCAGTGTTCGGGGGAGCCGTCATACTTGCCGCTGGCGCCGCCGTCCCAGGTGGAGATTTCGGCCTTGTACTTCTCGAAGCCGAAGGTGCGGAGGGTATCGATGGCGAATTCGAGACAGGAGACGACTTCCGATTCCACCTGTTCGGGGGTACAGAAGATGTGGGCGTCATCCTGCGTGAAGCCGCGGACGCGCATGAGGCCGTGCATGGTGCCGGAGCGCTCGTAGCGGTAGACGGTGCCGAGTTCGCCCAAGCGCTGGGGCAGGTCGCGGTAGGAGTGCGGCTTGCGGGCGTAGACGAGGATGTGGCAAGGGCAGTTCATCGGCTTGAGCTGATATTCAGCGTCATCGAGGGGCATGACGGTGAACATGTTCTCGCGGTAGAAGCCGAAGTGGCCGGAGGTTTTCCAGAGGTCGACGCGGGCAACGTGGGGGGTGTAGACGAGCGAGTAGCCACGCTTGAGATAGGCTTCGCGCATCCAGTCTTCGAGGGTCTTGCGGATGATGCCGCCCTTGGGATGGAAGAACGCGAGGCCGGGGCCGGCGAGTTCCTGGATGGAGAAGAGATCGAGTTCGGCGCCGAGCTTGCGGTGGTCGCGGCGCTTGGCTTCTTCGATGCGGGCGAGGTGTTCGTCCTGTTCCTTCTTGGTGAAGAACGCGGTGCCGTAGATGCGCTGGAGCTGCTTGCGCTTCTCGTCGCCCTTCCAGTACGCGCCGGCGATGGAGAGGAGCTTGAAGGCTTTGATCTTCTTGGTCGAGGGGACGTGCGGGCCGCGGCAGAAATCGATGAAGGCGGGGCCGAGGGTGTATTCGGAGAAGACTTCGTCGGCGCGCTCGGTGATGAGCTCGGACTTCATCCACATGTCCTTGTACTTCTCGAGGCCTTCATCTTTGCGGGTGAGGACGCGGTCGTAGGGGAGATCGCGAGCCTGGATTTCCCACATTTTGGCCTCGATCTTTTCGAGGTCTTCGGGGGTGAAGGGGACGGGGCGATCGAAGTCGTAGTAGAAGCCGGTGTCGATGGGGGGGCCGATGCCGAGCTGGGTTTCGGGGTAAAGTTCGAGGACCGCGGCGGCCAGCAGGTGGGCGGTGGAGTGGCGGTAGACTTCGAGGGCCTCGGGGTTCTTGTTGGTGAGGAGTTCGAGGGTCGAGTCGCCGGTGAAGGGGCGGGTGAGATCCCAGAGGACGCCGTTGACACGGGCGACGATGGCCGCTTCGGCAAGGCGGGGGGAGATGGCTTCGGCGACGTCGAGCGGACGGGCGCCGGCATCGACGGACTTTTGGCTGCCGTCGGGCAGGGTGATGGCAAAACTACTCATAATGTTGGAGAAAAGTGGAAGTTTGAGCGGGGCAGGTGAATCGTTTCCGCCCATTCGCTCATCGACTAGTATATGATGACCGCCGCCGCAGGCATGCAGTATGGAGGACCCCCGATGGGAATGGGGGGCGGCTGGTATAGTAAACGAGAGACGGGAATGCAATCGAGCAACGGCAGTGTGGCGTTCGACGAGGGGGCTCTGGTAGAGAGAGCTCGCGCGGGCGACGATAGTGCGTTCGCCGAACTGGTGGGACAGTACGACCGGAAGGTCTACCGGCTGGCCCGGAACATTACCCAGAACGACGAAGACGCCGAGGATGTATTGCAAGACGCCTTTTTGAAGGCGTACACGCATTTGGACAACTTTCATGGGGACTCCAAGTTCTATACGTGGATTGTTCGAATCGCCGTGAACGAGGCGTTGATGAAGCTGCGGAAGCGCCGCGGCGACAAGATGGTTTCGCTCGATGAAGAGATCGAGCTGGGCGAGGAAGCGGTGACGCGGGAAATTGCCGTATGGGACGGCAACCCGGAGCAGACCTACTCGCAGGAAGAGTTACGGGTTGTGCTGGATGAGGCCATCCAGAGTCTAAAGCCGACTTTTCGGTCGGTGTTCCAGTTGCGCGACGTGGAAGAGCTTTCCACGGAAGAGACGGCCGAGGCGTTGGGGCTGTCGATACCGGCGGTGAAGAGCCGTCTACTTCGGGCCCGCTTGCAGTTGCGGGAGCGGTTGACACGCCAATTCAAGCGGAAGGGAGATGACGCGTTTGCTTTCCTGTAAACAGTTCATGACAGAGCTAAACGCCTATCTCGACGAGGAGACGAGTCCGGAGGAGCGCGAGCGGCTGCAGCGCCATATCAACGAGTGCCCCAATTGCTGGGTAGTGGTTGATACGACGCAGAAGACGATGCGTGTGTACAAGGGCGTGGAAGCCCAGACGGTACCGCAGGACGTGTCTGATCGGCTGATGGCAGCGTTGCAACGGAAGATGGCAGAGAAGCGCGGCCGCTGCTAGGGTTGTGGGGTGGTCCGGAGGCTCGGTGCATCGATACGGAGTGGTTGAGGTTATGCCGCTGGCGACGGTACGGGAATTAATCCCGCTGTCAGTGGCAAAGTACTCCGGCGACTCGTTGTAGCGTGTCCGTTTTTGGCGCTCCTTTCCGGGCTTGGGCCCATTGGGTTTGAACCGGTGAATCCGCGGGTATGGCGGGCCGGATGGGTTGTTTGTCGGCTACCGGTGGGGTAGCGTGGTTCTTATGAGCGAGGCGCAAAATCCTGATTTCGTCGGGGATCCTGATGATCTGTACGAATCCGAAGACCAGGAGACGCTAGACGCTATCGATCGCGGGATACGTGACGCGGAAGCAGGCCGGTTTGTGCCCAGCGAGGAAGCTCGGAGGATTGTCGCCAAATGGATTTCCGAATTCTCCGCAGGAAAGCGCCCCTCACGGATCGAGTGACCATCCTCTGGCGCAGGGGACGGCGCGGGCTGTTGGGTTTGAACCGGTAAATCCGCTGGCGGTCAGGCGGCGAGCGGCGGACCGACGGTTGGGTTCGAAGCGGTGAATCCGGTGGTTGCGCTCGTTTCGGCCTGGTGGAAGCGGCCGGTGAAGTGATGGGCGCCGTGGAGGTAGTAGAATACCCCACGGTCGTTGTGGGCGAGCATGTCGCCGTTCAGTTCGAACTGCCGGCCGGGCTGGGAGACGGGCGGCACCACCTTGCGCTCCTCCGGGGTGAGGTGGAACATCCGGAAGAGCCGGGCTGTTCGCAGTTCGCGCAGGAGGCGGAGGGCGCGGAAGGCGATCATCTCCGCGGCGGCGCGGTAACGGGTGAGTTGGTGTACCTCGGCGGTGAGTTCGGGGACCAGGAGCGGGTCCTCTTCGTGGGCGTTGATCATGTTGGCGACGAGGTGGCGGATCTGGAGAATCCGGGCGGAGGCGTCGAGGAACTGTCGCAGAACGTCCCATTCGGCGGCGCCTTGCGGGTTGATCTCCGTGCAGAGTTTGGCTTCGAAGTCGCGAAACTCGGGGGCGATCTCCGGCGAGAGGACGAAGACGCCCAAGCTGAGGCCGTGGGTGCGGTGGTTTTGCGAACTTTTCGCTTTGCCCTCTTCGGTGCGGGGACCGGTGGAGTGCTGGGCGTTGGCCTGATTGGCAAGGATTTGGGCCGGGGATGCCATGGCTAGCGCGCCTCCTGTTTGGCGATGATATTGAACGCTTCGGGCGGCACGGTGCCTTCGACAACCATATCGAAAAGGCGCTTCTGCATGACTTTAGCGCGGGCGGGCTGGGAGGGGTCTCCGAGCGGGGCGACGGCGGCGAGTTGCTGGCGGCCGGGGGAGAGCCGGGTGATGTGGCGAAGCCGGTTGGTCTGGATTTTCTCGAGCTCTTTGCGGGCGCGGTTCCAGTTGCGGGAGGCGCGGTTGTAGAGCGCATTCAGTTCGGATTCGGAGGCGGTGGCGGCGTTGACACGGACGCGTTCCATCTCCCAGTTGGCGTAGGCAACCTGGTCGACGAGCCAGGTTTCGAGGGTGGTGGCGGGCTTGGCTTCGAGTTGTCCACCCAGGAAAATTTGCGCCCGGGTGGCGGCGGGTACGAGAGGCATGGCAGAGTCCTTTCTGCAGGAATTTGCCGGACGTCCTGTCCGGGTGGCGGGGAGTGGCGAAGCACTCTTCCTAGTTATATTCTACCAATTTTGTCCAGTTTTTCGGCTTGGCGGGGCGAGGATGCGGCAACGTATGTCGTTTATTATTAATCTTTTACGATTTATTTTCCAAGCTTGTGACTGATTTTGCGGGGCGCTGACATTTAACATTTTCAGCATGACTTCACCTCAAATTCTTTCCCTCATTCCGATATGAGAAGGTGAGGCTCGCCCATTGTCGCTGCGTATCCGATTGATAGGAATTTCTGTGTTTGCCGTCGCCCTGACCGCGGTGGCATGCATTCTATTGCAACGATCATTTCTGCATAAACAGAGCGTGGAGTTGACGCGCAATGAGATGAGGGCCGTTTTACTGAGCGGCGAGAATGTCATCCACCAGTCGACGACGGGCGGGGGGGATGCGGGAAGCAAGAGCAACCCGATGAGCGCGAACTACTTCGCCTCGAAGCTGAACCAGATGGTGCCGGTGGTGGCGGCGTGGCGGGCGATTGAGGGAGTGGCGAAAGAGAATGGATACCGGTTTCATATTGCCGCGCACAGGCCACGCAACCGGGAGCACATGGCCGGTGAGGAAGATAAGGCAATCCTGGCGGCGTTTGAAGCGGGCGCGGATGAGTATCAGTATCTGGACGAGAAGCGGAATGAGGTTGTCTATGCGAGGCCGGTGCGGTTGAGCACGGACTGCCAGACCTGTCACGCGGAGATTCGCAGTGGGCCACAGCAGCAACAGCACAGGGGCGGGCCGGCGTACGCGGCGTTTGTGTTGCGGGCGAACCTGGACCGGGCGGCGCCGGCGCTGCAGGCGAGCGTGAACAAGACGGCACTATTTTTGCTGCCGATCACGTTGCTGGTGGCCGGATTGACGATGGCGTTCGTGAACCGCGTGGTGCGGGGGTTCAACGACGTGGCGGCGAATCTGCAGGGAGCATCGGAGGATGTTTCGGCGGCGGCGATGGAGATTGCCACTTCCGGCGTGATGCTGAGCGGGACGTCGTTAGATCAGCAGGAATCGATCCGGGCGACATCGGCATTGGTGAGCGGGATTCGGCAGGCATCGGAGCGCACCATGAGCCTGTGCGGAGAGACGCAGAGCGTGGTGGACGGCATGCAGCAACAGGTGGACGAGGGGCGGCAGGAGTTGGGGCAACTGGTGCGGGCGATGGAGGAGATTCGCGGGGCCAGCACGAAGGTATCGCGGATCATTGAGACGATCGACCAGATTGCGTTTCAGACGAACATGCTAGCGCTGAACGCCGCGGTGGAGGCGGCGCGGGCGGGTGAGGCGGGGTTGGGATTCGCGGTGGTGGCCGATGAGGTCCGGTCGCTGGCGCTGCGATGTTCGGAGGCGAGCCACGGCACGACGGCGCTGATTGAGGACGCAATTGCAAAGACACGGACCGGGGTGACCGTATCGGAGAAAGTGAGCCGATCGTTCCAGCAGATTTACGAGCAGACGGGAGAGGCGACGCGACTGGTGGAGGCGGTGACGGGGGCCAGCGTGGCGCAGAGTTCCCAGGTGGACGACATTGTGGGGGCGCTGGAGAAGATTGATACGGTGACGAAGCGAGGGATGGTGATCGCGCAGGAGAACACGGCGGTGAGCAAGACGATGACGTCGCAATCGGAGGAGTTGCGCGGGATGGTGGGGGTGTTGCAGCAGTTTGTGAATGGGCGGGGTTAACGCCAGGTCAGGGCGAGGGCGCGTTCGAAATTGGCGCCGAGGATTTGTTCGATAGCGCGGTCGGAGTAGCGGCGGCGGACGAGGCCTTCGGTGAGATCGAAGATTTTGTTGGCGTAGCGGACGCCGTCGAGATCGAAGCGGTGTTCGGGGAGGAGGACGACGTCGCGGCCATCGAGATCGACGTCGGTCCCGATGCCGACGTGGTCGATGGCGGTGAGTTTGGCGACGTGATCAATGTGGTCGAGGACGTGATCGATTGTCACGTATTTGGCGTTGCGGACGAACGCGCGGACCATGGTGAAGCCGATGACGCCGCCTTTGGCGGCCATGCGGCGGATGGCTTCGTCGGTCTTGCAGCGGGCGGCGCCGGGGACGAGGGCGCGGCAGTTGGAGTGGGTGACGATGACGGGCGCGGGGGAGGCGTCGATGGCATCTAGGGTTGTGCGGTCGCCGCAGTGGGAAATATCGACGGCCATGCCGACGGCGTTCATGCGGGCGAGGATTTGCTGGCCGAAAGGGGTGAGGCCGGTGTCGCGGGCGCCTGCCGAGCCGCCACCGATGCGGTTGGCGAGGTAGGTCAGTTGCGAGATGCGCTGGCCGCGGCGGTGGAATTCGTCGACGTCGGCGGGGGTGCGGAAGTGTTCGGAGTTCTGCAGGCCGATGAGGATGCCGATCTTGCCTGTTTGCTTGGCGAGGCGGAGATCGGAGGCGGCGTCGATGCGGTGGAACTTATCGGGGTGGGCTCTTATGAGGACGTTCCAGCCGTTGATATCGCGGACGGATTGTGCGTAGATGTCGCCGGTGAGGAAGCCGACGGCGGGGTGGAAGATTGTCGTACCGGAGTCTTTGAGGCGTTGGAAATCGGCGGGGAGGAAGCGGGTGGGATCGGTTTCCCAGGCGGTGAGCTTGCGGTAGTTGAGGGTGAGCAGGCCCAGCATGTCGATGACGGTGGCGCGCTGGACGAGATCGAGCGTGCGGGCGGAATAGGCGCGCTCGCCCGCGGCGTGGAGGGCAAATTGGCCGCGATTGTACATGGGTGCGGCTATGGCAGCGGCCGCACTGTACAGTGCCGAACGGCGGGAGATCATGGGGTTGGAACCGATAAGGCTATCATGGGGCTGGTTAACTATCGGCGGAAACGGTACGTGTGTTGCGTAAACTTAGGGGGGCCCGCACGCGGCCATGCGTACATCCAGAGAGTACACTGCGTACGTCAACATGGTACGCTTCAGTCATGAAGGTCACGAGCACGGAGTTTCGAAAGAATTTGTTCCAGATTGTCGAGCGTGCGTTGCAAGGTGAGTTCATCGAGGTGGCGCATAAAGGACGGATTGTGCGGCTCATTCCGGAGGTAAAGACGAGCAAGATGGCACGCCTGGTGCCGCGGGACACGATTTGCGGGACGATTGCGGATTTGGAAAAAGCGCAGGCTGAGCTAGACCTTGAAATGCGCACTTCCTGGGAGGAAAAGTGGACTCCGAAACCGTGAGCACCTATCTGGATACGAACATTGTGATCTTTCTGCATTCGGGCGATGCGTCCCGACTTACCCGGAGAGCAATCGAACAGATCGAAAGTGCAGAATTGCTTGTCTCCGGGATGGTGATGCTGGAATTGGAGATGCTCTACGAGAAAGGCGCCATTCGTTATCCGGCATCGGAGATTCACTTCGATTTGAATCAACAGATCGGGGTGTCCATTTGCCAGTTGCCGATGGCGGCAATTATGAGCAGCGCGGTGCGGGTGAAATGGACACGGGAACCCGGGGATCGCATCATTGTCGCGAACGCGATGGCCAACAACGAGGCCCCGCTGGTGACAGCAGACCGGCGAATCAACGCGGAGTACCGGAACGCAATCTGGTAGGCGGGTTGCGGGGTGGGGAAATCCCGGACGCAACGAAGCGCAAAAAGGCGAAGTGGCGGTAATGACGGCATCCGCGTTGTATTTTTTGTGGCAGAATTGGGTCGGTAAATCTCTATATGCCCGAGCTGCACTCTTGGAAAGAGATCGCGGCGTATCTGGACGTTAGCGTTCGGACCGCACAAATGTGGGAGGCGCAGCGGGGGTTGCCCGTGCGCCGGATGCCTGGGCCGCGAGGGCGGGTACTGAGCACCACGGAGGAGTTGGACCTTTGGAAACTGTCGGGGACCGGGCCGGCGGTTCCGGTTGTCCCGGAGACGGCGGTGGATCCGGGGGTGGCGGCGGGGTGGGCGTGGCGGAAGTGGGGTGTGGCGGGGGCGGTGGTGGCGGTGCTGGCTGGAACCATGCTGATTGGCAGGCAGGGTCAGCAGACGATTGAGTTCCACAGCTTCGACGCGGCGCCGCTGACGAGCGAGCACGGGCAGGAGGCGAAGCCTAGCCTGTCTCCGGATGGGTTGGACGTCGCCTATCTGGAACGGGCCGAGGGCGCGGCGAGCTATTCGGTGGTGATACGGAATCTGGGCACGGGTGAGAAGCGGACCGTGGCGACCGGACTGGGGGACGAGAATTCCGTGCATTGGTCGCCGGACGGGGAGCGATTGGCTTTTACGTGGTTTGACGGCGGGAGAGCGAAGTTGGGTGTGCTGCCAGTGGGAGGGGGCGGTGTCCGGGAGTTGACGGCGTTTCGAGGCGCTGATCGGGTATTCAATGCCATGGAAGCGCTACGGGTGGGATGGATGAAAGGGGGACGGGCGATCTGTTATTCCGATCGGGAGCAGACCGTGGATGGGTTCGGATTATTCTCGCTGGATGTCGATGGCGGGGCGCGGAAACGGCTGACACTGGCGCCCGGAGGCATTCCGGGAGATGTGCAGTGCACGCCTTCACCCGATGGGAAATCGATTGCCTTTGTGCGGCAGCAAACGGTATCGGAAGGGGACCTGTTTTTGCTGGATATCGAGACGGGGCAGCAGAGGCGGCTGACGCGGATGAATGGCCATTTCGTGGGCGTGGAGTGGCTGCCGGATAGCCGGGGGTTGGTGGCAGGATGCGGGACCGGCACAGCGGGATCGTCGATCTGGCATATCTCGACGGAAGGCGTGGAGCCGAGGCGGATTACGGGCCTGGAGGTGGTGGCCTCGCGGCCGAGCGTGGCGAAGGCGCCGGGCGGGGTACGGGTGGTTTATGAAGTCCGGCAGCGGGATATGAACGTCTGGCGATGGACGGCGGAGCGTGGCGCGGAGCGGGTGACCGATTCCCATTTGCAGGATCACTACCCGGCGATCAGCCCGGGGGGCGAACTGGCTTGGGTTTCGAGGCGATCCGGGGCGACAGAGATCTGGGTGGGCGGAGCCAAAGGAGAGAAGCCGCTCCGGTTGACCTTCCTGAACGGGCCATACATGGATTTCCCGCGGTGGTCGCCGAACGGGCGTTATGTGGCGTTTGCTTCGGTGATGGAAGGTTCGCGGGACATATACATCGTGGACCGGGAGACGAAGAGCGCGGTGACCGTGCCGGGGAAGACATCGGAAGAGGGCCGGGCGAGTTTTTCGCGGGATGGAAAATCGCTGTATTTCCGGTCGGACCGGACGGGGGCGAAGGAGATTTGGCGGGGGTCGATGGCCGGGGGCGGGGATCCGGTGCGGATGACGAATGGGGGCGGGTATGAGGGGTATGAAGACCCGAGCGGGCAGTGGCTGTACTTTGTGAAGGAGCGGGAGAAGCCGGGGCTGTGGAGGATGCCGGTGACGGGCGGGGCGGCCCAATTCATTGCGCAGGATGTGTGGGAAGGACGGTGGGCGGCCGGACCGGATGGGATTTACGCCCTGCAGTGGCGCGCCAAGGGAGCGACGGTGGAACGGATGGACTGGATGGGACGGGGCGTGAAGACCGTGGTGGAGTTGCCGGCGGGGAAGGCGGTGGAGGCTGGGCTGGCGGTGGGCGCGGATGGGAAGTCGATCTACTGGGCGCAGGTGGATCGGCTGGATACGGACCTGATGACAGTGCTACTTCGATAGGGCCGGCCAGGGCTTGAGCCACCGCAGGGGGAGTTCGTTGACGAGTTCGGCTGGGGTGAGCGCGTGGGCGAGTTTGCCGGCACGTACGAAGGCGTCCTGGGAGAGGGCGAACTGATCGGAAGGGGAGATGGAAACGACTTGCAGTTGGCGGTTGAACTCGTAGGTGAGTGAGTTTCCGGGGGTGGCGATGCCGGTGCCTTCGTGCACATCGAGCAGCAGCCCATCGCGTTTGGGGAAGAGGGCGACGGGGAGATTGTAGGCGGCAGTGAGGCGGCTGAGGCGGGACGGGGTGAGGACGGCTCGGGCGCGTTCGACGCCGGTGGGCATGGAGAGGAGCTGGAAGGTGGGGTTGGACTCGGTGGAAGTGCCGGTGAGGTGGAAGGGATCGAGGACGGCGAGTTCGGCGGATTTACGGGCCTGGTTGATGCCGGCGACGATGAGTTCGGGGTGGCCGTCGAGATCGAGGTCGGAGAGGGTGAAGGCCGTGAGATGACCGCTATGCCAGTATTCGCCAAGGATGTTGCCGTGGAGATCGAGCACGAGCAGTTGGCTGGGGTACCAGAGGTGATGGTGGGCGACGGTGACGATGCGGGGGAGGCCATCGGGAAAGCCGCGGAGGACTTCAAAACCGCGGGCGAGGAAGGGTGGTTCGAGGGTTTCGACTGCGGTCTGGACGGTGCGACCGAGGTTGCGGGTCCAGAGCACGTCGCCGCGGGCGTTGAAGCAGTAGAGGACGTGGTTGGTATTGGGCAGTTCGCGGGTGACGAGGAGTTCGTCGGCGCCGTCGGCGTCGAGATCGGTTTGGACGATTTTGGAGAAATAGGTGCCAGGGCCGGTGGGGGCGTTGGTGCCGGAGTGGAAGGTCCAGGTTGGGTGTCCCTGTTTGTTGAAGGCGGTGACGATGCCGTTGTCGACGGTGAAGTGGTGGAGGGGGGTGGGGCGGAGATATAGCCAAGTGGCGGCGGCTCCAGCGAGGAAGGCGAGCAGGACGATGGCGGCGTAGATGGGGTAGGGAGGCTTGGGCGGGGGCGGGGGTTGAGCGGTGCGCCAGGATTCGATTTCGGCGGGGAGAGCGAGAATGCGGCCGTTGGGGCCGGGGAGGCGGCGGACGGGGAGGGCACGGGCGCGTTCCCAGAGCTGGACGGTGCGAACGGAGACACCGAGGTAGTTGGCGAGTTCCTTCCAGGACTGGAGTTCGGCGGGCACGATGACAGGATGGGCCGGCTTGGCTTGATTGCCAAGCGCAATGAAGCGAAATTGGGGGTAGCGGGTGCGCGATGATGAGGAATTGGGGCGAGCGACGAGACATTTGATTCTGGCGGGCGGTTGGCTGGCGTTGATGGCGGCCGGGCCGGAATCCCTGGTGCGGACGCAGGCTCCGGCGCGGTGGGGGGTGCCGGTGGGGGAGGGGCCGCGGGCGGTGGTGATGGTTGGGGGTGAATTGAGTGGGGAGTGCCGCGCAGCGCTGCGGGCGGCGATGGAGAGGCTGGAGAGATTTGGGTTGCGGGGGTTGACGGCGGCGGGGGGAGAGACGGTTCATGCGGTGGTGGTGGACGGTGGGGGAATTGTGCGGTACGAGGGCTGGTGGCCGGCGACGGTGGCGGGGATGAGGGCAATGGGGGAGGGACTGCTGGGTTGGGAGCGGGGGCGGAGCGCGTTCGCGGGGAGTTGCGGGCTGTGCCATGGGGAAGACGGGACGAGCGAGGCTTCGGCGGAGGCGAAATCGTTGGCGGGCGTTTCGACGCGGATGCGCGATGGCGAGATTGTGGAGCACGCCGAACGGGTGGGGGCGGTGACGCTGTCGAGGTGGCCGCGGGGCGAGGTAGATGCGTTGTTAACGTTTATTCGCGGGCTGTAGGTTACGCTTCCCTCCGCGGCAGCGATTGGCTAGACTAGCGGGACCACGTCGGTACACCACGACTGCCCCGACATACAGTCTCACATCTTGCTTCTGGAAGGTATTTGGATGAAACGCTTTCTGTTGCTGTTGAGTATTTTCGCGTCGCTACTGCAGGCGCAAACCACAACGGGTTCCATTACGGGAACCGTAACCGATTCAACCGGCGCCGCGATTGCGGGCGCTAAAATTGTCGCTAAAAATGCTGGAACCGGCATTACGCACAACGCGGTGACGAATGGCACGGGCGTGTATACACTGCCATTTTTGCCGATTGGGAGTTATAACGTCGTGGCGGAGAACACGGGATTTAAGAAATCCTCGGTGGGTCCGTTTACGTTGGAAGTGAACCAGATTGGCCGCGTGGATTTCAAGATGGAGATCGGCGATTTGACGCAGACGGTGGAGATCACCGGGGCGGCTCCGATTTTGCAGACGGAATCGACGGCGACGGGTGACGCGATTAACTCGTCGAAGCTGACTTCCCTGCCCTTGAATGGGCGGAATTTTGCGTCGGTGACGCTGTTGATTCCGGGCGCGATCAGCACGTCGCCGAGCTTGATGGGTACGTCGGCGCGGTTCCAGGGCAGCGGGAGCCGGCCGCAGGTGAACGGGAACCGGGAGCAGACAAATAACTTCCTGCTGGACGGCGTGGAGACGGGCGAGACCGTCGGCAACCGCGTTGGGTATCAGCCGAACGTGGACGCGCTGGAAGAGGTGAAAGTCATCACGGGAAACGGCGGCGGGGAGTATGGAAACGTCGGCGGGGCGAGCGTGGTGATGTCGTTGAAGAGCGGCACGAACCAGTTTCATGGGAACGCGTTTGAGTTTCTGCGGAACGACAAATTAGACGCCAACGGGTTCTTCGCCAACCGTGCGGGGGCGAAGCGCAACGCGTTCCGGCGGAACATTTTCGGCGGCACGTTTGGCGGGCCGATTAAGCAGAACAAAGCGTTTTTCTTTATGGATTATGAAGGGACCGAGCAGCGGGGCAGCGGGCCGGCGACGGCGAGCGTGGCTCCGGCGGAGTGGCGGCGGGGCGACCTGTCGCGGTTCCTGTCGCAGAACCTGATCATGCGCGATCCGACGAATGCGCAGCCGTTTGCGGGGAACATTATTCCCGCGGCGCGGATTACCAATCCGGTGGCGCTGAAGTTGTTTGGCAGCCCGGATTTGTACCCGCTGCCGAACAACGCAGGGACGGGCGCGCTGGGCGTGACGAACAATTACATTGCCAGCCAGGCGAGCAAGATCTCCAATCATCAGGCCGATGTGAAGGTGGACTTGCGGCCGACGGATAAGGATTCGATTTCGGCGCGGTGGTCGATTGGGCGGTATACGTTCCTGGGATCGCGGGCGGCGTTGCCGGTGTTCCTGACGTCGGGCACCGAGGGGCCGACGACGAGCGCGGTGGTGAACTGGACGCGGACGATTTCGGCGCGGCTGGTGAACGATTCGCGGCTGTCGTATAGCCGGACGGGCGTGGCGGACAACACGATTGACTGGAGCGGACAGTTGGGCATGGACGGCAACCAGAAGTTCGGGATTGCCGGCGGCCAGCCGATTGCGGGGCTCAGCGGCATTACGCTGGGCGGCGGGTTGAGCGGGATTGGAGCGGGCGCCTCGATTGCCGACTCCAAGCAGAATAACTATCAGGCACAGACGCACTTTACGTATCAGACGGGTGCGCATTTGCTGAAGTTCGGCGGGCAGTTGTTCCGGGCGCAGCAGAATCATTACTACGCCGGGAATAACGGCGCGCTGGGGACGTTTACTTACTCCGGCGGTTACACGGGAATTGACTACGGCGACTTCCTATTGAACGCGTTGTCGGCCAAGGGGCGCGGCGCGGTGACGGGTAAGTGGGGCCAGCGGCACTGGCGAAATTCGACTTACTTCCAGGATGACTGGAAGGCGAAACGGAATCTGACGATTAACCTGGGTCTGCGTTGGGAATACATCTCGCCGCTAGAGGAAGTGGCCGACCGGCAGGTGAATATCAACACTTATACGGGCGCGCTGATTTATCCGGGAAAGACGGAGTTCGGGCGGGCGCTGTACAAGGCCTATAAGAAGCAGTTCATGCCGACGATTGGGTTTGCCTGGACGCCGGACGCGATGAAGAACAAGCTGGTGGTGCGCGGCGGCTACCGGTTCTCGAGCTTCCTGGAAGGGACGGGGGCGAATTTGCGGTTGCCGTTGAATCCGCCGTTCTTTATTGAATCGAACGTGAATTACGATGCGCGGACGCCGGGCGATATTCGGGTTGGCTTCGCCGATGTGATTGGCGCGGGTGACTTGACGGGACCGCGCACGGGTGCGGCGCCGTTCTACCAGGCGCGGGCGTGGGATCTGGATTTGCGGCCGCAGTTTACGAACCAGTACAACTTCACGCTGGAGTATCAGATTGCGAAGGCGACTTCGGTTTCGGCTGGCTATGTCGGCAACAAGGCGACGCACCTGATTGTGCCGCACGAAGCCAATCAGCCGCTGCCGGGGACGGGGCCGTTTAACACGTGGGCGCCGCTGAACGACCGGCGGCCGCTGGCGAAGGTGTTGCCGAATGTGGGTAACATCGCGCTGACGGAATCGAGCGGGACGAGCCGTTATAACGCGCTTCAGATGACGGCGAAGCACCGGATGGGCGGAGGGTTGGAAGTGATGGCTTCTTATACCTTCTCCAAGACGCTGACGGATAACCTGGGTTATTACGGGTGCGGGTCGGTGAACTCCGACGGCGCTTACTGGCAGAACGCTTACGACCGGCACGCGAACTTCGGGCCGGCGTGTTTCGACGCCACGCATAACATCGCGGTGGGCGGGCTGTATTCGTTGCCTTTCGGCAAAGGGAAGCGGTTCGGCTCCGGGATGGGGAAAGTGGGCGACATGCTGCTGGGCGGCTGGAATGCGAACTACTTTGTGACGGGGCATTCGGGCTTCCCGGTGACGATCACGGCGAGCGCGGCGCAGAATAACACGGGCCAATCGGTGCGTGGGAATGTGCGCGCGAATTACTACAAGCAGATGGTTGTTTCTTCGCGGACCATTGACCGGTATTTTGGTCCGGTGGACGCGACGACGTTCTGTGTGGCCGGCGTTAACAATGGCACGTGTGCGTATGGCGTGCCGGCGTTAGGGACCTTCGGGACTGCTGGTGTTGGTACGGAACGGGCGCCGAGTTACTTTAACTTTGACGCGTCGATCGGGAAGAAGTTCATGATTACGGAACGGCAGTTTTTGGACTTCCGTGCGGAGTTCTTCAACGCGTCTAACCACGTGAGTTACGGGCCTCCGGGACGGGATATTACGACGGTTGGCAGCTTTGGGCAGATTACTTCCCAGATTACTGTGCCGCGGAATATTCAGTTCGGGTTGAAGTATACGTTCTAATTGCGTTGGTTGTTTGGGAATTCCCCCGTTTGGCGGCTCGTTTTGGGCGGCTGGGCGGGGGAGTTTCTTTTGGGGAGGATCTTTCCGAGGACTTAGGAAAAAAATGAGGTGACTGACACCATATTATTGCGTTTGTATGCGGAGGTGGGTGGGGCCGGTGGGGGTGATTTCGATGCGGTCGGTGAAGGTGGGGGTGGTGATTTCGAAGACGCCGGGTTCGACTTCGGCGAAGCTAGTGATTTGAGATTCGGATTGGAAGGGCTCTAAGAGAGCTACGAAGCGGGCTTCTTTTGCCTTGCGGCGGGCGATGACGTAGGGCACGGGAATGCGGAGGTCGGGGCCGAGGCCCTGGCCGGTGATTACGGCCGTGCCTTCGGCGGCGAGCATGTGGACTTTCAGGCTGCGGAAGGCGTCTTCGAAGCCGGCGGCGAGGTGGGTGGTTTCACCATAGACGAGCGTCATGTCGTCGAAGTACCAACGGCCGGTGGCCGGGCCGCCGGCGGTTTGTTCGATGGCGATGGTGATTTTGCTTACGTTGCCGTCGAAGATGCCGTCGTTATTGCCACCAAAGTGGCTCCAGCGTTGCGGATCGCGGACTTCGACCTGGCGCCAGCCGGTCCAATTGACGATGCCGGCGTTGATGACGAAGTTTTCGTCGGTGGCGTCCAACAGGCGGAGCGTCAGGCGGTGGCCGGAGCCATCGCCGTAGACCTGTACCCTCAGCGCGGATGGCGTGCCGACGGGGACGTTCTGGAGGACCGGGGTGGTCATGAGCAGGTACCCGGGCCCGTTCCAGGCGTAGCTGGCGCGGGCGCTGACGCGGCCGGTGTTGGCTTGTTCGGTCGTGACTTCGAAGCGGCCGGAGACGGTGGCGGTGCTGTTCCAGCTGACGCCGTAGGGGACGGGAGCGGCGGGGGTGCCGTCGAAGGTGAGAGCCCAGTTGGCGGAGGTTTCGCCGGCTTGATTGTTGGTCAGATGCTGGTAGCCGGCGGCTTTGCGGAAGCTGCTCCAGGGGGTGAGTTCGAGATCGGTTTTGGGGATGCCGGGGTTGTGATAGGCCCAATCGAAGAGATGGTCTTGCGAGTCGGCGGCGGCGGCTTCCGAGATATCGAGGGTGTATTCGTTGGTGGTGAAGAGAGTGCGCTTGAGGGTGGCCTGGGGGTAGGCGGGGCCGGCGGTGGCGGAGACGGCGGTGAAGCCTTCGCCCTGTTGGAACCAGAGGAGCTGGCCGGTGGCTTCGCGCTGTTGGGATTCGTCGACGGAGAGGGTGTTGTGGGCGATTGTTGTTTGATCCCAGGTGGCGTGGGTGGGGGCGGTGTAGGACTGGGTGCCCGGGTCGATAGCGAGGGGGCCGCCGAGTGCGTAG
>CANIVU010000118.1 GCA_947470805.1 Acidobacteriota bacterium | reverse complement strand
GCTTAAACGTCCATTTGTTGACGCGATGCCGATAAGTCACGCATCATGATTCAGACCAGCGTCGCTTCGCTCCGATGGCTATCGCCATCAGCCCGGAATGACTATCGGCATCAAATCGGAATCGTTATCGGCTTCGTCGGAATAGGCATTCAACTTGCGATTTCCAACAGCAGTCCTTCAATGGCCTTCGTCCTCCACAACGCCTTCATCGATTTTTCGAAGGTCGGCAACGAACCTTCCGCGGGTCTTTTCGGCCTTTTTGGGGGCGAACCAGCTCTCTCGCAGGGCCGCAACGGGTCCGCTACCAGTCGCATCTCCAGCGTGGAATCCCGTGTCGCCCGCGGTCAACTCCTTGATGCGCAGCAAACTACCGGACGCAACATAACGATGCGCGTCCTCACTACGCTTGGCTCCATCGCCGCTGGCTATAGCTTCTCCTTCGGCGAAAAAGGAATCGCAAAAGGCATTGCGGCATTCAACGGCAATGTCGTTCCCGGTGTTGCCTACGCTTGGCCGGACCTCACCGTCGCACAGATCAACCGCATCAGCGACTTCGGCTACCAAACGAACAAGCTCATCCCTAAAGAAGGGGGCGAAATCGTCGTCTGCTTCTTCCCAATCGCAGACTTCCTCACCCCGGGCTTCCAACAGATCTTCAAAAAAGCCCCAGCCGCCCTATTCACCCCCCTCCAGATGATCAAGGACAAATCAATCAAGTCGCTCGTCTACAAGAATTTGAAACTCGAAACTCTGGACGTTGAGGCCATTGAGACCATTCTGCCCTGTTTTCAACTCCTTACGGCGGCGGCGAAGGTCAAGTCTGAACCTCCCGCTGATCCAGCAAATGAGAAACAGGACAAGCCCCGACGACCAGTTAGCGACCCGGCTATCACTTTCGCTGCCCAGGAACTAAAAGGAGCTGTCATGGATGATTGCCGGACAACGTTTAAATCCAACATCAAAGCTCTCACCCAGCTCCTTTACCTCCAGAACCTCAGCTTCGACAATCTCCTCGTCGAAGTCGATGGCATCATGACCGTCGACGTCCGCCAGGTCCCCGCTCGCATCGCCGGAGTTACCTTCGAAGGTGCAGATAATACCCCTCAACTTTGGGCAGCCCCCGGCACCGTCAAGGGAAAGATCGAAGGCGAATACCTTGCCAATGGAACCCTCAAAATCCTCGAAACCGCCGCACTCGGCATTGAAGACGTCACCGTCGATACTGCCAATGCTACTGACCGCCTCCTCCCCTTCTCGTTCAAAGTTACGAAGGCCATTCCCTCAGGGTCCAAGTTGACATTCGTTGTGGACCGGAAGTTTGATGCCAATCAAACCACTACAAGCACCGTCTCCAGTATGAAGTTTGAATATGTGGTCGGCTACGTTCTCACCGGCCCCGTCGTCACGAAAGTGGCCCAGGAGGACGCCACGGTCACACTCACCGGAGCAAATCTTTTCAACACAACAGAGACTCCTCTCAAACTCTCTCTAACCAATTCCCGCGACAGCAAAAAGGTCGTCGACATCAAGCCGAAGGACGGCGCAACCGCTACCTCCCTGACCTTCGATCTCCCAGCTTCCCTCGACGCCGGTTGCTGGATCATCAAACTCGCCACCGGAACCATGCAGGCTCCCGCCATCGACAAGCTCGCCGCCAAACTTCCGGCGAGCAAGCTGTCAACCGCAAAACGGGAAGGCACAGTGCTCAATGTCGAAGGCGAAGGCTTCCTGGATACCGCTGCGTGCGGCGCTCCCCTTCGCTTCAAGGCGCGCCTCGCCTCCGGCGATCTCATCGAACTCAAGCCCAAATCGGAAACGACGGTGAAAAAGGCTGCTTTCGATATCCCTGACGAACTGAAAAAGGTGAAATGGCAGCTGGAGCTTTGGCAAGGTGATAAGGAACAAAAGCCCAGCCTTACCGTCGAAGCGCCAACCGCTCCTTAACACACACAAAACCCGGAGACTTGCAAAGGCGCGATCGCGCCTTTGCAAGTCCCGTACATCTCAAACCCCCTTACTGCACCTGCGTCTTCGCAAACTCCACCGCCTGCTGGGTCAACCGCGCCACCGTCTCCGCATCCGCTTTCACCCCGGCCCCCCCCTTAAAAATCATCATCGCGTTCGTCGCCGCCAGCCCATGCCCGCCCGCCGCGGCCTTCTGCCACCACTTCGCCGCCTCCGGAAAATTCTGCTCCGTCCCGTTCCCAATGGCGTACAACATCCCCACCATCGCCATCGCCGGCACCGACCCCGCCTCCGCCGCCCGCAACGTCAACGCAAACGCCTCCGCCGGCTTCGAATCCAACAACCGCCCGCCCTGGCAAAACAAGTCCGTCCCCGTCCCGCACGAAGCATAATCATGCCGATACCCCGCCGCCTTCGCCGTAATCCCGTCCAGCCACTTATCCCACCCCCCCTCCGGCGCCTTCCGCTCCGGCCGCCCAATATCCCCCCGGAACTCCGGATCCCGCACCGGCGCCAAAAAGTTCGCCGCCATCGTCCGCAACTCGTCGTCCTTGTTCGTCAACAACCCCACCAGCGCCCGGAAAATCGCGGGATCCTGCCGCATCCCGCGCAGCTGAAACCGCGCCGCATAGATCAACCCATCCGCCGCCCCCACTCGGTCGGCCTGCTCCACCCCCGTCTCGGTCAACGCAATCAGCGCCGCCTGCGCCGCCGCCGAACGCCAATTCGCATTCACCGTCAACGCCCGAATCGCCTCCCGCCGCACCGCGGCCGAGGAATCCGTCGCCAACACAGCCAGCGCCTTCATCGTCCCCTCCCCCAAATTCACCTCCGCACACGTCCGCGCCGCCGCCGCCCGCACCGCGGCGTCTTTGCTCGAAAACAACTTCTCCACCGCCCCCGCGTCCCCCACCAGCGCCAGGTCCGGATAATACCCATTCCGCATCACCGGAGCCTTCGCCAAAAGGCTCTTCTCAGAAGCCGACAACGGCAACGTCCGGTTCCGCAACCGAGTCGCCCAGCCAATGGCCTCATCGTTGCTCGGCGGATGATACGTCCGCGCGCCGTGGTCCTCAAACTCCCGGTAGATCACGTGCACGCCCTTGGCCTGCGTCCGGCTGTACCCATCCCGCACATTCGTCAAATGATGAGACAAATCCCGCCGCCCCAAAACCATATAGAACTGCGGCCCCATCTCCGGGTCCACGGCCTTATCGACATTCGAAGGCATCTTCCACCAAGTCCAGGAATAGGAAATGGCGGCCGCCACCAAGTGCGGATACGCCATCGCCATCTCGCCGGAAATCTTCCCGCCCTCGCCCTTGCCGTACATGTAGACACGTCGCGGGTTGATTGGATACGTCTTCAGCGCCCACGCCAGCAGCTTCTGAATCGGTTCATGATCCATCGGCCCGAACTTCTGCCCCTGCGGATGCCCCGCAATCAGAACGTATTGGTCCAATAAACCCTGTCGCTTCAGCGCCTCACGCACCGGATAGATCTCATCCCCGGTCGGCCGGTCATGTTCCGGGAAACAAAGAAACAGCCCCACCTGCCCCGACGGATTTGCCGGCGCCTCCGCCACATAGCGGATGATGGTCTTCCCATCGGCGTCCTTCAACTCCTTTTCCTCGGCGCCAAACGCCGTCACCAGAGTCAATCCAAGTAGAGCCGTAAGTCGCAACAGGGTCTTCATCGTGGGGTACCGTTTGACGACTATACTCTAACGCCGCCATTCCCCACAAATCCCCACGCCTAGAACTTGAACGTCAACGTCAAGCTCAACAATTGTTCCTTGATGTTGTAGGCAACGTCAGCCACCACCTCCTTGCAAGGTGCCGCCTTTGCCATCGCCATGTTCCCCTGGCCGTAACCAGCGGTCGCCGTGTCCGCCGCCAGGACCCGAATCGGACGCCGTCCCCGCCCCGCCGCCTGCAATTCCCGCTGTATCTTCATCACCGTCTCCCGATTCATCCGCCCCATCGCCGCCAACTCATTCTCCTGCATCGCAAAATGCTGGGGCAGCCACACCCGCCAGTCCTGCAGCAGTTGATTCCACTCCGCCGCCGCCGCCCGGTCCCCCTTGGCCTGCGCCGCCGACACCGTTGCCACCCGCGCGTTCACCGCAGCCAGCGAAAACCGCACTTTCGCTTCCATCATCTCCATACCCTTCGGCGCTCGCTTCGCCGGTTCCAGCGCCTGCGCCAAAGCGCAGTCCCCGGCAAAGCTCAGTCCGCCGATCGAAATCATCATCACTCGTCGATTCATTTCCGTCTCCTTTACTTGCGTGCAAAACAGTCGCACACCCGGGAATGCGCACCTGCCTCCCATCGCGGGTCAAAGCTTTTTTTGACCCCGCTCCACTGGCCCCGCCGCACTACCGTATGAGGCGCCGCGTGTGCCCGTACGAAAGGAATTCAAAATGAAAACAAATGCCCTCCGCGTCCTCGCCTTTGGGCTTCTCGCGTTCGCCGCTGCGGCCCCGCTGCTCGCCGAACCATGGCACCGTTGCAATGGTGGCGTAAAGCAGGAACTGATCATTCAGCCGGACGGTGTTGGAGTCTGGCAGAACATGTCTGCCGGATATATTGGTGCCGGAACAGACGGAAAGGGAAACGTGCGCTGCACATCCGACGAACTCCGCGCTCATCCCAACGGTCAGGTATTTTTCCGCGTTGCCTCCGCCCCAGCCAACCCGGGCCCCGGCGCCGCTGTCCGGTCCAATCAACCCGGCGGCGGACGTCAAACTCAGGCACCCAATGCGCCGGCGTTTTCAAATGGGCCCGCTCCCGCCGCTGCCCGCCAACTCCTCCGCGCTCCCGAAGGCCTGCCCGTTCTGCAAGTCGCGCCGATGCCCAGTGCCGCGCTCAAAGGGGGTGGCCCCGTTCTCTGCTACTGCTCCGACACACAAGTCTGCGCCTCCTGCCCCGATGCCAGGAACTGTTCCGAATGTTGCCAGCGCGCCTCCGGTGGCGCAACGCAGTTCCGGCAACGCTCCGCTCAGTGACATCCCCGAGCGCATCACTTGTTACAACAAGAAGATTAGGTCTGCTTCCTTCCGCCAATCCAGCGAAAAGGAATCAGACCTTTTCCCGTTTCAGTACCCGATTCGCAATTCAAAAAAGTGCAGGAGGGTCCTAAATCTTGTTGAAAAAAAGAACTACTGGTTCACACCGCTACACAGGAATCCGCCGTCCACCGCGATGCACTGCCCCGTGATGTAAGACGCCGCCGGCGAAGCCAGCAACAGCGCCGCCCCGACCAACTCCTCCCGCTGCCCGAACCGCTTCATCGGCGTCCGCATCAAAAATTCCTTCCCCCGCTCCGTCCCGTCCAACAGTGCCGCGTTCAACTCCGTCCGGAACACGCCCGGAGCAATCGCGTTAACGTTGATCCCCTCTTTCGCCCATTCCACCGCCAGCTGCCGAGTCAACTGCAACACCGCCGCCTTCGACGTCCCGTAAGCCGTCACTTCCAACAACCCCACATACGAACTCAGCGACGCGATATTCACCACGCGCCCCGCCCCCGACGCCTTCAACGGCTCGTAAAACGACTGGCACGCCCGCAACGTCCCCGTCACGTTAATGTCCATCAGCCGGTTCCAATCCGCCTCGGCCACATCCTTGGTCGGCTTCCGGAACGTGATCCCCGCCGCGTTCAACAGGATGTCCACGTGCCCCAGCGAGCCCAACACCGCATCCCGCAGCGCGTCAATCGACTCCCGGTTCTGCACGTCGCACGTCTGCCGTACCGTCTTACGGCCCAGCGCCTCAATCTTGTCGCAAACGGCGTCCAGCTCCGCCTGCCGCCGGCCCGTCGGAACAACGTCCGCGCCCGCCTCGGCCAGCCCCAGCGCCATCATCGCGCCAATGCCAGACGTTCCGCCCATCACCACGGCAACTTTGCCGCTCAAATCCATGAAGTTTTTGACCATATCCAATGGCAGTATATCAGCGGACTACCGCATTAGAGCCATAAAACCGGGGTGCCCGTGTAGCGGATCGAACATCGGGTCAATCCGCAGCAGGCTCGGATTCACGCACCCGCTCGCCAGGCAGGCCGCCATCAGCCGCACCGCCTCGTCGTTCTCCCCAATCCCCAGATGCGCCACCGCCCGCTGCATCGGCGACACATGGCTCATCCGCGCCAGCTCGTCCATGCTCTTCACAATCTGCCGCGCCTCGTCCGTCCGCCCCGTCTTCCCGTATGTGTACGCCAAACCCATCGACACCATCGGCTGATTCAGCCCCGCCGCCTTCGCCCGCCCCGCGATCAACGACGCCAATCGCCACTCCCCCGTCGCCCACGCCGGCAGCACCAACAGCCCATACCCCGTGCCATTCTTCGGCGCAATCCGGATCACCCGCCACGCCTCCCGCTTCGCCAAATCGTACTGCCGCGACAAGTAATAGTGATGCGCCAGAATCTGCCGTCCCAACAGCAACGTCGGATCCCCCTGCACCGCCCCGCGCAGTATCCGTTCCGAATCCGTGAACCGCCCCAACCGCGCCAACAACTGCCCCGCCAGCAACTGCAAACTGATGCTCCCGGGATCCGATTGCAGCACCTCCCGCGCCAGCCGCTCCGCCTTCCCCTCATCCTGATCCGCATACGCCGAAACATACGCCTGGATCATCCGCGCGTCCCCGTTCTCCGCCTCCAGCTCCAACGCCTTCCGCGAATACTCCCGCGCCCGCTCCCACACCACCCGCGGGTCTTCCATTTGGTTGATCCCCACCACCGCATAGTGCAGCGCGATCCCCGCATACGCCCCCGCAAACGCCGGATCCGCCGCCAGCGCCCGCTGAAACGAGTCCACCGGGCTCCCCCGGCGCGACGTCAACGCCTGCGCCCCTTCCAAATAGGCTAGATACGCCTCCCGGTTCGCCGGCGCCTTCCGGCTCAACAGGTTCCGCCGCCGCGCCCCGCCCAGCTCCTGCAAAGACACCGCCGCGTACGTCGCAATTTCCGACTGAATCTCCGCCAGCTCCCCCGTCAGCTCGTGTACCCAAACCGCCTTGCCGTCCTGCCGCAACTCCGCCCGGACTTTATCGCCCTCAATCGTCCCCGACAGCGTGAAATCCGCCCGCGTCCCGAACGCCGTCGGCTGCACCACCTGCACCTGTATGTTGTCCAGCCGTCCCAGGCTCCCGGCCACCTCCGCCGCGAACGCGCCCCCGACGCCCGACGAAAACGGCATCACCGCAATCGACTTCGGCGCCTCCGCCGACGCCTCCTCCTCCGCCATCCAGAAATCCCACTGCCGCTTGCCGAACCCTACCGTCGCCGCCAACACCGCCATCGCCACCGCCGCCGCCACCCATCGCCATGCCGGCGCCCGCCCCGGCACAATCTCCGGCGCGATCTCCTCGGCCGCCACCGGGGCAACGAACTGGTACCCCACCTTCGGCAGCGTTTCTATATAGACCGTGTCCCCGCCCACCGCCGCCAGTGCCTTCCGCAACTGGAAGACGTGCTGCGTCAGGTTGTTCTCTTCCACAAACGTGTCCGGCCAAACCCGCTGCTGCAACTCCTGCTTCGACACAGGCGCGCCCGGCCTTTCCAGGAAAGCCAGCAACAAGTCGAACTGCTTAGCCGTCAGTGAAACCGGCGTTTCGCGCCAGTCCAAACGGCGGGATCCCGGGTCCGCCCGGAACTCCCCAAAACGATACACGGTCATGGAGGGTGAAAAACCATATTAGCGCAAGTGGTTGAAATCACTGCAATTTAATAACAATTAAGAACGAATGATTGGCCTAATCCGCCACCGGCGTGGGAGCCTGCAAGTCGATGTCACGCCTCCTCCTACTGCTCTGCTTCCCCCTCCTCCTCCTGGCCGGTAAACCCGAAGCCGCCTGGACCCTGGAGGGCAACGGCGATGTCCGTTGGCACAAAGTCACCGCCACCGGCGCCTACCTCTTCGCCACCGACGCAGGCCTCTACGCCGTCAGCACCGAGTCCGGCCAGTACCTCTGGAAACGCGAGGACATGAAGAAGGTCCCCGAGTTCGCCGTCGAAGAAGTCCCCGGCACTCCCCTCTTGTTCGTAGCCGACGACGAAGGCAAATTCCAGAAATCCACCAAGCTCTTCGCTCTCGACATCATGACCGGCACCACCATCTGGGAGACCGAAAAGCTCCAAGGCTCCATGGCCGACCTGGTGCCGGACTATAAGCACAACGCCATCGTGCTGTTCTCCGCCATGCCCGCCGGCAAGGCCAAGCTCCAGGTGCTCCACCTGGACCTGGTGACGGGTAACGCCAACTGGGATCTGCAGATCGATGCCAAAGCCGACCTCTATCTTTCCGAGAAGGGCTCCAAGTTCAGCCCGCGCATGGACCTGAATGGTCACGCCCAGCCGACGTTCTCCGGTGACGCCATGTACGTCGCCTACGCCGGGCTGCACAAGATCAACGTCAAAACCGGCAAACTCGAATGGGGCTACGCCTTCGACGTCACCGAGAAGTCGTTCAAGAACACCAACGCCTCCCCGCTGGTGGCGAATGCCTTGGTCTATTCCAGTGCCAAGGGCGTCATTCGCGCCTACGACGACGCCTCCGGGGCGCTGAAGTTCACCTCCGCCGACTTCGGCGCCGCCATCCCCGAAATGATCTTCGACTCGGGCACCGTCTACGGCCGCATGGGCGGCGTGTTTCTCGATCCAGCCAAGCGCGAGTATTCGATCAAGAAGCCGATCGGCGTAGTCGCACTCGACGCTGCCAGCGGCTCCCTCCGCTGGCGCTATGAAGGCGCCAAGGAATCGGTGACCAATATGTTCCTCGACCGCGGGTCGAACTCGATTCTCCTGGCCGACGCCAAAAACCTGATCGGGCTCAGCCTGGACGCCTCCGGCAATAAGGTCAAGGAAAACTACAAACTCCCGTTGGAATTCAAATTCAAATCCGGGGGCGCCAAAAAGGCCGCAAAGATGGCCGGGCGCTTCGCCCTGGGCGGCGTTCGGGGGCTCGCCCAGAAGGACAAGAGCGGGGAGGATGAGCCAATCGCTCTGATCCCCCGCTCGGACGGACAACTGATCGTCCGCGGCAAGCAGCACCTGCTGCTGTTCAACCCCAAGAGCCGCCAGACCGGTTGGGGCAGCGCGTTCAAGGCGCCCGGCATCTCCAACTTCGCCAAGATCGCCACCATCGCCGCGTTCGCCATGCAGTACGGTGCGGCGACGAGCCAGGCGATGAACACCCAGCTGGGCACGAGCGAAAACCGCTGGGCGAATAACCAGCGCTTCACGGCCCTGAAGCAGTTCGACGCGGCGATGTCCAAGCGCTACTCGGCCAACGCCGTCAACGACAAGTTCGCCTACATGCTGACCGATGTGGAGACGGAAGAGGGCAAAGGCCCCGGCATCGTCGGCGTGAACCTGGAGACGGGCGAAGCCGAGCGCGAGCTGTACTTCAAGGACCGGGAGCCGGATTACGTGGTGGACGAAAAGACCGGCATCATCATCCGCACGCACAAGGGCAAAGGCACGATCGTCGCCCAGGCGGTGGAATAGACCTTTGCTAGGAGCGGGCGGTCTCGATCGCGAAGCGGAGTTCCCGCACCAGCTTCGCGTTAAGTTTCGGGGCCGCCGCTTCCAGCAGGGCGAGAGTGCGCGCTTTGTCCGCTGAAGCAAGGCGCGCCGAGCCACTGCCGGCGCGGAGGAACCAGTTCGTCAGGCGTAGCTCGTCGCCGCATTCGAGATAGATCCGCAGCCCCGCCCACCGCGGGGCTTTGCGCATGAGCCGCAGCAGGCCGGGCGTTTGGCGGGACCGATGCCAGATGGCCTCGGCATCGGCCAGGCGGTTGTCCAATAGTGTGACCGCGGCCTCACGTGTCACCGATGGGCTGGGGTCGGTTAGAGCTTCGAGGAGACGGTCCGTGTAGTGATCGATGGCGCCCAGTTTGTGTAAGGCGCGAATGGCGGCCACGCGGACGGAGGGCAGGGCGTACCCGAGCAGTTCGGCGAGGCGCGGCACGTCGTTGGCGTCCCCGGTCTCGCCGAGGCCTTGGACCGCGATCGCGGTTGGCCCGCTCGCCCGATAGATCGCGGCGGCCTTGGGGAAGGCGTACTGGGCGTCCCTGCGCAGGCCGGCGGCGGGATCCAAGAGGAACGCCTCCGTTGGCCCGAGCTTTTCAAACGCCAGCCGTCGAATCGACGCTGCGGTATCGGTCGCGGCCAGCGTAAACAGCTGCGGGCTGATATCCGGATGCGCGAACGCCAACGTGCGGATGGAGGCATCCCGGTCGCGCGCGGCCCAGGCGAAGGCGAGACGTGTTGGCTGCACGAACGCCAGCCGGAAGCAGGCTCGACGGGCGTGGACATCGGTAGCTGATAAGCCGTCTTCCAGAGCAGCCGCGCAGGCCGGGGAGAGCAGCAGTGCCTGGATTTCCGCGTAGAGCTCCGCCGGAAAACGGGTCCGCTTTCGCAGTCCTTCGATCAATCCGAGATTGGCTGCAAACGCCGCCGCCGACTCCGGACGGAGGTGTTGGCGGAGCGCCTGGTGGGCGCACCGTCGAACGGGTTCCACCCAATCCACCGCGCGCGGCAGCAGCAGGGGAATCCAGTGCGGCGCTGGGTCGGCGGCCATCTTCGCTACCGCCATCACGCTCGCAGATCTCTCGAGAGTTTGGAAGGCGGGGAGCCCCTCGCGTGGAGCCGGTGCGGGCGTTACGCTATGAGTGACTATGGACCACCTACCGGCCGGCACTCATCCTTGTTCCTGCACGCGCAAGCGGCATACCGCCAAACTGGTCGTGCTCACCGGCGGGCCCGGTGGCGGGAAGACGGCCATCCTCGAAATGGCGCGGCGGTACTTCTGCCGGCACGTCGTGCTGCTGCCGGAGGCGGCGAGCATTGTCTTCAGTGGCGGGTTTCCTCGTCTTTCGAACGACGCTGGACATCGGGCTTCGCAGCACGCCATCTTTGCCATTCAACGGGAAATGGAACGGCTGGCGCTCGCTGTCGATGACGCCGCGGTGATCCTTTGCGACCGGGGCACGTTGGACGGGCTGGCGTATTGGCCGGGCACCTCGCGCGGGCTGTTTGGCGCGCATGGCACGACGCTCCACGAAGAGCTGGCTCGCTATGCGGCGGTGATTCACGTCGAGACCGCCGGGCCGGAGGCGTATCAGCGCGTCGGCACGCGGGTGGAGTCCGTCGAGGAGGCGCGGAAGATTGACGCGCGGATCCGGGCGGCCTGGGATAAGCACCCGCTGCGGTACGTCATCAGCAGCTCCTCCAACTTCCTGGACAAGGCGACGGTGGCCCTGGAACTGGTCCGTACGCAGATGCCCGACTGCTGCCGGACGCATCCGCATGTCCCAAAATCGCAGGCTGCGATACCATAGAGGTTTCTTAAGGAGGACTCCTGAATGATCTACGGAAATGGCCGTCGCGACTTTCTCAAGGGCGGCGCTGTGACTCTGGGTGCACCCGCTCTGTTGAGCGCGATGCAGGCGACCAAGGCGATTAAGATCGGTCTCGTCGGCTGCGGCGGACGCGGCTCCGGCGCCGCGGCGCAGGCGCTGAAGGCGGACGATTTTTCGAACCTGACCGCCATGGCCGATGTCTTTCAGGAGCGCATCGACGAGTCCGTGGAACGGCTGAAGCGGATCCACAAGGACAAGGTGAAGGTGGAATCGTCGAGCATGTATGTCGGCCTCGACGCCTATAAGAAATTGATCGATTCCGATATCGACGTGGTTCTCCTCGCCACGCCGCCGGGGTTCCGGCCGGATCAGTTGCGCTACGCCATTGAAAAGGGCAAGCACGTGTTCTGCGAGAAGCCGATGGCTGTGGATGGCCCCGGCCTGCGCCACGTGATGGAGACCGTGAAGATGGCGCGGGAGAAGCGGCTCAACCTAGTGGCCGGTTTCTGCTGGCGCTATTCGAACTACATTGTTGAGACGTTTGACCGCATCAACAAAGGCGACATTGGCAATATCGTCAACTACTACGCCACCTACTACACCAACCCGGTGAAGCCGATGCCTCCGGCCGACACGCGTCCGGCTGGCATGAGCGACATCGAATGGCAGATCCGCAACTGGTACAACTTCACCTGGCTGTGCGGCGATTCGCTGGTGGAGCAGGCGATTCACAGCGTGGACAAAGTGGCCTGGGCGTTCAAGGACGCGCCGCCGGCCAGCTGCGTGGCGGTGGGCGGGCGCGCCATTCCGGCGCAGGGCGGCAACATTTTCGACCACTTCTCCGTGAACTATGTGTGGGCGAACGGGCTGCGCGCGACGGTGGCGAACCGTCAGATTGAAGGCTGCCACAACGAGAACGCCGATTACATCATGGGCACCAAGGGCCAGGCGATTATCGGCAAGGGGCCGAACCCGCGCATTGTGGGCGACAACCCGTGGACGTTCAGCGGCCAGAAGTACGACATGTACCAGCGCGAGCACGACCTGTTGTTCCAGGCCATTCGCAAGGGCGAAGTGATGAACGACGGCGACCGCATGTGCAGTTCAACGCTGATGGGCATCATGGGACGCATGGCGGCCTACACGGGCCAGCAGATCACGTGGGAACAGGCGCTGAATTCGCAGGAGCGGCTGGGTCCGGCGACGGTGGATTGGAACGGCAAGTTTGAGCCGACCCCGCTGGCGCAGCCGGGTAAGACGCGGTTCGCTTAATCTACTGGAACTTGCAGTTCGGTTTGCGGAGAGCCTGCTCAATCAGCGGTTTCAGGTTGCTGGCGATATAGGGATGGAGTTTTAGTCTCTGGATGTACTCGCGGTCCGCGCCCAGCGCGGCCAGGGTATTCGCCACGCCGACAACGTCTGGTTGCGGGCTCTCGCTTTGTTGCGGGAGCGAGTCCGGCAGGAAGCCCGGTTGTTGCAGGAGCGCCGCGAAGGCTGGTAGAGCATCGGCGCTGGCGCGGCCGGCGAGGGCGGTGTCGCACAGGCCCGCCATGGCCGAATGGAGGATGTGTTTGCGGCGATAGATATCTCTGGTCGTCGTATTCTGCAGACTCATCGCTTTGAGCAGGTCTGGCGTGGGGTTGTCCGCCAGCCAGGCGCGCCGGATGACGGTCGCCCAGACGCTGGCATCGGCCATGGTCTTGATTTCCAGACGAATGCGGGGCCACAGCCGGCCGAGGTTCTGGTCGGGAATGAAGCGGAATGCGTCGATGATGTTTTCCACGTTGCGGGAGCCGGTGGGTTCACTATGCAGCCGGTCGATCATCGCATTGGCGACGGCATCGCCAAATTCGGGACTCTGGCGGTAGGCGGCAGCGACGAAGGCGCGCATGTATTCGCTGATTGGTATGCGCTGGTCGCGCACGGTGGCGTTGAGAAGGCTCTCCAGTTTTTCGAGCGGGAAGTCCCAGTTCTTCTGTTCGCTCAGTTCCCGGAGGAGCAGGAGGAAGCGGGCCGGGTCGGCGCCGCCGTAGCCGGCGGCCTGGCTCAAGATCGTGTTGACGGCGGTCTGCTGGAGGAGGGAATCGCGCACCTTTTCCTTGGATAGGTCCAAGCGAAGATGGGTTTGGAGAAAGGCTTCGGCTTCCGGCACCTCCTGGGCGCCGGCGGTCTTGGTTTCGCGGAGCAGGCCGGCATCGGGAGCGTCGAACCCGGACTTGCCGAAGACGTAGGTGGGGACCAGGAGCGGCCACAGGGTGGCATAACGGACGCTGGTTTGGGTCCATACTTCGTCCTGGCGGGTGCTGCCGCGCAGGCGGTAGAAGGAGAAGCGTTTGGCCGCGATGGGCAGTTTGAACGGGTTGAGCCAGGCTCCGGAGACGTTGTCGGCGTGGATATCGCGGTGCCAAAGAACGGCGTCGGCCTGCAGCAACGGGGCGGGTTCCTCTACGAGGCAGGCCCCTTGCGCCAACTTCAGCTTCAGTGTTGGATCCATGCCGTAATTCGAGGATGAGGATTTGCAGGGCCGGCGTGGTTCCAGGCGGTAGGCGAGGGCCTTTTTGACCGCGTCGACACCGCGCGCATGGGCCGGGACCGACGCCACGATGAATCGCTGCGCGTAGCCGCGGCCGAGCATCTTTTGACAGAGGGTGGTGCATTCGACATCGCGGTCTGTGGGAACGACGAGGGCCATGGTTCCTCCGGCCCACGGTTCGATGGCCGGCGTTTGATCCTCCTTCACCAGACTTGCGACATAGGCGGTGCCGATTGCGTTGTGCGCCAGCGGGAACAGCAACATGGCGCCGAGCGCGAGGGCTACGGCAAAGGCGATGTTCCTGCCGCCTTTTAGATTGAGGGCAAGCGCGATGGCGAGCGTAAAAGAGCTGAGCAGGAAGACGGTGGGGATAGCGGCTAAGAGAAACACGAACGGGATGCCGATGACGGACAGCATGGCCATGACGGCGATAACCCGCCCGATGATGCTGAGGGAGACGAGCGCCGCGCCGCCGAGGATCATCGTGGCCCATTGCAGCCAGACGAGATCCGACCTTCTGTTTGGAATTCCGCCGGGCATTGCTGCTTATCGACAGAAAGGGGGCCCGGGCATTAGGGGGTGAGATCGCGGGAGAAGTAGCCGGTCTTGTGGCGGAAGACGAGGCCGGGGCGTTTTGCTTTGAGCTGGATTTTGCGGAACGACCCGTCGCGGGGGTTCGATGAGGAGTAGCCCAGGTCGTACGACGCGCGGAGGATGTCGGCGATCTGGCGGAATTGGGATTTCAGATCGCTGGCATCGGTGGCGTCGAGATCCAGGCCGCCGGTTTCGCGGGATAGGCGCTCCATGACGGCGCGGCCGTATTTGTTGCGGGCCGACCACTTGCCGTTGCGCAGTTCGGTGTAGCGGACGCAGAAGACGACGACGCCGGCGCGCTGGGCGGCTTCGATCGCTTCGAGCATATGGTGGGCGCTGGAGTTGTCTTCGCCGTCGGAGAAGACGATGAGGGCACGGCGGCCGGTATCGACTTTGGCCAGGATGTCTTCGGCGGCGTGGAAGATGGCGTCGTAGAAGGCAGTTCCGGAGACGCGCCACTCTTTGGGGCCGATGGTGGGGATGCTCTCGTAGTGCTTGGCCTTTTGGAACTGCTCGAGGCTGGTGGCGATGTCTTCCATGCGGGCGGTGAGCGGGGCGGCGAGGCGGAGTTGGTTGCCGAAGCAGACGAGGAAGGCCTGGTCACGGGGTTGGGCGACGTTTTTGAGGAAGTCCTTCAGGTCGCGGCGGTGGTCCTTGAGGAAGTCGCGCTGGGAGCCGGACATGTCGGCGATTAAGCCGAGGGAGAGGGTGCTGGCGCCGCCGTGGGAGAAGTGGGTGATGTTCTGGGGGACGCCGTCTTCGAGGACTTCGATGTCGTCTTTGGTGAGGTTGAGGACGAGTTGGCCGCGGGTGTCGCGCACGGAGAAGGGCAGGTTGACTAAATTAACATCCACGCGGATGGTGGGCAGTTCCTGGGCAAATGCTTGTGCGCAAAGGGAAAACAGGGCGTGGCGGCGGAGCATATTGTTATAACGCGCGGGCGCGCTGGAAGGTTCAGTAATATGCTGAAAGAATCCTCATGCGACTTCCGTTGTATTTCGTCTTGTGCGCTGGAGCAAGTTTTGCCCAGGTGGACTTTGTGAAACAGGTCCAGCCGATTTTGGAGAAGCATTGCGCGGGGTGCCACGGCGGGGATCGCGGGTTGGGCGGGTTGAAACTGAACACGCGGGCGAATGCGTCGCGGGCGATTGTGGCCGGGGATCCGGCGAAGAGTCCGTTGTTGCGGACGATGGAAACCAAGCCGGGGCAGCCGCTGGCGATGCCGCCGGGCGGGCCGCAGGTGCCGGCGGCGGAGCGGGAAGTGATTCGGCAGTGGCTGGCGGCTGGAGCCGTTTGGCCGGCCAATGTGGAGATTGGGAAACCGGTTGCCAAGGCCAAGGACGACGCGGCGCTGGCGGCGAAGATCGCTGGGCGGATTGGCAAGCAGGACAAGTTTGTCGCCTATAAGGGCACGATTCCGAACACGGTTGTTTCCTACGAGATGGTGCCGATTCCGGGCGGCGAGTTCACGATGGGCACGGCGGAGAGCGAGAAGGGCCGGACGCCGGACGAGGGGCCGCAGCGGAAGTTGAAGGTGGAGCCGTTTTGGATGGGAAAGTTTGAAGTGACTTGGGACGAGTACCGGTTCTTCATGTTCCAGAATCTGGCGAATGAGAAGTTGGGCGCTGATCCTTCGTTGGACGCGGTGAGCCGGCCGACGAAGCCGTACGTGGAGATGAGCTTTGGCATGGGGATCAATGGGTTTCCGGCGATTTCGATGACGCAGCATGCGGCGAATAAATACGCCCAGTGGTTGAGTGCGAAGACCGGCCACTTCTATCGGCTGCCGACCGAGGCGGAGTGGGAGTATGCCTGTCGGGCTGGGCAGACCGAGCAGCCGGCGCTGGACGAGATTGCCTGGCATGCGGGCAATTCGATGGAGAAGTATCAGCTGATTGGGAAGAAGAAGCCGAACGCGTTTGGGTTGTACGATTTGCTGGGGAATGTGGCGGAGTGGACGCTGGATCAGTATGACCCGAAGTCGTTTTCGAAGCCGTTGCCGGCGGGGGGGTATGTGCCTTCGACGACGCCGTATCCGCATGTTTCCAAGGGCGGCGGGTGGAGTGACGATGCTTCGCGGATGCGGTGCGGGGGTCGGTTGGGGTCGGACCCGTCGTGGAAGATGCAGGATCCGCAATTGCCGAAGTCGATTTGGTATTTGACCGATGCGCAGTTCCAGGGGTTCCGGCTGGTGCGGCCGTTGAAGACTCCTTCCGCGGCGGAGATGTTCCGGTATTGGAACAACGGCGTTGAGCGGGAGTAAGTTAGAGCGATTTGAGGCTGTTGAACCCCATATGGGGACGCTGGTGGGGGTGACGCTGTACGCGCGGACGGCGGCGGAGGCGCGGGCGGGGTTTGCGGCGGCCTATGGGCGGATTGCCGCTTTGAATTTGATGCTTTCCGACTATTTGGCGGATAGCGAGGTGAGTTTGTTGGGCGTGACGCCACGGCGGGTGAGTGCGGAGTTGTACCGGGTTTTGGTGTTTGCGCGGGGGGTGAGCGAGGCGTCGGGCGGGGCGTTTGATGTGACGGTGGGGCCGTTGACTCGTTTATGGAGGGGGAGGTTGCCGTTGACGGCGGAGGCGCGGGGGTTGGTGAATTGGCGGGAGTTGCATTTGGAGGGCGGGCTGGTTTGGTTGGGGCGGGCGGGGATGCGGGTGGATTTGGGGGCGATTGGGAAGGGATTTGCGGCGGATGAAGCGTTGCGGGTGTTGCGGGGGATGGAGATTTCGCGGGCGCTGATCGCGGCGAGTGGGGATATTGTTTGTGGGGATGCGCCGCCGGGGGAGAAGGGGTGGGCGGTTTTGGCTGGGGGGAAGAGGTTGGTGTTGAGGCGGGCGGCGGTGTCGACTTCGGGGGATAGTGTGCAGTTTTTTGTTGCTGACGGGCGGCGGTATTCGCATATTTTGGATCCGCGGGTGGGGGCTAGTTTGAGCGATGTGGTGGAGGTGTCGGTGGTGGCAGGGGATGGGATGACGGCGGATGCGTTGGCGACGACGGTGCGGGTGATGGGGGTGGGAGCGGCTGGGGTGGTGCTGGGGAAATTCGGTGCGCGGGTGGTTTGAGGGGCGGTGGATTGCAGCCAGTGGGCTATGATTTTTGGTAGAAAGGGGACAAGGGTGGTTGTCCCCTTATAAGGGAAATGGATAGTGGGGGAGGGGTTGCAACCCGCCGAAGCGGGGCGCGGGGCGCCCCTGCTTCCAGGCCCGGTTGTTATCGGGCCGGCCGGGCGGATCGCCTCCCTGATGCTGCTCAGGCGGTCGGGCTCGGTCGGGGGCCGATAATCCTAGGATTGTATAGTACCAGTAGTACTACTTCGTTTCAAGGGCTATTGTCCCGGGGGTAGTTTTTCGCCGGCTTCTACCGCGATGGGTAGGATGTTTTGCTTTGGCGGGAGGGGGCAGGTGGCGTACGGCGTGAAGACGCAGGGCGGGTTCTTGGCGACGTTGAAGTCGATTTCGGCGACTCCGTTTACGGGCAGGGGGGAGTAGAGCATCCTGCCGGCGCCGTAGGTTCCTTTGTTCGCCGTTTTGTCTTTGAAGACGAAGAAGAGCTGGCCTTCGTCCTCGACGGGTTCCAGGCGGAGGAGCTGGCCGTTGAGGGTGAACTCGACGATGCCGGGGCTGACCATTTTTTGGGTGTTGCCGGTGTGGTCGGCGAAGTTGACCGTCCGCTTGTAGGGGTGGGGGATAAACTTGGCTTTTACCTTGTACTTCGAGGCGATGGGGTACCAGACGGAGCCGGTGTATTCCTTGCGCATCTTGCTTTGGTCGTCGCGGAGGCGGATGGCGAACTTGCCGTTCCGCTCGATGGCGACCAGGCGCATGCCTTCGATTTCCAGGGTGTCCGGGGTGCCGGAGGTGTCGGTGCGGAGGGAGCGGATGGCGCCCTTGGGATCGCGGTAGCGGACCGTTTTTCCATCGAACAGGAACGCACCGGCTTTGGCGGGGCCGCGGGGGAGGACAACATCGTTGTTATCCGCCGATCCGGCGACGTTTTCGCCTTCTTTTAACCAATACAACCCGGCGACGGAGAGCCAACCGGTATAGGGAGCTTTCAAACCTTCTTCGTACTTCTTCCGCCATTCTTGTACAGACTGGGTATGGGGATCGGCGGCCAGCACGAGGAGGTTGACGGCCAACAGCCAAACCTTTCGTGTAACCATACTTCATGGTATACATCGACGGTGCCATGCGTACTTACCTTTTCCTAATCTCACTCGTTTTGCCGGCGCAGGACTTTGCCAATTTGCACATTGAGAAAGTCGCCGGGGGGTTCACGTTCACGGAGGGCCCGGTGTGGAGCCGGGACGGCCATTTGCTCTTTTCCGATCCGCCGGAGAATAAGATTTACCGGTTGTCGAATGACGGGAAATCGGTTTATCGCGAGGCGTCGAATGGCGCGAATGGCAACACGTTCGACACACAGGGGCGGCTGTATACGTGCGAGTCGAAATCGCGGCGGGTGACGCGGACGGATACCAAGGGGAAGATTGAGGTTTTGGCGGACAAGTTTGAAGGGAAGCGCTTGAACGCGCCGAATGACATTGTTGTCCGGAAAGACGGGCATGTCTATTTCACCGATCCGGCATTTGGGGCGCAGGCGGATTCGCGGGAGTTGGATTTTTACGGGATCTACCATTTGCCGCCGAAGGGGCCGTTGGCGTTGGTTGCGAAGACGCCCGGGCGGCCGAATGGGATTGCGTTGTCGCCGAATGGGAAGTTGCTGTATGTGGCCGATTCCGATGACCGGTTGGTCCGGGCATACGATGTGGGCGGGAATGGCGTGCCGACGAACGGCAGGACGCTGATTTCGAAGATCGATGGGCCGCCGGATGGCATCCGTACGGATGATAAGGGGAACATCTGGGTGACGTGCAACAACGTTTCGGTGTATGGGCCGGATGGGAAGTTCATCAACAAGATCGATTTCCCGGAGACGCCGCGGAATTTGACGTTTGGCGATGGGGATTATTCGACGCTGTTTGTGACGGCGTTGAAGTCTGTTTATAAAGTGCAGCTGGGCATCAAGGGGTCGGTGCAGTATTGAGCGATAACGATGATCGGCGGTATCCGCGGCGCCCGATTCTGGGAGTGGGCGCGCTGATTCTGGAGGGCGACCGGATACTGATGGTGCAGCGGGGGAAGGCGCCGTTGTTGGGGTATTGGTCGTTGCCCGGTGGTGCCGTGGAAACCGGGGAGCTGTTGCGGGAAGCGATTGCGCGGGAAGTTCTGGAAGAGACGGCGTTGACGGTGGAAGTGGGCGAGATGGCCGAGGTGTTTGAGCGGCTGATGCCGGACGCCGATGGCGGGACCGAATATCACTACGTTTTGCTGGATTATTTGTGTAAAGTGACGGGCGGGACGCCGATGGCGGGGGATGATTCGGCGGCTGTAGCGTGGGTGCGGCGGGAAGATTTGCCCACGCTGCTCATCACACCGGGTACGCTGGAAGTAATTGAACGGGTCTTTGCACGTTATGGAAACCAGCAGTTTTGAACTTTTAGAGTATGCCGAGCTGAAGGCGATTATCGGCCGGCAGATCAGCTCCAACCAGGCGCGGCGCATTTTGGAGGAGTTGATTCCTTCGACGGACGTGGAGGCGCTGACGCTGGCGCACCGGGAAACCGCCGAAGCGGTGAACATCCTGAACGAAGCGGCGGCGATGAAGAACGTCAACATCCGGTTTTCGGGGTTGCCGGAGGTGGATCAGGCGCTGGGGCGGATTGGGATTGAGGGCGCGTCGCTGGACGGGAAAGAGATCTACGACCTACTGCAGTGGCTGGACCGGGGGGCGGAGTTGCGCGCCTCGATCGCGAATGCGGGGGAAGGGTTTCCGTTGCTGGCCAAGCGGGCGGCGAAGCTGGCGGATCTGCGGGCGGTGTTGCGTTCGATTGCCGGGAAGCTGCATCCGAACGGGACATTGACGGACCAGGCGAGCGTGGCGCTGGAGCGGATCCGGCGGGGGATGGAGCGGCAGAGGGATTTGATCCAGCAGTCGCTGGAGAAGTTCCTGCGGCTGCACAAAGACGATGGCGTGTTGCAGGACGACTTCGTGACGATCCGGTCCGAGCGGTTTGTGATTCCGCTGGTGGCGGGGCAACGGTCGAAGATTCCGGGTGTGATTCATGCCGCGAGCGGGACGGGGCACACGTTGTTTGTGGAGCCGATGGAGACCATTGCGCTGAACAATGAGCTCGTCCGGTTGACGGAAGACGAGATGCGGGAGACGCATCGGATTTTGCGGGAGTTGACGGAGACGTTGCGGGAGCATTCGGTGGCGATTAAGGCCACGGTGTACGCGATGGCGGCGTTGGAATTCACGTTTGCGAAAGCGCGGTTTGGGAAGCAGTTCCGGTGTGTGGTGCCCACGTTTGGCGAGCGGCTGCACCTGGACGCGGCGCGGCATCCGATTCTGGAAGACGTGTTGCGGCGGGAGAACAAGCGCGTGGTTCCGGTGAGTTTTACGATGGACCGGATCAAGCGCACGTTGCTGATTACGGGGCCGAATACGGGCGGGAAAACGGTAACGATGAAGACGGCGGGGCTGCTGTCGTTGATGGCGCAATCGGGGATTCCGGTGCCTTGTGAGGAGGCGGAGTTTCCGGTTTTTACGCAGGTTTTGGCGGATATTGGGGATAACCAGTCGATTGCGGAGAGCTTGTCTTCGTTTTCGAGCCACGTGCGGCAGTTGCGGGTGATGTTGGACGCGGCGACGCCGGATTCGCTGGTGCTGTTGGACGAGTTGGGCCGGGCCACCGATCCCGAAGAGGGCGGGGCGCTGGGCGTGGCGGTTCTCGAGAAATTTCGGGAGTATGGGGCGTTTACGTTGGCGTCGACGCACTTGATGCCGCTGAAAGTTTGGGGGGCGACGGTGGAGGGGGTTGTGCAGGCTTCGATGGGGTTCAACGAAGCCGAGTTTACGCCGACGTATTTGTTGGTGACGGGGGCGCCGGGGCGGTCGGCTGGGTTGGCGATTGCGTCGAAGCTGGGGTTGGACAAGGGGCTGATTGCGCGGGCGCGGGCGGCGATGTCGACGCAGGAGCGCGATATTGCTGGGTTTTTGGCGGATTTGCACCGGCGATTGGACGAGGTGAAGGCCAAGCAGATGTCGCTGGCCGAGGAGCGGGTGCGGCTGGAGCGGGAGGTGCGGACGGAGCGGGACGAGCTGCGGAAGGCCGAAGAGGCTAAGCGCCGCGAGATGGAGAAGAAGGCCGAGGCGGCGTTGGCGGCGTTTGAACGGCAGGCTCGGGAGACGATTGAGGGGATTCAGCAGGCGGGCGGGACGAGCCGGAAGGCGGCCGATATTGCTGTGCGGAAAGTGCTGAAGACGCAGAGCGATTTTAAGCACGAGGTGCAGGCGGTGGTTGCTCCGGCGGCGGCGGAGAAGCGGGCGAACATTATTGTCGATGAGGGGGACCGGGTGCGGCTGAGCGGGATTCGCGAGCCGGCGCGGGTGCGGAAGTTGTTGCCGAATGGAATGGTGGATGTGGAGATCGGCATCATGAAGATGCGGGTGCCGTATGCGGATATTACGGAACTGCTGCCGGATGGGCCGACGGGGCCGAAGCTGCCGTCGGGGGTGACGTTTACGGCGGGGCCGACTTGGGATACGGTCACCAAAGAGATCAACATCATTGGGCAGCGGGCGGAAGAGGCGATGGAGGCGGTGGAGAAGTTTTTGGACGTGGCGTCGCTGGCGAGTGTGGACCGGGTGCGGATTGTGCATGGGCACGGGATGGGGATTTTGAAGCGGGCGGTGGCGGATTTGTTGAAGCGGAGTCCTCTCGTCACGAAGTTTTATGGGGCGACTTCGGCGGAGGGTGGGAACGGGGCGACGATTGCGGAGTTGAAGGAGTTTTAGATGGTCACGCATTTGGATGTTCCGGGAGAGGTGACGGGAGCCGAGCGGGCGCAGGAGGTGCTGCGGGCGTGGGTGGCTGATGGCGGGTTGGTGTGCGCGTTGCAGCCGGATGCGTGGGAGAATACGGCGACGTGGGGGATGTTGCTGGCGGATTTGGCACGGCATGTGGCGAATGCGACGCGGGAGTTAAACGGTGTGGAGCCAGCGGTGACGCTGGCGGGGATTCGGGCGATGTTTGAGGCGGAGTTGGATGCACCGACGGACGAGCCGACAGGGCATTTTTAGCAATTGTGGGAGCCCATCCGCAGTGTCACGGATCCGACGTCCACCCTGGGGGCGCGTTTTCAGCGGTGGCCGGTTGGCCCATGATGGGAGCTGGAACGGGAAATGAGCAAGCGCGAACTCATTGATCAAGAGCTTGGGCGATAGTCGGAGATAGAACTAGACCGCCTGCTGGAATTTCTACGCGTTCTTTCGAAAGAACATGCTGAGGCGTCTGTTCCGATGCACGCCGCTGAGTCTTCGTTGGCTGAGGACTGGCTCTCCCCAGAGGACGACTCAGCCTGGGCCAATTTGTAAAGAGTGACGTTGTCGTTCTCTCTCGAATCTTAGCCAGACGAAACGGGGCCCGCTTTCGTCTGGCGCTACAGTGCAATGACCTGATCCTGTGCCAGATCACCAGCCAGGCGCGCAAGGACCAGTACTCCGTCCGGCTGGATGCCGACGGTGACGTTGGTGGGGATTGGGCGATGTTCAGCGTCAGACAATTCCTAGGTGACAGTCACCTAGGAATTGTCTGGGGCGGCTAGAGGGCGGCGAGGACTTCTTCGGCGTGGCCGGCGGGCTTTACTTTTTCGAAGATCTGCTTGATCTTGCCGTCGGGGCCGATGATGAAGGTCGTGCGGGCAACGCCCATGTAGGTTTTGCCGTACATCGACTTTTCCACCCAGACGCCGTAAGCTTCGGCACCGGCGTTTTCGTAGTCGGCCAGGAGGGTGAAGGGGAGGGTGTACTTCGTCTTGAACTTGGTCTGGGCTTTTTCGGTGTCCGGGGAGATGCCGATGATGACGGCGTCCTTGGCGGCGAAGGCGGCGGTGTGGTCGCGGAATTCGCAGGATTCGGTGGTGCAGCCGGGGGTGTCGGCCTTGGGGTAGAAGTAGAGGACGACGGTTTTGCCCTTGAGGGAGGAGAGTTTGAAGGGGTTGCCGGCTTCGTCGGTGAGTTTGAGATCGGGTGCTTTGCTGCCTACTTTGAGTGCCATATGTTTCCTTTAGATGCGCGCGAGGTCGGAGGGTTCATCAATATCGAACCACGTTGGGCCGAGCCAGACGGAGAGGCCGGCGCGGCGGCAGGCGTCGATGGTTTGTTGGCGGGCGTTGGGGGCGGACCATGCGACACCGGCGAACATGTCGGGGTGGGTGAGGCGGGCGGAGATGGCGTAATAGCCGCCGTCTTCGGCGGGGCCGAGGGCGATGTCTTCTTCCCGGGAGAGTAGGGCTTGGAGGTGGGGGATGGGGACGGTGGGGACGTCGCCGCCGAGAATTAACAGGGGTGACTGGCCGGAATTCAGGCCGTTTTGGAGGGAATTGAGCATGCGCTGGCCGAGATCGCCGGAGGATTGGAGATGGCGTGTAACAGGGAAGGTGGTCCAGGCGTCTGTAGGGATGTCGGTGTGAAGTTCCACATTGCAGGGCAGTTCGTCCGAGGCATCGTGCAGGCGTTGGAGCAACAGCGATACCATTTGTTCATAGATCTTTGCCGCTTCGTAGTCGCCGAGGGTAGCCGCCAGCCGTGTTTTGACGCGGCCGGGGATGGGAGCCTTGGCGAAAACGGCGATAGCGGGGAGCATCGTAGCAATTGTAGAATAGTTGAAGAATTCAGATAGGTCAGGAGACTGTTTTTCCATGAAACTTGCCCAGCGCATTCTTGCCTTTGGCTTTAGCGCGATGTTGATGAGCGCCGTTGCCTTCGGCGCGGACAAGAAAGGTGACGCAAAAAAGGGTCAGGAAGTTTTTGAAAACTCCGCCTGCATGGGTTGCCACAACACTGACAACGACGAAAAGCGCGGGAATGCGCCTTCGTTGAAGGGTCTTTTCAAGAAGGCCGGCACGACGGACGCCAAGGTCATCGACAAGGTGAACAAGGGTGGGAACGGGATGCCGCCGTACGAAGAGCAGCTGGAACCGGCGCAGAAGACCGATCTGGTCGCCTACCTGAAGACGCTGTAAATTTGACGCCGGGCACCGGCGTACGTTATTCTGGATGAAGTGGCGGCTTCGCGCCGCCACTTTTGTCTCACTGCGTCCCCATCGTCTAGTCGGCCTAGGACACCGCCCTTTCACGGCGATAACGGGGGTTCGAATCCCCCTGGGGACGCCAAAAAATCTGTTGAAGCGACCTTTTCGGGTCGCTTTTTCGTTTTTGTGGCCACGGCCAAAACTTAAATTGGTGCCAGGCACCAATTTAATGTAGGGTATTGGCGTTCGGAACGTGTGGTAGGGCCGGACTGATCTTCGGGTTTCGCGGATGTTGATGCCGGCTATTCTGGCGGCACGGCTGTTGTGTTGTTTGCGCTACTGGTCGCAAGCCGTTTGTGGATCCTCATGCGCGGTTTGATGGAGCGGCTCCGCGGCTGGGGGGTAGTCTGGTGGCTCCGGTTATCGCAGCCGGGATAGCAGGTCGGTGGAAAGCACCGTTGGGGCCCAGTGCTGTTCGATGTGCTGAATGACAAGATTCGTGCCCTGGTCGTGGGTGACGTAGGGGGCGTCTTTGGGGTCGTACATGGCGTCGGTGAGGTCGCGGAGGAGGATGCATTTGACGCCCCACTTGGTCAT
>CANIVU010000117.1 GCA_947470805.1 Acidobacteriota bacterium | reverse complement strand
CGTCCACGACATGCACGCCACCGTTCTCCACCAACTCGGCCTCGAACACACCCGCCTCACCTACCCCTACAGCGGCCGCAACTTCCGCCTAACCGACGTCGCAGGCAACGTCGTCAAAGACCTCCTAGCCTAGACCTCCGACAGAGCGAAGCGCAGAACTCCCCACGCAGCGCCGCACCCCTCCGGGGACATGCTTCAGCGTGTCCCCCCAAACCCAACCCTCGCCCGCACCCCCAAAAGAAAAAAGGCCGCCCCCGAATAACAAGGAGCGGCCCCAACAAACAGAACTAAACAGCCTTAGCCAACACCCGGTTCAATCGATGCACGAACCCGGCCGGGTCCTCCAGCGCAATCCCCTCAATCAGCAAAGCCTGATCCAGCAACAAATACGCCGCGTCATTCACCAACGAGTCGTCCCCGGCCACCAGCAACTTCTTCACAATCTCGTGGTCCGGATTCACCTCAAGCGTCGGCTTCGTATCGGGCAACCCCGCCGCCTGCCCCATGCTCCGCAGCATCTGCCGCATCTTCATGCTCGGCTCGTCTTCATCGGAAACAATACAGCTCGGACTATCGGCCAACCGCATCGACGCGCGGACGTCCTTCACCTTCCCGCCCAGCGCCGTCTTCAATTTCTCCAACAGCGGCTTCAAATCCTCGCTCTTGTCCTTGTCTTCCTCGGTCTTCAAATCCTCGCCCGCCGAAGTCTTGTTAACAGCCTTCAGCTCGATATCGCCATACTTCTCAATCCCGGCAAAGACAAACTCATCAATCTCATCATCCAGAATCAGAACTTCAATGTCCTTCTTCTTGTAGATCTCCAGCAACGGCGAAGTCCGCAACTGCGCACCCAGCCCGCCCGTGATGAAGTAGATCCCCTTCTGCCCTTCCTGCATCCGCGACTTCACTTCCGCGAACGACGTCCAAGTGTCGGACTTCGTCGTCTTCACGCGGATCAGGTCCATCAACGCCTCGCGATTGGCGTAATCGCTGTACAAACCCTCTTTCAAAGGCTTGTTGTACTGGTCAATAAACGCCGCGTACTTTTCCTTATCGTCTTCCGCAATCGACTTCAGCTCGTTAAAAACCTTCTTCACGCTCGCCGTCCGGATCGCCGCCAGAGTCCGGTTCTGCTGCAGAATTTCCCGGCTCACATTCAACGGCAGATCTTCGGAATCAATCACCCCGCGCAGGAACCGCAAGTAAGTCGGCAATAACTCTTTCGAGTCATCCGTAATAAACACCCGCTTCACATACAGCTTCACACCCGGCGTGTAATCGGCCTGATACAAATCGAACGGAGCCTTCGATGGCACGAAGAACAGCGTCGTGTACTCCATCGTCCCTTCGGCCTTGGTGTGGAACCAGAACATCGGGTCGTCGTACCCGCCGGCCAGCGTCTTGTACAGCTCTTTATAATCCTCGTCCTTCAACTCGGACTTCGACCGCTTCCACAACGCGCTCGCCGCATTGATCTGCTCGGTCTTCAGTGTCGTGACGGACTTCTTCTCTTCCTCATTCCACTCGCTCTCGTTCGACGTCAACAGAATCGGGAACGCAATGTGGTTGGAGTACTTCTTGATGATGTCCTTCAGCTTCCAGCTGTGCGCGTAGTCCGCCCCGTCTTCGTTGAAGTGAACCGTAACGCTCGTCCCCTGCCCCACCCGCGTCGACGGCTCAATTTCAAACCCCGTCTTGCCGTCGCTCGTCCAGCGGAACGCCTGCTCTTCCCCGGCCTTCCGGCTCACAACATCCACGCGGTCGGACACGATAAACGCGCTATAAAAACCAACACCAAACTGCCCGATCAGGTTGGAATCGCGCTTGGCGTCCCCGCTCAAATTCGCCAGGAAGTTCTTGGTGCCGGAGCGGGCAATCGTGCCCAGATGCGCCACCAGATCCTCTTCGTTCATCCCGATCCCGTTATCGGAAATCGTCAGGATCTTCTTCTCCTCGTCCAGCACCAGCTCAATCTTCGGATCGAAGGCGATCGACTTATACGGCTCTTCGGTAAGCGTGAGGTATTTCAGCTTATCGAGCGCGTCGGAGGCGTTCGAAACCAGCTCACGCAGGAAGATCTCCGGATGCGAATAGAGCGAGTGGACGATCAGATGCAGGAGTTGATTAACTTCAGTTTGAAATTCTCGTTTAGACATGGTTCTTTCTCGGATCAGAAAAGTATGTCCCCGCCTCGGGGACCATAGACTATTTTCGCAGACTCCGCGCTAATTCCGCCGCTTCGCCACAACGTCAAATTGCGCCACGGTATTATTCACCAGCCGCGTCTGCAACAACACTTCGAAATGCGGCATCGGCTCCCCACTCGCCAACCCAAACGCCCGCCGCAACTGCCCCACCGACTCTTCACTCGCCAGAAACTCCCCGCCCGCCTCCGTCGATGGCACATCGGTCCCCGAGATCAACAACACATTCCCATTCCCCTTCGCCGTCGACAAAAACGCCACCCGGCAAAAACCGCCGTGCGTCCACCGCCCCCGGTATTCCCTTACCTCCCCCGCCTGCGGCGCCCGGTTCACAAAATACGCCACCCGCGGCGACTCCTCAAACACCGTCTGAAAGTTCAGCCGGTCTTCATACAACGTCACCCACGGGTTCGCCCGCCGGCTCCCCATCAGAATGCTGTTGCTGTGCCCGGTCACCTGGTTAATCGTCGCCTCCCGCGCGCTGATCGCATCAAACGGCAACCCGTTCCCCGCAAACAGCAGCGTAAACCGCCGCAGCACGCTCGCATCCGCCATGCTCGTGTGGTTCCGGCCCGCCACGTTCAACACCAGCGCCCGGATCGCCGGGTCATCAATCTTCCGCTCCGCCAACCGCCGGAACTCCTTGTTCTGATAATCCGACAGTGAAATGTCCTGCTGGATCGCGTCCTCCAGAATCACCAGATTCCCGTCCGCCATGATCATGTAGGAGTGTTCGCCATTGCCGAACAACTGGTTCCACAACGCGTCCACGCTCGGCCGCGCCCCCATCCCGAACTCCGCTCGCCGCCGCAGCGCCACGTTCTGCACCGCCAGCCACCCGGTCAACAGCACCAGCCCAACAACAGCCCCAACCGCCCACCACCGCCGCGTGGGACGCGCCGCCAAAACCGGAACCGCCTCAGCCGCAACCGCCGCCTCCCGCTCCCGGAAAACCAGCGCGTAACTCCCCTTCGGCAGGTCGACAACTAGCGTCTCCTCCCGCCCCTCTTCCTCAAAATACTGCTGCAGCTTCTTTCGCAACTGCGACACCTGTACCCGCACCAGCGTGTCCTGGCTCGTGTCGTAGTCCACCGGCCGCCCAAAGACACCCACCCCGATGTCGTGCTCCCGCAAATGCGCATCGCCGTTCGACAGCGAATGCTCCCCCACAAACAGCAGTAACTCCCGCAACCGGTTCGATTTCTGAAACGGCACGCTCGCCGCAATCCGATGCAAAAGCAATCGTCGCGGATCCGTCTCCGGCGAAAACGGATCACCTACCGTAAGTACCGGCCCAGTTGGAGTAAAAGAAGCCATCCCTATAAGCAATCCTGGCCACCGCCAGTATATCGCACCCCGTTTCACCGTGAATTTGCCGTGAATTCACTAGACGCCATCCCCGTAACACGCTGAAACTAAAATCAAAGCCTTTGGAAGTGGAATAGGAGTAAGGGATGTCCAAGTTTAGATTTTCCGCCGGCCTCGCTGCCGCGGCACTGGCGTTTGCCTGCACGTTGTCCGCCCAGGACCCTCGCGGTACCGTCCTCGGTCGCGTCACCGATTCAACCGGTGCCGTCGTTCCCGGCGCCGAAGTGCGCATCGTCAACGACAACACCGGCGTCTCCGCCTCGGCCAAAACGAACGACTCGGGCAACTTCGTCCTGCCCTACCTCCCCGCCGGCCCCTACGCCATCACCTGCCAGCTCCAAGGCTTCAAGAAGTGGGAACGCAAGGGCATCCAGGTCCGCATCCAGGACAACATCGAAGTCAACATCACGCTCGAAGTCGGTGCTGCCACCGAAACCATCCAGGTCACCGAGACCACTCCCCTCCTCGCCACCACCGACGCCTCCCTCGGCCAGATCATCGATGAACGCCGCGTCCTCGAGCTCCCCCAGTTCGCCGGCAACGCCATGGACCTCGTCCACCTCGCCCCCGGCACCGTCAACGGCACCAACCTCCGCCTCCGCAAGGCCGGCTTCAACTCCGCCCCCTCCCAGTTCTCCACCGATGGCGGCGGCAACAACCAAAACGAGTTCTCCATCGACGGCGTGTCCAATACCTTCTCCGATGGCACCGCCCCCCGCGTGGCGTTCTCGCCCCCCCAAACCGCCATCAGCGAGTTTAAGGTGCAGACCTCGGCCTTCGACGCCGCCCTCGGCCACACCATGGGCTCCACCGTCAACGTCTCCACCAAGTCCGGCACCAACACCCTCCACGGCGAAGTCCACGAATGGTTCCGCCACTCCGCCCTCGACGCCCCCACCCTCTTCCAGAACCGCTCCGGCCAGACCAAGTCCATCTATCAGGACAGCCGCTACGGCGCCTCCGCCGGCGCGCCCGTCTACATTCCGAAGGTCTACAACGGCAAGAACAAAACCTTCTGGTTCTTCGCCTACGAAGCCAACAAGTTCGGCAATCCGGACTCCGGCGGCAACATCCTCTCCACCGTTCCCACCGCCAAAATGCACGACGGCGATCTCTCCGAATATCTCGCCCTCGGCGCCGCCTACCAGGTCTACGACCCCCGCAGCACCGTCCTCACCAACGGCCGCTACGTCCGCACCCCCTTCACCGGCAACGTCATCCCCAAGTCCCGCCTCGACCCCACCGGCGTCAATCTCATCAATCTCTACCCCCTCCCCAACCAGGCCGGGACCCGGGACTTCCGCAACAACTTCTACCGCTCCGGCAAGGCCCTCGAAGACTACTGGGTCTGGATCACCCGTCTCGATCACGCCTTCAGCGAAAACCACCGCGTCTTCCTCCGCCTCCACCGCGACTTCTGGGAAGAGGACAAGAACCGCAACTTCAATAACGATGTCAACGGCGTCATCCTCAACCGCAACAACAAAGGCCTCGCCTTCGATGACGTCTACGTCTTCAACCCCACCTTCCTGCTGAACTTCCGCTACGGCCTCACCTATCAGGACTTCCCCGAACGCCGCGCCTCGCAGGGCTACGATCTCTCGAAGCTCGGCCTCTCCTCGACGGTCATCAACCAGTCCCAGAACAAGGCCATCGCCCCCATCCCCCAAACCGCCATCACCCCCTTCTCCACCATCTCGGCGTGGGAATCGCAGGACGGCGTCACCGCCAGCACGACGAACTCCTTCACCGGCAACTTCACCAAACTCCGCGGCAACCACAGCTTCCGCTTCGGCCCCGAGTTCCGCGTTTACCGCGAAAGCCGCAACCGCTTCGGCCCCGCCCTCTCGCCCCAGTACAGCTTCAACGCCACCTATACCAAGGCAAACGATACCGCCGCCAACCCCACCCTCGGTGGCGAAGTGGCATCGCTCCTGCTCGGCATTCCCGCCGGCTCCATGAGCATTACCGATAGCTACATCGAACAGGACAAATACTGGGCCTTCTACTTCCAGGACGACTGGAAGGTGAATCGCAAACTCAGCGTCAACCTCGGCCTGCGCTACGAATACGAATCGCCCATGACCGAACGCTTCGACCGTGCCGCCATCCACTTCGCCGGCACCACCCCCAGCCCCCTGAACGACGCGGCCCGCGCCAACTACGCCCGCAACCCCATCCCCGAACTCGCCCCGGCCGACTTCCGCGCCATGGGCGGGCTCACCTTCGCCGGCGCCAACGGCCGCACCTACTGGCAGGCGGAGAAGAACAACTTCCAGCCCCGCATCGGCTTCGCCTACCAACTGAAGCCCAAGACCATCATCCGCGGCGGCTACGGCGTCTTCACCGCCTCGATCGGCGTCAACTACTCGAACACCAACCAGACTGGCTTCTCCCAGTCCACGCCCATCCAAGCCTCGCTCGATAACGGCATCACCTATATCGCCAGCACCTCGAACCCCTTCCCCAACGGCCTCATCGCCCCGGTTCGTTCCTCGGCCGGCCTCTCCACCAACCTTGGCCAGGGCGTGACATTTTTCCCCGACAAACGCAGCCATCCGTACTCGCAACGCTTCAGCTTCGGCGTCCAACAGGAACTTCCCTTCAAGTTCATGATCGAAAGCTCCTACGTCGGCAACCGCAATACCCGGCTCAATATCAACCGCGAACTCAGCTACACGCCCGCGCAGTATCTGAGCAACTCGCCGGTCCGCGATCAAACCACGATCGACTTCCTCGGCCGGACATTCCCCAACCCCTTCGCCGGCCTGAATTCGATCTATGGCACCGTCTCCACCCGCGCCAGCCTGCTCCGCCCCTACAGCCAGTTCTCCAGCGTCCAGATCATCGGCGACCCGGCCGGCTACAGCTGGTACCACTCCATGCAGAACCGCATCGAGCGCCGCTTCGACTCCGGCTGGACCGTCCAGGCCTCCTACACCTGGTCCAAGGCCATGGAAGCCACCGAGTTCATGAACGCCCAGGACCCCATGCCCTATGAGAGCCTGTCGGCCATCGACCGTACCCATCGCCTCACCGGCTCCGGCATCTGGGAACTCCCCTTCGGCCACAAGCGCAAGTTCGGTTCGAACTGGAACCGTCCCATGGACTTCGTCGCCGGCGGCTGGCAGCTGGGTGGGATCTACCAACGCCAAACCGGCGCCCCGCTCGGCTTCGGCAACCGCATCTTCAACGGCAACCTGAAGAACATCACGCGTTCCAACGACACCAAGAGCGTCGATAGCTGGTTCATCCCCGCCGCCGACGCCGGTTTCGAAACGAACGGCGCCCGCCAACTGGCCTCCAACCTCCGCCGCCTCTCGCTGCGCTTCAGCTCCGTGCGCGGCCCCAACCAGGACCGCTGGGACTTCTCGATGATCAAGAACTTCCGTATCACCGAGAAGGTGACGACGCAGTTCCGCGCCGAGACCTTCAACGCCATGAACCACCCCAACCTCTCGGATCCGAACACCGACCCGACGAGCCCCTCCTGGGGAACGATCACCGGCCAGGACACCGCCCGCAGCTGGCAGTTGTCGCTGAAGATCACCTGGTAAAAACCGTAACAAAAACGATGGAGCGGCTGGTTGCTGGAATCCCCCACGCAGCCAGCTGCCCATCGGGGACATGGCGGGCACCCCCCCCAATAACTTTCGGCCCGTAACCCAACAGCAGCCGTGTCCCCCAAGACGCGAAACAACCCGCAGAAGATAGAAGACCATGCGACCCTAAACAAAACATGGCCCCCTCCAAGCCCCAATCGACGGCCCTCTTCCTAACCCTCTTCGCCGCCACCTGGATCGCCCCGCCCTGGCCCGCCGAACAAGCCCTCCACAGCTCCCTCACCGTCCTCAGCCTCATCGCCCTCTGGCGAACCCACAAGCGCCTCGGCAACAAGGAATTCTTCCTCATCATCGTGTTCCTGTCGATCCACTCCATAGCCGCCCGCTGGCTCTACTCCAACGTCCCCTACGACGACTGGATTCAATCCATAACCGGCCATACGCTCAACGCCCAATTCGGCTGGCGCCGCAACCAATTCGACCGCCTCGTCCACCTCGCCTACGGCCTCTGCCTCACCCCGGCCCTCGTCCAAATCGCCCCCACCAATTCCCGGCCATTCCAATACGCCCTCGCCGCCATCATGATCTCCAGCCTCTGCTACGAATGGCTCGAATGGCTGGTGGCGATCACGCTCGGCGAGGACACCGCCGAATCCTACAACGGCCAGCAAGGCGACATCTGGGACGCCCACAAAGACATGCTCCTCGCCACCCTCGGCAGCCTGCTATGGTGGACTAAATACCGGAGGACCCGACCCAAATGACGCAACAAGAGTTGTGGGCCGAACTGCACGACTTCTTCGAAACCGACGACGGGTCGCTCCCGGAGTTCTGGATCAACTACTCGAATCCAGCCGCACTGCCAGCGGCCCTCTCGATCCTCGCCCTACCGCCGGACACCCGATCCCATCACATGCTCGGCCCCATCACTTGGAATGGAGTCCAACTCCCCGAACTCGGAATCTTTGTCGCAGATGACCAACTCGCCATCGACTACAGAATGGGCCCGGAATGGAATCCCGCAAATGTCCACGCGCTATTGACGCTCTTCGCAGCACTCCAAGATCTAGACCCGGCCGCAACCGTAACCCTGGAAGACTACGCCGCGCCAAGCGCCGAAACCCGTTTTCAGCAAATCTGGAAAGACTTCCTGAAGGAAAGAACCTAACTCGCCCGCCGCGGCAACACAATCTCCTGGACCCGCTCTTCCAAAAACATCACACGCTTATCCAAAACCTTCATCACCGCCTGACTCTGCCGGTACCGCGCCTCCACCATCTTCGCCCAAGCCCGAAACTCCCGTTGCACCTCCGTCTGCTGCTCCTTCAACTCCTCCAACTGTTCACGAATCGCCTGCAGTGAAACCTTCAATTCCGCATCCATACAAATCAGCTTACTCCCCCTCCCACCGGAACCGCCAAACCGCCACCCCTCCAAAAACCACCGCACTCCCCAACAACACCAAAATCGGCGAAACCGCCTCCCCCACCCCCAACCCCCGCCACGTCATCGCATCCAACCCATCCATCGCCCACCGCGCCGGCACCGCCATCGTCACCGCCTGCATCCACCGCGGAAACAGAAAGCTCGGCACCCAAGCCCCGCTCAACATCACCATCAACAACGTCCCCAAAATCGCCACCCCCCGCGCCGCCTCCGGCGTCTTCCCAATCGCCGCGATCAACATCCCATACGCCGCCGTCATCAACGAAAATGCCGCGCAAACCCCCAAAAACCCCAACAAACTCCCCGAAATCCGCACATCAAACACCAGATACGCAAACCCGAAAACAACCCCCAATATCAACATCCCCATCACCATCGCGCTCACCGCCCGGCTCCCCAACAAAACACTCTTCGACAACGGCGCCGCCCGGAAGCGCCGCCACAGCCCTCTCTGCCGCAACAGCAGCATCCCAATCCCCACATCAATCCCCATGAACAACATGAACTGAATCGCCATCCCGCCAAACGAATGCGCATAGGCGTTATAGGCCACCCCGCTCCCGGCCGTCACCGCCTCATCGGCCATCGCAAATGGAACACTCAAACCGCCGCCACCCGAACCACCCGGCCGCGCCTGAAACGCCTCCACACTATCCAACAGCCGCCCCAGCGCCGCCTTGTCTCCAGGCAAAAGAGAAGCCCCATCCATCGCCCGCCGCGCCGCCTCCGGTTTGAACCCAACGCGCGTCACCGCCTGCATCATCTGCCCCGTCAACAGCCCCTTCACCATCGACGCTTCCACCGCATGCGACGGATCAAACAACACCCCAATCTGCGGCTTCACCCCCGCCCCAAACAACGCCTGCCCCGCCGCCTCCCCAAACCCCTTCGGCACCACAACCGCCACCGGCGCCTTCCCCTTCCGCACCGCATCCCGAGTCTCCGCCAATCCCGCCTCCACCGCCTCCACCGTCGCCTCGTTCGCCAACAACCCCCGAGTCACCTCGCTCCGGTCCTCGTCCACCACCAGCACCCGAACGCGGCTCTGCTCCTGCGCCGGCTTCGGCCCGAACACATACCCGAAAAAACTCCCAATCAAAATCGGCGCCGCAAAGGCCATGATCACCGCCCGCCGGTCGCCAAAGAAGATCCGCAGATCCTTCCGAACCAATGCAATAAATGCGGTCATGCGTCGCGCAACGTCCTTCCCGTTAAGTGCAGAAACACCGTCTCCAACGTCGGCCGCTCCGTCCGGACATGCTCCACAACAGCCCCATTCGCCGCCAGCCAAGTCAGCAACGGCCCAACCATCTCCATCCCCCGCACCCCCACCCGCAACGCCGCCCCACTAACGGAAACCTCCATCACCCCATCCAGCTCTTGCAACTCCGCCATCCGCCCAAACGCCCCCGCCAAATCAATCACCACAAAACTCTCCACCGGCGCCAGCCGCAACAACCCGGAAACCGTGTCCTCGGCAATCACCTTCCCGTGGTCCATAATCGCAATCCGGTCACACAACCGCGCCGCCTCTTCCATGTAATGAGTCGTGTAAAGAAGCGTCTTCCCCGCCGCCTTCAACGCCTCCAAATTATCGAAAATCGCGTTCCGCGACTGCGGGGCCACCCCCACCGTCGGCTCGTCCAACAGCAACACCTGCGGGTCATGCATCAACGCCGCCGCCAGGTTCAACCGCCGCTTCATCCCGCCCGAAAACGTGTCCACTTTGTCCTTCGCCCGGTCCGCCAAACCGACCAGCGCAAAAACCCGCTCCCGCTCCATCGCCAATCGCTTTCCGTTCAACCCATACAGCGCCCCGAACAGATCCAAATTCGCGCCCGCCGGCAGTTCATCAAAAAGAGCCAACTCCTGCGGCACCAGCCCCAGCAGGCACTTGGTCTCGCTCGTGTCCCCGCCAAACGGCTTCCCCGCAATCCGCACCTCGCCCTGGTCCGGCGTCACCAACCCAGCCAGCATCCCGATGGTCGTCGTCTTCCCCGCCCCATTCGGCCCCAATAGGCCAATCACCTGCCCCACGCCCGCGTCGAGCGACACCCCGCCCACCGCCTGGAGCGGTCCATAGGCTTTATAGAGATTCCGGGCGACCAACATGATTGCTGCTAAAGTGTACCAATCGCCTGGGCAAACCTTTCGGCCCACCACAACTGCCCCGATTCAGTCGCCACCTCGTCTTGCCGGAACTCCACCTGCAAATGCAGCAGCCCGCGGCGGATCGCATGTACCGGCGTCGTGTAGTCGACGGCCGGATCGATATCGTACGGCTCGTTGTCGCCGACAGTGATATCGCCGAACGCGCGCAGCGCCGCCAGCACCGGGTCGGTCAGGCGCCGGTCGGTATAGCTCGACAAAGCGATCTGCCACGGCCGCGCCACGCCATCGAGCTCCGGCGTCATCGAGTGAATCGACAGGAACACCGGATCCACCATCTTCTCCACCGCCGCCTCGATCGCGTCGTGATACGGCGTGAAGTAGGCGGCAACGTTCGGGTCATCCGCAGCCGGCGTCCGGTTGCAATCGATGATCAACCGCGACACCGAACTGTAAATGGCCGGGGCGTCCAGCAACTCCGCCAGCCGCCGCGTCACCCCGGCCGCGCCGATGTCGTAGGCGGTGTGGTGCTCCCGCTCCATCATCGCGTTCGAGGCGTGATCGCAGACCAACAGATACCGCCGCTTCACAGCGCGGCCTCGGTCACCGAAACGTCCACGTCCATGCCCAGGAACGAGCCCTTCGCACCAGAGTACGTCCCCCACAACGGCAGCACCTGCTCAGGCGTCCAGGCCACGGCCACGCGGATCAGGTTGCGGTTGCCGATGATGGAGTTGGTCGGGTCGAAGTCGATCCACCCCGCGCCCGGCAGGTAGGCCTGCATCCAGGCATGCGTAGCGCCGCCGCCCGCCATCCCGCTGGCCGAGGGCGTGTAGATATAGCCGCTGACGAAGCGCGTCGCCACGCCCAGCGAGCGCGACGCTTCCATCATCAACACGGCGAAGTCCCGGCAACTGCCCCGATGGGTTCGCAGCGTCTCATCGGGCGTCTGCACACCCTTCTGGTCGCGGCGCGTATACTCGAACTCCTCGCGGATTCCGCGCGTCATCGCGCGCAGCATCTGCATCGTCCCCGTCGTCTCCGAAGGGGCCAGAAATCGCAAGGCCCACTGGCTCACGGCGCCATCGGGGTAGTGCGGCGCCAGCGCCCGCATCAGGCTCGGGAAGTCCTCGTCGGAGTAGCGGAACGGGTAGGAGCGGGCATACTCTTCCAGCGGATATTCGGGCACGGTGTTCTCGAAGTGTTCCAGAGTCACAGTGCTCTCAAAGCGGAGCTCGCTGGTCGTACCCTCGAAGGTCGCAACAGCCACGGAGTTATCGAACGGGTCGTGCAGCCAGCGGAGGTTGGCCGGCCGCGGCCAGATCTGCAAGTCGGTCCGGAGCAGGCGGAGGTCGTGGCTCTCGCGCGGCCGGAACATCATCCGGTGCTCACCCAGCCGAACGGGCTGGGCGTAGCGGTAGACGGTCGTGTGATGGACGGTCAGGAAGGACATCAGCCGGGCAACGCCTCCGTCCATACCGTGAAGCGTTCCAGGGTGTTCGGACCGAAGGTGGTGGCGATGGCGACGTCGGCCGCGTCTCGGCCTCGCGCCATCAGGATGCGGCCGATACGCGGGGTGTTGTTGCGCGGGTCGAACAGGTGCCAGCGGCCGCCGATCCAGGCTTCGAACCAGGCGGCGAAGTCGCCCACGCCGTAGGGCGGCGCGGTGCCGACGTCGCTCAAGTAGCCGGTGCAATAGCGGGCCGGGATGTTCATGGCGCGGCAAAAGGCGATGGAGAGGTGGGCGTAGTCACGGCAGACGCCGGTGCCTTCGCGCCAGGCCTCGGCGGCGGTGCGGGTGGCACGGGCGTTCTGATAGTCGAAGGCGATGTGGTTGTGAACGTAGTCGCAGATGGCCTGCACGCGCGCGTGGCCGAACGGGGTCTGGCTGAAGAGCTGCCAGGCGGTCTCCGACAGCAGATCGGTCTCGCAGTAGCGGCTGCCCAGGAGGAACACCAGAACCTCTTCGGGCAGGTCCTGGACGGTGGCCTGGCCGGCGGCGAACTCGTTTTGATCGGGCAGGCCGCTGTCGTTGACGACGCCGTTGGCGGTCAGCCGGAGCCGGCCGGCGGGGGCCATCAGACGGTGGCAGTAGTTGCCAAAGCCGTCGTGGTAGGCGGTGATGGGGACGGGCGGATCGGCCTGGAGGAAATCGGGAACGGCCATGTCGGCGATCCGCGACGAATGGACGTTGACGACCAAAATCAGAGGCGTCGGCTGCGGGAAGCTGTAGACCAGCTCATACCCGGTTCGGAACTGCATGTAAGTGCACCTTTAGGCCGATTGCTTGCGGCGCAAGGGGCTGCCTAATTGTACAGTAGATGGCTATGGTGCGATTCCTCCTGTTGTTGGCCGGCGCGGCCCTGTGCGCGGCGCCTCCTGTGATCCGTGTCGAAAAGCCGATGCCGCCGCCCGATTGGGCGCTGGCCGAGCGGGCGCTTTTAAAGGCCTATGCGGAGGCGGCGGGCGAGTTCACGGCCAAGTACGTGGACGACCGCGGCTACTTCCGGGCGCTGGAACGTTGGGGCGGCAACGACGGGCCGGACGACGTAATGGAGACGTTTAATTCCTGGACGTTGCTGCATTCCCTCGGTGCATCCGACACGGTGCTCGAAATGTACCGGCGCATCTGGGAAGGGCACATCCGGCAGTACACGGCGGCCAAGGCGCCATCCGCGCGAGCGGCGAAGGATGGGATGTTCTACAAGGAGTTCGTCACCTCCTTCGACTGGGAGCACACCGGCGAAGGGTTGGCGGCGTTCCACTTCTACGCGATGTCGGCGCCGCGCGACCCGGAGTACGTGCAGCGGGTGAAGCGCTTCGCCGGATTCTACATGGGCATGCCGAACTACGACCCGAAGCACAAGATTGTCCGGAGCATTCTGCACGGGAGCCGCGGGCCGATCATTGACGAGGCGACGGTGAACGACTGGGGCGGCGAACCGATCCCGGGCGAGCCGGAGCGGCTGGAGCGTTACCGCGCGGCTGGCAACGTGCGCGGCGATCATCCGCTGAACCTGGGCACGTGCACGCTTGGCTTCAACGCCTTCGCGCTGACCGGGGAGAAGGCTTATCGGGATTGGGTGCTCGAGTACGCTGGCGCGTGGCGGGACCGGATCATCGCGAATGGCGGGAACATCCCGACCAACATCGGCCTCGACGGCAAGACCGGCGGCGAGTGGGGAGGCAAGTGGTGGGGCGGGACGTTTGGCTGGAACTTCGACCCGGCGGTAACGGGCCGTAACTATTACATGCGCGGCGCGCGGACAGGGCTGGGCGAGGCGTTTCTACTGACCGGCGACGCGTCGTACGTGGTGCCGCTACGGCGCCAGTTGGCGAACCTTTATGCCGCCAAGAAGGAAGAGGGCGGGCGGGTGCTGTTGCCGCAGAAGTATGGGGAAAAAGGCTGGTATGGCTACACGGCCAACCAGTATCTGGACGTGCAGCGGGATCTGTATTTGTGGTCGATGAACCCGGCGGACCTGGCGCATTTGGGCGGGGACGGGTGGATTCAGTTCCTGTTGGGGAAGGACGCGGGCTATCCGGCGAAGGCGCTGGCCGGGGATTTTGAACGGCTGCGGAAACGCGTGGCAGGGTTTCGCGCGGATGGCTCCACGCCGGACACGCGCCGGAGCGACGGCGCGCAGCCGTTCTCGCCGGTGTCGACGGGGACGCTGGTGAACCTGATGCTGGGCGGGAATGACCCAGGGTCTTCAGGGAACGTGCTGCATTCCCGGTTGCGGTACTTCGACCCGCGCCTGCGGCGCGCGGGGCTGCCGGAGGACGTGGCGGCGCTGGTAACGGCGGTGGGCGCGACGGAGGTCAAAGTCACGCTGGTCAACACGAGCCCGGTGTACGAGCGGGAGGTGGTGGTGCAGTTGGGCGCGTTCGCAGAGCATGCGGGCGTCTCGGTCAGTTCGGCGGCGGGGCGGGTGGCGTTCGATGGATCGCACTTCACGGTGCGCCTGGCGCCGGGGGCGGGCGAGTCGCTAACGGTCGGGATGAAGCGGTACGCGAACGCGCCCACGGCGGCGTTTCCCTGGGACCGCTAGAGCTGCCAGTTGATGTTGGTGCCGTTGACGGTGAGTTCGCGGAAGCGGGGTGGCCAAGCGGGCTTGGCCATCTGGTCGCTCCACTTCTGCCAGGCGGCGCGGAGATCTTTGACGACGTCCGGGTGCTTGGCGCTCAGGTCGGTGCGCTCGCCGATGTCCAAGTCGAGATCGAAGAGCTGGAAGAACTGGTCGCCGAACTCGACCAGCTTCCACTTGCCTTTGCGCACGGCGCGGCCGGGGCCGGCGCGCCAGAAGAGCGCTTCGTGGGGCGTGGCGTTGTTGCGGAGATAGGGCTGGAGATTCACGCCGTCGTTGGTGTCGGCGCCGAGGAACGTCGATAAGATGTCGCGGCTGACGACGGGCTTGCGGTAGACCTTGCCAGCAGGGACTCGGCCGGGCCACTGGATGAGCATCGGCACGCGGATGCCGCCTTCGTAGTAGCTGACCTTTTCGCCGTTCAGCGGGCCGTTCGTGCCGGCGCCGGTGATGATGGGCGAGCCGTTATCACTGAGGAAGACGACCATCGTGTTGCGGTCGAGGCCGGTGGATTTGAGCTTGGCGAGAATGGCGCCGACGGCGTCGTCGAGCGCGACGGTCATGGCGGCGAGGAGCCGGTGCTTTTCGCTTTTGATGCCGGCGACGCGATCGACGTATTTCGTGATGGCGTGGAGCGGCGTGTGAATGGCGTTGGGGGCGAAGTAGAGGAAGAAGGGCTTCTTCTGGTTGCGATCGATGAATTTGAGGGCTTCGTCGGCGAAGGCGTCGGTAAGGTAGCGGTCTTCGGGGACCGTCGCGCGGTCGCGGTAGATGGGGGCGTCGCGTTCGGCGGGGACTTTGCCCTTGTCGCCATCGCTGGCGGTGACCTGGTAGTTCGGGGTGCGGGTGGTGATGAAGACGTTGCCGCCGGTGAGGAAGCCGTAGAACTCGTCGAAGCCGCGGTCGAGCGGATGGTAGCCTTCGCGGGCGCCCAAGTGCCATTTGCCGACGGCCATGCTGCGGTGGCCGGTGGCTTTGAGGTAGTGGGGGATGATGCGCGTGTTGGGCGGGAGGCCGAAGTTGATTTGGGCTTCGCGTTCGACGGGGCCGGAGTTGAACTCATGGCCAAAGCGGTGCTGGTATTGCCCCGAGAGCAGCGCGGCGCGGGAGGGGCTGCAGACGGCGCAGGAGACGTAGGCATCGGTGAAACGGGTGCCGGTTTTGGTGAGCGAATCGATGTGGGGGGTGGGGACGTCGGGGGAGCCGTAGCAGCCGATGTCGCCGTAGCCCATGTCGTCGGCGAGCAGGATGATCAGATTCTGTTTGGCGGGCTGGGCGGCGAGGGCCACCGAGCCCGCGAGGAAGACGCGGCGGGAGAGCATTAGTCGTCGGAGCGGCCGCCGCCGGCGAAGAGGCGGAGGAGGATGTTGAGCACGGCGACGAAGATGTTGAAGACGCCGGCGAAGAGGGCGAGGGCGCCGGGGATGGGGCTGTCGGCATCGGGACTGTTGAGAACGCCGCTGGTGGAACTGACAAGCGAAATGACGCCCATGATGCCGATGCCGGCGCTGATGAGCACGCCGAACCAGCCGATGTTCATGAAGCTATTGAGCAGCACGGCGGCCATGATGGCGGCGAACATGCCGAACATGAGGCCGCGCGGGGCATTGAAGGTTCGACCGCTCAAGAAGATGAACGCGGTGATGGAGACGAACGCCACGCCGGTGATGACGAGGGCGGCGCTGATCATGGCCGGGGCGACGAGCGAGGCGTAGAAGAGAATCGGCGAGAGGATGATGCCGGAGAGGAAGCCGTCGGCGAAGAGGGCGATGACGCCCAAGACCGGGTTGTGCCGGACGGACATGGCGATATAGGGAATGGCGTTGAGCGCGACCATGGCGACGATCCAGCCGATCCAGCCGGAGAAGAAGCGGGCGAGGGTTTCCGAACTGGCCCCGATGGCGCCGCCGGCCATGGCGGAGACCACGCTGAGGCCGAAGAGCATGTAGGTCTGCTTAATGACGGTGGCTTGTTGGGCGGTCAGCGTCGTCGTCGAGGACAGGCGCTGCAGGGCGGACATGCCGGAATCGTATTGGCTCATACCGACTAGGTTATATCGCATTTGATAGCCTTTTGGGCATGCTTCGTTTACTACCTTTGCTGTCGGTGGGCTTGCTGGCGCAGGCTTACTATCCGGGGACGCACGACGACTGGGAGCGGAGAGCGTCCGGCTTCGACCCGGGGAAGTTGAGCGAGGCGATTACTTGGGCGAAGACGCATGAGTCGAAGTCGCCGCGGGACTTGCGGTTGAGCCACGATTACTCGTTTGGCCGGGAGCTGTACGGCGAGCCGCTGGGCCCGTTCAAGGAGCGGGGCGGGCAGACGGGAGTGATTCTGCACGGCGGCCGGATTGTGGCCGAGTGGGGCGACCCGTGGCGGGTGGACATGACGTTCAGCGTGACGAAGAGTTTTGTGTCGACGACCGTTGGGCTGGCGGTGCAGGACGGGCTGATTGGCGGTGTTGGCGATCCGGTGCGGCGGTACGTGCCGACGGGGGAGTTCGAGGGGCCGTTGAATTCGAAGATTACGTGGGACCACTTGCTGCGGCAGACGAGCGACTGGGAGGGGACGCTGTGGGGGAAGCCGGACTGGGCGGACCGGCCGCCGGCGGGGAAAGCCATTGACGCGTATCGGACGCGGAAGCATGCCGAGCCGGGGACCACTTACAAGTACAACGATGTGCGGGTGAACCTGCTGGCGTATGCGGCGTTGCAGGTTTGGCGGCGGCCGCTGCCGCAGGTTTTGAAGGAGCGGATTATGGATCCGATCGGAGCGTCGAACACGTGGCGGTGGCACGGGTATGAGAACTCGTGGGTGGAGCTGGATGGGGTGCGGATGCAGTCCGTGGCGGGCGGGGCGCATTGGGGCGGAGGGATGTGGATTTCGTCGCGGGACCAGGCGCGGTTCGGGTTGTTGACGTTGCGTCAGGGTGTTTGGAAAGGGAAGCAGTTGTTGGCTGCGGAGTGGGTGAAGCAGGCGCGGACACCGACTTCGGTGCAGCCGACGTATGGGTATATGAATTGGTTTTTGAATACCGATCGGAAGATGTGGCCGAGCGCGCCGGCGACGGCGTGGGCGCATGTGGGGAATGGGACGAATCTCATTTATTGCGACCCGGAGAATGATCTGGTGGTGGTGCTGCGGTGGATTGAGAATGATGCTGTGGACGGGTTTCTGGGGCGGCTGATTGGGGCGGTGACGCGGTGAAGATTTTATTGGTGGTTTTGAGCTTGGCTTGTTTGGCGCAGCCGCGGTTTGCGCAGAAGAAGCTGGAGGAGACGGCGGGCGCCGAGCGGGCGCTGGCGGAGCGGTTTTTGAAGGAGACGCGGACGGGGTTGGGTGGGCCGTGGAATCTGATGTTGCGTTCGCCGGTGATGTCGGAGCATTTGTTGGAGATCTATAACTATTACCGGTGGAAGTCGACGATTCCGAAGCCGTTGATGGAATTGGCGATATTGGTTACGGCGCGGGAGTGGTCGGCGCAGTTTGAGTGGTTCGCGCATTATCCGATTGCGTTGAAGGAGGGGGTTTCGGCGTCGTTGTTGGCGGAGTTGCGGGTGGGGAAGCGGCCTTCGAAGATGTCGGCGGAGGAGGCGATTGTGTATGACTTTGCGACGGAGATTTGCCGGAAGCATTTTGTGAGTGAGGCGACGTTCCGGCGGGCGAAGGGGTTGTTTGGGGAGAAGGATGTGGTGGATTTGACGTCGCTGATTGGGACGTATATTTCGATTGGGGCGTTGTTGAATGTCGGGGAGGTGCCGGGGGCGACGGGGCAGGGGCCGGATTGGTTGCCGCCATTGCGGTAATTTTGGGCACACTTCGGGTGTGTCTCGTCGTTTTTGGGGTTACATTACGGGCCCGATTTCGGTTGCCGGCGGGCCGTTGACGATCGTTTGGGCCGGGGCCGGAGCCGGGATTTCGGCGGTTTCTTGTTGCGTTTCCGGCGGTGGTTCGGGAACTTCGTTTGTTTTCAATGACTCTTGGGAGGGTCCTTGATTGGCTGCGAATTTCTTTAGGCGCATGATGTCGCGTTCTAATCTGCTGATCGTGCTTTGGTGGCGGTTGATTCTTACTTCCAGGCGGTAGACTAACGAGCCGGGTTTGCAGGCTTCGAGTTCGGCTTGGAGAACGCCGCCAGTGTTCGCGTGGAGTTCGGCTAGTTCGGAGCGTCGGACTAGCATTAGTCTTGCCAGTTCCCAGTGGGCGAAGGTGAGTTCGTCGACACGGGTGGCGATGTATTCGTCTTCGGGTTGCCAGTATTTGTAGAAGGATTCTCTTAGTTTGAGAAAGCCTTCCTGGCTTACTGATGCTTTGAGGGTTTCTTCGGTGGCGTAGAGACCGTGGGTGAATGTTGCGGTTCTGGCTTTGAGGAGGCCTTCGGGCGTTTTCGGGCCCTGGCTTTTGGCGCCGTTGATCCGGGCGGATTCGGCGCGGCGGTTGGAATGGTTTTGTAGTCCCATAGTTTTAGGCTACGGGGTGGCTGACTAGTAACCGACGTTATTGGTTTTTGAGGTGGGGCTGTAGGTTGTTGGTGGGATTGGGGTTAGCGGTTTGAAAATAAATCCATTTCCCTTGTGACTGACTTTTCCACAGGGGCAATTTTTCCTTCTGCGGGGTGTATCGCGTCTATGGGGACACTGCTGTGTTTGGGTTACGGGCCGAATTTCGTTGGTGGTTTTGCCCGCAGTGTCCCCGGGGTGGTGGTACGTTTTACGGGGAATGGGGATAGGAGGAAAATGGTAAACGTGGTGGCTGTCCCCGGGATTTAGGATTCGGTGAGGTTGGCGGAGCGGAGGGCGGCGCGGAGGTGGGCGAGGGCCTGGCGGTAGGTGTCGGTGCCGGCGTATTCGACCGTCAAGGGGATGCCGGGGGCGTGCTGGGCGGCCAAGGTGACAAACCGCTTGTAGTCGAGATCGCCCTGGCCGGCGGCGACGCCTTTGGTGACGTGGAGCTTGCGGTCCTTGGCGTGGATGCCGCCGATCCAGGGCTTCAGCTGGGTGAACATCTCTTCGAGGTCGTTGACTTCGAGGAGGTTGGCGGGGTCGAGCTGGGCGCGGACGTTTTTGGAGCCAACCTCTTCAAGGTAGGTGCGGGTTCGTTTAGCGCTGGCGAGGAGGCTGCGGTAGATGGGTTCGAGAAGAACGGTGGCGCCGTTGGCGGCGGCGACTTGGGCGAGTTCCTTGCCGGTGGCGATGGCGGTGGTCCAGACGTCGTCCTGCCAATCGTGGTGGACGTTGGTGGTGGCGGGGGTGGGGGAGATGTAGTGGCCCATCTCGCTGAGGAAAGTGTGGACGCCCATGTGGGCGCCGATTTTCATCATGGCGTCGAAGTAGGCGATGTTGGCTTTGCGTTCGGCGGGGTCGGGGTGGATGAGGGTGGCGTAGACGCCGAGGGCATCGATGGTGATGCCGGCGGATTTGTAGGTGGCGGCGATTTCGCGGGCGCGGGCGGGGGTCATGCCTTTGAGTTCGCTGCGGGTTCCGTATTTCCAGTAGTTGGAATCGGTTTGGGTGAAGAAGAGCTGGATGCGGCGGACGTTTTGGGACTTCAGCTCGGCGGCGAGAGATTGGTTGGACTGGTCGCGGAAGTCGGTGGTGGCGACGCCGATGGGGATTTTGGTCTGTTTGGGCTGGGCGAAGGCGAGGCTGGCGGCGAGGGCGGCGAAGGAGGAGCGGCGGGTCATAGAGGACACCAGTTTATCGGCAATTGATTCGGCGCGGGGACGGGATTAAAGTGTCGGCTATGCGAGTCAAATTGAAGGACGTCGTGGACATGTTGGAGTTCCAGATGGAGGAGTATTGGCCGTTGCTGGATATGGAGACGTGGGAGGTGGTGTCGGTTTCGGCGGATTTGGTGCGGGAGGTGGAAGGAGCGGAGGAGGATGAGGAGGAGTACGAGGACGAGGAGTGGGAGTTGGCGAAGCTGGTAGTAGCCGATTGGCAACGGTTCCGGCGGCTGCCGACACAATTTGATGTGAATGAGTGGGAGATTATGCGGGACTTTGCGTTGCGTGGCGTGCCGGAGCGGGTGGGGGAGGAGTTGGAGCGGGCGCTGCATGGGAAGGGGGCGTTCCGTTATTTCAAGGACACGGCGCGGCGGTTGGGGGTGGAGCAGGTTTGGTATGCGTATCGGACGAAGGCGTTGGAGCGGATTGCGCGGGCGTGGGGGGATGATTTGGGGGTGGAGTGGGTTTAGTGTGTCAGACAGTACGTTTTACGGAAAAAAATGAGGTGACTGACACCATAATATTGCGGATGTGAGACGGCCCGCCGCGCTCCTTGAGGGGAGCGCGGCGGGCCGGGTTGGTTTTGGGTTCTCTTCTAGAAGAGGAGTTTTAGACCGAGCTGGATGGTGCGGGGGCCGTTGCTCTGGCCGGTGACAGTACCGAAGGCGCCGGATTCGACGTTCGTGTTCGGGGAGCCGAACACGGGCGTGTTGGAGAGGTTGAAGGCCTCGGCGCGGAACTGGACGTTGAGGAGTTCACGGATGCGGGTGTTCTTGAACATGGAGAAGTTCAGGCCGCGGGTGAAATCGTTGCGGAGGTTGGAGTGGGTGCGGCTCAGGTTGCCGAAGGTGTAGTTCGGGGCAACACGGAACTGCGTGGTGTCGAACCACTTGTCGATGGAACGAACCGAGATGCGGGCGTCGCCGCCGACGGCGTCGGGCCGCTGGCTGCCGCCGAACGAGAAGCTGTTGTTCGTGGTCTGGCTGAAGATGAGCGGCATACCGGAGTTGATGGTGAAGACACCGTTGGTCTGCCAGCCGCCGAGGACGGCGTTGGCGAGCCAGTGCATGTTGGCGCCGTACTTGTGGCCCTTGCCGAAGGGCATTTCGTAGTTGAAGTTCACGACCAGGCGGTGGGGAACGTCATACGAAGTGAGGGAGCGTTCGCAGCTGCGGCAGTACCAGTTGCGGAGGGTGCCCTGACCGTCGTTCCAGATGCCGTCGGAGGAGTCAGAGATGGACTTGGACCAGGTGTAGCCCGCGCCCAAGCTGGCGCCGCCGCCGAAACGGTGTTCGAAGCGGGTCTGGAAGGAGTGGTAGATGGAGTTGCCCCAAGCCGGGTTGCCGGGTCCGACGCTGGTGAAAGCGGCGTACTGGCCACGGAGGAGGCGACCACGCTGAACGGTGGCGGCGCCGAGGGGGCTGGCGGGGTCGATGAGACCGAAGAAGGGATTGCGAACGAGGGTGAGCAGGTCGTTGGCAGGGGTGAGTTGTTCGGGGCGCAGCTGGCCCATGTCGCCCTGAACTATTTCGTTGTGCGTGCCCTTGTTGCCGGCGTAGGAGAACTCGATCATCATGTTGGCGGTGAGGTGGCGCTGGACGTTGAAGTTCCACTGCTGGTTGTAGGGGGTCTTCATTTCCGAGGCCCAGGCGGAGTTGAGGCCGAAGCCAACTCCGGAGAGGGCGCCCTGCGCGCGACCAACGGGAAGCACGTAGCCTTGCGGGTACGGATTGCGAAGCAGGTTGGTGGGGTTGATCCCATCGAGGGTGGCGTTCCAGGGGGTGGTGCTGGAGTAGGGAGCGCCGGTGTAGCGGTCCGTAGCGGCGAACTTGGGCACGCCGTAGAAGATGCCATAGCCGGTGCGGATGACGGTCTTCGGGTTGATCTGGTAGGCGATACCGAGGCGGGGGTTGAACTTGTGTTCAATGGAGCGGATGCCACGGCGACCGGCGCTCTGGCCTTCGCCGGAGAAGAGATAGACGCCGCGGAGGTCAAGGCCCGTCTTGTCGGAGAGGGGGTTCTTGGCGAAGGGATCCATGAGGGTCTGCTGGTCGTAGCGTTCGACGTTGGAGCCTTCGAGCTCATAGCGGAGGCCGACGTTGAAAGTCAGTTTGGAATTGAACTTGTAGTCGTCCTGGGCGTAGAAGGCATAGTAACGGCTCATGTCGGACGGCTTGATGCGGTGTGTGGAGGCGCCGCTGGTTCCGGTCCCGAGGAGGAAAGAAGCCAGGCCGTCGCCATTGCCGGCGACGCGGGGATCGGGCCCCTGGGTCATACCGCGGGTGAAGGAGAAGTTGCCGGGGGAGCTGCCGAACTGGGCGAAGCCGAGGGTGAACATGCGGATGTCGGCACCGACCTTCATGCTGTGCTTGCCGGAGATGCGGGTGACGTTGCCAACGAGCGAGTAGGCGACGTTATCGCTGGTGTAGGTGGAGCCGTTGTTGGGCCCGACGGAGTTGTAGTCCTGGATGTCGAAGCGCGGGATGCGCGGGGCACCGGTTTTCAAAGTGACATCCTGCAGGGACTGCGGGAAGCCGAGCTTGGTGACGTCGTAGCCGTAGGAGAAGGCGGGGCGCCAGGCGGTGAAGAGGCCGAGGCCGCCGCGGATGTTGATGATGGTGTTGGCGCCGATGGTTTCGGTGTAATCGGCGGCGGCGTTGTGGGAGCCCCAGTACATGATGCCGTCGGAGGGTGCGGCGCCGTTACCCCAGAAGTCAGCGGCGGCAGTGGCCTGTTTGAAGCGGTTGTAGCGAACAAACATGCGGCGGTTGGACTTGAAGTTGTGATCGACCTTGAAGTCGACACGGTCGGTGGGGGACTGCGGAACCTTTTGGATGGCGAGGTTATTCTGCGCGGTGAACACGTTCGTGCCCGGCCCACTGGCAGCGGGATAGAGCTTGAGGACGTTGAGGGCGATGGGGTCCATCATTGCCACCGGGATGCGGTTGCCGGCGAAGGGCGTACGGAGAAAGTTGCCGGGTGAATCCGGGTTGGGCCGGGTGGTGAAAGGATCGAAGATGGGCCGGACGGCGCCGTTGGCGTTCCGGGTGTTGGAGAAGTCGCCACCGAGCTGGGCGGCGGTGGGAACCGTGAAGGTGCCCAGGCTGCCGGACTTGGTGAGCTTCTTTTCGTAGAGGACGAAGAAAAACGTCTTGTCCTTGATGACGCGGCCGCCGACGGAGGCGCCGTACTGGTGCTGCTGGAGGGGGGCCTTCTTCAGGCCGTTCCGGTTGGTGAAGAAGTTCGTGGAATCCATGGCGGAGTTGCGCAGGAATTCGAAGGCGGAGCCGTGGAACTCGTTGGTACCGGACTTGGTGATCATGGTCACCTGACCGCCGCCGGAGCGGCCGTATTCGGCAGTGTAGGAGTTGGTTTGCACGCGGAACTCCTGGATGCCTTCGACGGAGGGGATGGCGGAAGCGCCATAGATGCCCTGAATGTCGGACTGGACCATGGCGGAGACGCCGTCCAACTGGATGTCGTTGACCGATTCCTTACCGCCATTGATGGAGAAGCGGATAGTGGAGGTGAAGAAGTCGCTTTCCGCGTTGTTGGGGGTGGAGGGCGTGATGCCCGGCACGAGAGTGAGAAGCGAGTAGATGTTGCGATTGTTCAGCGGGAGTTCGATGATCTTCCGGTTTTCGACGACGGCGCTGAGGGCGGCGCTGGATGCTTCGAGCAGCGGGCCGGTGGCGGTGACGGTCACCTTTTCGGAGACGGCGCCGACGTCGAGTTTGATGTTTACGGTGGCGTTCTGCTGGGTGGCCAGGGGCAGCGACTCCATGACGTACTGGCGGAAGCCGGGGGCTTCGGCGGAAACGCGGTAGACACTGGGCGTCAATTCGATGACACGATAGACGCCGGAGGCGTTGGTTTCGGCCTTGTACTCCTGGTTGCGCTGGACGTCGGTGATGGTGATTTTGGCACCTACGACGGCCGAGCCGGTGCCGTCGGTGACGATACCGGAGATGAGTGCTTTTGAAGTCTGGGCGGAGACGGGTAAGAACGTCGCCGCGAGAATGAGAAATGTTGTTAAACGGACTCTCAACATGGAACCTCCTGCTTTCCCTGATTTTTCGGACACCAAAATCCGAAGAGGCATGGCCTCGATAACCTGGGACGGCTGCCGGTGTTCTAACCGGTTAGCCGTCGACAAGGCAGGGGCTAATATATCAGTTGGCGGAGGGGTTTGGGTGCCCCCCGCGAAAGATTAACGTTTTTGCGTATATCGGGCGGCAAACGAGGCGCGGTGCGGGCCGGGGGCTGAACGTGATGTAATCGGGAACATCCGCTATGCCGCACTTTAAATCTACTTTAGGGTCCTTGCTTTTCCTGTTTATTTCGGCGAGTTTCCTGCTGCCAGGGGCGGAGGCGGGCGTTGCGAGCGCGCGGCTGGGACGGCTGCCGATGCGATTTGAAACGGGTGGGAATGGTGCGGACTTTGTGGCGCGGGGGCTGGCTTATTCGGCGGGCATTCGCGCGAATGGCACGACGTACCGGTTTGCCGGGATGACGACGCCGGTGCGGATGCAACTGATGGGCGGAGACGGGCGGGCGGCGTTGCGGGCGGAGGCGCCGTTGCCGGGCGTGAGCCATTATTTGACTGGCGGCGCGTGTCAACGACTTTGAGACAGTCGGTCAAGGAGTTTACTGAGTATCGTCGTTTGATGTTGTTGGCTTGTTAATCCAGGCGTGCGCTGGGGCAGGCGGGGATTTTGGCGGATGCTTAACGAACCGT
>CANIVU010000116.1 GCA_947470805.1 Acidobacteriota bacterium | reverse complement strand
GGCCAACGGGATAGCCCGATTGCAGCCGCTTAACGGCCGCCAGTTTGAATTCGCGCGTGAACTTCCGCCGCGTTGTGGACATGACTCAAATTCTCCTTCGTGGATTTTTATGAGTCTAGTCTCGTGTCTCAAATTCGGGGACAAGTCCATTGAGATGCATGATCTTAGAATTGAACGAATTGGCAATCGATTGGCAATCGTTTCGTCCTACATTCGCGCGGGGACAGTGGGGCCTTCGGAGTGGTTGGTCACGCAGTATAAAATACCGTTTGGCCGAAAGTTGATTGAACTAACGCTATCAAGGCGGCAGTCTGATGCTGGGCTTTGGGCACCTATACTCGAGAGGGTCAGGCGATCTCTCAAGGTTGAATGAAATCTTGCAGCTACGGGGTATCGCCGCTCCCAGAGCATCATAGGCAACAACAATAGAATTCTGAAGACGCCCAGATGACAGACTGGCCCATCCGCCACCATGTTCCCGGCTGGCTACGAAGACTATAAACGCATCTCCCCGACGGCCCCGCCCATTGGTCCGTTTACGCCGAAAAAGGCAAAATCATGTGGTCCGGCGCCACTTGGGGCTTCACCGCGAAGGACCTCGGACGCATCCAACGCCCCGTCCTCATCGTCGCCGGCGACGCCGATGCCATCTCCATAGAAAACACCACACGTCTCTTCCGCGCGATTCCCAAAGCAAAGCTTTTCATCGTCCCCGGTACCGGGCACACCACGTTCCAGGATCGCCCCGAATGGCTAAACCCGGTGATCCTGAATTTTCTCGATCAGAACTAACCCAGCTTCCAAGGCTTCCGGTACTGCCGCGTCACCCGCTTCTGCGCGTCTTTATCCCCGACAATCGTCTCCGTGGCATCGTTCCATTCAATTCGCCGCCCCGTCCGGTACGCAATCGTTCCCAGGTGCCCGCCCTTGGTCAGCCGGTGCCCATACTCCACATCGCACGTCGTCAACTTCCGGCTCTTGATCGAATCCAAAAACTCGCGCAAATGTCCCGGACTATCGGGAATCGTCGGATCCGGCCGCTTGAAATCGGTCGACTCCTTCCCCTTCCGGAATACTTTGTGCTCGCCGTAGTTGGTGACAATCGTCCCATCCGTGCCCTGAAACGCTGCGCCAATTCCCCAGTTCTCAAACCCAGGCGGCCCCTGCGGATTCAAACTCCAAACCACGTTCAACCCCGGATACTCGTACTGCACCTCCAGGAAATTCGGCGTCTCGGCGTTGTCATCGGTCAACTCGCGCCGTCCCGATGCCGACACAAACTTCGGCGCCTGTAAGTCCATCGCCCAATAAACCACATCGGTAATGTGGCACCAGAAATCGATAAACATCCCGCTCGAATAATCCCAGAAATAGCGGAAGTTGAAGTGCGACCGGTTCGGGTTATACGCCCGCTTCGGAGCCGCCCCCAGCCACATTTCGTAGTTGAATTCCTTCGGCGCCGGCCCATCCGGTGGCGTCCCCAAGCCTTTGTTCTCCGACGTCTTCCACACCGCCACGCGTTGAATCTTCCCCACCGCGCCGCTCTTCACCAGCTCCACCACACGCCGGTAATTCGGCAAGTCGTTGTGAATGTGATTGCCCATCTGCGTCACGCGATTATTCGCCCGCGCCGCCTTCACCATCGCTCGCCCCTCGCCAATCGAATAGCTCAGCGGCTTCTCCACAAAAACGTCTTTCCCCGCCTTGCAAGCCTGAATCAACGGCATCGCATGCCAGTGGTCCGGCGTCGCCACGCAAACGGCGTCAATCTCTTTGCTATCGAGCAATTTCCGGTAATCGCCAAACGTCGCCGGCGTCATATTCCGCGCCGCCTTGATGCGCTCCACGGCCTTGTCCACGCGCGTCGAATCCAGGTCGCACACCGCCACCGGATTCATATCCGCGTGCTTCAAAAAACCGTTCAACCGGTTCGTCCCCATCCCGCCAACGCCGATAAACCCGACGTTGATCCGGTCGCTCGGCGCACCAAACCCCGAACGCAAAAACGCCGGTGCCGTGCCGGCCAGAGCCATCAATTCGCGACGTGTCATAAGACACTAGCCTACAACTGCAAATGGAAAAACAGGTAATCGGTCCCAGGCGGCACATGCCCCAATTGCCGCAACATCCCCATCACCTGCCCGCGATGCAGCGTCGCGTGATTCACGATGTGCAGCAGCACCTTCCAATGCGCCAGCGAATACCCATCGCCATTCAGCCGCTTGAACGTCAAATCGGATGCAATCAACTCTTCCGGCGCCAGTTCCACGAAGTCTCGCAGCGCCTTGATCACCACCGGCCAATGCTCTTTCAACGCCGCCACATCCGGCCCCGGCTCCGGGTCCATGAATGCCGCCAGCGTCCGCCCCTCCAGCCGCGCCAACCACGTCCGGTCGGCGTAGTAGATGTGCTGTAACGTCCCCAGCAGAGACGTATGGGACACCTGCAAATCCCGCGTCAACTCTGCCGCCGTCAACCGCCCCGCCGCGTCCAGCAACCGCAACGAAGCCCACAGCGTGTAGTCAAAATGCGTCAGCAAAACGCCCCGCGAAATCGATGGCTCAGTCATCTCTCCAGTAAACCCGAATCCCGCTCAGCCCGCAATCACCGCCACGCCATACTTCGCTATTTCCTTGCCCACTGTAACGAGTACCAACCCCTCCAGCTTCGCCTGCGCAACCAGCATCCGGTCAAATGGATCGCGGTGAATTGCCGGCAGTCGCCCTGCCGCCGTCGCGTGCTCGAAGCGGAGTGGTAGCGGCTTGAAGTTGCTAAATCGCAAAGCTTCTTCCAGGTCTTCCGGCGCTTAAAACAATCCCCTCGCGCGCTTCGCCTCGATCTCCCACCCAGTTACAGCGCTTACCCACACGCTTTCGGCGTCCTCAATCGCTTTTCTGCTCTTTTTCGATAACCGAGGGTTGTCTCTAAACCACCAGAGCAGCACATGCGTGTTAAGAAGCAGGTTCAATCGGGCCCCCGTAAAACAGGCTCTCTAACTCCGTATCTGGCTTGTCAAAGTCTGGATGAATTCGGACCTTACCCTTCCAAATTCCAGGTTTCCGCTTCGGCTTCAGCGTCTCCTTGTAAGGAACCAGCTTCGCAACAGGCTTCCCCGCCTTTGCGATCGTGATCTCCTCACCCTCGCCGACACGCTCGATCAACTTTGAAAAATGTGTCTTCGCCTCGTGAATGTTTGTGACAGCCATAGTGGACTAAGTCTAGTCTGTCTCCCCTACACCGCCCTCCGCTTCCGCAGTTCATCCACACTCACCGCCAGAATAATCACCGCCCCAATAATCACCTGCTGCCAGTACGGATTGATCCCCAGCAAATCGCACCCATTCGCCAGCAAACCCATAATAAAGCCGCCGATGAGCGTCCCCACAACGGACCCCTCACCGCCCCGCAAACTCCCGCCCCCAATCACCACCGCCGCAATCGCCTGCAACTCATAACCCTGCCCCGCCGTCGGCTGCCCCGTCATCAATCGCGACGCTTCAATCATCCCGGCCAACCCCGTCAGCAACCCGCCAATCGCGTAGATCGCCGTCGTATGAAACTTCACCGGAATGCCCGCGTAAATCGCCGCGTCCTGGTTGCTCCCAATCGCAAACGTATACCGCCCCAGCCGCGTATGGTCCAGCAAAAAATGCACTAAAAATGTGCAAACCACCAGCAGTAACAACACAAACGGAACGCCCAGAACCGTGCCTTCTCCCAAATACGAAAACGCCTTCGGAATCTCATGCACCGGCAACCCGTTCGACACGACGAGAGCCAGCCCGCGCACAATGCCCATCGTGCCCAACGTCACAATAAACGGGCTGATATTCAGCCGCGTAATCAACACGCCGTTGAGTAACCCAAACAGCCCGCCCGTCAAAATCCCCACCAGCACGCCCACCAGAATCGGCTGCCCCTTCGACATCGCCATCGTGCCCATCAGTCCGCCCATCGCCAGAATCGAACCGACCGAAAGATCCACGCCGCTGGAAATAATGATCAGCGTCATCCCCAGCGCCATGATGTTGAACACCGCCGTCTGTCGCACCACCGACGACAAATTCGTCGCCGTCAAAAAGTGCGGCGTCGCAATCGAAAGCGCGACAACCAGAATGATCAACGTAATAAACGGCAGCAGCCGCTGAACGGTCTTCATAGCTCCAACTCCGTGCCAGACGAGGGCAATGTAGCCAATCGCATAATCTCTTCTTGGGTCGTGCGTCCGGGCAGTTCCCCCGCCAGTCGCCCCTGCCGCATCACCAGTATGCGGTCGGCCACTTGCAACAGCTCCGGCAACTCCGAACTCACCATCAGGATGGCCGCGCCTTGTCGTGCCAACTCATCCATCACCTCAAACACTTCCACCTTCGCGCCAATATCAATCCCTCGCGTCGGTTCGTCAAACAAGAACACCTTCGCTCCGCGCGACACCCACTTGGAAATCACAACCTTTTGCTGATTCCCGCCCGACAATCGGCCCGCCTTCTGCGCGCCGGAATCGCAACGGATCCGCAACCGCTCAATCGCCTTCGCCGTAATCTCCCGCTCAATCCCGTGCTGCAAAACGCCATACTTCGACGGCACACCCGCCAGCGTTACGTTCCACGAAATCGGCAACTCCCGCGCCAGCCCCGTCTTCTGCCGGTCCTCCGGAATCAACGCCACACCATGGCGCACCGCATCCCGCGGACTCCCAATCGACACCTGCTCCCCGCCCACCCAGATCTGCCCCGCGCTCGGCTGGTCCAGCCCGAATATAGCCCGGCACAACTCCGTCCGTCCCGCGCCCACCAGCCCGGCCATCCCCACAATCTCCCCAGCCCGCACCGTCAACGAAACATCCTTCACCGACGGCGGCGACGTCAAGTTATGCACCCGCAACAGCTCCGCCCCCGGCGTCACCGGCTCCCGCTTATACAGCGCCGCCACTTCCCGGCCAACCATATAGCGAATCATGCTGCTCGTCGAAAGCGTCGACATCGACTCGCTATGCACCGTCTCCCCATCGCGCAAAATCGTCACCCGGTCGCCCACACTCCGCAACTCGTCCATTCGATGCGTAATGTAGATGACGCCCGTCCCGCGATCGCGCAGCGTCCGCACAATCTTGAAAACCTCATGCGTCTCGGCTTCCGACAACGACGAGGTCGGCTCGTCAAAAATCAACAACGACGTCCCGTGCTGAATCGCCCGGCAAATCTCCACCAGTTGTTTCCCCGCCGGGCTCAACCGTTCCACCTTCCACTCCGCCTGCAACGGAAAATGGTGCTCTTCAATCAGCTTCCGCGCCTTGTCGAACATCGCCCCGCGGTCCACCAGGCCAAACCGGTTCGACATCTCCCGCCCCAGAAAGATATTCTCCGCCACCGTCAAATGCGGCGCCAGCAAACTCTCCTGGTGCACCATCGCAATGCCGACCTTCGCCGCCTCAACAGGGTTCGCGAAGTTCACCGATTCCCCGCGCCACTTCATCTCCCCGCCGTCGCGCTGGTACAGCCCCGCGATGATTTTCATCATCGTCGACTTCCCCGCGCCGTTCTCGCCCATCACCAGATGGACCTCCCCGGCGTTCACCGACAGGTCTCCGTTTCGGAGTGCGACAACACCTCCGAACCGCTTCTGCACCCCTTTGAGTTCGAGCAGCATCACAAAAGGGATAGTGTACACCCGCCGCCAATTCGTCCATCAGTCTCGATTCCCCGTCCCCGTCGAAAAGCTCTTCGCTTTCCACGAACGCGACGACATTTTCACCCTCCTTCTCCCCCCGTGGCAGAAGGTAAAGGTCATCTCCCGCACCGGCGGTCTGAAGACCGGAGCTCGCGTCGAGTTTCGCCTCCTCTTCGGCCCCTTTTATAAGACCTGGGTCGCCATCCACACCGAATACGAACACAACCGACTCTTTACCGACGTCCAGGAAAAGGGCCCCTTCGCCACGTGGCGCCACCGCCACCGCTTCATCCCCGATGGCCCCAATGGCTCCTTCCTCCGCGACGAAATCGAATACTCCCTCCCCCTCGGCCTCACACCCCTCCTCGGCCGGTTCGTGGAAAAGGATCTCCGCCGCATGTTCGAGTTCCGCCACCAGTCCACCTACAGTAAAATTGTCGAGGTATGACCCGGCCTCTCCTCATCCTCCTCTCCGCCGCGGCCCTCCTCGCGCAACCTGCCGACCCCGCCTTCTTCGAGTCCAAAATTCGCCCCGTCCTCGTCCAATCCTGCTTCCCCTGCCACAACTCCAAACTCAAATCTCCGATGGGCGATCTCGTCCTCGATACCAAATCCGGCCTCCGCAAAGTCGCCCAAACCCGCCTCCTGACGGCCCTCAAATACACCAACCCCCAACTCCAAATGCCGCCCAGCGGCAAGCTCCCCCAACCCGTCATCGATAACTTCGAAGCCTGGATCAACGCCGGTGCCAACGACCCGCGCCCCGAAACCGCCACCCAAGCCACCACCCCTCTCCGCGGCATGTCCGTCGAAGCCGGTCGCAAGTGGTGGGCCTTCCAACCGGTTCACGAACTCCCCGCGCCCGCCGTCAAAAACGGCCAGTGGCTCAACCGCAAAATCGACGCCTTCCTCCTCGCCCGCCTCGAAGAAAAATCGCTCGAACCCTCGCAAAAAGCCGATAAACGAACCCTCGCCCAGCGTCTTTATCTCGATCTCACCGGCCTCCGCCCCACCTACGACGAGATCGAATCCTTCGCCACCGACGCCAACCCCAACGCCTACCAGAACCTCGTCGACAAACTCCTCGCCTCCCCGCACTACGGCGAAAAATGGGGCCGCCACTGGCTCGACGTCGCCCGCTTCGCCGAAGACAACCCAACCAGCGAAGCCACCAACCCGCCCTACCCCTACGCCTGGCGCTACCGCGATTGGGTCATCGAAGCCATTAATAACGATCTCCCCTACAACGAATTTCTGAAGTTCCAACTCGCCGCCGATAAACTGCCCAACGCCAAACGGGCAGATCTCCGTGCCCTCGGCTACCTCGGCGCCGCCCCCGTGTATCACAAGGATCAGCGCCTCTCCCTCGACGTCATCAGCACCTTCCTCTCTGACGATTGGGACGAACGCGTCGACGCCGTCTCCCGCGGACTCCTCGGCTTAACCGTCGCCTGCGCCCGCTGCCACGATCACAAGTTCGATCCCATCCCCACCAAGGACTACTACTCGCTCGCCAGCGTCTTCGCCTCCACCATGCGCTCCGAACGCCCCACGTTCGACATCGACCCCCAAGTCGAAGCCCGCTTCCAATGGGTCCAGCGCCGCCTCTTCGATCTCGCCTACTCCCGCAATCTCCTCACCGGCGAAGCCTCCACCGTCGTCGGCGCTGAAGCCCGCGTGGCCAAATGGAAACAGGAAATCGCCCAGCTCCAAAAGGAGACCGAAGCCCTCACCGATCGCTACCCGGTCCTCGTCAAATACCTCGAACGCTTCTGGCGCGATCCATCTCAACAAGCCAAACAAGCCGTCGCCGCCCGCCGCCGTCCCGGCGCCTCCGACGAGCCCTTCATGAACACCGTCTACGACGCCGCCAACTACGTCGACGGCTCTGACGAAAACTACACCTGGCTTCACTACAAGCCCAACGAACCCCGCGATCTCAACGTCTTCCTCCGCGGCAACGTCGCCACCCAGGGCGAACCCGCCCCTCGCCGTTTCCTCAGCGTTCTTGCCCAATCGGATCCCAAATTAACCAACGGCTCCGGCCGCCTCGACCTCGCCGAAAAGATCGTCACCGACGCGGCCCCGCTAACCGCCCGCGTCTTCGTCAACCGCGTCTGGGCCTGGCACTTCGGCCGTCCGCTCGTCGCCACACCCAGCGACTTCGGTACCCAAGGCGACAAGCCTTCCCACCCCGAACTGCTCGACGATCTCGCCGCCCGCTTCATCGCCAATGGCTGGTCTCTCAAGTGGCTCCACAAAGAGATCCTGCTCTCGAGTGCGTGGCAACAAGCCAGCAATCGCCGCCCCGATGGCGACAAAATCGATCAGTCCAACACCCTCCTCTGGCGCATGAACCCCCGACGCCTCGAAGTGGAAGCCTACCGCGATTCGCTCCTGAAAATCTCCGGCGCCCTCGATCCCAAAATCTACGGCCTCTCGCAAGATCTCGATGCCGACACCAACAACCGACGCACCATCTACGGCCGCATCGGCCGCGGCCGCCTCTCGAATCTCCTCAAGATCTACGACTTCCCCGACCCCACCCAAACCAGCCCCAGCCGCGACTTAACCACCACCCCCCTCCAACAACTCTTCGTGTTGAACGGCCCCTTCCTCCGTGCGCAAGCGAACAACATCGCCAAAGCCCTCGACAACGAACCCGACACCGCCGCCCGCATCCGCGCCCTCTATCGCAAGGTGCTCGCCCGCGACCCCAGCCCGAAAGAAACCGAAATCGCCAAAAGCTATCTCGCCCAAAGCGACCTCCCCAACCTGGCCCACGTCCTGCTCTCCACCAACGAGGTAATGTTCCAGAAATGACCCGCCGCGAACTGTTTTCCCAAATGTGCGGAGGCCTCGGTGCCATCGGCCTCAACGCCCTCGCCGGCAACTACACCGGCCCGAAGATGCCCGGCAAAGCCAAACACGTCATCTTCCTCTTCCTCCCCGGCGGTCCCTCCCACGTCGACATGTTCGACCCCAAACCCGCTCTCGCCAAGTTCGCGGGCCAGCGCCCCGGCACTGTCGATCTCCGCACCGAACGCCAAACCGGCGGCCTCCTCCCCAGCCCTTTCCAATTCACCAAATACGGCAAAGCCGGCATCGAAGTCAGCGAGCTCTGCCCCAAAATCGGCTCCGTCATCGACGACATCTGCGTGGTCCGGTCGATGTACACCTTCAACCCCACCCACACCCCGGCGCGCAGCCTGATCCATTCCGGTTCCATTCTCGCCACCCGCCCCTCCATGGGCGCATGGGTGTCCTACGGTCTCGGCACCGAAAACCAAAACCTCCCCGCCTTCGTCAACTTGAGCCCCGGCGGCGGCGGCGGCGCCCAACTCCGCTCCGGCTTCCTCCCCGCCGAATTCCAGGGCACGCCCTTCTCGGACTCCGAAATCGAACCCGAGAAGATGATTGCCAATCTCCGCAATAAGCTCCTCGATAAAGACGCCCAACGCCGCCAGCTCGACGCCATCCAGGCCCTCAACCAGGAATTCTCCAACGGCTTCGGTGCCGACGATTTCCTCGACGCTCGCATCAAGTCCATGGAAGCCGCCTACCGCATGCAGTTCGAAGCGATGGACGTCTTCGACATCCGCAAGGAACCGGACGCCATTCGCGCCGAGTATGGCGCCACGCCCTTCGGCCAGGGCTGCCTGATGGCCCGCCGCCTCGTGGAAAAGGGGGTCCGCTACGTCCACGTCAACACCGATGCCGGTCAGGACTGGGACGACCACAAGGACCTCGAAAAGAACCTCCGCAAGCGCTGCCCGGCCATGGACCAGGCGGCCGCCGCATTGGTCGGCGATCTGAAACGCCGGGGCCTCCTCGACGAAACGATAGTTGTCTGGGGCGGGGAATTCGGCCGCACCCCGGTCAGCGAAAGCGGCACGGGCCGCGACCACAACCCCTACGGCTTCACGATGTGGATGGCTGGAGGAGGTATCAAGGGTGGCCAGGCATTCGGCTCGACGGACGAATTCGGTTTCAAAGCCATAGAAAATCGCGTCAGCGTCCACGACCTCCACGCCACCATCCTCCACCAGCTCGGCATCGACCACACCAAACTCACCTACCGCTATGCCGGCCGCGACTTCCGCCTCACCGACGTCCACGGCGAAGTGGTCAAGTCCATCCTGGTCTAGAAACGCCATCACCCTTCGACAGTCCTCAACCAGGCGAAGGTACGTCGCGAGCCCTACTCGCCGCCCCCGCCGCCGTCGTCCATCTCCTCCAACAGATTCTCGAACTTGGTGAACTCGTGTAAAAACGCCAGCTTCACCGTTCCCGTCGGCCCGTTACGTTGTTTGGCCAGAATCAACTCGGCCTTCCCGTGCAGGTTCGCGTCGAACCGCTTGTAGTACTCTTCGCGGAACACAAACATCACCATGTCGGCGTCCTGCTCAATCGAACCCGATTCGCGCAAGTCGCTCAACTGCGGACGGTGATCGCCCGGGCGTGTTTCCGGTGCGCGGCTCAACTGCGACAGCACAAAGAACGGACACTTCAACTCTTTGGACAACAGCTTCAAGCCACGCGACAACTGGCTGACTTCCTGCGTACGGTTTTCACTCCGTCCAGGCGTCGACATCAGTTGCAGGTAGTCCACAATCACCAGCCCCAGCTCGTTGTCCCGCTGCAGCTTCCGTAGCTTGGCGTGGATGTCCATCAGCGTGATATTCGAGGAATCGTCAATAAAAATGGGTGCCCGCGCCAGGTCGATCGTCGCCTTCTGCAACAACCGCCGTTCATCGGCGTTTAGGTACCCTTCCCGGAACTTGGTCTGCGAAACCCGCGCCTGCGCGCAGATCATACGAGTCAGCAACGACTCGTTCGACATTTCGAGCGAGAACACCGCGCACGCCTTCGGGTTCGTCGGATTCATCGCGACATACTGCCCCAGATTCAATGCCAGCGCCGTCTTGCCCATGGCAGGCCGGGCCGCCAGAATGATCAGCTCGCCCGGCCGGAACCCGCCCGTCATTTCGTCGAGTTTCAAGAACCCCGTCGACGTTCCGCGCACGCGCCGCGTCGGATCGAGGAACGCGTTCAACCCGCCTTCAAACTTCTCAATCACCTGCCGCGGCGTCAGCAGCGAATCGGTCGTCTGCGCCTCGCCCAAGCTCATCAACTGCTCTTCAGCCGAAGCCAGAATCTCGTGCGGGTCGTCCGACCCGTTCACACACCGGTCAATCAGCCCCTGCGACGTGAAGATGATGTGCCGCAGCACAGCCTTGTCCTTCACGATCTTGATGTAGCTCTCCAGGTTGTACAACTGCGGCAAACCGTCGTCCAGCGAGACCAGATACGAAATCCCGCCCACGTTCTCCAACTCGCCAAACCGCATCAGTTCGTTGGCGATCGTCACGCGGTCGATCTTTTCCCCGCGCTCGAACAGCTGCTGCATCCGCGTGAAGATCAGCTGATGGGATTGCAGCGAGAAATCCGCCGGCTGGATCGCGCTACCGACGTTCAGAAATGCCGACGAGTCCAACAGAATAGCGCCCAGCACATACCGCTCGGCCTCGATATTGGCCGGTAGGCCCTTCTGCATTACGAGGTCGTTTGCCATAACTTACCAAGCTACGGGCACGCGCCACTTTCCGCAACTCCGCGATATCCACCGGATATCCACAGCTACCAGATCGTGGCCACCGGTAGCCCTTCCGCGAACACCCGCTCGTCCAGCGAATACCCGAATCCAGGCCCATTTCCCAACGAAATCAGCCCGCCCACCGGCCGCGGATCGCCCGTCAACACCCAGTCCTGCGTCGTCCCGCGGTAAATATCGACGTACTCCACAAACGGCGTCATCGCAAAGTCCAGTCCCGACTCAAAGTGGTACGTCGCCGCCCCGATCCCGTGGCAGATCAGCTTCGTATGATGCGCCGCCGCCAGAGCGGCAATCTTCTTCAACCCCGTAATCCCGCCCGCCCGGTAAATATCCGGCTGCACAATGTCCACGCACCCCTCCTCGATCAACCGCCGAAAACCCTCGAACGTGTACTCATGCTCCCCGCCGGTCACCATCGTGTTCACCCGCCGCCGGATCTCCCGGTACCCGGCATAATCGTCCGGCACGACCGGCTCCTCCAGCCACGCGATCCCATACTTCTCAATCCGGTCGTACATCCGCAGCGTGTACGGCACATCCCAGCCCATGTAGATATCGAGCGCCAAGAACGCCTCCGGCCCCAACACCTCCCGCGCCCGCGCCACGGCGTCCTCGTTCTTCTGCATCCCGAACTCGCCATGCGCCGGCCCATACGGCACCGCGATCTTCATATCGCGAATTCCATATGCCGCCAGTGCCTCCGGGTCGTAGCCCGTGTAATAAGCCCGCAGCGGCCCCCGTGCGGCTCCGCCGGTCAACTCATACACCGGTTGCCCCAGCAGTTTCCCCTGCGCGTCCCACAGCGCCAGGTCGATCCCCGAAATCACCGCCTGCGTAACCCCGCCCCGCCCATAAAACAGAGAGGCCCGATATAGCTGCTCCTGCACCAGAGCGGTATCAAACACAGACTTCCCCACCACCATCCGGCCCATCTGCTCTTCCAAAACAGCCCGCGCCGCCAGCCCCTTCCCGCACCCCACAAACCCAAAGCCCCGCGTGCCATCCTCCAGCACAACCTCAATCACCGCCGCCGTCATCGGGCCGAACCAGCTCGACCGTTTCTCCCAATACTCGGCATACCCCGACATCGGATTGGCGATCACGCTCTCCGACAACCACGACCCCGACATCGGCGCCGTATGGCACTTCACTTCCCGCACTCTCATGCCGTTCAGTCTATCGCTACACTCGGAGTATGAAGAAGCTCCTCCCGCTGATGGGGCTGGCTCTGGCGATGTTCTCGCAAGAGCCGGCCAAACAAGGCGACGCGAAGAAAATCACCGACGCCGAAGAACTCCAGCAGTTCATCAAGGAAAACGCCAACGTCTTTTTCCTCGACGTCCGCGAACCCAAGGAAATCGCCGAACTCGGTTCGCTGAAGGGATACGTGAATATCCCCATCGGCGATCTCCAAAAACGAATGAAAGAAGTCCCCAAAGACAGGACCATCGTCACCCTTTGAAACGGCGGAGGCCGAGCCGCGCGTGCCGCGGACATGCTCACCAAAGCCGGTTACAAAGTAGCCGCATCCTGTGGATTGAATGAATGGCGGGCGAAGAAGAAACCCCTCACCCCCACTACCGGACAGTGATCTTGTAGGTTTCCAGAGTCTCGCCTTTGGCTTGCTCCAACCGCGCCGTGGCCTTGTTGAATTCCAACTGGGCCACCACCGCGCGGCGGCGGGACTCCAGCATCTCGTTCTGCCGTGTCAGCACCAGGAAGTTCGTGGACTCGCCGGTTTGGAACAGCCGGATCTCGCTGTCCAGCTTCTCCTGCGCCGCCTTCACCGCCGCCTCGGCCGCCGTGATGCGCTGCCGCGAGGCGACCAGCGTCTGCATGGCATTGCGCACCTGCATGTCGATGATCTGCTCCGCCCTGATCTTCTCCAGGTTCAGTCGCTTGTCGGCAATCTGCGTCTGCACCAGATTGGCCTGCGCCGTTTGGTTGCGCAGGTTCAGGTCGAACTGCACTCCCACCTGCACCGACGGGTAGCGCCCGCCGAAGAGGCTCTGCAGGGCCTGCCCGTAGCCACCGGTCAGGAACGAGGGCAACGAGCCTCCGCTTTGCGGAGGCAACGGTGCCAACCCAGCCAGGGCGCTCAATTGGTTGAGCCGGTCATTGGTTGCCGCCTGGGAAGCGGTGAACGGGTTCGGTGCATTGCTCACCGCGCCGGCGAGACCTGCGTTCGTAAACGAACCAACCAGGTTCACCTGCGGCTTCAACTGGTCTTTGTTGAACGCGGCCTGGACGTTGTTCACTTCCTTGCGCTGGGCCACCTGCTTCAGCTCTGGGCGTTTGGCGATGGCCGTCTTCACGGCATCGGCCAGCGTGTCGGCGTCGGCCGCCGCAATCGGCGTGCGGTCGGTGGGGACAATCTCGTCCTTCCAAATGTCTGAATCCCGAGCCGGGCTCAGCATCATTTTCAGACCGTTTTCAATGGTGTTCAGAGCGTCCAGCGCGGCGTAGTAGCTGTCCTTCCGCCGCTCGAGTTCCGACTGCGAGGCCGACAGTTCCACCTGTGCCAACGCCCCGGCGGCGATCTGGCGCTGGGTGCGCGCCAGCTGCTCGTCGCTCAACTTCACGCCCTCGACGGCCACTTCCACCGCCTGTCGCGCGGCGGCCAGGTCCCAGTAGTTGGCCTCGACGCGGTTGATGACATCGATGGCGCGGACTTCCAGTTCCAGTTCGCTCACGCCGATCTGCTTGGCGCGGATCCGCAACTGCGTCCGGTCGATATCGATGTCGCGGTTGCGAAGTAGCGGCAGCACCGCGCCCACCGTCAGCCGCGAACTGACGTTCGGGTTCAGGCTGGTGAACGGGTTATTTGTGTTGGTCCGGGTGTTGTCGAATCCGGCGTTGAAGCTCATCCCGCGCCAAGGCGTGCGGCCGAGGAAGCTGAAGTTGTTATTGATGTAGTCCTCGGTCAGCTTGCCGGTCGCCGCCTGGAGTACGGATGCCGCCGGAATGTTCCGCTTCTCGTAGGAGGGGTTGTAGCGGAAGATCGGGTCGAAGGCGCCCTTGGCGGCGTTCAGCAGCTGGCGCTGGGTGTCAATGTTGGTGCGCTCGATCTCGATCTCCAGGTTGTTGCGGAGCGCGATCTCGGTGGCCTCCTTCAAGGTCAGCGGGCGGCGGTTGGCACTGACGCCGACGCGCGTGGCATCGAGCTTGGTCTGCGCCTGCATGACAGGGGCGAAGAGCGCCAGAAGCACCATCGCGGCCGGGGCCCATTTGCCGCCGGTGAACAGGCGGCGGATGCGAGCGAACAGCTGGTAATGGCCCATGTCGTCAAACAGCGAGTAGGCGACCGGGGTGACCAGCAGCGTCAGCAGCAGGCAGAGCGTCTGTCCGCCGATAACGACAATGGCCACGGTGCGCCGAGTGCCAGCGCCGGCGCCCGTGCCGAGCGCCAGCGGCAACATGCCGGCGACGAGAGCCGCGGTGGTCATGAGAATCGGGCGGAGCCGGTCCTCGCAACCGAGCAGGATTGCCTCCAGCCTTGGCAGGCCCTCGCGGCGCAGGCTCTTGATGTGGTCGAGCTGCAGAATGGAGTTCTTCTTCACGATCCCGAAGAGCACCAGAATGCCCACCGAACTGTAGATGATGGAGAAGTTCTCCCCCATCACCGCGAGCGACAGCACCGCGAACGGCACCGAGAGCGGGAGGCTGATGAGGATGGTGACCGGGTCGATGAAGCTTTCAAACTGCGCCGCCAGGATCATGTACATGAAGGTGAGCGAGAGTAGGAAGGCGACGACGAAGCCGATCATGGCGCGCCCCAGTTCCTTGGTGCGGCCGATGGTGCCGGTGCGGTACTGCGGTCCCATGTCGAGTGTCTTCACGGTCTCCTCCGTAATTTTCAAAACTTCCGAGAGCGACTGCCCGCCCACGACGCTGGCCGAAATCATAATCTGGCGCTGGCGGTTGCGGCGGTCGATGTTGATGGGCCCGGTGGCTTCCTGGAGCGAGGCCACGTTGGCCAGCGAGACGTTCCCCACCTTGGTGGACGGCACGTAGAGCCGGCTCATTGCGTCGGGCGACTGGCGGAAGTCCTTCTCCACACGGAGGCCTACGTCGTAGCGGTCGTCGGCTTCGCGGTAGGTGGTCACCTGTTCGTCACCGGCGACCAGGGTGCGGATGGCGGTGGCGATGGAGGCGACGTTGACGCCGAGTTCGGAGGCCCGGTCGCGGTTGATGCGGACGCGGACTTCCGGCTTGCCGGCTTCGTAGCTGCTCTCCAGGTCGACGACGCCGGGCGTCTGCTTCAGCCGGTTCATGAGCACGGTGGCGTGCTTGTCCAGGACCTCGAGGTCCGGGCCGGAGAGGATGTACTGGAAGTCGCGGTTGGGACCGGCGCCCTGGATGACCGAGGGGAGCTGGACCGAGATGACCAAATCCTTGTACTTCCGCATCATCTCGCGGGCCTGATCCATGATCTGGAACTGGGAGAACTTGCGGTCCTTGGTATCGACCAGAGTGACGAGGACGCTGCCTCGGTCGACCTGCTGGCGCGAGTCCGAGCCGATGAGGGTGAGCAGGGTCTTCACGCCGGGCAGTGTCTTGAGGTCGGCCTCGACGCCGCGGAGAACCGTCTCGGTGCCATCGATAGAGGAGCCGGCGGGCATGCGGACGGTGACCTCAAACTCGCTCTGATCGTCCTGCGGCAGGAAGTCGATACCGACGCGTTTGAAGATCGGGCCGGTGGAGAAGACGGTGACGATGGCCAGGACAACGATGACCCAGCGGTGCGCCATCGACCAGCGGAGGAGCGCCTGATAGGGGCGATCGAAGAGCATGAAGATGACGGACTTCTTGGTGGCGTGCGGGTCGTGGCCTTCCTTGATCTTCAGGAAGCGGCCGCAGAGCATGGGGGTGAGCGTGAAGCTGACCAGCAGCGAGACCATGATGGCGAAGGCTGCGGTGAAGCCGAAGCTGGACATGAAGCGGCCGACGATGCCGGTCATGAAGGCGACGGGCAGGAAGACGACGGCGAGCGAGAGCGTGGTGGCGAGCACAGCAAGGCCGATGTCGCGAGTGCCCTCGATGGCGGCCTGGATGGGCGGTAGCCCCTTTTCTTCCATGAAGCGAAAGATGTTTTCGAGCACCACGATGGCGTCATCGATGACGATGCCGACCATGAGTGTGAGTGCCAGCATGGTGATCTGGTTGAGCGTGAAGCCCATCAGGTTGAGTAGCGTGTAGGTAGAGATGATCGACGTCGGGATGGCGATGGCGGCGATCAGTGTCGAGCGCCAGTTGCGCATGAAGATCAGCACGACGATACCGGCGAGCAGGCCGCCGAGGATGAGGTGCTCCTGCACGGCTTCGAACGAGGCCTTGATGAAGCCGGACTGGTCGCCGACGTAGGCGATCTTCAGATCCTGGGGCAGGGTCGGGCGGAGCTCTTCGATGCGCTCCTTGATCCGGTCGATGATGTCGAGCGTGTTGGTGCCGGCCTGTTTGCGGATCTGCAGCACGACGGCCTCTTTGCCGTCGAGGCGGGCGGAGGAGCGGGTCTCTTTGTAGCCGTCCTCGACGCGGCCGATGTCGTGGATATGGATGGGCGTGCCGATGTTGGCGACGATGAGTTCGCCGAAGTCAGCGGGCTTCAGGATGCGCCCGAGGGTACGGACGCTGAGCTCGCGGTTGCCCTGGTCGAGGCGGCCGCCGGGGACTTCGATGTTCTGGGCGGCGATGGCGCCGCGGACCTGATCGACGTTCAGGTTGTAGCCGTACATCTTCTGGCCATCGAGCCAGATCTGGATCTGGCGTTCGCGTTCGCCGATGAAGCGGACCTGGCCGACGCCGTTGAGGGTTTCGATGTCCTTCTTGATGCGGTCGTCGACGAGCTTGGTGATTTCGCGGAGGTCGCGGTTGGCGCTGACGACCACGTTGATGATGGGCGAGGCGTCGGTGGCGAGCTTTTCGACGACGGGCGGGTCGGCATCCTGCGGCAGCTGGCCGAGGATGGTGGAAACCTTATCGCGGACTTCCTGGGCAGCGATTTCGGCGTCCTTGTCGAGGACGAAGGTGATGATGACGCGCGAGAGGCCTTCGGCGGACATGGACTGCAGTTCGTCGATACCGCTGACGGTGTTGACGGCTTCTTCGAGGCGCTTGGAGAGCTGGGACTCGACTTCCTCGGGGCTGGCGCCGCGGAGGGTGGTGGTGATGGTGACGATGGGAAACTCGACCTTGGGGAAGAGATCCACGCCGAGTTTGCGGTAGGCGTCCAGGCCCAGGACGACGAGCATCAGGATGAGCATCGTCGCGAAAACGGGCCGTTTGATACAGATTTCGGCTAGTTTTTGCATGGCTTACTGTTTCACCTTCGCGCCGTTGGTCAGGGAGGGAAGTTCGCTGGTGGCGACGCGGTCACCGTTCTGGATGAGGTCTCCGGGGACTTCGACGAAGCCGTCGATTTCCGGGCCGGGGACGAAGGTGATGAGTCGGGCTGTGCCGTTCTCGATCTTGAACATCTTGGTCAGGCCGGCGATGGAGTAGAGGGCGTTGCGGGGGACGGTGACGACTTTGGCGCCGCGGTCGGTGACCAGTTTGACCTGGACGAACATGCCGGGGCGGAGTCGGGTGTCGGCCTTGGTGAGGCGGGCTTCGGCGGTGAGGGTGCGGTTTCGGGCGTCGAGCGAGGGGTTCAGCTCGCGGACGACGGCGTCGAAGCTGACGTTGGCGGCGGCGTCGTTTGTGAATGTGAGCGGGGTGCCGACCTTGACGGTGTTGGCGGCGGCTTCGGGGACCTCCAGACGCAGGCGCATGGGGTAGACCTTGACGAGGCGGAGGATGCCCATGTTGTCCTTAACGTACTGGCCGGCGGAGATAAGCTTTTCGCCGACGACGCCATCGAAGGGGGCGCGGACAACGGTATCGCCGCGGCGCTTTTCGGCGATCTTGAGATCGGCTTCAAGGGCAGTGACGGACATCCACTGGGTGCGGAGTTCGTCGCGGGCGCCGTCGAGAGCGGACTGGCGGGCGCGCATGGCCTTTTCGAGTTCGTTGAAGCGGTCGGCGGAGATGTCGCCGGTCTTGACGAGCTTGGAGGCGGACTCGTATTTGAACTTGGCGTCTTCGAACTGGGCGATGGCGGTGCGGACGCCGGGGGTGGTGTCGGGCTGCACCATCTTGCCCGTGTAGGCCGGGAGGCTCAAGCGGGCGAGAGCCTGATTGAGCGAGCCACGGGAGCGTTCGACCTGGAGGTCGTATTCGGTGCGGTCGAGCTCAATGAGGACGTCGCCTTTGCGGACGGCCTGGCCGAAGTCGGCGAGGATGGCGGAGATGCGGCCAGGGACCTCGGTGGCGACGGTGACGGTCTCGTCGGGGAGGAGGGTGCCGGTGACGGCGATGGCGCGTTCGGCGGTGCGTTCGACGGCGGTGGCGGTTTTGACTGTGACGGGTTCGGCAGCCTTGGCGGCAGCGGCGGCGGCATTGGCTTCGGCAGCCTTGGGGTCCTGTTTGTTGCAGGCGGCAAGGAGTAGCAAAAGTGCGAGAAGTATATATTTCATTGGGTTTTCAATCCGTGTAAAAAGATGCCGGCGAGGGTACGGCCGGCGGATTTGGGTTTCGGGTTGCCGTTGATATTGGTTCCGCGTGCGGGGCGGGGCGCGCTAACGGTGTGGCGGGCGGAGCGGACGATGTTGTGTTCGGCTGTGCGGCTTAGGTGGCTTATGGGGCCGGCGGTCGGGCTCGCGGGGCGGCTTGGGATGTGTCCGGCGCGGCCGTTGGGGCGGGCTGTGGAGCTGGTGCGGTGCGCGGTGGCCGGGCTGGCGGCGTAGTGTCCGATGTGGAGGCTGGAATGGCTTGGCATGCCGGTGCCGGGTGCGGCGGCTGGGCTCGCGGGGATGTGTCCGGCGCGCCCATTGGGGTTGGCCGTGGAGCTGGTGCGGTGCGCGGTGGCCGGGCTAGCGGCGCAGTGTCCGATGCGGAGGCTGGGATGGCCTGTGGTGCCGGTGTAGGGCGCGTTGGTCGGGCTCGCGGGGCGGACGGGGTTGTGTCCAGCTTGGCGGCTGGGGTGGCTTATGGGGCGGGCCGCAGGTTGGGCGCTCATTGGGTTTTCAATCCGTGGAGGAAGACGTCGACCATGGAGTCGATGGCGCGTTTGCGGCTGGCGCGGACGAGTTTGAAGCCGAAGTGCTGGTCGAAGAGGCTGTAGTGGAGCACCATTCCCATGAAGCCGCGGGCGACGAGGGCGGCGTCGACGGGGCGGAAGGCGCCGAGGGCGGTCTGTTGTTTGATGAAGCCGGTCACGATGCGGTGGATGACCTGGCCGTGACATTCAAAGAAGTGCTCGGAAAGCTCGTGCTTTTCCAGCGCCGAGAAGAGGATGAGCCGGAGATAGTTGGGGTGCTTGGCCTGGAAGTCGACGATCATGTTGGCCAGGCGGGTGAAGAACGCATGGGCGTCGTGGCCGGTGGCGAGGCGTTCGAGGGCTTCGCGCCCCTCCTCGAACCCATGCTGGGACGAGGCGTCGATGATGGCGGCGTAGAGCTCGCTTTTGGTCTGGAAATGTTCGTAAAGAACGGGCTCGGAGACGCCGCAGCGCTTGGCGAGCTCGCGGGTGGTGCCGCCGCGGAAGCCGACTTCGGCGAAGAGCTGGGCGGCGGTGTCGACGATGGCTTTGCGCCGGTCTGCCTTGCTTAACTTAGCGCTCACTAACTTAGTATCCACTAGGTAGACCCCTCATTGCAACCCCGGGGTGGTGCCCGTCTGGTACGCTTGAATCGAGCCGTGTTTTCCCGTCATCAGCGCAAACTTCGTTTGTTTCACCTGCTGGCCGACGGCGTGTTGGTGTGGCTGGCCTTCGAGGCGGCCTATCAGACGCGCTCGTTGCTGCCGCTGGCGAAGGATTTCTATTTTCTTCTCGCTGTTAAGATTCTTCTCTTGCTGCTGGGGATGCTTTGTTATTGGGGCACCGCCTTATGGTTCGGCGACTACGAAGCGTTTGAGGGCCTAACTCGCCGGGAGGCGATGAAGCGAACGCTGCGACAGGCTGGAATGGCGCCGGCTGTATTAGTACTCGCGCAATTCGTGCTGCGTTTGGACATGAGCCGCGCGTTTTTGGCGCTTTTTGCCGGGTTTGCGGCGGTGGCGCTGTTGGCGTTCCGGTTCAACGCGGCGCCGTTGCTGGGATGGTACCGGCGGCGGTTTGGCGGGGAGCACTACCTTTGGATCGTGGGCACGGGAGACGGGGCGCGGCGGATGGGGGCGTTGGTGGAAGACGCCGAGACGTATGGGCTGCGGCTGTCGGGGTTTCTGGACGCGCGGCCGGCGGTGGAGGCGATTGAGTTGAAGCGGGAGTACCCGGTGCGGCCGCTGGCGGAGTTGCCGGAGTTGTTGCGGCGGCAGGTGATTGACGAGGTGCTGTTCGCGGTGCCGAGCGAGCAGTTGGCGGATTTGGAAGAGACGTTTTTGCTGTGCGATGAAGAGGGTGTGCGGAGCCGGGTGGCGGTGGACTTCTTCCCGCATGTGCGGAGCGATGTATATTTAGACCGGCTGGGCGCGGCGCCGATGTTGACGTTCGCCGGGGCACCGCATGACGAGGTTCGGCTGTTGTTGAAGCGGTTCATCGATGTCGTGTTGGCGGGGGTGTCGTTGTTGCTGGTTTCGCCGGTGATGGCGGTGGTGGCGGTGTTGGTGAAGTTGACGTCGCCGGGGCCGGTGCTGTTCCGGCAGGAGCGGTGCGGGCTGAACGGGCGGCGGTTTGTGCTGTATAAGTTCCGGTCGATGGTGGCGGACGCGGAGGCGCGGAAGGCGGGGTTGGCTGCGTTGAACGAACGGGAGTTGGTGTTCAAGATCAAGAATGATCCGCGGCTGACTGGCGTGGGGCGGTGGTTGCGGAAGTTTTCGATCGACGAGTGGCCGCAGTTGTGGAATGTGCTGCGGGGGGACATGTCGTTGGTGGGGCCGCGCCCGGCGATTGCGTCGGAGGTGGAACAATATAAGAGATGGCAGCGGCGGCGGCTCCGCATGCGGCCCGGGCTGACATGCCTGTGGGTTGTGGAGGGGCGCGACGCGGTTGATTTCGAGCGCTGGATGGAGTTGGACATGGAGTATATCGACAACTGGTCGCTGGCGCTGGATTGGAAGATCATGCTGCGGACGATTCCGCAGGTTGTCATTGGAAAAGGAGCCCATTAGCCATGGAGATCATTCCTACACAGGAAGAGGTACTGGCGTTGCTGCAGGAGACGGGGGCGTTGCGGGAGGGCAATTTTGTCTACCCGAACGGGTTGTACTCGGACCAGTATTTGCAGATACCGCTGGCGTTCCGGTACTTCCAGCATGCGAAGACGTTGAGCGTGGCGTTGAGCCGGAAGGTGCGGTCGAACCCGGAGTTGCGGGCGATTATTCCGCAGTTGTCGGTGGTTGCGCCGGCGACGGGCGGGCTGCCGGTGGCGTTTGGTGTGTGCGAGGCGCTGCGGGCGAAGCAGGTGTATTGGGCGGAGCGTCAGAACGATTCGGAGCCGTTGCGGCTGCGGCAGTTCTTAGAGATCCAGCCTGGCGAGAAGGTCCTTCTTGTGGATGACATCCTGCGGACGGGCGCGAAGCTGACGGAGATCAAAAAGATGGTGGAGGCGGCCGGGGCGGAGGTGGTGGGCCTGGCGGTGATTGTGGCGCAGTTGGCTCCGGGGTGTCCGGATTTTGCGCCGTTGCCGGTGTACTATTTGGCGCAGTTGGACCCGTTGAATCTGTATGACGGGACGGCCGGGCAGTTGAGCTATCCGGAGCGGCCGGTGGAGAAGATTCTCATATAGTTTTAGTTTGTTTGCCCGTGGCTTCCTACCCGGGATGTGGACGGATCCCGGGTAGGGGGTGGCTTCGTTCGATTGTCAAAGATCATGGGGAAGCCGGCGACGATGAGGTTTCAAGATCGCGGCTCGCCTGCGTTTCGGTTTTTGGGTAAAGCTGATTTTGGCCTATTTGTGTTTTTCGCTCATTTGCGGTGAGCGGGGTGGTGGTGACGCGGTTGGGGGACGTATGTCTGTGTCCCTGTTTTCAACAACTTCTGGGACGGTCCGCTTGTAGGGCGCAGTTTTTCGTGGCTCATTTCCGCGATGCTGGCCGGCGGTTGCTGTTGGGCGTTCGCGGCGTCGGGGTGTGTCCCTGTTTTCAATGACTTCTGGGACGGTGCGCTTGTATGGCGCTGTTTTTCGTGGCTCATTTCCGCGATGTCGGCCTGCGGTTGCTGTTGGGCCTTAGCGGTGTTGGGTTGTGGCTCTGTTTTCAATGACTTCTGGGACGGTCCGCTCGTACGGCGATTTTTTTCGAGGCGGTAGAGTTCGCGCTCGATCCGGTTGTGGAGGCGGGTGCAGGCGCTGATGCGGGCCTGGAAACGGGCGACGGTGCCGCCTTGGGTGTTCAAGGCGTACTTCTGGGCTTCGATGATGAGCTTGGCCGGGTCGTCGGCGTAGGGGGAGGTGGCGGCGGGGGTATCGACGAGTTCGCTCATGCAGATCAGGTAGCCGTTTTGCAGGATCAGGGTGTCCCAGAGCGCGGTGATGAGCTGGTTGACCAGGAGTTCGGCTTCGGTGGTTTGGGGGTGCCAGTCGGCGAGGAGCCGGGCGTGGAAGGGGAGGAAGGCGGCGTTCGACTCGGGGCAGATTCCGGAGACACTGGTGGTGTAGAGGCCGGTCTTTATGCTGGCGGTGCGGGCGCGGTGGAGGCCGGCGGCGGTTTTGGGGCCTCGGCTTTTGGCACCGTTGGCGCGGGCGCGCTGGGCACGTTCGGCGCGTTGTTGGTCGGTTGGCATTGGTTTTACCTCCTTTCTTTGGGTTGTGGAATGCAAAAAGCCCTCGCTGGAGCGAGGGCTTTTCGTGGGCGAGGAATTCCTGCCCGATTCGATACTAGCATGGCGGTCAAGGGGATTTTGGGGTGGATTTTTTCAGGTTGTTGATTTGGCGGGAGATATAGTCTTGGGCGGGCCGTGACCGGGGTTTGGCGGGGGGGATGCAGTAAGGCCGGGTCATTCTCGTTCACGGGACGGCCGTACAGCGGGAGTTGGTTCCTGGCCAGGGTAGTGGCGACGGTATCTTCGTGGCGGCGATTCAAGGCCACAACGGCCGAGCAGTTGCGGAAGGGGAGGGGACTGGGGGCGGCGGGGAGCTCTCTAGGTGTTTTCCCGCCCTCGCCAGCTTCGGACCAAAGAGCTAAATTCCAGGGGGCCGGGGGCTGCGCCTCTACGTTAACTATGCCGGCGCTGCTGCCCATTCAACTCGTGACAGGCTCCCCCTTATCCGGTAATGTGGAGAGACAGGGTATCCAGCATGGAAGTACATTTCAGTCCCGAGCTTGAAAAAAGACTCAATGACCTGGCCAGGCAGAGCGGTCGGCCGGCCGCGGAGCTGGTCCAGGATGCCGTCGCCTGTTGGGTTGACGAGCTGGGCGACACCCGCGACATGCTGGATAGCCGCTATGACGACATCAAGAGCGGTAAGGTCAAACTCATTCCCGGCGACGAAGCCTTCGCCCGTCTTCGCGAGCGGATCGACGCACGTCGTTCCAACTCCGCATGAGTGGGTTCGCGCTTCATCCCGAAGCGTTCACCGATATTGACGAAATTGCGCTCTACATCGGACAGGACAGTCCGGATGCTGCTCTCCGCGTAGTTGACGAACTCTACACCGCGATTTCCAGCCTGGTTCCCTATCCTCACCAGGGGCATCGCCGCCCAGATCTCACTCGCCGCGCCCTGCGCTTCAAGCGAGTTAGAGACTACCTGATTGCCTATGCGCCGGATGAAAGCCCGCTGTGGGTAGTTGCCGTTCTCCATGGTCACCGCAGCCCGCGGACCATGGCCGCCATTCTCAAGGGCAGGGAAAGCTAATCCTTCGACGCAGGGTCTGGTGCACCGCCTTCCTGCGGCACTGGACGGCCCTGTCCTAGAGAGGGGTCGAAAAGGGCGATTTGATGGTGAGCTTGGCCGGGCCGTCCGCATAGGGGGAGGTGGCTGACAGGGTGGCGACGAGTTCGCTCATGTAGATGATGGAGCCGTTTTGCAGGATCTGGGTGCCCCAGAGCGCGGTGATTAGCTGGTTGACCAGGAGTCCGGCTTCGCTGGTTTAGGGTTGCCAGTCGGCGAGTAGCCGGGCGTGGAAGGGGAGGAAGTCGGCGCTCGACTCGGGGCAGATTCCAGAGACACTGACGGTGTAGAATCTGGTCTTTAACCTGGCGGTGGCGGCCGGCGGCGGTTTGGGGGCCGCGGCTTTTGGCGCCGTTGGCGAGGTATTCCTGCCCGATTCGAGACTAGCATGGCGGTCAAGGGGGTTTCGAGGTGGATTTTTTCAGGTTGTTGATTTGGCGGGAAATATAGTCTTGGGAGGGCCGTGACCGGGGTTTGGCCGGGACATGGTTTCGGGGGGATGCCGTAATATTGGGTCCTGCCGGCGCCGCGGATTCCGATTCTCACTGTGGAGACGTATCTGGCGGCGGAACGATCTTCGGACTCGCGGCATGAGTATTATGCCGGCGGGTTGTATGCGATGGCCGGCGGGTCCTTTACTCACGCCTTGTTGATTTCGAATCTTTGCGGGGAGATGCGTAACGCCTTGCGCGGCAAGCCGTGCCAGGCGATTTCGTCGGAGTTATTGTTACGAAGCGGGTCGGGGCGATTGTATGCGTACCCGGATGTTTTGGTTTTCTGCGGGCCGGTGGCGTTTGCGGATGACCAGAAAGATGTTGCGCTGAATCCGATCGTTGCGGCGGAGGTGCTGTCGCCGGGGACGGAGGCGTTCGACCGGGGAAAGAAGGCGGCTGAGTACCGGGGGACGGAGTCGGTGCAGCAGTATCTGCTGATGTCCCAGGATGAGGCGTTGGTGGAAGTGCAAACGCGGGATGCGAACGGGTGGCGGATGCGCGCGGTTTCGGGCTTGGATGGAGTTAGTGTCGTGGAGTGCTTGAGGCTGGAGTTAGGGATGGCGGGTCTTGGCGCCGAGGTCAGGCCCCGAGAAGCCCCCGAGGCGGAATGGGTCAAGCCGTGAACTGTGCATGGGGCATTCCATCCGGCTCAACGCCCCCAATGGAGAATCTTAAAAAGTCGAAATAAAGTACTGTGACTAGTCGGGGCCTGGTTACGGTACGAAGCGTTTCTCAAGGTACGGTCTAAACAGAAAAAACGATTCTGCTGCTAGTGTAGTGCTTCACACAGACCGAAGATTAAGAGCGGCGGATTTCGCGCGAATGACCTTAGCCAGAATGTCGTTGGCCTTGGCCGTCCAGATGAATGGCTTGGGATTGGCGTTGTGCTGGTCGACATAGTCGTCGAGGGCATCAAT
>CANIVU010000115.1 GCA_947470805.1 Acidobacteriota bacterium | reverse complement strand
GGTCCCGTACCAGAAAATTCGTCAAACGCGTCGCCAACGGTGCCCGATACGGCAGATCTAAATCCAACGGCCGCCGCAAAAAACGGATCCCAAACTCCTCCGCCACAATCCGCACCGCCCGGCACACCGGAGCCAGTAAATGCGTATGTTTATGCGTGTCCGCGTGCAACGGCGTCAACCCCGCCGCCCGCACCTTCGCCGCCTGTGCCGCCAGCTCCCCGTACAGGTCCAGCTTCCCGCCATACACCGCCCGCACCAGCGCCGGAACGTCCTTCGGCAGCGGCTCCCCGCTAACCAATGATCGCCCACCTACCAACACAAAATGTACGCCAACATCCAGCGTTGGATACTCCCCCGCCAGCCGCACCGCGTCGTCAAAGGCGTCCCCATTCGCCATCAACGTCGTCGCCGTCAGAATACCCTTCGTGTGGGCTTCCACAATGCCCGCGTTCACGTCGCGCGTGAATCCAAAATCATCCGCGTTGACGATCAGGCGTTTCAAAACAGTTTGAGCTGAATGGTCAGGAACTTCTTCGGATTCGCACGGAAGTCCTTCATGACCCCGTTCATCTCCTTCATCGTCCCATTCATCGAATCGTAAAGCGCCGGGTTCACCATCAGCTGCCCCATCGTCCCCTGGCCGCTATTGACCTTATCGATGGTCTTGTCCAGGTTCAGAATCAGCTTGTTCATATTGGCGTGCAACTCGTCGCTCTTGATCAGCTTGCCCGCCGTCCCGTTGCCCTTGTTGATCTCGTCAATCGTCTTCCGCAACTCGGCAACAGTCCCCTTCACCTCATCGTAAAGAGCCGGATCCTTCAGCAGCTTGCTCGCCGAACCCTTGCCCGAATTGAGATCGGTCTGCAGCGTGGCAATCGTCGCGTCCACCCGCTTGATCGTGCTCCGGATGTCCTCGTACATGGCCTCGTCGTAGAGCAACTTGCCCACCGTGCCCTTGCCATCCCCAATCGACGACGTGATCTTCTGCACCTCCGCCACCGTCGCCACCAGCCGCTGGTACAACTCGTCATCCACCAGCAACTTCCCAATCGAACCCTTCCCCGTCTCCACCGTTTCCACGATGTGGTTGATCCGGTTAATAATCTCCTGCAACGACTGCAACGACGGATACGCCGCATTCACCAGGTCCTGGAACTCCCGCGTGTCCAGGCTCTTCAGCTCCCCGCCCGCCGTCACCGGCGTCCCCGCCTTGCCCATCTTGATGTTGATGTACTTGGTGCCCAGCAGGTTCTCGGCGCCAATCGCCGCCTGCGAATCGGAAGGAATCCGCGCCAGCTTGTCCTGGTCAATCACCAGGTCCAGCTTAATCCGCCGGTTCGGTTGGTTCTCGCCCGACAGTCCCACGGCGCCAATCTTCCCAATCAAAATCCCGCTCAGCCGCACGGCCGAGCCCTCCGTGATCGCCGCCGAATCGTCCAGATACGTGTACACCGTCACCTCTTTGGAAAAGAGGCTCTTATTGCCGGTCAGCAAAAAAACCAGCACGGCAAGGATGAAAAGGGCCACGGCGGCAAGAATGCCGACACGTAATTGAGCCCAGGAGACTTTAGCGGCGGATGACATGGGGATCAGTGGGCGGAACGTTGCATGGAAAATTTCGAAATGTACGGGTCGCTGGACGCGTCCAGCTCCGGTTCGCTGCCTTCAAATACGATCCGGCCGTCGCGCATCACCACGAACCGCGTACTTTGTCGCAGAGGCGAATCTTCGGGAATACGCTCCAACCGCTTACTCTCCGGATTGTAGCGGAAATTGGCCATGATATGCCCGTCTTGAAATCGGTGAGAGATAATCGCCGACGTCGCATTCCGCATTTCACGCTCCTGAATAATCAGCGCCATGATGTTGTTCGCCGTAATCGGATCCAGCCCCGCCGTCGGCGAATCATACAGCAACAACGCCGGATCGCTGATCCCCGCCCGCGCAATCCCCACGCGCCGCCGCATACCGCCCGATAGCTCGCTCGGAAACTTCCCCAGCGTGTGCCCCAACTCCACAAACTCCAGCGCTTCTTTCACCGCCGGGTGCGCCTGCTCCGCCGTCTGGTTGCTCCGGTTCACCAGCGGGTAGGCCACGTTCTCTTCAATCGTTAAGGAGTCGAACAACCCGCCCTCCTGGAACAACACTCCGACGTGGCTGCGCACTTCAAACCACTGGTTTTCCTTGAAATCCGTCACATCCTGCCCAAACAAATAAATCCGCCCGCTCGTCGGTTTCAACAGCCCCAGCGCGATCTTGAACATCACCGTCTTCCCCGCGCCAGCCGCGCCCAGGATGATCTTCGTCTCCCCCGCCCACATCTCCAGATTGACGTTGTCCAACACCTTGGAATCGTCCTCAAACGCCAGCGAAATATTCTCCAGCCGAAGAATACACTTCCGCTCTGTGGCCGCTCGCGACATCAGATGTTTACGAACACCCGCGTGATCAGGAACGTGCAAACGAAAATCCACACGCTCGCCACAACCACCGCCTGCGTCGTCGCCCGCCCCACGCCCTGCGTCCCGCCCGTTGTCCGGATCCCGTACAAACAACCCACCAGCGAAATAATAAACGCGAACACCAGCGGCTTCAGCAACCCTTGCGCAATGTCGTTGTACTCCAGCGACCGCCACGCGTTGTTCCAATACTGGCTCGACGTCGTCAGCGCCATCAGCGGCACCGCAATCAAATACCCGCCGATAATCCCAATAAAATCGGCCACAATCGTCAACAGCGGCAGCGTGAAGCAAGTCGCAATCAACCGCGGCGTCACCAGCTTCTTAATCGGATCGGTGCCCAGCGCGCGCATTGCGTCAATCTGCTCGGTCACCTTCATCGATCCCAATTCGCTGGCAATCCCCGACGCATTCCGCCCCGCCACCAGCAGCGCCGTCAACACCGGCCCCATTTCGCGCACCAGCGTAATCGCCGTAATCTGCCCCACCTGCCCCGTCGCCCCATACTGCGAAAGCGCGCGCGACATCTGCAACGCCATCACCGCGCCGCTGAAAAATCCAATCAAAATGGTGATAGGCAAGCTGCCCACGCCAATCGTGTCCATTTGCAGGATCACGTCGCTACCGTAGAATGGTCGACGTACGATGTTCGTTGTTGCCCGGCCGGCCAGGAGGATAAATTCCTGGAACGTCACGATGGGCGACTTCAAGATGTCGAGCAACCTGAACTCTCCTCCAAAAATTCGATGCTAACACGCGCATGAAGGGTCTTACCGATATTCCTGGTATCCAAGTCGGCCACGCTTCCGACCTGGTCGCCCTCACCGGAGCCACTGTCATCTTATGCGAAGCCGGCGCCGTCGCCGGTGTCGACATCGGCGGCGCAGCCACCGGCTCGCAAGAACTCGACGTCCTCAGTCCCCTCCACGTCACCCCGCACATCCACGCCGTCACCCTTGCCGGCGGCTCCGCCTTTGGCCTGGAAGCCGCCAGCGGCGTCCGCAAATACCTGGAGAAAAAAGGTGTCGGGTTCGTTTTCGGCCCCGCCCGTATCCCCATCGTCCCGGCCATGATCCTCTTCGATCTCGGCATCGGCAGCGCCGCCGTCCGCCCCACCCGCGAAATGGGTGAGGTAGCCGCCGCCGCCGCCACGACGGCCGCCGTCGTCGAAGGAAGCATCGGCGCCGGCACCGGCGCCACAGTCGGCAAATTCGCCGGCATGTCGCGTGCCATGAAAGGCGGCGTCGGTTCGTTCACCGTCCCCCTCGGCAACAAAGGCGTGCTGGTCTCCGCCCTCGCCATCGTCAACGCCTACGGCGACGTCCGCGACCCCGCCAACGGGAAACTCGTCGCCGGCTGCCGCAAGTCCGCCCAAAGCCGCGACCTCATCGACACCGAAAAAGCCATCCTCTCCAAGAGCGCCACCCCCACCGCCGGCAACACCACCCTCTGCGTAGTCGCCACCAACGCCAAGCTCAACAAGGTAGGCGCCACCCGCCTCGCGAAAATGGCCCAAGCCGGCGTGCTAAGAACCCTAAGCCCCGGCCACACCATGGTCGATGGCGACATCGTCATCGCCCTCTCCCTCGGAGACCTTGAAGCCGACATGAACTCCCTCGGCGTCGCCGCCGCCGAAGCCGTCGCCCAGTCCATCCTCCGCGGCGTCAAAACCGCCAAATCCATGGGCGGCGTCCCCGGCCTAGGGAGCTAAGTTCACCCCCTCCCCCTTCCCCAACACCACTTCCCTAACCAAATCACCCCGCGCCACCCGCACCCGATACGTCCCACCCAATCGGCTCACCAATCGCGCAGAAACCAACCGCCCCCCCGCCCACTTCATATCCACCTCCACCCCGCCCCGCGCCCGCCACCCCCGCACCTCTCCCGCCGCCCAAGCCCCCGGCAACGCCGGCAACAAATGAATCTCGCCCGAGTGGCTCTGCAACAACATCTCGCTCATCCCCGCCGCCCCGCCAAAATTCCCGTCAATCTGAAACGGCGGATGCGTACTAAACAAATTCGGCAAAACCGATTTCGTCAACAACGCCTCCACGTCCGCCCACGCCTTATCCCCCTCCTCCAGCCGCGCCCAGAAATTCACAATCCACGCCCAGCTCCACCCCGTATGCCCACTCCCGGAAGCCAGCCGCCGCTCCAGCGAAACCCGCGCCGCCCGCGCCAACTCCGGCGTCCCCCGCACCGTAATCTGGTCCGACGGATGCAGCGCAAACAACTGCGAAATATGCCGGTGCCCCGGGTCCGGCTCATCGTAATCCTCCAGCCATTCCATCAACTGCCCATGCTTCCCCACGCGCGGCTTCGGCAACCGCCCCCGCGCCCGCGCCAACTCCGCCCGCAACCCCGGCTCCACCCCCAAAATCTCCGCCGCCGCCATCGTCCGCGTAAACAACAAATAAGCAATCTCGGAATCCATCGACGGTCCCATCACCAACTTCCCCACCGCCCCGTCCCGCGTCCGGTACCGGTTCTCCGGCGAGATCGACGGCCCCGTCACCAACACTCCCCCCGGCCCCTCCGTCAAATGATCCAGCAAAAACAAACTGGCCTCCTTCATCACCGGAAACCCCCGCCGCGCCAAAAACTCCCGGTCCCGCCCGTAGTCGAAATGGTCCCAATAATGCAGCGCCAGCCACGCCCCGCCCATCGGCCAGATCCCGCTCCCCACCCCATCAATCGGCGTCGCATGCCCCCAGTAATCGGTATTGTGATGCAGCACAAACCCCCGCGCCCCATACATCGTCCGCGCCACCCGCCGCCCGTCCTCCATCGCCCGTTCCACCAAATCAAACAGCGGCTCGTGCAGCTCCGCCAAATTCAAAACCTCCGCCGGCCAGTAGTTCATCTCCGTGTTGATATTGATCGTGTACTTGCTATCCCAAGGCGGTTCCAAAGATGCATTCCACAACCCCTGCAACGTCGTCGCCTCCGTCCCCGGCCGCGAACTCGCAATCAACAAATACCGCGCAAAATCCCAATACAAATTCGCCAACTTCACATTCGCCGCCGCCGAATCCAGCTGCAACGAAGCCCGCCCAAACAGCCGCGAATAATCCGCCACATGCGCCCGCCGCAGCGCCTCAAAATCCCCCTCCGGAAACCCGCTCTCCGTAGTAATCAACAGCGTCGCCTCGTCCGCCCCCGTGACAATCAACTCCTCCCCGCTCGCCCGCATCTCCCCGCCCGTCAGCCCAATCCGAACCTGCGCCCGAAACCGCGTCCCCGCCCGAGGCTCCGTCGCCTGCCGCTCCCCATGCGGCAACGCCTGCCCCTCCAAAACCAATAAATCCCCCCGCGCCGAAGCCACCGCGTCCGCCTCCCGCCGCATCCGCGCCCGGAACGAAACCGCGCCCTTCTTATCACTCCGGATCCGCATCGCAATCACCCGCCCCGGGTAGCTCGCAAACACCTCCCGCGTATACGCCGCCCCAAACGTCTTGTATCGAACCGTATGCACCGCAGTCGACAAATCCAGCTTCCGCTCATACGCCGACACCTGGTCGTGCCCCGGAAAATGCAGCAGCAAATCCCCAACGGGCTGATACGGCGGCATCCGTCGCGGCTTCGAAATCATGTCCCGCTCCGCCAACTCCTCCGCCTCCCGAACCTTCCCCGCCCACAACAACCGCCGCACCTCCGGCAACGCCCGCGCCGCGTTCGGGTTCAGCCGGTCCATCTTGCTCCCCGCCCACACCCGGTCGTCGTTCAACTGCAACCGTTCATCGGCCGCCCCGCCAAAAACCATCGCCCCCATCCGCCCGTTGCCAATCGGCAACGCCTCCGTCCACTCCCCCGCGGCCCGCGAAAACTGCATCGCCGGCTGCGCGCCCACGGTCACCGCAAGAACAACCAGTACGGCTTTCATATGCCGTGATTGTATTGTAGAGAATGCGCGTTTTCATCCCCATACTCCTCCTCTCCCTCTCCCTCGCCGCCCAACCCCAACGTCCCCTCACCATCGCCGACTACGATTCCTGGAAAGCCATCTCCGGCCAAACCCTCTCCGAAGACGGCAAGTGGCTCGCCTACGCCCTCATGCCCCAAACCGGCCCCGGCGAAGTCATCGCGCGCGACCTCGCCACCGCCCGCGAAATCCGCATCCCCGTCGGCACGCCCCCGCCTCCCCAGCCCGCCGATGGCGACGAAGAAGACGCCCCCGCCGCCTCCCGCGGCCCCCGCCTCGCCCTCTCCCCCGACGGCCGTTTCCTAATCACCCAGACCTTTGCGGCCAAATCAAAAACCGGCATCGCCATCGCCAATCTCGCCACCGGCGCCATCACCCGCATCGATAACGTGAAGTCCTTCGCCCTCGGCGAAACCGGCGCCCCCATCCTCGCCTACCTCGAAGATTCCCCCGAAAAACGCCTCGCCCTCCGCCCGCTCGATGGCGCCGCCAACACCACCTGGGAAGGCGTCACCGAATACACCCTCAGCCGCGACGGAGCCACACTCGCCGCCGCTACGGCCGACGAACTCTTCGTCATCAACACCGCCACCACCGCCCGCACCACCCTCCACACCGCCAAAACCCGCTACGCCAAACTCACCTTCAACCAGGAATCATCCCGTCTCGCCTTCCTCGCCGCCGGTGCCGTCCACGGCTGGGAACGCGGCGCCGCTACCGTCACCGAATGGGCCAAAGCCCCCACCGGCCAAACCGTCAGCGACCGCGGCCAGTTCGCCTTCACCCGCAACGGCGCCGCCCTCCTCTTCTCCTTCGGCCCTCCCTCCCGCCGCGAAACCCCCGCCGCCAAACCCGACCCCGAAAAACCCCTCTACGAACTCTGGCACTGGAAAGACGAAAACATCCAAACCATCCAGAAAGCCCGCGCCAACAACCAGCGCAACCGTAACACCCTCGTACTCCTCCACATCGCAGAAAAGAAACTGGTCTCCCTCGGCGACGCCGCGATCACCCAGGTCACCGTCAGCGATGACGCCAACACCGCCCTCGGCTTCTCCGACAAAGGCTACGGCCGCCTCGCCGATTTCGACTCCCGCTACCGCGATATCTACACGATCGACGCCCGCACCGGCACCCGCCAACTCGCCCTCAAACAAGCCCTCACCAACCCCACCCTCTCCCCCGACGGCACCCACGCCGCCTACTTCGACAAGAAATCCTGGTGGCTCCTCGACATGAAAACCGCCACCACCACTAACCTCACCGCCAAGCTCCCCACAGCGTTCTCCAACGAACTCTACGACCTCCCCGGCTACGGAGCCAGCTACGGCACCGCCGGTTGGACAAAGGACAGCAAGACCCTCATCGTCTACGACCGCTACGACATCTGGACCCTCCCTGCCAACGGCGCCGCCCCAACAAACATCACCCAATCCGCCGGCCGCAAACAGCAGATCCGTTTCCGCATTACGCGCCCCCGCGTCGACCCCCGCGACCGCGGCCTCGACCCCGCCCAACCCCTCCTCCTCTCCGCCGAAAACGAAACCACCAAGGACTCCGGCTTCTACCGCCACGCCCTAACCGCCACCACCGAACCAACCAAAATCGTAATGTCCCCCAAGCGCTACAGCGCCCCCGTGCTAGCCAAAAAGGCCGACGTAGCCCTCATCACCGCCTCCCGCTTCGACGAATTCCCCGATCTCCAAATCACCGATTCCAACCTCTCCAAATTCCAAAAAGTCACCGACGCCAACCCCCAAAAGAAGGACTACGCCTGGGGCACCGCCGAACTCGTCAACTTCAAAAACACCGACGGCGCAGCCCTCAACGGCATTCTCTATAAACCCGCCAACTTCGACCCCGCAAAGAAGTACCCCCTCCTCGTCTACATCTACGAACGCCTCTCCGACGGTCTCCACGGCTTCGTCGAGCCCTCCCCCTCCCATCGCGTCAACGCCTCGCTCTACGCCTCCAACGGCTATCTCGTGCTGATGCCCGACATCGCCTACACCGCCGGCTACCCCGGCGATAGCGCCATGAAATGCGTCCTCGCCGCCGTGCAAAAAGTAGCCGACATGGGCATCGTCGACGAAAAGAAAATCGGCATCCAGGGCCACAGCTGGGGCGGCTACCAGATCGCCTACATGGTCACCCGCACCAACCGCTTCGCCGCCGCCGCCCCCGGCGCCCTCGTCGCCAACATGACCTCGGCCTACGACGGCATCCGCTACGGCACCGGCGTCCCCCGCCAGTTCCAATACGAGCGCGGCCAAAGCCGCATCGGCGGCAGCCTCTGGGAATACCCCATGCGCTACCTCGATAACTCCCCCCTCTTCCGCGCCGACCAAATCCAAACGCCGCTGCTCATGCTCCACAACGACAAAGACGACGCCGTCCCCTTCACCCAAGGCCTCGAGTTCTATCTCGCCCTCCGCCGCCTCAACAAAGAGGTGTACTTCTTCAACTACAACGGCGAACCCCACGGCCTCCGCCGCCGCCCGAATCAGAAGGATTACGCCCAACGCATGTTCGAGTTCTTCGGCCACTTCCTGCAAGGCGCCCCCGCCCCGGAATGGATGGGAAAAGGCATTCCGTATAGCGGTGCGGGTCGATAAGCGAGAATAGAAAAGAAATGAACTCCTGCGATAACGAGCACCGCCAGACGGTGCGTGTGAAGCGCGTCGATGAAGTGACGTCGCTCGATGAACTCTTCCGCCACTGCCTCCCGGCCTTCGGCGGCGCCTACCTCCGCCGCATCTATACGATTCTCGACCGCGCCATCGGCATGGGCTGCCCGCTCACGCTCGCCATCGCCGGGCCTGTCACCGTCTCCGGCCAGCACCAGACGTGGCTGCTGCCGCTCCTCGAAACCGGCTGGGTCGCCTACCTCTCCACCACCGACGCCGTCTGCTATCACGACGGCCACCGCTCCCTCACCGGCCGCCGCGATCCCGTCTTCGAAGTGCCCATCTTCGGTGACGACGGCGCGCTCCGCGACGAACGCACCATCCGCGTCACCGACATGGCCTTCAACGAAGACGTCCTCCTTGATCAGGACCGCTTCCTCACCGCCATCCTCCAACTCCCCGAGTTCCAGAAGAAGATGACCGGCACCGAACTTCGCAACCTCCTCGGCAAGTGGTACGCCGATCAGGAGGCCGCGGCCAACGTCGAACCCGGTCTGCTGGCTACCTGCCACAAAATGGCCATCCCCGTCTTCGTCGGTGCCCCCGGCGATGGCAGCGTCTTCCTCAACTCAATGAAGCTCTGGGCCATGCGCGAAGCCGGCCTGCTGCCTGAATACTCGTTCGATCTCGACATCCACGCCGAAGTCTTCGAAGCCTGCGCCTACCACCACTGGGGCCTCTTCGAAAGCGGCCCGAAAGCGCTGGCGACCTTCATGCTCGGCGGCGGAGTGCCGAAGAACTACAACCTCCAACCCGAACCCGCCCTGGGCCAGGTCCTCGGCCTCCCCGACGTCCGCGGCTACGAGTTCGACGTCCAGATCACAACGGCGCCAGTCACCGACGGCTCGCTCTCCTCCTGCCCGCCCGCCGAAGCCGTCACCTGGGGCAAAGTCGACCGCGAAACCTACGTCCAATCCACTGAATCCATGCAGGGCGATTACTCCATGGTCATCCCCTTCCTGATCAAGGCCCTGCTCGACCGCCGCGCCAAGTTCGCCCGCCTCCACGAAGAGCTCGGCGACGTCCTCTTCGAACGCCATCCCGAAGCCCGCGGCTACCTCCGCTCGCGCGACGGCTACCGGCTGTACGAAAAGCGCCAGACGCTGGTCGCTGGCCTGCGCGACGCCGTCCGCGAAAATGGCGACTGGCTCCGCGAATCGCTCCAATACCCGCTCCCGGCGGTGCGTGGATGACACGCCGCCAGCCGGTCCACGTCGTCTACGGCGGCGCCCATCTCTTCAAACCCGACATCGCGAAGAAGCTGGGCAACATCGCCCTGGGCGCGCTCGACAAATGGACCCCCACGGCCGGCGAACTCGATTGCACCGAAGCCGTCCTCGAACGGGTCCGCGAAAAGCTGAAAACCGAACCCGTCGAAGACTACCGGATCGATTTTGAAGACGGCTACGGCGTCCACGACGACGAAGAGGAGGACCGCCACGTCATCGCCGTCGCCAAGGCCGTCCGCCAAGGCGCCGAAGCCGGAACGCTTCCCCCGTTCCTCGGCATCCGCATCCGCCCGTTAAACGGAGCCACGCGCGACCGCGCCCTAAAAACCCTCCGCCTCTTCCTGCAACACGTCTCTTACCGTCTCCCGTCGAACTTCCGCGTCACGCTCCCCAAAGTCGAGCGCCCCGAAGAAGTCGCCCAGCTCGCCATGGAACTCCGCGGCCGCGCCTGGATTGAAGCGCTAATCGAAACCCCGCCCATCATCCTCCGCCTCCGCGAACTGATCGACGCCGCCGGCGGCAAGCTCCAAAGCGTCCACCTCGGCCCCTACGACCTGCTGGCATCACTCGGCATCGCCGCCCCCTTCCAACGCCTGCACCATTCCGCCTGCACGTCCACACGAATGCGCATGCTAATGGCCTTCGCCGGCACGGACATTCAAGTCGTAGACGGCCCCACAAAGATCCTGCCGATGGGAACGGAGCGCGAGCCCGTCATCGCCGCCTGGCAGCAGCACCGCGACGAAATCCTGCTGTCCCTGGCCGAAGGTTTCTACCAGGGCTGGGACCTCCACCCCGCGCAACTGGTAACCCGCTACACCACCCTCTACCACTTCTACGCAACCCACGCCCCCGCCATGCAAGCGCGCCTGGCAAACTACGAATCCGCCGCCGAAACGGCCGTCGTCATGCAGCGCCAATTCGACGACGCCAGCACCGTCCGCGGCCTCCGCAGCTTCCTCCAGCGCGCCCGCGACTGCCACGCCATCGTCTAACAAAAGCATAATGTGGTGTCAGACACCTCATTTTTTTCCGTAAAACACCCCGCTTTACGGGCGAACGCCCTTCACCCACCGCGCAATATCATCCAGTACCACCGGGCTGAATGGCGCCACCAGGTTATACTCCGCCGGCCTCGCCTTCCCCTGCCCCGGATGAAACAAATGGTTCATCGCCGGGTACGATTTCAATGTCACCCGCGGACCCTCCAACGCCTTCCACAACCGGAAATCCTCCATCGTCACCTGATAATCCCGCTCCCCCTGCAAGATCAACATCGGCATCTTTAAATCCCGCGCCACCGCCACCGGGTCCCCCGCCAAATCCTCCAGATACGCCTTCGGAATCCCCTTCTTCATCGCCGCCGCCCGCTCCTCGGGCACCTGCAAATACCGCAACTGCTCATCCAGCACCACCTCAAACGGCCGCGCCGGCCCCGCCAATAAAACCAACCCTGCAATCCCCCCATCCGCCCGCCCAATCCGCGGCGCCGCATACGCCCCCAAACTATGCCCGACAACAAACACCCGCTTCCCATCAATCTTCGGCAAAGTCCGCAACAGCGCCACCGCGCTCAACGCATCCTCCACCGTCTCTTCCTTCAACAAAATCCCCGCCGGCAAAGAAGCCCCATACTGCTTCGTCCGCTTCACATACCGCAACGACGCAATCCCCCGCGCCGCCAACCCCTCCGCGATATCCCGAAACGGCTTGTTCGGCCCAATCGTCTCGTCCATATCGTTCGGCCCCGACCCATGCACCAGCACCACCGCCGCAAACGGCCCCGGTCCCTCCGGCACCGTCAATACCGCCGGCAACCGGTACGCCCCCGTCACCACTTCCAACATCACCGTAGCCAACAAAAGTCCCAAGGTCACGGCCCCATTGTAGTGTGAATACATGCCCCAAAAGCTGATCATCGACACCGATCCCGGCGTCGACGACATGGTCGCCATCCTCGCCGCCCTCCGCGCCGAAGACATCGATCTGATCGCCCTCACCACCGTCGGCGGCAACGTCGGAATCGAAACCACCACCGCCAACGCCCTCCGCATCCTCGCCCGCGGCGGCAGCCCCGAACTCCCCGTCCACCCCGGCCTCGCCGGCGCCCACACCGCCGCCCACGTCCACGGAGACGACGGCCTCTCCGGCTGCCCCTGGCCCCCGTCCAACCACCCCGCCCAGCCCGAGCACGCCGTCGACTACCTCGCCCGGACACTCCCCAACACCGACATCACCCTCGCCTGCCTCGGCCCGCTCACCAACATCGCCGCGGTCCTCGAAATCCACCCCAACCTAACCAACAACCTCGTCCTAATGGGCGGCGGTTTCGGCTCCTACCGTTTCCAGGCGCAAAACGGAATCATCGAATCCACCGGCAATGTCACCCCCGAAGCCGAGTTCAACATCTACAGCGATATCCCCGCCGCCCAGGCGGTCTTCGCCAGCAAACTCAACATCACCGTCATCCCGCTCGACATCTCCCAGCGCACCCTGCTAACCCCCCAGCGCCTCCAACAAATGCCCATCGACATCGCCCCAATCCTCGACCGCTACACCGGCTTCTCCCGCCAGAAATGGGGCCACCACTCCGGCCCCCTCCACGATCCCAACGTCATCGCCCGCATCGCCGAACCCGATCTCTACAACGGGCTCCGCGGCACCGTCACCGTCACCGAATCCGGCCAAACCCAACTCGCGCCGGACCCCAACGGCCCCCACCACGTCATGCTCCAGGTCGATGCTGGCGGCTACCTCGACTGGGTCACCGAACAACTCCAGCCGCTCGCCGGAACAGCAACCCCGACGCCGTAAACAACACCACCAGCCCCGCATGCCCGATGGCCACTCTCCGCGCCATCTCCGGCGGCGCCCACGAAGGCAGAACAACAGAAATCCCAGCCATCACCGCCGCCATCGTAAACAGCGTCCACGCCAGCCCCGGCGCCCGCAACCGCGCCACCGCTGCCCCGATCAATCCCACCACCAACACGCTGAAAAACCACAGGTTCTCCGGGTGCCCCGAATCGGCCGTTTGCACCATATTCGACCACGCCAATCCCAGTCCCGCGAACACCGCCACCCCCACGCCCGCCTTATACGTCCACTCCCCCATCCGCCGCGCGATCACAGCAAACACCATCCCCGCCGTGAAGAACACCAGATAAGCCATCGCAAACCCGCCCACGCCCCAGTGCCAGTCCGGGACGAACTGCGCCGCCACCACCGGAATCATCCACACCGCCAGCGCCCCCACCGCGACGTTCCTCACCATCGTTCCCATAGCACCCTCCCTCACAACGCCTAGTCCCGCAGAGGCTCCGTCCCCTCGCTCAGTATGTCCAGATAGGCCTTGTAGGCATACCGTTTGTTCCATTTGCCCGACCCGTGCCGCGCCAGAATCCCCAGCGTTTCCAGCCGACCAAACGCGCCCTGTACCGTCGGATAACTCAGCCCGGTCTTCTCCGCAACCCAGGTAATCGTCACCACCGGGTTCCGGTCCAGCACCTGAAACACGCGCAACGTGGTCGACGCCGCCTTCCCCGCGCCCTCCACGCGCCGCCGGTCCTCGGCCAGCAACGTCAGAATCCGCTGCGCCGTCTCCACCGTATGTTCGGCTGTCTCCCGCACCCCACGCAGAAAGAACTGGATCCACGCCTCCCAATTCCCCCGCTCCCGCACCTCCTGCAGCAGGTAGTAGTAGTGGCTTCGGTTCTGTTTCAGATACAAACTCAAATACAGCAGAGGTTGCCGCAAGACTCCGGCATGGCACAGCATCAGCGTGATCAGCAGCCGTCCCAGCCGCCCGTTCCCGTCCAGGAACGGATGGATCGTCTCAAACTGCATATGGACCATCGCCGCCCGCACCATCACCGGCAGCCCCGTCTCCTCGTCGTGCAGAAACAGCTCCAACGGTCCCAGAAACTCCATCAGCCGCTCCGGCGGCGGCGGAACATACATCGCGTTCCCCGGTCGCGATCCGCCAATCCAGTTCTGGCTCGTCCGGAACTCGCCCGGCTGCTTCCCAGCCCCGCGCCCCTGCGCCAGCAGCCGCGCATGGATCTCCCGGATCAGCCGCAGCGATAACGGAAATCCGTCCCGCATCCGCGCCAACCCATACTCCATCGCGTCCACGTAACAGGAAACCTCCCGCACATCGTCGAACGATGCCTCGGGCTCGTCTCCAGTCTCATCGCGCAAAATATCGGAAAGGGAACACTGCGTCCCCTCAATCTGAGAAGAGACCAGCGCTTCCTTCCGCACGAACATGTACAGGAACAGCTCCGGGTTCGGCAAATTGGAGCCAATCCCGTTCAGCCCGCCCACCGCCCAGCCGGCCCGCTCCAAATCCGCCATCATCGGCTCCAGCTTCACCGCCGGGCTCGGTGGCAGCGGCGGCGGCAGATAGCAACGATACTTTTCCCCCGGCGTGTGGATCGTCTGATATTCGCCAAGCCGGGGAAAATGGGGAGCGGACATTGAAAAGGCCTCCTCGCATTTAAAGAATACAATCCATTTCTTTAAATCAAAAGAGGCCTTTTAAAGCCAACCGAAAAAAACTACAGCTTCACCGGCACCACATACGGCTTCCGGTAATCACGTGTCAGCATCTTGTTCGCCGCCATGTCATCGAAGGTGTGCTTGGTCTCGTCCCACTTCAGCCGCTTGCCCGAGCGATACGCGATATTGGCAAAGTGGCACAAATCGGCCGCCGCCCCGCCAATCTCGATCTCCGCGTTCAAGCTCTTGTGATTACGGGACTTAACCGCCGCCAGGAAGTTCTCCATATGCCGCACGGTCCCGTCCTGGCCGCGCTCGGCCTTCACGTTCTTGACGACTTCGTTGTTCTCGCCTTTGTAGACGCGGTACCCGGAGCCATCCAGTTCCATCCACCCATCCACGCCGTAGAACAGGTTGCCAACAGCGTTCGTCGCCTTCGGCCCGGCGCCTAACGTGCCCTCGCCGCCCGTCAACACACCGCGAACCTCGAACACAATCTCCCGGCCGCCGTAATCAAAACTGGCCAACTGCGTGTTCGGCGTCTCCTGGTCGTCGTCGTAGGCGTACTTCCCGCCCGTCGAAACCACAGACTTCATCCCCGCGTGGTCGTTCGCCACGCCCATGCCCCAACGCGCAATGTCCATCTGGTGCACGCCCTGGTTGCCCAGATCGCCGTTGCCGGTGTCCCAGAACCAGTGCCAGTTATAGGCAAACCGCAGCTCGTTAAACGGGCGCATCGGCGCCGGCCCCAGGAACATGTCCCAGTCCAAACCCGGCGGCACCGGCGCGTCCGGCTTCTTCCCAATCGATTTCCGGCGCTTGAAACACAACCCCTTGGCCATGTAAACCTTGCCGATAATGCCGTCCTGCAACGCCGCGATGGCTTCCATGCAATGCGGCGTCGACCGGCTCTGCGACCCGATCTGGCACATCCGCCCGTACTTCCGCGCCGCCGCGATCATCTGCTTGCTTTCAAAGGGGTTATGGCTCGCCGGCTTCTCGCAGTAGGTGTCTTTGCCCGCCGCCATCGCCCAGATCGCCCCCAGCGCGTGCCAGTGGTTCGGCGTCGCCATCGACACAGCATCGATGTCTTTCGAATCGAACAGCTTCCGCATGTCGCTGAATTCGACGGCCTTATCCTGCCCGGCCTTGGTGATGCGCGCGTTCGCTCGCTCCCGCGCCGCCTGGTTCACGTCGCAGATCGCCGCCAACTGCGACCCCGGAATCTGCAAATAGGAGCCCAGGTGCGCGTTTCCGCGCCCGCCCAGGCCAATGAGACCTACGCGTACCCGGTCATTCGCGCCCAAAATCCGACGGGCGCCAATCGAAAGCGCCGCAGCGCCAGTGATGAGAAGTTTTCTACGTTCCATGAAGCTCTCCTAAGGGACTTCAAAAGTATAATTGAGGTTTCCTCCCCCCGGAACATTTCGCACCCAAACAACCGATGTCAGACGTACCCTTCGTTCATCTCCACTGCCATACCGACTACTCGCTCCTCGATGGCGCCTGCGAAATCAAGCAGCTCATGGACATCGCCGCCAAGGAGCAGATGCCCGCCATTGCCATGACCGATCACGGCAATCTCTTCGGCGGCGTCGAGTTCTACAACGCCGCCAAAGCCAAAGGCGTCCACCCCGTTCTCGGCTGCGAACTCTACGTCGTCGACGACCACAAAGCCCACGCCGGCCGCTACAACCACCTCGTCCTGCTCGCCCAGGATCAGGACGGCTACCGCAATCTCATCAAGCTCGTCTCCACCGGCTACCTCGACGGTTTCTACTACAAGCCCCGCGTCGATAAGAACCTCCTCCAGCAACACGCCAAAGGCCTCGTCTGCCTCTCCGCCTGCCTGCGCGGCGACGTCAACGAAGCGCTCCTCGAAGACAAGTACGACAAAGCCCGCCAGATGGCCGGCGAATACTCGGAGATCTTCGGCAAGAAGAACTTTTTCCTCGAAATCCAGGACCACGATCTCGATCAGGACCACAAGCTCATCCCCGAAGTCGCCCGCCTCGCCCGCGACATGGAGATCCCGCTCGTCGCCACCAACGACGCCCACTACCTCCGCCAGGCCGACGCCCGCGCCCATGACATCTTCATGTGCATCTCCACCGGGAAAACCTACAACGACCCCGGCCGCATGAAGTGGGACAAGCCCGCCTTCTACATCAAAAACAAGATGGAGATGGAGGCGCTCTTCTCCAATTACCCCCAGTCTCTGGTGACGCCCTACGAAATCGCCATGAGCTGCCAGGTGAAGCTCGAAAAGGTGAAGGAGCCGTTCCCGAAGTTCGACGTCCCGCCCAATCACTCCATCGATAGCTACTTTGAATACGCCGTTCGCGAAGGGTTCGAAAAACGCCGTCCGCGCCTGGAATACATGCTCGCCCAGGGCACCCTGCGCAACGGCATGCCGGAGTATGAAGAACGACTCAGCCGCGAGATCAAGATGATCCAGCAGATGAAGTTCTCCGGCTACTTCCTCATCGTCTGGGACTTCATCCGCTACGCCCGCGAACAGAACATTCCCGTTGGCCCCGGCCGCGGTTCCGCCGCCGGCTCCCTGGTCTCCTTCGCGATGACCATCACCGATATCGACCCGCTCCAATACGGCCTGCTCTTCGAACGGTTCTTGAATCCCGAACGTATCAGCATGCCTGATATCGATACCGACTTCGAGCCCCGTGGCCGCGGCAAAGTCATCCAGTACGTGACGGAAAAGTACGGCCGCGAACAGGTCGCCCAGATCATCACCTTCGGTACCCTCGGCGCGAAAGCGGCGATCAAGGACGTCGGCCGTGTTCTGGAAATGAAGCTGAGCGAAGTCGACAAGCTCACCAAGCTCGTCCCGCCCACGCTCAACATCAAGCTCAAAGACGCCATCGCCCAGGAGCCCGGCTTCGGCGACGCCGCCCGCGCCGACAACGTCATCGCCGACATTCTCGAAGTCGCTCAGCGATTGGAGGGCATGGCGCGCAACGCCAGCGTCCACGCCGCCGGCGTCGTCATCTCCCCGGAGCCGCTCAAAAACATCGTCCCGCTCTACAAGACGAACAAGGACGAAATTGTTACCCAGTACGACATGAGCGGACTGGAAAAACTGGGCCTGTTGAAGATGGACTTCCTGGGCCTCACCACGCTCACCATCGTCGACGACGCGCTCAAACTGATCGAAGCCATCCACGGCAAAAAGATCATCATGGAAGAGATCCCTCTCGACGACGAGTTCACCTACGTCGAGATCTTCCACAAAGGCAACACCTCCGGCGTCTTCCAGTTTGAATCCGGCGGCATGCAGGACATCCTCCGCCGCTCGAAACCGGAACGCATCGAAGACCTCTGCGCCCTCAACGCGCTCTACCGCCCCGGCCCGATTCAGGGCGGCATGGTGGACGACTTCATCGCCCGTAAACACGGCAAAAAGGAAGTCGTCTACGACCTGCCCCAACTGGAGCCGCTGCTCTCGGAAACCTATGGCGTCATCGTCTACCAAGAGCAGGTCATGCAGATCTCCAACGTCCTCGCCGGCTACTCGCTCGGCGATGCCGACATCCTTCGCCGCGCCATGGGTAAGAAGAGCGCCGAAGAGATGGAGCGGCAGAAGATCCGCTTCCTGGAAGGCGCGGCCAAAAACAACCTGAACGTTAAGAAGGCCGACAAGATCTTCGACCTCATGGCCCAGTTCGCCGGTTACGGCTTCAACAAGTCGCACTCGGCGGCCTACGCCTACATGGCCTACATCACGGCCTACCTCAAGGCGCACTACCCGATCGAGTTCATGTCCGGCCTGCTGACGTCGGAAACCGGGAACACCGACAAGGTCGTCAAGTACATCAACGAATGCCGCGAACGGGGCATCAAAGTGCTCCCGCCCGACGTGAACAAGAGCCTGCTGTCGTTCTCCCCGGACGGCAACGCCATCCGCTTCGGACTGGGCGCCATCAAGGGCCTCGGTCAGGGCGCGGTCGAATCCATTCTCGCCGCCCGCGCCGAACATGGCGCGTTCAAAAACTTCTTCCAGTTCACCGAACAGGTGGACATTTCCGCCGTCAACAAGCGCGCCATCGAAGCGCTGATCAAGGCGGGCGCCATGGATTCCATGGAGGGCACGCGGTCGCAGAAATTCGCCGCCGTCGAACGCGCCATCGAGCATGGACAGAAGTCCCGCCGGGACCGCGAGTCCGGCCAGGGCGGCCTGTTCGGCGATATGTTCGGCGGCGCCGACGAGCCGCAGCAGGACCTGCCGAAAGTTCCCGACTGGAAACGGATGCAGGCGCTGCAGGGCGAAAAGGAGATGATCGGCTTCTACGTCACCGGCCATCCGCTCGACGATTTTGAAGACCGCATCGCCGATCTCCGCTCCCACGAAACCGACCAGCTGGCCGAACTGCCGCGCAACTACGAAGTGAAGCTCTGCGCCATTCTCACCAACATCCAGCGCCGCCGTTCGAAGGAAGGCAAGCCGTATGTCACGCTTGGCGTCGAAGACCACAAGGGCGTGCTGGAAGGCATGATCTTCAACGGCCGCGACAACGATCATTTGATCGAAGATCTGTCGCCTTGCCTGACCGATGACAACGCGTGTCTGATCGTGGCCACCGTTATGCCCGACGAAGGCGCCGCGCCGCGGCTGCGTATTAAAGAGTTGATCCCGCTGGTCAACACCCGCGTGCCGCTGGCCTCGTTGATCGCCATCCGCGTGAAGCTCCAGGCCAACGGGAACGGCAACGACACGGTGGCCGCGCTGCACGAGTTGTTCGAGCGCAAGCCCGGCAACGCGCAGGTGCGCATGCGCCTGGAGTCGCCGCGAGACTTCATTGCCACGCTCGACGTGGCGCAGAAGGTCCGGCCCGACCGCGAGTTCCGCAAGACAATCGAACAGCTCTGCGGCGCCGACGCGTTTGAAGTTCTGCAGAACTGACAATATTTCGAGTTCCGCCGCGCCAGTCAGGGATATGAACGCTCTCTCGCTCTCCGGCCTCCTGGTCAGCCTGGCGCGACCCGGCGCGTGATCCGGAACTGCTGGCAGCCTGCCTTGGCACCCTGGCCGCCGCGTGGGTCTTCACCTTCATCGCCCTTGTTCGTTTCCCCGCCGCTGTCTCCGCCCAGCCCCGGGCGCTGCTGGTCCACATCGTCTGGGGCATCGTCGCGGTGATCACCGTCCTCGGCCAGATCCCGGTTCCCTACAGCCTCCGCGTGGCGTTGCTGTTGCTGCCGGTTCCCGTTCACACCATCCGGCCGCTCCGCCGGCAGTCCTCTTCGGCGTCTCCTGGATTCTGGAGGGCTGAGAACATTTTCCCGGCGAATCCGCCAATGTAGAGGATGATTGCCATTCCCCTTTCCGTTCTCGGTTTGCTCGTAAGCGGTGCGCTGCTGGTGCAACTGGTTCCAGCATCCACCAACAACATGAACCTGTGGGCACTCCGTCTGGCGTTCACCGCCGTGACGTGGATCGTCACGCTCATGTCCGTTCTGGTCCTCGCTGATCGCGGCGCCTTCGCCTTCGCTGGGGAATCGAAACTCGGCGTTGTTGCGCTGCACTGTTTCTGGGGCGCGGCGTGCCTGCTGATTGCGCTCGAGGTGGCGCCATCGGCGCTGCCGTTGCGGATGGCGATTGGTCTTGTGCCGCTGCTGATCAACTTAGCGCTGCTGCTGCCATCCGCTCCCGCGCATGCGCTGCTGGTAGCCGTAATGGGCTGCCAGCTCTTTGGCACGGGAGGGTTCTTCATCTACGCCTTCATCGTCGATACGAAGACGGAAATGGCGGAGGACGCCGCCCGTGCGGAGCGCCAAGCCGGCGAGGCGAAAGCGTACGACGAGGCGTTGGCGAAATTGCTCGACGGGATGAACGCCGAAACGCCGCTTGAAGAGTTCTTCCAGCACACCCGCCGTTCCAGCGATTCCTCGCGCGATCAGGTGGTGGCCGCCGCCATCGCGAAGAAACCGAATCTGGAAGCGGAGTTGATCGCCGCGCTCCATGGCAACGACCGCGCACGGTGGGGCGCACGGACGTTTGTGGCGAGCCCGAAGGTCCCGCGCACGGCTGCGCTCGTTGCCGCCGTGAGCGATGCGATTCTGCTCGATGCTGGTGACGTTGTCGCGAACCCTTCGGACGATCAGAAGGACTCCGCGGCGATGGGCGCCGTCACGGTGGCCGAGAGTTTGCCCGAACACAAAACGGCCCTCCGGCCGGCGATGTTGCGGTTACGCGAAGTCACCGGCCCGCCGGTGCGGAAGCCGGACCGTGTGACGGGGAGGGAGGAGTTGGTGCGCTGGCTCCGGTAGACTGAAGTCGGCCATGCCTTTCGATACCCAGGCCGTTTGGGATCTGCTGATAGCCGCGCTGGGCGGCGCGGCGATCGGGATGGAGCGGCAGTGGTCGGGCCACGCGAGCGGGCCGGCCAAACACTTTGGCGGCGTGCGGACGTTCACGCTGCTGGGCGCGCTGGCCGGATTGGCCGGACTGCTTTGGGCGAATGGCTTCGCGCCGGTGGGCGGCATTTTGATCGCCGGCGCGGTGGGGCTGATTCTGATCGGCTACGTGGCCGCCAGCCGCGTCGATGTGGATGGCACGACGGAGGTGGCGGCACTGCTGGTGCTGGCGGCCGGGATGCTGGCGGGGTTGGGCAATGGCCGGCTGGCCAGCGCGCTGTTCGCCGGGACGGCGTTGCTGCTGGTGGAGAAGTCCCGGTTGCATTCGCTGGTGGAGAAGATTCCCGGGACCGGGTTCAGCGCCGGCGCGCGGTTCGCGGTGATGGCGTTGGTGGTCCTGCCGCTGTTGCCGGAGGGACCATACGGACCGTTCGGCGGCGTGCGGCCGCGCGAGTTGTGGATGCTGGTGTTGTTCTTCTCGTTCCTGAGCTTTGTGGGCTACATCGCCCGCGGGCTGGCCGGACCGGGGAGAGGCTATGTGCTGACCGGGCTGATTGGCGGCATCATCTCGTCGACCAACGTGACGTGGACGTTTTCGCGGTTGAGCCGGCGGGAGCCGGAGCTGGGCGGGGCGCTGGCGCTCGGCGTGGTGGCGGCCTGCACGGTGATGTACGTTCGCGTGTTCGCGGCGCTGGCGGTTTTGCAGTGGCCGATGGCGGTGGCGTTGCTGCCGGCGCTGGCGGTGCCGGCGGCGGTGGGGGTGGCGCTGGTGGCGTTCGGGCTGTGGCGGAATCCGGTTTCCACCGATGGCAACGGGCACCCCGACAACCCGCTGGAGCTGGGCGCGGCGTTGCAAATGGCGTTGTTGTTCCAGGGCGTTTTGTACGCCGTCAACGCGGCGCGGACGTGGGGCGGAGGAGCGGGGCTGGTGGCCTCCGGCGCGGTGCTGGGTTTGACGGACGTCGATGCGCTGATTCTTTCGATGGCGCGGCTGACGGGCGAGCCGTTGGCGGGGCTGGCGTTGCTGGCCGGCGTGGTGTCGAACGGGGTGTTGAAAACGGCGGTGGCGGTGGGGATGGGAGGCGGGCGGTTCCGGCGTTGGGCGGGTGCGGGGCTGGCGTTGTTGGCGATTGCTTCGGCTGCCGGGCTGTTGTGGCGCGATACTGGAAGGTAGAGTGCGCGCCCCTAAAAAACCAGAAGTCATGTCGCCGGCCGGGTATTGGCCGCAGTTGCACGCCGCCATCGAGGCGGGCGCGGATGCTTGCTATTTCGGGCTGCATCACTTTTCGGCGCGGGCGAAGGTGGGTTTTTCGTTGGAAGAGTTGCCCGACGTCATGCGGACGCTGCATGCGCGGGGCGTGCGCGGGTATTTGACGTTCAATACGCTGGTGTTTGAACACGAGTTGGACGCGGCGGCGGAGGCGATTGCCGCTGTCACGCGCGCCGGGGTGGATGCGCTGATTATTCAGGACATCGGTGTCCTGAAAATGGCGCGGCAGATGGCGCCGGAGTTGGAGCTGCATGCTTCGACGCAGACCTCGATCACGAGCGCGGAGGGCGTGGAGTTTGCGCTCGGACTGGGCGTGCAGCGGGTGACGCTGGCGCGGGAGTTGTCGATTGAAGAGGTCGCGGCGATCTACGAGAAGACCGGCGCGGAGCTGGAGATTTTTGTCCACGGGGCGTTGTGTGTGGCGTATTCGGGGCAGTGCTTTTCGTCGGAGGCGTGGGGCGGGCGGAGCGCCAATCGCGGGCAGTGCGCGCAGGCGTGCCGGTTGGAGTACGACATGGTTGTCGACGGGCAGGTGGAGCCGTTGGGGGACGCGCGGTATCTGCTGTCGCCGGGCGATTTGTCGGCGTTGCATCATGTGCCGCAGATTGTGGATGCGGGCGTGGCGTCGTTGAAGATTGAGGGCCGGTATAAAGACGCGGATTATGTTGCCTTGACGACACGGGCTTACCGGTTGGCGGTGGATGACGCGTGGGCGGGCCGGGCGTCGCGGTTGACGGCGCTCGATGAGATTCAGTTGGCGCAGGTTTACTCGCGCGGGTTGGGGGCGCACTTTGTGAGCGGGGTGAACCACCAGACCGTCGTTCGGGGGCGGGCGCCGCGGCACCGCGGGGTGGAGATGGGAACGGTCGCGCGAGTTTATGCGGACGCCGTGGCCGTGGAGCCGGCAGTGGCGCATGGCGTCGCGCCGCTGAAGGCGGGCGATGGGCTGGTGTTTGATGCCGCCGATTGGCGGAGCCCGGCCGAGCCGGAAGAGGGCGGGCGGGTGTACCAGGTGCTGGCGGAGTTGGACGGGACGCTGTTGTTGCGGTTTGGGAATGGCGCGGTGCGGTTTGACCGGATCCGGGAAGGCGATCTGGTTTGGCGGACGCAGGATGCGGATCTGGCTCGCGTTGTGAAACCGTTTTTGGAGCCGGCGGCTCCGGTGGCGAAGCAGTTGGTGGCGGTTTCGGTCACTGGTGGCGAGGGGTTGCCGTTGGTGATGGAGTGGCGATTGGCGTCGGGTGTGCGGTTTGTGGTGCGGTCGGGGGCGGCGTTGGAACGAGCGGCCAAGCGCGGGTTGGACGAGGCGATGTTGCGGGACCAGTTGGGGCGGTTGGGGAACACGGCGTATGAGTTGGGCGAGTTGACGGTGGATTTGGTGGGGGCGGTGTTTGCGCCGGCGTCGTTGTTGAACCAGATGCGGCGGGAGGCGGTGGAGGGGTTGCAGGCGGAGCAGACGCGGCCGTTGGAGCGCGCGGTGATGGCGCGGGCGGCGGTGGCGCATGTGGAGCATAGCGCGGGCGGGGTGGCGGCGTTGCACTTGCTGGTGCGGACGCCGGAGCAGCTGGAGGCCGCGTTGGCGCTGGACGTGGCGTCGATCACGTTGGACTATTTGGATTTGTACGGGCTGCGGCCGTCGATTGAGCGGGTGAAGGCGGCGGGGGTGGCGGTGCGGGTGGCGAGTCCGCGGGTTTTGAAGCCGGGGGAAGGGCGGATTGCGCAGTTTCTGGTGAGTTTGGATTGCCCGATAGTTGTGCGGGCGACGGGGATTTTGCAGTCGATCGCGGGGGCGGGGCGGGAGTTGGTGGGCGACTTCAGTTTGAACGCTGCGAACACGTTGACGGCGGCGGCGTATTTGGAGATGGGGTTGGCGCGGTTGACGCCGACGCATGATTTGAACGCGGCGCAGATTGCGGCGTTAGCGCGGGAGGTGGGGCCGGACCGGGTGGAGGTGATTGCGTATCAGCATTTGCCGGTTTTCCATACGGAACATTGCGTATTTTGTCGGTTTTTGTCGGATGGGACGACGCATAAGGACTGCGGGCGGCCGTGCGAGGAGCATCGGGTGGCGTTGCGGGACCGGCAGGGGCGGGCGCATCCGGTGATGGCGGATGTGGGTTGCCGGAATACAGTTTTCGGGGCGGAGGCGCAGGAGGCGAGCGCGCATTTGGGGGAGTGGTTGTCGGCGGGGATTTCGCAGTTCCGGCTGGAGTTTGTGCATGAGAGCGGGGAGGATGTGGGGCGGGTGGTGCGGGCGTTTAAGGCGCTTTTCCGGGGGGAGATTGCGGGTGCGGAGTTGGGGGCGCGGTTGCGGCGGATTGCGCCGGAGGGGACAACGGAGGGGAGTTTGTTTGTGTCTAAGGACTATTTGGTTTTCCCGATTTTGCAGTGAGTTTGGGCACACTTCGGGTGTGGGCGGGTTTTTCGGAGGCGGAGTTTTAGCTGCGGGGGGCCGTGTCGGGCATTTTGGGCCGCCCTGCCGGCTCCGTGGGAGCGCTGCTGACTGGTACTTCCTCGGTGTTTTCCTTCCTGGGCAATTCCTGGGTGACAGTCACCCAGGAATTGTCTGAGATGGGGGTGTTTGTTTGCAAGGGGTTGTGGGAGGGTCCCGTTGGGGGGAGCTCCTTCTTCAGCCGGAGGATGTCCTTCTCCAGGCGGGACAGGGCTAGCTGCTGTTTGCGGATGCGGGCGTCGAGGCGCTCGATCACGCTTCCGGGCTTGGAGGCGTGGATTTCGGTATCGATGACGGAGTTCGTCTGGCGGAAGAGTTCCGTGATTTCGTTGCGGCGGACGAGTTGGAGACGGTGTAAGTCCCAACGGATGAGGGCGAGTTCGTCGACTCGCTCGGCGGTGTATTCGTCGGCCGGTTGCCAGATGCGGTGGTACTTCTGACGCATGGTTTCGAAGGCGTCCGGGTCGATGCTGGCTTTTAACGTGGCCTCGGTGGCGTAGAGGCCGTGGGTGAGTGTAGCGGTTTGCGCGCTTTTGAGTCCTTCCGGCGTTTTCGGGCCGGTGGATTTGGCTCCATTGATTCGTGCTTGATCGGCACGCTTCTGCTTCTGTTGGAGTGTTGGCATAGGAAATATCCCCCTATAACCACTTCTAGCATGCGATTTTTGGGGTTAGTACTATCAGGGTTTTCGTACTGGGCGGGGTAAGTTGTTGAGGGGATTGAGATTGGTTGGCGAAATATTTATTTTGAAGTCTTGTGATCGTAACTTTCGTATTACGGGAAAAAATGAGGTGACTGACAGTGCGCCGGGATAAACCGGCATGTAGCAGGGAATGAAAGAGTCCCACAGGAAAGGAGTAGCAAACCATCTTGGCCTCGAGTTTTGCGGGTGTCGTCGCGAGGCGGCAGTCGAAGCGTAAACAGAGGTATCAGCGGGCTGGGTATTGAGCTTCGTAAAACCAGTACGGGATGCCG
>CANIVU010000114.1 GCA_947470805.1 Acidobacteriota bacterium | reverse complement strand
TCAATACCCAGCCCGCTGATACCTCTGTTTACGCTTCGACTGCCGCCTCGCGACGACACCCGCAAAACTCGAGGCCAAGATGGTTTGCTACTCCTTTCCTGTAGGACTCTTTCATTCCCTACTACATGCCGGTTTATCCCGGCGCACTGCCAGGCACCAATTAAATGCCCTCGCTATACTCGGACACTCTCCCGCAGTTCCTGGCCGCGGACCCCGACGCCCTCCTGGGCAAGCTCACAAGCGGATTGGCCGACGAAGGATTCGACACCTCCACCCTCACCACCTTTTCCTGGCAGGAAGAAATCACCGACCTGCAGACCGCCCTGCAAGACCTTCTACAATCAACCCCCGCCGCCGCCCACTGGATAGTCTTGCTCGAATACGTCCTACCCGTCATCGGCAAGCGCCTCGATTGCGTCCTACTCGCCCACGACGTCATCTTCGTCCTCGAATACAAAGGCGGCCATTCCACCACTGCACGTTCCGCCCTGCAACAAGCCCAGGACTACGCCTGTAATCTCGCCGACTTCCACGAAGAGTCCAGAGATCGAACCGTAATCCCCCTCGCCGTTGGCCGTTTCAAAAGGCCGATCCCGCTCAGCGAAAACAGCGAACATCATGGAGCGGCCGTAACGCCAACTGAACTCTCCACCACCCTCGCCCACTGCCATACCCGCTGGGGCACCCGGCGATCACCCATCGAACCCGCACGGTGGAATCTCTCGCGCTACTTCCCCGTCCCCACCATCATCGAAGCCGCCTCAGCCATCTACCGCGAACACGACGTAAAGGATCTCGCCCGCTCCCGCGCCGGTGCCGACAACCTCGAAATCACCCAGACAATTCTCGTCGACGCCGTTCGCGATGCCATCCAGCGCGGCGTCAAGAAACTACTGATCGTCACCGGCGTGCCCGGAGCCGGAAAAACTCTCGCCGGGCTGAACGCCGTACAAAAGCTCACCCAGGAACTCGACCTCAACACCGAACAGGCGTCCTTCCTCTCCGGAAATGGCCCGCTGGTCGCCGTCATCCAGGAGGCACTGAAACGAAGCGTTGGTCCGCGAAAGAAGGGCGTCTCCCGATCCATCGCCTCCAGAGTAAGAGAGGTCCACCGCTTCGTCCGGGACAGCTACGCAGGTACCCTCCCGCCGGCCGACCGCCTCATCGTTTTCGACGAGGCACAGCGCGCCTGGACCGCCGCCAGAAACTTGAAAAAATTCGACCGGAACATCTCTGAACCCGACATGGTCTTCGAGATTATGGGGCGTCACACCGGCTGGGCCGTAATCATCGCGCTCGTCGGCGGAGGCCAGGAGATTCATGGCGGTGAGGCCGGTCTCGCCGAATGGGGCGACGCGCTCCAGCGCCATCCCGCCTGGTCCGTGCATGCGTCGCCAGAGGCGATTCACGGTGGTCCCTCCGTCGCCGGCTCACGCCTCTTCCGAGCCACCAACGACGAACTCCCTTCACTCACGCTAGAAGCCGCCCTCCATCTCGCCGTCTCCAAACGATCCTTCGAAACCGACGTAACCGCCGCCTGGGTCAACGCCGTTCTCGACGGCCGAGCCGACGACGCCGCAACCCTCGCCACCCGCCGCCTTCCCATCTACGCCACAAGGGACCTCGCCCAGGCCCGCGCGTGGCTCCGCGCTCGCGCCACCGGGACCCGCCGCGCCGGCCTCATCGCCAGCTCCGGCGCCGCCCGACTCCGAGCCGACGGGGTCGAACCGCCCACCTTCAACTTCATGAGCGGCATCGAATACGTGAAGTGGTTCCTGGAACCACACGGCGACTACAGATCCTCCAACCAGCTCGAAATCGCCCTCAGCGAATTCGAACTGCAAGGGTTGGAACTGGACTTGACCGGGCTCCTCTGGGGAGGCGATCTTGCCTTCCCAAACGGCATACCAACACCCCGGGCCCTGCAACGCTTTCAATGGCGCCCCGTAAGCCCCGCCGCGAATCCCAGTTCCTCCGCCGACGACCCGGAAACCAGAATCAAAAACAAATACCGAGTCCTCCTCACCCGCTTCCGCAAAGCGATGGTGATCTTCGTCCCCCAAGGTGACGACACCGACCCCACCCGCTCCCCCCAAGACTTCAACGAAGTCTACGCCTACCTCCTCCGCTGCGGCACGATCCCCCTAAAAACCACCCCTGTGGAAAACTCAATCACAATGGAAATGGATTTATTTTCAAACCACTAACCCCAACCCCACCAACAACCTACAGCCAAATCCAAAAACCGCAAGCCGCCGGTTACTAGCCAACCACCCCATAGCCTGAAACTATGGGATTACAAAACCACTCCAACCGCCGCGCCGAATCCGCCCGGATCAACGGCGCCAAAAGCCAGGGCCCGAAAACGCCCGAAGGCCTGCTCAAAGCAAGAACCGCGACCTTCACCCACGGCCTCTACGCCACCGAAGAAACGCTAAAACAATCGGTCAGCCAGGAAGGCTTCCTAAAACTCAGAGAATCCTTCTACAAATACTGGAACCCCGAAGACGAATACATCGCCACCCGTGTCGACGAACTCACCTTCGCCCACTGGGAACTAGCCAGACTCATGCTAGTCAGAAGATCCGAACTAGCCGAACTCCACTCGAACACCGGCGGCGTCCTCCAGGCCGAACTCGAAGCCTGCAAACCCGGCTCCCTGGTCTACCGGCTGGAAGTCCGCATCAACCGCCACCAAAGCACGATCAGCAGATTGGAACGCGACATCATGCGCCTCAAGAAATTCGCAGCCAATCAAGGACCCTCCCAAGAGTCATTGAAAACAAACGAAGAGCCCGAAACGCCGCAAGAATCGCAGCCGCAAAATCCGCCAACACCGCCGCCCCCGCCCGCCCAAACGATCGTCAACAGCCCGCCGGAAACGGAAATCCGGCCGGTAATGTAACCCCAAACCCGACGAGACACACCCGAAGTGTGCCCAAAATTACCGAACCTTCAACGGATCCCCAAACCCAAACTTCGCCGACACCACCCGCCGCCCCTCATCCAAAACCACCCGCAACTGAAACTTCCCATCCTCCGGCGCCCCAAACCGCACATCCGTCGCCTCCACCAACACCCCCTCCAAAGAAGGCACCACCCGCCAAACCGCAAACTGCGCAAACCCCAAAAACGCCTGCCCCTCCGGCGTCCGCCGCGCCGCATTCACCGCCGCCACATCCTCCGGCTTGTAGTAAATCGCCCCCCGCTCCGGGTCAAATTCCCGATTCAAATCCACCCGGTACAACCCCCAAAACGGCTCAGTGGAAACATACCCCTGCCAAACAAACGGGTTCCACATCGTCGGCCACGCCGCCACCCGCACCGCCACCTGCCCCTCATAATTCCGCGCCCGCAACGTCTCCATCGCCCGCTCGTGCAACACCCACCGCCCCCCAGCCCACAAGACGATAAACAACAACCCAAAAACCGCCCACCCGAGCCCCGGTGCCACTGCCGCCCGTCCCCCAATCTCCCCACCCACCAACCGCCCCAACAAAGGAGCCAAAACGCTCAACAACAAAACCAGCATCACCCACGGATCCACCACCATGAACAGGTCCCAGCCCACCCAGTCCGCTCGAAACGGCAACCAGATCCGAACCCCATAATTGTTCAGCAAATCCAACAAAATATGCGCCCAAACGCCCAACGTGCCCAACAGCCACGCCGGCCCCAGCCGCCACCCCGCAACCCGGAAAAACGCCAACCCCGCCAAGAGCCCCAACACCGGCGCCACCACCAGCGCGTGCGTCAAATGCCGATGATATTCCAAATACCCCAGCCCGCCGCCAAACAACGCCACCACCGTATCGGCGTCCGGCAAATTCGAAGCCAAAACCAAAATGCCCAACCCGCCGGCCGAAATCCGTCCCAGCCCCGCCCGCGCCAGCAGCACCGCCGTCAACGAATGGGTGACGTTATCCATCGCTGCTCCTTCGCCCGCGCCACATACTTGCCCGGTATCAACAGCGTCAACGCGTCCCGCACCACCGCGAACTCCGCCGGCAAACACCCCGCCAACTCCCCGTCCAGCTGCACCGGCACCCGGTCCCCATTCGCCGGCCCACACGTCAACACCTGCACCGGAGCCACCGTCACCCCCGGCACCTTCCCCACCAACCCAACCCCCACCGCCGCCAAATACGGCAAATACCGCAGCGAGTTCACTCCCGCAAACGCCACGGTTTCAAAACACTCTTCCAACAACGTCACCCGCTTGGCAATCTCCAAATCCCCGCCGTAATTCCGAACGCGACTGACCAACACAAAACTCCGCCGGCTCTCCCCGCCCCCGTGCCGGAAATCAAACTGCGGTAACCGGCGGCCAAACATCGCAAACCCCGCGATCCAATACGCCACCTTCCCCACGGCCTTCTTAATCCCCGGGTTCACCTCGTCCACCACAATCGCGTCCAGCCCAACGCCAGCCATCGCCAGAAAGTGCCGCGAAAACCCATCCGGCCGCGTCATTTTCCCCACCGCAATCCGCACCGCCTCGCACTCGCCAACCAACTTCCGCGCCGCCTTCTCCGGATTCGTGCCCAACCCCATCTCGCAGCACAACACATTCGCCGTCCCGCCCGGCAAAATCCCCAACGTCGCCCGCGTGCCAATCATCCCATTCGCGACCTCGTTCACCGTCCCATCCCCGCCAAACGCGACAACCGTCGTGGCGCCATTCGCGACTGCTTCCGCCGCCAGTTTCCCAGCAGTATTCGGCCCCGTCGTCGGCACCAGTCGCACCGTCCCCATCGGTGCCAGCCACGTCACCGCGCGCTGGATCAGCTCAGGCCGGCGCCGCAACCGGCCCGCCATCGGGTTGTAGATCAATACAATATCGCTCAAACTATCCAGTATCGTATGGAAATCGAGCAACTCCGCGAAGAACTGCGCCGCCACGAGCATCTTTACTACGTCCTCGACTCGCCCGAGATCACCGACGCCGAGTATGACAAGCTCATGCGCGAGCTCAAAAAGCTCGAAGACGCCGACCCATCCCTCATCACGCCCGACTCCCCCACCCAGCGCGTCGGCGGCGCCCCCCGCGAAGGGTTCACAAAACTCCCCCACTCCTCGCCCATGCTGTCTCTGGACAACGCGCTCAACGAAGGCGAACTCCGAGACTTCGACCGGCGCGTCCGCGAACTCTTGGGCGACGAGCCTTTCCAATATGTGGCCGAACTCAAGCTCGACGGCCTCTCCATGGCCACCCACTACGACGGCGGCCAACTCGAACTCGCCCTCACCCGCGGCGACGGCGCCACCGGCGAAGACGTAACCCCCAACGCCCGAACTATCCGCTCCCTCCCGTTAAAGACAACGGAGCTCACCCCCTTCGAAGCCCGCGGCGAAGTAATAATCTCCAACAAAGCCTTCCAGCGCCTGAACGAAGATCGCGAGGAAGAAGGACTCCCCCGTTACGCCAACCCGCGCAACTCCGCCGCCGGCTCGCTCCGCATGCTCGACCCGCAGGTCACCGCCGCCCGCCAGCTCGACTACTACGCCTACTTCTACCTCACCAACGGCCAACCCGGCGCCCCCTCCCACAGCGAAGCCCTGGCAAAACTCTCCCGCCTGGGCTTCAAGGTCAACCCCGCCCACCGCGTCTGCCCCGACGTCGAATCGCTGCTCGACTTCATCCGCGAATACGAAGCCCAGCGCGAAACGCTCCCCTACGAAATCGATGGCGTCGTCGCCAAAGTGGATTCCATCGACCAGCAAAACCGCCTCGGCTGGACCGCCAAGTTCCCCCGCTGGGCCATCGCCTTCAAGTACGCCGCCCGCCAGGCCGAAACGATCGTCGAAAAGATCGACGTGCAGGTCGGCCGCACCGGCGCGCTCACGCCCGTCGCGCATCTTAAACCAGTCTCCGTCAGCGGCGTCACCGTCAGCCGCTCCACGCTGCACAACGAAGACGAGATCGCCCGCCTCGGCCTCGCCGAAGGCGACACAGTCGTCGTCGAGCGCTCCGGCGACGTCATTCCCAAAGTCGTGAAGGTCATCGCCGAAGGCGCCGACCGAAAACTCTTCACCATGCCCACCGCGTGCCCCGTCTGCCAGGGCAAAGTCGTCCGCCCGGAGGGCGAAGTCATCTGGCGCTGCGTCAACGTCAACTGCCCGGCCCGCCTGAAGAACTCGGTCCGCCACTTCGCCTCGCGCAACGTCATGGACATCACCGGCCTCGGCAAAGAACTCGTCGATCAAGTCGTCGACAAAGGTCTCGTCAAAAGCATCGCCGACATCTACGAACTCAAAGCCGAAGACCTCGCCGCGCTCGAACGCATGGGCCAGAAATCGGCCGAACGGGTAATGGCCGGCATCGCGAAATCCAAAACCCTCCCCCTCCCGCGCGTCATCAACGGCCTCGGCATCCCCTTCGTCGGCGAACGCACCGGCCAGATCCTGGCCGACCATTTTGGGAGCCTGGACGCCATCCGCTCGGCCGACGAGCCCAGCCTCCAGCAGGCCGAAGAGGTCGGGCCGAAGGTCTCCCAATCCATCCTTCGCTTCTTCGAAGACGAACACAACAAAGCGCTCGTCGACCGGCTCGCCGCCGCCGGGCTCACGCTGACACACCAGAAGGTCGACCGCTCCGGCGGCCCGCTCGCCGGGCTCACCTTCGTCATCACCGGGACGCTCCCAACTCTCAGCCGCGACGAAGCCAAAGCGCTCATCGAAAACGCCGGCGGCAAAGTCAGCGGCTCGGTCAGCAAAAAGACCAGCTACCTCGTCGCGGGCGAAGAAGCCGGCTCCAAGCTCGATAAAGCCAAAGAGCTAAATATCCCGATCCTGGACGAAGCCGCGCTACAATCAAAAATTGCGTGAATTTGTCGATAGCATCGTAGCCCTCGGCCCGGGCGGACTGGCCATCCTGGCCGGACTGGATTCCAGCGGAATCCCCATCCCCGCCGCAGTGGACGCGCTGCTGATGCTGCTCGCCGCCAAAACCCCGGAGCAGGCTCTGCTCTGCGCCGCGCTCGCGCTCCTCGGCTCGCTGGCCGGCAGCATGTTCCTCTTCTACATCTCCCGCCGCGGCGGCGAGGCGTACTTGCAGCGGCACAGCATGACCGCGCGTGGCATCAAGATGCGCATGTGGTTTCAGCACTATGGCCTTTTGACGGTCTTCATCAGTGCCGTTTCGCCTATCCCGATGCCAATGAAGCTGTTCGTCATCAGCGCCGGCGCGCTCGGCGTGAAGCCCGCCCAGTTTGCCGGAACCGTCTTCGCGGCCCGCTTCACCCGTTATGCCGCGCTCGCCTACCTGGGCGCGCACCTCGGCCACGACGGCGCCGGGGCGTACTTGAAATCCCACGCATGGCACATCGGCGGCATCCTGGTCGCCCTGTTCGCCGCCTGCTTCGGCGCCATCAAGGTTGCCGACGCGCGCCGGAGCAAGGTACTGCCCGCATAGGGAAATCCTCCCCGCGCTTGTGGTCCTCGACCCGCGCGAACAGCCCGTCGTCCGTTTTGCGATAGAGAATCCGCTTCGGGAAATCGTGTTCCAGATTCTCGAACACCACCTCGGCCGCCGACACCTTGATCGCCTTGAAGTCCACGGGCTTCGCGTTCGTGCCGATGCGCGGCGTAAAGACAATCGCGCCGTCCTTCGCCGTCTGGATCCGCATGAACTCGCTGAAGACAACACGCGCTCCGCGCGTGTTGCGCGCCAGGCCCATCATCTGCCCGCCGAACAGAGGAGCGCAACGAACGGAAGAAATCGAATCATGTGGGACATCGTACCAGCGTCGCGGGCGATGGCGTATCCTGTGCCCATGGCCATTCGCCTCTGCGCGCTCTTGCTCGTTGCCGCCGCTATTCATGCTCAGCCCTCCCGGACGGGGCGGTTGAAGCTCTCCGCCGGAGATTTCTACAGCACCGAATCGATTTTGGAAGTGCACCGTTTGGAGAAGGGCGAGGACGCCGAGTACAAAGAGGGCCTGGCCTGGGTGGCGCGTGGCGCGGCGCTGCTCGGCGAATGGGACGCCGCCGCTACCCACGCCGCCAAACTCCGCGCCATCTCCGAGCCCTCCTCCTACGGCCACGGCACGGCCATCGAAGTGGAAGCTCAAATTCTGGAGGCGCGCGGCAAAAAGAAAGACGCGCTGCGATTGCTGGAAACGGAACTCGAGAAGAACGCGACGGCTCCGGTGGCGTTCCGTTCGCGAATCCAGAAGCGGTGGAACCAGATCGGACTCGTGGGCCGGGCGGCGCCGGACTTCGATGGCACGCTGGCCAAGCTGAAAGGCAAGCCGGTGGTCCTGTTCCTCTGGGCCGAGTGGTGTGGCGACTGCAAAGCGCAGGCTCCGTCCTTCGTGAACATCGTCAACAAGTACTCGCCGCGCGGCGTGGCGTTCGTCGCGCCCACGCGGTTCTACGAGAAAGATCCGGCGGCCGAACAGAAGAAGATAGACGCGCAGTGGCGCACGACCTACAAAGACCTCAAGATCGCGGGCGTGCCGGTCAGCGAGGCAGCGATGATCACCTACGGCGTCTCCGCCACACCAACGTTCGTCGTGATCGACAAGAAGGGCATCGTCCGCTTCTACGCGCCAACGCGGCTCACCGAACAGCGTCTGGCGTCGGAGATCGACCGGGTTTTGCGTTAAAAAAGCAGCTTCACGCCGAGCGTGATCTGGCGCTGGCCGTGGCCTTTTTCGCCGGTGATGGAGCCGAAGGCGGCGTTGATGGGCGTGGTGTTCGGCCCGCCGAACTGGACGTGGTTCAGGGCGTTGAAGTTCTCCAGGCGGAACTGCGCGTTGTAGCGCTCTTTGATCTTCAGGTTCTTGAAGAGGGACACGTCGAAGTTGTTGATGCCGTCGGCGCGGACGCCGTTGAAGCGGGTGCTCAAGGTTTGGATGTTGTTGGCCAGGACCTGCGCGGAGTTGCGGTTGAAGCCCGCGTCGGTGTTGAACCAGCGCTCGGCGCGGCGCTGGCTGACGGGGAGTTCGATGTTGTGGAGATCACCGTTAAAGATAGCGTTGCCGAAGCCGAGCACTTCACCGGTCTGGCCTTCGCACCAGCCCTGCAACTGCCAGCCGCCGAGAATCGCTTCGGCGGCGAAGGGCATTTTGTTGAGCCAGGTGCGGCCGCGGCCGAACGGGAATTCGTAGATGGAACTCAAGACGAAGCGGTGGGTGTAGTCGAGGTCGGAGATCACCTTTTCGAGGTCGGAGTCTGTATCGTTGCGGTAGGAGATGGCCTCCATGAACTTGCCGTAGGTCCAGCTGGCCTGGAAGCTGAGACCTTTGCTCATGCGCTTTTCGGCGTTCACCTGGAGCGAATGGTAGTAGGAATAACCCGCGGGGAACGTGGTCTGGATGCTGGTGAATTGGGGGTAGGGCCGGAGGAGCTGGGAGGCGGCGACGGTTTGATTGGCGAGACCTGTTCCGGCGAAGGCGGGGTTGCCGACGTAGCTGGCATCGAGAACGACGCCGAAGGGCAGTTGGCGCTGGAGGGAGAACGACCAGCGCTGGTTGTAGGGGTTGAGCGGTTTGCTATTGAAGAAGCTGACGGCGCGGCCGACGAAGGTCGCGAGACCCGCGGAGGCGCCGGGGGCCGGATCGATGCCGTTGGGGAAAGGATTGCGGAGCGCGCCGACGTAGGTTTGGCCGTTGTCGAGCGAGGGGATCAGGTTCGTGGGCTGGTTGAAGCCGCCCTGGTTGACGTCCACTTTATCGACGCCGAGCACGTCGAAGAAGACGCCGTAGCCGGTGCGGATGACGGTCTTGCCGTTGAGGGAATACGCCATGCCGACGCGGGGGGCGAAGTTGTTTTTATCGGCGTACCAAAGCTGGCGGGGTTGCGAGCCGACGCCGGCGAAGAGGAGGCCTCCGACGGTTTTGAGCTGGGCGGGGGAGGCTGGATTGGCGGTGGCGAAATCGAAGCCGCGGATGGAGCGGTTGTAGCGTTCGCTGGTGGGTTTTTCGAACTCGTAGCGGCGGCCGAGGTTGATGGTGAGCTTGGAGGTGACACGCCAATCGTCCTGGACGAACAGGCCCCAGTAGCTGTTTTCCTGGGCGGAGGAGGCGTTGTTGTTGATGGTGCCGCCGCTGGGGATGCCGAACATCATGGAGGCCATGCCCTGGCCGATGGGAGCGGCGGCGGCGTTATCGAGCGGGCCGCGGGTGTAGGTAGGTGCCGGCGAAGAGGAGCTGGGGGGCGGCGAAGCCGTAGTCGAAGGCCGTCTCACGCTGGAGGCGGTATTCGACGCCGTAGCGGGTGCTGTGGCGGCCGGAGATTTTGGTGAGCGTGGCGCCGGCGGTGCTGTAGTTGGTTGCGCCGCGGGTGCCGCCGTTGTTGGAGAGCGCGGTGTAGACGGCGCCATCGACCTGCACGGTGGGGAAGGCGATGCCGTTGGGGCCTAGGCGGTTGATGTTGCTTTCGTAGGTGATGCCGTAGCGGACGTTCAGGAGCAGGCCGGGGTTGAAGATGTGGACGTCGTCGGCGACGAGGCCCCAGGCGGTTCGGTCGAGGAGGTCGACGTTGGTGATGGTGCCGAGGAAGTCGGTGGAGTTGTCGTGCTGCTGGTTGAACCAGCGGAAGAAAAAGCGATTTTTGGGGGTGAAGTTGTGATCGACGCGGGAGGTGTGGATGTAGTTTTCGCGATTGATGATTTGGGTGTTGAAGAAGTTGTTGGTCTCTTCGGCGTTCTGGCCGGGCTGGTTGGGGAGAGGGTAGAAGCTGCGATTTTGGCGCCGACGGGATCGACTCTGCTTTGGGGGATGATGTTGCCGGGGAGCGGTTGGCGGGAGAAGCGGCCGTTGGCGGCGGTGGAGCCAGGAGGGGGATCTGGCGGTCGCGTTCGGTTTGGGAGAGGTTGTTTTTGGGGTCGTGGAGGAAGCGGTTGGTGAACCAGGGGACGGCACGGATGTTGGAGTTATCGAGGAAAGCGGTGCCGTGGATTGTATTGGTGCCGGACTTCATGCTGACGTTGGTCATGGCGCCGGCGGCGTGGCCGAGGGAGGCGTCGTAGGTGGCGGTATTGACCTTGAACTCCTGGACGAAATCCTGGGGCGGGGAGAAGGCGGCGGTGCGGTTGGCCATTACGGGGGAGCCGTCGACGGTGGCTTCGCTGCCGTTGCCGCGGGTGCCGTTGACGACGATGCCGGTGGCGACGCCATTATCCATGGCGTCGCCGGCGGAGAGGCGGGTGAGGTAGAAGGGGTTGCCGCCGACGACGGGGAGTTCCTGGACGCGGCGCTGTTCCATGACGAGGCCCCTGTTGGCGCTGGCGTTATCGAGCTGGGGCGTTTCGCCGGTGACCTGGACGGATTCGGCGACGTCGCCCAAGGTGAGGGAGAAGTCGAGAGTGATGCGGTCGCCGATGCGGAGTTGGATGTTATCGCGGACGGTCTTTTTGAAGCCTGTGGCTTCGACGGTAATGCGATAGACGCCGGAGATTAGATAAGGGATTTCGAAGTTACCGGAGTCGTTGGTTTGCGTGGCGACGCTTGTGTTGGTGGCCTGGACTTTGGCGGAGGCGATTAATGCGCCGGTGGGATCGGTGATGCGCCGCTGAGAGAGGCCCGGGATTCCTGGGCGTGGGCGGTGGCGACGAGGGCGGCCGCGAACAGGGCGGAGCGGAGTAAGTTCGGTCCCATGGTGACTCCTGAAATTTGAGTGAGTATATCCCACGGGTGGAGGTGGATGGGAGCGGGCGGTGTGGTTGCACCGCCCGCCGGACGGCTAGTTGAGGGGCAGCCGGAGGATTTGGCCGCGGAGTTCGAGGATGAACAGTTCCTGGGTGGCGGGGTCGAGGACCATGTTCACGGGAGTGATGAGGCCGGCGGCGGCGACGACGGGTTCGCGGGTGTCGAAGCGGAGCAGGCGGCCGGGCGGGGCGGGGGTAGCGCTTTGGTTGGCGCTGAATTCGAGGACGAAGAACTGCGCGGCGCCGTTGGGGCGTTCCCGCCAGAGGACGTCGGTGACCGAGGTGAGGCCGTTGATGAAAGGGGTGCTGACGCCGGTTTTGGGGTTGAGAGTCATAATGCGGGCGTTGCCGGGGACGAAGGGGAAACCTGTCAGGAAACTTACCAGGAGTTCGTCGCCATAGACGCGAATGCTGGTGGGAACCGGGTCCAGGACGGGTGCGCCGACGGGGGTGGGATTTTCGACGGGACCGAAACGGCCGACGCGCTGCCAGCGGCCGGTGGCGGTATCGACGCGGGCGACACAGTTTTGGGAGGCGTCGTTGATGTAGAGGGCTTTGCCGTCTTCGACGACGACGATGCCCCATATGTTGGAGAAGCGGTAGATGGCGTTGCGGTCGGGTTCGGTGATGGGGAAGCGGGCGAGGAGAGAGGCCTGGGCGGAGGCGCCGGAGCCATCGTCGAGATCGAGGGTGGCGCCATCGGCGAGGAGGCTCTGCTGGGCGGGGGTGAGTTTGAAGGTACCGTTGATGGAGTCGATCTCGATGGAGAGGCGGAATTCAAGGATGGTGGCGAAGAGGGGGGAGGAGGCGCCGGCTGGGTTGGGGACGGAGGTTCCGGGGGCGGTGCCGCGGCGTTCGGAATCGCCGGCGCCGAGGGCGACGTAGAGGGTGCGGCCGTTCAAGGCCATGGCGGAGGGCCCGCTGCCACCGGCGAGGGTGACCTCGGTCCCGGAGGGCAGCCCTTCGATGAGACTGCGGCGGGCGCCGCCACGGGTGACAAAAGAGACGCGACCGGCATTGATAGCCATGCTGGTTTCGGAGACGAGGAAATTCCCGCGTGGGGTGAGGAGGAGTTTGTTTGGTCCTTGTAGGCCGGTGGCGATGACTTGGGCCTGGGACCAGGCCGCGGCGGCTGCGAGTAGGGAAAACAGGAGTGGTTTGCAGTACATGGATCGAAGCGTAGGGCAGGATGGGCGCCGGAATTCCTAGAATTCGAATTTTCTTGACATCACTCCGTAACCCTCTCAAACTACATCTGTTAGGTAGCGACCTTGCCCGTTCGCCGACGAACCTTTCCGCACCTTTATGGGACCTCAACCGGCTACAACCGCCAAAAAGTTGTTTGGCCCCTTCGAATTCGAAGCCGGGAGCGGGGATCTGCGCAAATACGGGACGCGGATCCGGCTGCAGGGGAAGCCGCTGCAGATTTTGATGATGCTGTTGGATCGGCCTGGAGAGGTAGTGAGCCGGGAGGAGTTGCAGAGCCGGCTGTGGGAAGGGACGACGTTCGTCGATTTCGAGCAGGGGATTAACTCGGCGGTGAACAAGTTGCGGCAGGCGCTTGGGGATTCGCCGGACCAGCCGCGTTATATTGAAACGCTACCGGGCAAGGGCTACCGGTTTGTGGCGCCGCTGCACAGTGCGACGGCGCGGACGGTATTGGAGATTGCGGCTGCGCCGGTGGCGACGCCGAAGGTGGCACGGCCCTGGCTTCCGTGGGCGGGCGCGGTGGTTCTGGTGGCGGCGGTGGCGGGGTATTGGGCGGGGTCGATTCCGCGGGCGATGCCAGCACCGCAGCCGGCGGTACGGTTCACGATTGCGCCACCGGCGGGGTACGCGATGGAAGGGGCGGCGAGCCGGCAGTCGTTCGCGTTGTCACCGGACGGAACGCGGCTAGCGTATTCGGCTATCGATCGCAGCGGCGGATTTCAGCTGTTTTTGCGCGATCTGGCGTCGCTCGAGTCGACACCGATTCCCAACACGCAGGGGGCGAACACGCTGTTCTGGCCGGCCGACAGCAATGCACTTTACGTGAGCTTCCGAGGAAAGATCCGGCGGATTCCGTTGAACGGGGAGGGGTTTGTGGCGGTGGCGGACGCGCCGGCGTTCACGCTGACGGGGCTGCTGGTGAATCCGGCGAAACTGCTGCTAGACACGAATTTATCGACGTACATGGTTTCACCGAATGGGGGGACGCCGGAGGCGACGGCAACGTTTGTTCATTGGCCGCAGGCGCTCCCGGGCACGGAGGAGTTGCTGTACACGGTTTGGGACGGGGCGGCGAAGCGGTACCGGGCGGCGATTGGACGGGCGGATCAGCCGGAATCGACGCGGCTACCGTTGTTATCGGATTCGCGGGTGCAGTTTGCGGCGTCGACGGTGACACTGGGCGCGTCGTACCTCCTTTACGTTTCCGGCGGCAATCTGGTGGCTCATCCGTTCGATCTATCGCGGCGGCAGTTGACGGGGGATGCGGTACCGATTGTGAAGCAGGTGTTGTCTTTCCGGCCGTTGGCAACGGCGGACTTTTCGGTGTCGGCCAACGGGACGCTGGTTTACCAGCAATACGCGGAACGGTCGCAACTGGGGTGGGTGGACCGGGCGGGGCGTGCGATGGGGAAGGTGGGGCCGGCGAATGTCAATTTAAAATGGGCCAGCCTGTCGCCGGACCAGCGGTATATCGCGACGGCGATTTACGACGTGGAGCGGGGTGGCCAGAACCTATGGATTGTGGATGCGGCGACGGGGACGTCGAAGCAGTTGACTGACGCGGCGGGCATTCGGGATTCCGCGGTGTGGTCGCCAACGGGGGACCGGTTGGCGTATTTGCATGCGATGGGGGGCCGGAGGCCGAGGATTGCGATCCGGGGTGTGGCCGAGAACGATACGGAGGTGATTGAGACCGAAGGCGGGTTCCAGAGTCCAACGGACTGGTCGCCCGACGGTCGGTTTCTGCTGTTCTCTAATAATGGAGCGGCGCGGCTGGCGAGCGAGATCCAGGGGGACGTTCTCGTGATGGATTTGCAGCGAAATCGAAAGATCACGCCGTTGCTGCATTCGACGTTCCATGAGGGCAGCGCGGCGTTTTCGCCCGATGGGAAATGGATTGCGTTTATTTCGGCCGAGTCGGGGCCGGCGGAGTTGTACATCCAGGCATTTACGGGCGGGGACAATCCGGCGGTTACGGGCGAGCGATTCCGGATTTCGCGAGCGGGGGCGCAGCTTTTGCGCTGGCGGCGGGATGGGAAAGAGCTTTTCTATCTGGGCTATGATGGGCGGGTTTATGCGGTACCGATGCAACTGGGGGGGACGCCGCGGTTTGGAGCCGCTGAGCGGCTGTTCGAGATTCCCGTGGAGGCGCGCGCGGCCATTCACGCGCAACTGGGCTTCGATGTAACTCCGGACGGGCAGCGATTTGTGATTCCGACGGTGAGCGACGCCGCGGCTCCGGGGCTGGTGGTTGTGCAGAACTGGGAAGCGCTGCTTCCCGGGAGGCGGAAGCAGTAACGGACGGGGGTTTCCATTTATGGTTCGAGTGATTCTGTTTTTTATTGCCTTGGCTGTGTATGGGCAGGCGGAGTTGCCGATGGCGATTTCGGAGGCTTCCGCGGCTGCGCCTTCGAGGGTGTTGCCGCCGATGGTTTTCACGCCTGCGGCGCGGGCGCGGCGGCTGGGGGCGTTGACGGAACGGGAACGGGTTAGCTTGCCGGAACGGGCGACGGGACGGGTGCGCGCGGTGATGGCGCCGCGGCGGGCGGAGGTTGCGAGCGTCGCGCGGGAGGATGGGAGTTGGGTGGTGCGGTTCGATGTGGCTTCCACTGGGGCGGAGGCGGTGCGGCTGCATTTCAAGGAAGTGGATTTGGGCGGGGGCTCGTTGTGGGTCTATCCGGCCGGGGCGTCGCGGGAGTATTTGGCGGCGAACCCTTCGGCCGTCGATGGGCCGATCACGGGACGGGGCCCGAACGGGGATGGGGAGTTTTGGTCCCTGCCCATGGAAGGGGACGCGGCGACGGTGGAGATGGTGCTGCCCCGCGATCCGGCGGAGTTGCCGTTTTTGCTGGATGAATTAGTGCATTTGATTGGGGATCGGGCGTCGACGGCGCCTTGTCAGAAAGACGTTTCGTGTTATCCGGAGTTTTCGCAGACGATGACGGCGGTAGGTTCTTACGATGTCGTCAAGGATGGGTTTAGTTACTTTTGCAGCGGGTCGTTGTTGGTGACTCGGAGCCGGACGTTTCAGCCGTATTTTTTGACGGCGAACCACTGCGTGAGCACGCAGACGCATGCGCGGAGTGTGGTTGTTTATTGGGATTTCCGGACGAATGCTTGTAATGGGGCGGTGCCGACGCGGGCGTCGCGGCCGTCGACGCGCGGGGCGCGGCTGCTGGCGACGGGCGGGATGGGCGCGGGGGATTACACTTTGTTGTTACTGGACAGCGCGGCGCCGGGGCCGCGGTCGTATTTGGGTTGGAGTGCCGCGGCGGTGGAGTTGGGGACGGCGACCGTGGGCATTCATCATCCCGGGGGGACGCCGACGAATTACCAGCGCGTGACGCTGGGGACGCGGATTGCGGACCAGACGGGAAACGTGGGCGGGGAGGAGGCTCCGGCTGCGCTCTACTGGCAGATCGGGGAGACGGAGGGGCGGACGGAGGGCGGGTCGTCGGGTTCGCCGTTGATGACGCGGGACGGGCAGGTGCTCGGGCAGTTGTCGTATGGGCCGGTGCCGCCGAAGGGGTTGACGTATTGCGACATCGCGGGGCGGTCGGCGTATGGGCGGTTTTCGGTGGGGTTTCCGGCGTATTCGCAGTACTTGAATGACGAGGCGGCGCCGGGGTTGAGCGTGAGTACTTCAACGCTGGCTTTCTCGGTGCAGGATGGGGTTTCCGCTACGGCGGCGCAGCGGCTGGATGTGCGGAACTCGGCGGCGGCGGCGGTGGCGTATACGGTGACGAAGTCGGTGCCGTGGATTACGTTGTCGGCTGTGTCGGGGGCGGCGACTTCGGCGGTGCCGGGGACGTTGAATGTGTCGGTGAATCCGGCGCTGCTGACTTCGCCGGGGACGTTTGAAGGGATTGTTACGGTGACGGCGGGGGCGCTGGCGCCATTGAACGTGACGGTGCGGGCGACGGTTACTTTCACGCAAGCCGGGGCGGCGGTGAGCGTGGCGCCGAGCCCGGTGATTGAGACGCAGCCGGACGCCGATGGCTACACCTTTTTCTACACGCTGCGGGTGGATGAGACGGTGGACGTGGCGGCGCGGATTACAAGATTGGCGATTGATGGGGTGGACCGGAGCGCCGATATCATTGGCTTTTTTGACACGGATCAACTGCCGGCGTTTGGCGGGGTGGGCGTGTCGTTGCGGGCAAAGTTGACGAGTTTGCCGCGGAAGCGGCGGATTGAAGTGGGCGGGGTGACGGTGGCGAGCGGGCGGGCGTGGACGACGTTTGTGGATGTGGACTTTTTGCCGCGGCCGACGCGGGCGACGTTGACGTTGACGGCGGCGCCGCGGGATGTGGCGCAGACCGATGCGGCGACGAACTGCCGGTGGCGGCACGAGTTGGTGGTGCAGGAGACGGCGGGGTACGCGGTGCAGTTAAACCGGTGGACGGCGGACGGGGTGAACCTGTCGACACAGATTGTGGACTTCTTCGGGTCGGCGGCGCTGCCGCGGAACGGGTTGTTGCGAACGACGCTGTGCTGGCCGGAGGTGGGCGCAGTGCCGCGGACGATTCCGTTTGAGGTGGGCGGGATTGATGAGCGCGGGGCGACGGTGACGGTGACGGGGAGCGTGCGAATGGTAGGCGCGACGACGTCGAGTTCGACGCTGGCGACATCGGTCGCGTCGATTGCCGAACGGGCGCCGGCGGGCGGGGAGACGGTGTTGCGACGGACGTTCCGAGTGGTAACTTCGGGCGCGGATACACTGTGGAGCATTACGCCGATTGTGAGCGGGCTGTCGAAAGACTGGATCAGCGTGAACCCGCAGCGCGGGCGGGGGACGGCGACGGTGACGGTGACGCTGGACCCGTATTATCTGGAGGCGGGGACGTATAACGGCGGGCTGATTGTGGAAAGCGCGGCGACGTCGCCGCAGTTTTCGACGGTGACGGTGCAGCTGGAGGCGTTCCGTTCGATCGCGGGGCCGCCGCGGATTACCGGGGTTGTGAACGGGGCGAGCTTTGCGACGGGGGCGGTGGCGCCGGGGGCTTGGATTACGATTTTCGGGGAGAACCTTGCTTCGACGCCGGCGCCGGGGCGGACGTGGACGGGGGCGGAGATTATCGGGACGCGGCTGCCGACTTCGCTGGACGGGACGGCGGTGCGGATTGATGGGCGGGCGGCGGCGATCTTCTTTGTGGGGCCGGGGCAGTTGAATGTGCAGGTGCCGGACACGGCGACGAATGGGCCGGTGACGGTGGAGGTGGACGCGGGTGGGACGACGGCGCGGGGGACGGTGACGTTGGCGCGGGTGGCGCCGGCGCTGTTCCAGATTGGGAGTTCGGGGAGTAGTGTTTTGCCGGCGGCGGTGGATGCGCGGGGCGGGTTGATCAGTTTGCCGACGGTGGTGCGCGGGTCGCGGCCGGCGTTGGCGGGGGAGCTGATCGCGTTGTATGGGACGGGGTTCGGGCCGACCTCGCCGAACGTGGCGGCGGGAGTGGTACCGGGGGGTGCTAGTTCGTTGGTGAATACGGTGTTGGTGCGGGTGGGAGGTGTGCGGGCGGATGTGCAGTTTGCCGGGTTGACGGGGGCGGGGTTGAACCAGATCAACATTCGCGTGCCGGAGACGTTGCCGCCGGGGAACCATTTACTGACGATTGAGGTGGGCGGGACGGGGGTGCAGGGGAATCTGGTTTTGCCGGTGAATTAGCCGCGGTCGGGGAAGGCGCCGAAGGAGTTGCCGGCGAGGAGGAGGGCGTAGGCGCTGAAGATGCGGGCCTGGGCGGGCATCGACGTGTCCTGCTTTTCGGAGGTCAGGCGGAGGAGGGCGAGGCTGTAGTCGCCTTCGCGGATTAGGTCGACGGCTTGTTCGACGGCTACGGAACGTTTGGGCTGGAAACCGGCGATGCGCTCGGCGGCGACTTCGACGGCGCAGGCGGCGGGGATGCGCTGGCCGATCGTTCCGATCGTAAGCGCCAGGAGGGCGGAGGCGGCGAAGGCTCGCCAGGATTTATTGCTCATATAAACGTCTCAAGTATTCAAGACGAACGAAACGGCGATTTGTTTTCTTTTTTCTTTGAGATTTCCGCCGCGTGGCGGGCACTACCTATACGTATGCGGTTTTTGATTTTCTTCGGGGCGGTGGCGCTTTGGGCGGGGAGCCTGGGCGGACGGGCGGAGTATATCGGCGGCACTTCGTCGGTGTTCGCTGAGAAGGCCGGGGGGCGGATTATTACCACCGATGTCACCTCGCTGCGGTTTGAGACCAAGGCGAAGACGGTGGAGATTCCGTATGAGCGGATTGTCAGTATTGAGTACGGCCAGAAGGTGGACCGGCGGTATATCAGTGCGGTTTTGGTGAGCCCGCTGTTTTTGCTGGCGAAGGCGCGGAAACACTTCCTGACTGTTGGGTACACCGATGGCGAGGGGCGGGCGCAGGCGTTGATATTCCGGGTGGAGAAGGCCGATGTGCGGGGCGTGCTGGTGAGTCTGGAGGCGCGGACGGGACGGAAGATTACCTTCCAGGACGACGAGGCGCGGAAGGCGGGTAAGGGATGAGGATCGTACTTTGGCTGGCGGTGGCGGCGTTGCCGTTGTTGGGGCAGAAGGAAGTTGTGAATCTGTCGCCGGGGGTGGCGGTGGATGAGCATCCACAGCTATTGGAGTTGTTGAAGGTGAAGCGGTTGTTTGTGGAACGTCTGGCGGGCGGGGAGACGGCGGTGCAGATTCGGGATATGTTGATCGGCTCGTTGCAGGGGACGCGGCTGTTTGTTGTTACGGAGAATGCGGATAAGGCGGATACGATTTTGCGGGGGTCGGCGGAGGATCTGGTTTTTACGGATACGTTTCAGGCGAGCGAGGGGATTCAGGGACGGTCGCAGATTGGGAGTACGCGGACGAGCGGGTCGAACCGGGGGGGCGTGGGATTTAGCGTGGGGGAGCAGGAGTCGGTACGGATTGCGGAGCGGAAGCATGAGGCGGTGATTTCGGTGCGGCTGGTGAATAAAGACGGGGATGTGATTTGGTCGACGACGCAGGAGTCGTTGGGGGGGAAGTTCAAGGGGGCGAGCGCGGATGTGGCGGGGAAGGTGACGCGGCAGTTGACGGAGGATTTTGCGCGGGCGAAAAAGTTGAACGGCGAGGGGCAAAGGACTTCATTGCGGTGAGCTGTTTGGGTTGGTAGGATTCGCGTATAGAGTCATGAAACCTATACTTGCTTTGATTTTGGCGTGTTCGATGTTTGCGGCGCAGGCGCCTGCTCCGGCGGCGGCTCCGGTTCCCGCTCCCGTTGAGAAGAAAGTTGTGAAGAAGAAGGGCGGGAAGGGGAAGTGGATCGCGATTGGCGTGGTGGCCGCGGTGGCGGTTGTTGCCGTGGTGGTGGTGAATACACGGCTGGGGAACGAGGGCAAAGGTATTTTCTAGCCGGAGGGACGAGAGCGGGGAGTTGCTATAATTCAGGGTGATGTTCTCCCGCACTCATACATGCGACTAAGTGTGCCCCTGCCACAGGGGGTGGAAGCCCTTTACGGAACTCGCGACGAGAATATTCGCCTGCTGGAAACTGCGCTTGCGGTTCGGACACGCATGGCGAATGGCACCTTGGAGATCGAGGGCGAAGAGCCGGGCGTGGAGCGGGCTTGCCGGATTGTGACCGATTACACGGAACTCGTTCGCGAGGGCAAAGTGTTTTCGAGCGCGGAGATGGCGAGTTACTTGCGGATCGTCATTGGCGATGAGGCTGTTACGATTCGCGCGCTGGTGGCGAGCGGGCGGCAGCGGAGTTTTGGCAAGAAAGTCCTGACGCCGAAAACCATTAACCAGTGCCGGTATCTGGAAGCGATTGAGCGCAACGATCTGGTGTTTGGCGTGGGCCCGGCTGGCACGGGGAAAACGTATCTGGCTGTGGCGATGGCGGTGTCGGCATTGTTGTCGAAGCGGGTTTCGCGCATCATTCTGACCCGGCCGGCGGTGGAGGCGGGCGAGAAACTGGGCTTTCTGCCGGGGACGCTGCAGGAGAAGATCGACCCGTATTTGCGGCCGCTGTATGACGCGCTTTTCGACATGCTCGATGCCGAAAAAGTGGAGAAGTTCATCGAGAAAAACATCATCGAAGTGGCGCCGCTGGCGTTTATGCGCGGGCGGACGCTGAACGATAGTTTCATCATTCTGGACGAGGCGCAGAACTCGACGCCGGAGCAGATGAAGATGGTCCTGACGCGGCAGGGCTTCAACTCGAAGACTGTCGTGACGGGGGATGCGACGCAGATCGATTTGCCGAGCGGGCGGAAGAGCGGCCTGATCGAGGCGGTTGAAATTCTGAAGAACATTCCCGGGATCAGCTTCGTGCATTTCGATGAGCAGGATGTTGTCCGTCATAGCTTGGTCCAACGAATCATCCGCGCCTACGAAGCGCACGGAGAGAACGCCGCGAACGCGCGGCAACTGCGGCTGCGACTGAACGAAGTCATGGCCGACGCGGACCCCGCCAACAACCCCAACCCGGCGAAAACGAACTCGCCGAACGCCTGAGTGAACACACACAACTATGTCGCCGGATGGCAGTACTTTTCTATTTCGCAGCGCGCCTCGCGGGCTTGACCGCAAGCGCCTACGGCTGTTTCAGCAAACGCTCACGACGCTGGTGACGAAGGGGCGGGACTTTACGTGCCTGCTGACTTCGGACGCCGAGTTGCGGCGGCTGAACGCCACCTTTCTGGAGCATGACTACGCGACGGACGTGTTGTCGTTCCCGTCGGTAGAAGGGGAGGAATCGTTGGGCGATCTGGCGATTTCGGCGCCGCGAGCGAAGGCCCAGGCGGCCGAGTTCGGGCACCCGATTGAGACCGAGATTGAGATTCTGATGCTGCATGGGACGCTGCACCTGTTGGGGCACGACCATGAGACGGATAAGGGCGCGATGCGGCGATTGGAGTCCCGCTGGCGTGAGAAGTTGGGATTGCCGGCTGGGCTGATTGAGCGGACGCGGCGATGAACATTGCGTTTTTCCTGACATTGGCGGTGTTTTCCGGCTTGCTGACGTTGAGCACGCTGGCGCAACTGCTGTATGTGGAGGCGTTGCGGTTGCGATCGCGGGAGTACCCGGCGCTTGAGTATTTCAAAGACAATCTGGAAGAACGGCTGGGGCTGAAGATTGAGCGCGGGGCGTTGACCTTTTCGCTATTCAAGCACGCGCTAATTGCTCTGATGGGCGTTTTTTCGCTGGCGCTGCTGGGCGCCGGGCGGGATCACTTCTGGAACGCGATTGCGGAAGCCGCGGTGCTGGCGTGGGCGCTGTGTATGTTCTTTGCGCAGATTCTGCCGCAGTTGTTGTATCGCCAGACGAGCGGGAAGTGGCTATTTGCGTTTCTGCCGTTGCTGCACGCGATGATTCTGGTGATGCGGCCGCTGGTGGCGGTGTTGAAGTTCTTCCAATCGCTGACGGAACTGCGCGAGGCGGCCGATGAGGAGAACGGCGGCACGTCGAACGCCGAGAACAACGTGGAAGCGCTGATTACGGCGGGCAAGGAAGAGGGGCTGATTGAGGAAGAAGACCGGCAACTGATTCAGTCCGTGGTGGCGTTCGGCGATAAGACTGTTCACGAGGTGATGACACCGCGGCCGCGGATTGTGGCCATTGAGAAGAGCAAATCGCTGGAAGAGTTGCGGCAGCTGGTTATCAACGAGCAGTATTCGCGGGTGCCGGTGTTTGACGAGTCGATCGACAACGTCGTCGGGTTCATCCACGTGCGGGACATGTTTGAGCGCAATCCGAACGAGCGGGGGCGGAAGGCGTGGGAGTTGATGCGTCCGATCCGCGTGGTGCCGGAACAGAAGAAAGTGACGGCGCTGCTGCGCGAGATGCAGCGCGACGGGGCGCACATGGCTGTTGTCGTGGACGAGTATGGGAACACGGCGGGGCTGGCGACGATGGAAGATCTGGTGGAAGAGATTTTCGGCGAGATCCGCGATGAGCACGAGCCGGTGGCCGATGTTACTCCGGACGGTGAAGGCGCATGGCTGGTGAGCGGGAGTTTCGACCTGGACCACCTGCAGGAATTAGTGGGCTTCCGGCCCGAAGAACAGTTTGATTCGACCACTGTGGGCGGGCTGGCCGCCGAGTGGTTGGGACGCGTGCCGCGGGTGGGCGAAGCGGTTGAGCGCGAAGGAATTCGTATTGAAATTGTCGCCGCCAATGACCGGCGTGTCGATCGGGCTCGCATACTGCGGGCCACAGAACCAGAACCTCAGAAGGAGCATCCAGCAGTGGAAGAGAAAAAGGATGCCTAAAGCTAAAAAGCCTAAGTATCATGCGGGAACGGCCACGATTATTGGCCGTCCGAACGCCGGCAAGTCGACGTTGTTGAACGCGATTGTGGGTGAGAAGATTGCGATTGTAACAGCGAAGGCGCAGACGACGCGCACGGCGCTGAACGGTGTGTGGACGGGGGAGAACGAGCAGATCGTCTTCGTCGATACGCCGGGGCTGCATAAATCCGATACGGTGATCAACCGGCGGATGATGCAGGCGGTGCGGGCGGCGATGGACTCGATCGACGTGATTGTGTTCGTGGTGGACGCGAAGAACAAGCCGAACGCCGAGGATGCGCAGGCCGTGGACCTGGTGAAGAAGCCGGGGACGCCGGTGATCCTGGTGTTGAACAAGATCGACGCGATTCACGATAAGCCGAAGCTGTTCACGCTGATTGAGCACTATCGGGAATTGCACGATTTTGCGGCGTATATTCCGGTTTCGGCAAGGAAGGGCGAGGGGATTGAAGAGCTGAAGAAGGCGATCGTCGGCTACCTGCCGATGGCGAAGGCTCTGTATCCGGCGGACCATTTGACCGATGTTCCGTCGCGGTTTTTGGCGGCGGAGCTGATACGGGAGCGCATCCTGATTCTGGCCACGCAGGAGGTGCCGCATTCGGTGGCGGTGCTGGTGGACGAATGGGAAGACAAGACCAACGTCATTCGCATTGCGGCCACGATTTATGTGGAGCGGGCCGGACAGAAGAATATTATCGTGGGCGCCAGCGGGGCGATGATCAAGAAGATCGGCACGTCGGCGCGGATGGAGATGGAGCGGTTTTTCGACAGAAAGATATTTCTGGAACTGTTTGTGAAGGTGAAGCCGGATTGGCGGAATCAGCCGGAGTTCCTGAATGAGTTAGACTGGCGAAGGATGGTCAATGATCGAGATGCTTAAGAAAACTGCGCTGTTTTTATTGCTGCTCACTCCCGCGTTTGCGGATCAGAAGAAGGACGATGAGATCTACGATTCGGTGAAGCGGCGGCTGGCCGGGGATCCGGAGGTGAAGGGCGGGGCGCTGGAAGTGACCGTGAAGGACGGCGTTGTGACCATCACCGGGATCGTGCGGACGGACCGGGCCAAGCTGAAGGCCGATAAGGTGGCCGGGCGGGTGAAGGGCGTGTCGAAAGTTGTGAATCAGCTGAAGGTTTCGCCGACGGGGAATTAGCGTTTTACCAGACAATTCCTGGGTGCCCCCCCTTCGCCCTTCGGGCTTCGGGGGGCAAGCCCGGTTTTCGCGTTGATTGAGGAGCTTCCGCTGGCCCGGTCTTAGCGGCGCTCGAGGACCCAGGGGTTGGCTTGGAGATATTCCACCGTCTTGATGACGGCCTGTTGAATCGTTAGTTTTGGCTCCCAGCCGAGGCTGCGCACCTTCTTCGTTTCGAGGAAGATGAACGGGTTGTCGCCAATCCAGCCGCGGTCGCCGCCGGTGAAATCGAACTCCGGCGTCACGCCGAGGTGGCCGGTGATCCAACCGATGGAATCCGTCACGCGGCAGTATTCATTCGTGCCGAGGTTGTAGATGTTGACGCGGTCCTTCGCCTTGTCGAGCACGGTGAGGATGGCGTCGACACAGTCCTGCACGTAGAGGTAGCTCTTGCGCTGGGTGCCGTTGCCGAGGACGCGGAGGCGGGTGGGATCGTTGCGCAGGGACTTGTAGAAGTCCAGGACGTGGCCGTGGGTGTAGCGTTCGCCGAGGATGGACACGAAGCGGAAGATGAAGCCTTCCATGGCGAAGCTTTCGCAGTAGGCGGAGATCAGCCCTTCGGCGGAGATTTTGCTGGCGCCGTAGAGGGACGTCTGGATGGGGAACGGGGCGTCTTCGGGGGTGGGGATGACGGCGGATTCGCCGTAGACGGAGCCGGTGGAGGAGAAGGCGATGCGCTTGACGTTGTTGCGGCGCATGGCTTCGAGGACGTTCCAGGTGACGATGATGTTTTGCTGGAGGTCGCGATCGGGGTGATCGGGGCCGAAGCGGACATCGGCGTTGGCGGCGAAGTGGACGACGAGGTCGGCGCCGGCGACGGATTCGGTGAGGGCGGCTAGATCGAGGAGATCGTGCTGGCGGAGGGTGAAGTTGGGATGGGCCTGGGCGCCGGCGAGGAATTCGATTTGGCCGGTGGAGAGGTTATCGACACCGGTAACGGTGTGGCCGTTGGCAAGAAGGCGGTCGGTGAGGGAGCTGCCGATGAAGCCGGCGGCGCCGGTGATGAGTACGTGCATGCGTTTATTTTTGATTGGCGACGGCCTGGCGGGCGGTGGCGTATTCTTCGGGGCGGATGGCGGCCAGACGGCGGCGGATGCGGAAGATGTCTTTGACGTTCTGGATATTGCCGGCGACCATGTCGAGGCGGGAGTCGGCGTCGTCACGCCAGCGGACGGGCACTTGTTCGAGTTTGGCACCCATGCGAATGGCGAGGGCGAGGATTTCGACATCGTACATATAGCCGTCGATTTCCTGTTTGGCGAAGACGGCTTTGGCGAGGGCGTGGCGGAAGAATTTGAAGCCGCACTGGGAGTCGGTGATGCCGGGGAGGCCGACGACGGTTTGGACGAAGTAGTAGAAGCCGCGGGAGCCGATTTGGCGGTAGATGGGTTGGGCTTTTTCGATTTTGGTGGAATCGATGGCGCGGGAGCCGATGACGACGTCGGAGTTGGCGCGGAGGAGGGGGAGGAACTTGTCGAACTCGTCGATGGGGACTTTGTTGTCAGCGTCGGCGAAGCCGATGATCTGGCCGGTGGCTTGTTGGACGCCGAGGCGGATGCCGCGTCCTTTGCCCGAGCGCTGGGCGCTGCCGATGACGATGAGGCCGGGGATTTCGGCGGTTAATTCGCGGGATTTTTCGCGGGTGCCATCGTTGCCGTCGGCGGAAACGATGATCTGAGATTTGAGGCCGCGGGACTCGAAATAACGGTGGGATTCCCGGATGGTATTCACGATCGTCGCGGCTTCATTGTAGGCCGGGAGGATCAATGAGATATCGGGTTCCAACGTGGTTCTAGTCTCCATTTATATCTACTCAGCATACAATGGTTATTTCATGCAAAGGGCTGATTCATTTGACTTCCGGACGTAATGTACTGATTACAGGGGCCTCGCGCGGGCTGGGCGAGGCGATTGCGCGGGAGTTCGGTAAGACGGGGGCTAACCTGATTCTGGTGGCCCGGAGCGGGGAGCGGCTGGCGGCGTTGGCGGAGGAGTTGGGGGCTTTTGCCGTGGCCGCGGATTTGTCGGATCCGGAGGCGGGGGCGGCGGTTTTGCGGGCGGCGCGGGAGCGGGTGGAGCGGCTGGACGTGTTGGTGAACAACGCGGCGATGGTGGGGCCGATCGGGAAGTTTTGGGAGAACGACGCGGCGGCGTGGCGGGAGACTTTGCAGGTGAATTTGCTGGCTCCGGCGGCGTTGATGCGGGGGGCGATTCCGTGGATGGGCGCTGGCGGGGGCGGGGTGATTGTGAATCTGTCGGGGGGCGGGGCGACGGCGCCGCGTCCGAATTTCAGTGCGTATGCGACGGCGAAGGCGGGGTTGGTAAGACTGTCGGAGACGTTGGCGGTGGAGGCGGCGGAGTTGGGGGTGCGGATTCATTGTGTGGCTCCGGGGGCGATGAATACGGAGATGTTGGAGGCGGTGTTGCGGGCGGCGCCGGAGGCGGCGGGCGGGGAGTATGGGAAGGCTGTGGTGCAGAAGGAGAAGGGTGGGGATGATCCGGCGGTAGCGGCGCGGTTGATTGCGTTTTTGGCGAGTGACGAGGTACGGGGGGTGACGGGTCGGCTGATTAGTGCGAAGTGGGACCCGTGGGAGACGATGGGGAGTTGGGGGGCGGAGTTGGCTGGGACGGATATTTATACGCTGCGGCGGATTGTGCCGGAGGAGCGGGGGAAGAGGTTTGATTAGTTTTTTGTGTGGACAGTTTGGGTGGTTGGGCGCTGCGGGGATGGCGGGCGGGAGTGCGTTTGGGGGAGTTGGGTTGGCTGGGTTGGGGATGGAATGGCGGGGTTGTGTTGGTGGAGTTGGGGGCGCGGGATTGGCCGGGTTGGGGCTGGAATGGCGCGGCGGCGCTGGGATTACGGGCGCGGGCTTGGCTGGGTTGGGGCTGGAATGGCGCGGTGGCGGTGGGATAGCGGGCGCGGGATTGGCCGGGTTGGGGCTGGAATGGCGCGGTGGCGGTGGGATAGCGGGCGCGGGATTGGCCGGGTTGGGGCTGGAATGGCGCGGTGGCGGTGGGATAGC
>CANIVU010000113.1 GCA_947470805.1 Acidobacteriota bacterium | reverse complement strand
GTTTGCAGCCAGTGCGGAGCAGTTGAGCCGGGCGGAACGGTGGGCGCGTTTGCTGCGCGTGATTTTCCGTGAGTTCTATCCGAGTGGGCCGGTGGCGGCGTTGCCGGCACCCGTTTGAACGGGTTCAACTGCCGGATTTAGGATCAACGTGTCGACGAAGCCGGGGACGAATGAGTACCACGGGACGCTGTTTGAGTTTTTGCGGAACGACAAGTTTGATGCGCGGAATTATGACTTCGCTTCCGCTACCCGCACGGCCACCAACCCCTCCCCCTCGAAAGCCCCCTACCGGCAGAATCAGTATGGATTCACGCTCGGGGGGCCTATCGTCATTCCCAAGCTCTATGACGGTAAGAACCGCTTGTTTTTCATGTCCAATTTCGAGGGTTATAACTCGCGGCTGACCACGACGAATCTGGCCACCGTTCTGACCAATGAGATGCGGACGGGGGACTTCTCTTCGATGCTTCCCGGTTTCCCGCTGGCCGATCCGACGTCGCGGGCGGGAACGTATCCGAACATCACGCAGGTGCGGTTTCCGAATAACCAGATTCCGGCGTCGCGGCTGTCGAAGGGCTCGGCGACGTTGTTGAAATGGATGCCGTCACCGAATCAACCGACGCCTCCGGGGTTGCCTTTCCGCAACTACCAGTACGCGGCGAAGACGCCGGTGGACAAGAACACGATGACGCAGCGGATTGACTTCAACGAGAGCCCGAAATCGCAATGGTTCGGGCGGTACTCGTGGAACGATGAATCGACGCTGGCGGTGCTGCCGTCGATGGGATTGAACGATGGGAATACGCTGTACACCAAGGCCAGCCAGTGGGTGCTATCGAACGTGCGGACGATTTCGCCGACCAAGGTGAATGAGGCGCGATTCGGGTACAACTCGCTGTTCAACAACATTACGCAGCAGTTGGCGGGAGTGGAAGATGTGAGCGGGCAGATTGGCGTTCCGGTCAAAGTCACCGATAAGAACTCCTGGGGTGTCCCCAGCATTTCGCTGGCGCAGAACCTGACGAGTTTCGGCAACCCGACTTCCAGCCCGTTTCAGATCGACAATAAGTATTACCAGTTCGTCGATAACTTCTCCTGGGTTGTCGGCAAGCACTCGCTGCGCATGGGCGGCGAGTTCCGCATGAACCGGTTCCCGCAATTGGGCAACGAGTTTCCGCGCGGGCAGTTCCTGTTTAACGGTCAGTTCACGAACACGATTACGCCAACTGGCGCTACTACGGCCAGCCAGGCGGGCGGCTATACCGGCGCCGATTTCCTGTTGGGGCATCCGAACAACTCGATCATCGCGGTGGCGCTGGCGTCGGCCGAATTCCGGAACTCGGAATGGGCTACCTACTTCGACGACACGTGGCGCATTAACTCGCACCTTACCGTCACGATGGGCCTGCGCTGGGAGGTGATGCAGCCGCTGCTGGATACGTCCGGGCGGGAGGTGAATGTGCAGTTGAATCAGCCGCTGCCGAATGTGGCCAATGTGCAGGACCAGAGCAAGCATCCGGTGTATGTGCGGACGGGCAGTGGCACGTTCTATGACGATGTGGCCTTCCGGTATGCGCCGTATTGGGCGACGCCCAACATTGGGGCCTTGCCCGTGGGCACGCTGCCGGCGTTGCAGACGGTGCGGGATGGGCGGATTGGCGACCGGCTGATCAACACGAATTACCGTAACTTCGGTCCCCGTTTCGGCGTGGCGTGGAGCCCGAACGAGCGGTGGTCGATCCGCGGCGGCGCGGGTGTTTTCTATGCGGAGGAGAGCAAGAATTCGATCTTCGATTTCAATCGCGGGCTGGGCGGGCGGACGGGCCAGTTGACTCCGACGACGTATGGGTTGCCGACGTTCAGCTACAACAATTTCATCGACACCTCGGCGCTGCCGGTGACGGTGCCGATTGGGCTTACCTGGGGCGGGAACACGCATTTGCCGAACAGCTCGATCATGCAGTACATGCTGAACGTGCAGCGGACGTTTGCGAAATCGACGGTCTTCGAGGCGGGGTATGTGGGTTCGCAGAGCCGGCACTTGTACTATCTGGCGAATCAGAACCAGGGGATTCTGGATCCGCGGTTGCCGGTGGTGCAGCGGCTGCCGTATCCGGAGTGGGGCGCGTCCGGTATTCAGTGGATCAATGCCGATGCGACGGGCAGCTATAACGCGTTGAGCGGCAAGTTGACCACACGGATGGGCAACAATCTGAACGGGCTGTTTTCTTATACATGGTCGAAATCGATGGACTCGTCGAGCAACATTCGGGGCACTGTTGGCAGCACGTTCTCTCCGCAGGACGCGCGTTGCCCGGTGCGGTGTGAGAAAGGGCCGTCGGACTTTAACTTCCCTCACCGCCTTGTTGCTTCGGTGCTGTACACGCTGCCGTTTGGGCGGCGGCAGAAGTTCCTGGATCACGGGGGCCTGGTGAATCAGGTTGTTGGCAACTGGCAGCTTGGGACGATTACGACGCTGCAGAGCGGGGCTCCGGTGAACACGTCTTCGTGGGATTCGGGCGGGACGAATTTTGTTTCAAACGCGACGCGGTTGAGCTGTGTGGCCGGCGTCAACCCTGTGCTTTCCGGCAACAATCAGAATGGCTGGTTCAACCCGGCGGCGTTCGCCAATCCGGTGGCTGGCGTATTTGGCAACTGCAGCCGGAACAACCTCCGTGGCCCGTGGATGGGGACGCAGGACATTTCGATTCACAAGCTGTTCCCAGTGGCGGAGCGGAAGAACGTGGAGTTCCGCATGGAGATGTTCAATGCGCCGAACCATGTGCTGTTGAACGCAGGTGGGCAGTTGAGCTGGAACAACGGGTCGAGCCCGACGGCGGCGTCGAACTTCGGGAAGTTGACGGGGACGTCGGCGGCGATGCGGCAGATTCAGTTTGCGCTGAAGTTCAACTTTTAGCATTCCTCGGAACTTTCCCAGGTGACAGTCACTTGGGAAAGTTCCGAGGTGGACGGAAGTCGGAGTGAACCCGGTTGGCCCGAAGATGATGTGTTTCCGGCGCACCGACGATCGGCCACTCCGGAATTACTATACGACCGCTCAAGGAACAACCAAAGGCGCCAGCGCTCTCCGCCGCACCTTGAAATCATTGCCTGTAAGGCCGGGCGAAGCGGTGGCGCTTATAGTGAAGAACTATTCGTATCCACCATCACACCATCCACGAAAACTCTTCCTTGCCGGATGCGGATGGTCTTCGGTTCGCCGTCAGAACGTCTGCTGAAGGTGCGGAAGACGAACTCGGGCCGCTCATTGCAGTCGCTGGTGATGTCGGCCAGAATTCGGGCTGCGAGGGCCTCTCCCAGCATCAGGCTGCGCGTGTTGTCGCTGCGCCAATGGACGCCGCCGATACTGCGCCCCATGGCGACGTTCATTGCGAGTTTGTTCAGTTCCCCTTCGATGGTCAACTGACTCGCAACCGAAGCCAGAAGGGGACTGCGCGTCCCGATGTCGCCCCCGGTCTGCGCGGTGACGCCGGTGACGTAGGAGGCGATAGTCTGGCCAGCGCCGAACGGGTCCGCCCGTTCGGTGAGCGTATTGAATTTGACGGGCATGCCAGAGGAGTCGAGCGTCTGGAAGTAGGCCTTGAGCACGGTGACGCAGGCACCGGCTACGGTTGCGTGCCCGGCCCCGTAGGCGGGATGCGTGGGACTTCCCGGGGTATAGGCCATCGGCAGGAGCAACGTTCCATACTTCGCCTTCACTTTGCCGGCCGCGGTGGTTGTGCTTGCCCAAGCCGGTGTTCCGTATTTCCGCTTCCCGTTCGGTCCGCCAATGCCAATTTTTTGCACATGCACGAGACCGCCGTAGGCTTCCGGACGGAGGCGGAGATTGACCTGCCACTTCTGATTCCAGACGACTTTCAACGCGCGCGTGGCGACCTCGGACACCAGGGCGAGAATGTGTGGGCCTCCCAAAACTCCGAATCCGGCTTCGCGGCCGCTGAGCGTGCCGGTGCTGCTGTATGGATTGCCCGGGGTCCACTTGGCTCCGCCGGAGAGAAGAAGGAGGGCGGCATTGAAGTACGCCTGATGGAGCGCATCTTTGTTCACGAAGCGGGCCAGATCGCGAGGTGTGGAGATGTACCGGCGATTGGCTTCAAAGTTAGCGGCGCTATCCTCGTTCGCCTGCGGATAGGCCTGATTGTTGCTATCTTTTCCGGTGTTCTGCGCCGCGAGCCACGCGGGAAAGGCGGTGAGGTAGTTCTGGCCCTTCTTGTAGGGCACCTGCATCTGATCGATGTTTTGAGTTCCGTAATTGACGGGCCGGACAAAGAACTGGCTGACGAGAGGGCCGATGTCTTCACCGGGGAGCCCGAGGCGGAATATGTTGCCTGGTGTAATGGTCGCCGGTTGTCCGGCCGGTCCAGGCAAATCGACGCCCGCCTGGAGATGTCCTGCGTCGGAGACGTCTCCGACCGCCATCTGAAATCTGGAACTGATCTCGGCGGCGGCCGTTGCTACGTCGGTATCAGTTGCAAACGTGTCGAAGGGCGTATCGCGAAGCAGCGCCATCCAGTACAGTTCGGTCATTTCCGCCGCGGTTGAGGTTGAAAGGACCTTGGGCGCCGGCGGCATGGAATGACTTGCGGGGTGACTCACCAGCGGGTCGTGGGCCAGTCCGGCTTGTGGGTTGATCAGTGCCGCGGCAGGAATAGGCGCGGTATTCGGTACACCCTTGGGAACGAGGGCGAATCCGGAGCCATCGCCTTCCGTCGCGCCAACGAGCAAGTCGAAGGCCGCGCTATCGACCTCGCCGTACTGGTTGTGCGGGAGGGTCTTGTGAAAACTACCCAGCCCGCGAACTTTCAGAGAGCCGACTTTAAAAAGCCGTTTTGTATCGCCGTTGTTCAACATTCGTCGCTCCTTCGTCGATTGAGAATCGAATCCAGTCTGTGTCAGGCCGGATTCTTGTACAAGGGGTTATCTTCAGCCGCCGAACACCACGTGGTGGAATTGGGATTCCTTCCGATAAGCAGCCTCGTAATGGTACTGCGTGTTCCACGAACAAAAAGGGACAATCCTTTTTGCAATTCCTCGATTGTTACGAAGTTGTAGTGGTGAGGCCGAGTGGAATCAGGAGATTCCGCGGGAAATTACGGTGGTTCAAACTGGGGGCTGCCCCTATGGCAGGTGGCGCCCCGGGGAGGAAGTGGTGGTTGGAAACCACCGGGCGGTTTTTTCGGGCCGATGGGTCGGGTTTTCTGTCCCTGTGTTTTCAATGAGTTAGGTTTGGCGCGTGGCGTGCATTGTTACAGATGTACGAGCCGCTCAGCAAACGGCCTTCGGCACAAGGAGAAAACCATGACACGCAATTTGATGGCAGTTTTGGTGGTGACCGGGGTGGGGATGTATGGGCAGCAGTATCCGCCGCAACAGTACCCGCAGCAGGGGTATCCGCAACAGAGTTATCCCCAGCAGCAGTATCCTCAACAACAGTACCCGCAGCAGCAGTATCCGGAGCAGGATCCGCGCTACCAGGGGCAGAATGGGCAATACGACAACGGCCAGTATGCCGGTGATCAGGGAGACTATGGGTACGATCAGGACGACCAGGGCGTTTATGCGCCGGCGCCTCCTCCTCCGCCCAACTACTCCTACCAACGGCCTCCGATGCCTGGGCCTGGGTATTACTGGGTTGACGGGTATTGGAATTACCGGGGCGGGCGTTATGCATGGATGAACGGCTACTGGATGATGCCTCCGTATGCGGGGGGCTACTGGGTGGCACCTCGTTACACCGGGGGGCGGTTCTTCCTGGGTTTCTGGGGCGGCGGTCATAACCGGGGCTACGTGCGGTATTCGCAGGGCTACCGGCCTGGGTTCAGCGGTGGTGTCCAATATCGAGGTGGTGGAGGCGGCGTGGTCGTCAACCGTGGCTACTCGGGTGGGAATCATTCCTACGAAAGCCGCGCCTACCAGGGCGGCGGCAACCAGGGCCGGGTTTACCAGAACAATGGTGGCGGGAACTATCGCTCCGGCGGGCCGCAGGGCGGCTCCGGGAACCGGGGGGGCGGTGAACACTCCAATCGGGGTGGGCATGGCGGCCGGCGGTAAGTGGTGATTGGATGATCGGAGCCCGCTGGGGGAGACCCTGGCGGGCTCTTTGCATTAGGCGATGATCTTTTTGCGCATGGCGAAGATGACGATTTCGGCGGTGTTGTGCAGGCCGAGCTTTTGCATGAAGTTCGTGCGGTGGGTGTCGATGGTGTGGATGCTGAGGTTCAGGAGTGCGGCGACGTCTTTGTTCGAGCGGCCTTCGGCGAGGAGTTGGAGGACTTCGCGTTCGCGGTCCGTGAGGAGATCATAACGGTCTTGGACGCCCTCCTGCTGGAGCCGGCGCATGTAGTCTTCGAGCAATGTATGGGCGATGCTTGGGGTGAAATAGGTCCGGCCCTGGGCGACAGCGTGGACGGCGCGGAGGACGTCGGCTTCGGCGGAATCCTTCAGCAAATAACCCTTGGCGCCGGCGGTGAGGGCGCGGATGAGGAACTCCTCGTCGGAGTACATGCTGAGCATGATAACGGCGGTGCGAGGGTTGGCTTTGGTGATCTGCTGGGCAGCGTCGAGCCCGTTGAGCTGGGGCATGGCGATGTCCATGATGACGATACTGGGCAGGAGTTCGGCGGCGAGGCGGACTGCTTCGCGGCCGTCTTCGGCTTCGCCGGCGATTTCGATTTCGGGGTCCTGGGTGAGGAGAAAGCGGAGGCCTTTGCGGACGACGCCGTGGTCGTCGGTAAGGAGGACGCGGATGGGGTTCATGCCGGTGTGCCTTTCGCGAGGGGGAAGCGTACGGTGAGGTGGCTGCCTTTGCCGGGTTCGGAGGTGATTTGGAGTTCGCCGCCGAGTTCGCGGACGCGCTCTTCGATGCCGATCAGACCGAGGCCGCCGTGGCGCGGGGCGCGGGTGTCGAAGCCGCGGCCATCGTCATTGACAGAGACCTCCAGCTGGGAGGCGGTCGCTTTGAGATGTACTACTGCCTTCTTTGCGCTGGCGTGGCGGGCGCAGTTGGTGAGCGTCTCCTGGACGATGCGGTAGACGCACATTTTGTGCTCTTCGGATAGGGTTTGGAATTCGCCATCCGCCTGAACCGAGACGGGGATGCCGCTCCGCTTCGAGAAGTGGCGGGCTTGCCATTGGAGGGCGGGGAGGAGGCCGAGGTCGAGGACGGAGGGGCGGAGGCCGACGGCGAGATCGCGGACGGAGCGGAGGGATTGTTCGGCGATGGATTTGGCTTCGGTGAGGTGATGGGTGAATTGGGGCGGGTCTTCGCGGAGTTGTTCGAGCGAGGCGAGTTCCATGCGAAGGCCGGTGAGCATTTGGCCGACTTCGTCGTGGAGTTCGCGGGAGAGGGTTTTGCGCTCCTCCTCCTGGGCGTGCATGAGCTGGGTGGAGAGGTGCCGGAGTTGCTCTTCGGCCTGTTCGGTTTTGGCGCGCTGGCGGTCGGCTCGGGATTCGAGGGTGGCGATGCGGAAGACGCAGGCGATGGCGATCAGGACGCCGATGGCGAAGGCGATGGCAACGATGCGTTCGATTTCGGTGCGGAAAGTAATCTGGCTGAGGTTCACCTGCTGGTACTGCTGGCGGTAGGCGGCGGTGGTGAGTGCATCGACTTCATCGGCGATAGCGAGGATGGTTTGGCGGCGGGGACGTTGTTGTTCGCGGAGGAAGAATGTCGCTCGTTCGCGGCGTTCGGCGGGGGACCAGCGGAAGACGGGGGTGACGGATCCCCAGTAGTTCTGGAGTTCGGATTCGAGGCGGCGGAGGGCGCCGGAGTCGCGGGTGGGGGCGTGGGCTTTGAGATCGAGGATCTGGCGTTCGACGGCGTAGCGGTTTTCCAGGAACTCGCGTTCGTAGCGGTTGTTCTGGACCGGGGAGGAGTCGAGGAGGAGCTCGCGGACGAGGATGGAGTTGAGGTAGACGCGGCGTTCGAGTTCCTGGAGGCGGGCTTGGGTGCGCTGGTCGGCGAGTTGGACGGCGCGGATGTTGTCGTAGACATCCTGGGTTTTCTGGAGGGCTGCGGTGCCGGGCAGAAACAGCAGGCCGAGCAGGGAGCCGAGACCGATGAGAAATACGGGCCAGGTCCGGTTACGCATGAGAGTCACCTACAGCTTACTGGCGTTTTGGGCGGGGCGCGGGCGGGTAGGGTGCGATTCCGGGAAAGATCCCCCGAATGGGGGATGGGTTGGGTGGGGGGCGGCGGGGGATAAGGGAAGGGTGCGGTGTATCGTGTTGCTATTCGGAGTTGGGCTGGGCCTGGCGGCGCAGACGGGATTCCGCGCCGAGGGGCGGTTGGTACTGGTGAACGCGGGTGTCTACGACGACCGGAACCGGTTTCACGGGGAGTTGGGTGTTGCCAATTTTGAGGTGACGGATGAGGGGCGGGCGGTGCGGTTGGAGTCGGTCGGGGTGGAGGAGGTGGCGATCTCGACCGTGATTGTGCTGGACGTGAGCCGGAGCATGGGGAAGCATGCCGCGGAGGCGCGGGAGGCGTTGGGATATTTTCTGGCGAGGGCGCGGGCGGGGGATGAGTTTTGCCTTTTGGTGTTTGCGGAGCAGATGGCGGAGGGGTGCGAGTTTACCGGGGATGCGGAGGGGGTACGGGCCGAGGTGGCCCGGGCGGTGACGGGCGGGGGGACGGCGCTGGGGGATGCGCTGTTGCGGGGGATGGGGATGGTGAAGCGGGCGCGGAATGCGCGACGGGCGATTCTGTTGATCTCCGACGGGTTGGACAATTCGAGCGCGCATTCGTGGAAGGAAGTGCGGCGGGCGGCGTTGGAGACGGATGCGGTTTTGTATGTGGTGAGCCTGCCGCTGTGGCGCGACCGGGATGCGTGGCAGGCGTTGCGGCTGCAGGCGCTGGCGGAGGAGAGCGGGGGGCGGATGTTGACGGCGGGGAGCGCCAAGGAGTTGCCGGCGGCGTTGGACGGGTTGGAGGTTCGTCAGCAGTACGTGTTGGCGTTTGCGCCGGCGGCGGGCGCGGGCCGGCATGCGGTGCGGGTGCGTCTGCGCGGCGAGGCAGCGCGGCATTTGCGGGTGTATTGGCGGCATTCGTATGTGTTGGCGGGGAATTGACGGGAGACTATGAAACCAGTTTTTGTTTTGGGATTGTTCGTCGTGATGTTGGCCGGGTGCGGCGCTGAGCATGCGGGCGCGGTGCGCGCGGAGACGGACCGGGTGATGACGGTGCCGGTGGAACGGGTGGGACGGCACGACCTGACGCGGGAGTTGGACGTGGCGGCGGAGTTCCGGCCGTTCCAGGAGGTGGAGGTGCATGCGAAGGTAGCGGGGTATTTGAAATCGATTGCGGTGGACGTGGGGGACCACGTGGCGGCGGGGCAGGTGGTGGCGGTGTTGGAGGTGCCGGAGTTTGGGGAGGAGTTGGCGCATGCGACGGCGACGGAGCGGCGGACAGAGCTGGACGTGGTGCGGTCGCGGAGTGAAGTGAAGCGGACGGAGGCGACGTATTTGATGCGGAAGGTGGCTTACGAAAGGCTGCAGGCTGTATCGAAGGCGCGGCCGAATCTGGTGGCGCAGCAGGAAGTGGATAGTTCGGCGGCGCAGTACCGTGAGGCGGAGGGGCAGTGGGAGTCGGCGAAGGCGGCACTGGCGGCGACTGAGCAGCAGGTGAATGTATCGAGCGCGACGAAGGAACGGGTGCGGACGATGATGAATTACCTGAAAATCACGGCTCCGTTTGCGGGGGTGGTTACCAAGCGGTACGCGCATCCGGGGGCGATGATACAGGCGGGTACGGCGTCACAGACGCAGGCGATGCCGGTGGTGCGGATATCGCAGATTCACCATTTGCGGCTGGTGTTGCCGGTGCCGGAATCGGCCGTGAGCCGGGTGAAGTTGGGCGGGGCGGTGGAGGTGCGGGTGGACGCGTTGCAGCAGGTGTTTCAAGGACGGGTGGCGCGGTTCAACGACCGGTTGGACGCAGCGACGCGGACGATGGAGACGGAAGTGGACATCGACAACCGGACGGGGGTGATTCTGCCGGGGATGTTCGGGACGGCGACGATTGTGCTGGAGACGCGGGCGGGGGCTCTGGCGGCGCCGGTGCAGGCTGTCAGCGGGCACAACACGAAGCCGGCGGTAATGGTGGTGAAGGATGGGGTGTTGGAGGAGCGGGCGGTGACGCTGGGGATGGAGACGCCGGCGTTGGTGGAGATATTGACGGGTGTTGGGGAGGGCGAACTGGTGGTGACCGGGAACCGGAGCGGGCTGCGAGTGGGGCAGCGGGTGGAGACGAAGTTGAAGACGGGCGGAGGGCGTTAAATGTCGGGGTTTTCGATCCGGAATCCGTATTTCATTGTGGTGATTTGTTTGATGATCAGCGTGGTGGGCGTGTCGAGCCTGACGCGGATGCCGGTGGACTTGTTTCCGCCGATTGAGATTCCGGTGGTGGTTGTTGCTACGTTCTTTTCGGGGATGCCGCCGGAGCAGGTGGAGACGAGTATCACGGGGCGTTTTGAGCGGTTTTTTACGCTGGCGAGCAGTGTGGACCACATTGAATCGCGGTCGTTGCCGGGCGTTAGTTTGATCAAAATTTACTTTCAGCCGGGGACGAATCCGGACGCGGCGGTGAGTAACATCTCGAACCTGGCGATGGCGAATTTACGGCGGCTGCCGCCGGGGACGCTGCCGCCGGTGGTGTTGAAGTTTGACGCGTCCAGTTTGCCGGTGTGTTTGATTACTTTGAAGGGGCAGGGGTTGACCGAGACGGCTCTGCGCGATACGGCGCAGTACGCGGTGCGGAATCAGGTGGCGAATGTGCCGGGGGCGTCGGTACCGCAGCCGTTTGGCGGGCGGTACCGGCAGATTATGGTGTACGTGGATCCGCTGAAGCTGGAGGCGCACCAGTTGAGCCCGATGGATGTGGTGCGGGCGGTGAATGAGAGTAATGTCATTCTACCGGCGGGCGATACAAAGATCGGTCCGCTGGATTATTCGATTTACACGAATAGTCTGGTGGAGGTGGTGGATGACATCAACAAGATTCCGTTGAAATCGCCGGCGCAGGGGCAAGTGACGGTGGCCGATATTGGGTTGGCTAAGGACGCGCAGCAGATTCAGACGAATTTAGTTCGGGTGGATGGGCAGCCATCGGTGTATCTGCCTGTACTGAAGCAGGGCGGGGATTCGAACACGATCTCGGTGGTGGAGGGGATCCGGCGGGCGGTGGGGCGGCTGTCGGACGTGCCGGAGGCGTTGCAGGCGAATGTGGTGTTTGACCAGTCGTTGTATGTGAAGCAGGCGATTAGCACGTTGCTGCACGAGGGGGCGATTGGCCTTGCGATGACGGCGCTGATGATTCTGATTTTCCTAGGGAGTTTCCGGGCGACGGTGGCGGTTTGTTTGTCGATTCCGTTGTCGGCGCTAGCTACCTTTCTGATGCTGGCGGTGGGCGGGGGGACGTTGAACACGATGGTGCTGGGCGGGCTGGCGCTGGTGTTTTCGCGGGTGATTGATAACTCTGTGGTGGTGCTGGAGAACATCTTTCGCCATTTAGAGTTAGGGCGGCCGTTGGAGTTGGCGGCGGAGAAGGGCGGGGAAGAGGTGACGCTGCCGGTGCTGGCGGCGACGCTGACGACGGCGATTGTGTTCTTTCCGGTGACGTTTCTGTATGGGGTAAGTAAGTTCTTGTTTACGTCCCTGGCGGTTGGGGTGGTGCTGGCGCTGTTCTCCTCCTATCTGATTGCGGTCACGGTGGTGCCGCTGTTCTGTTCGCGGTTCCTGCGGGACGAGGATTCGCACCACGACGGGGTGGGGAAGCATACGTGGATGCAGCGGTTTAACAATGCCTTTAACCGGTTGTTTGAACGGATGCTGGATGGGTATTCGCGGGTGATCGACGTGGCTTTGCGGCGACCTGTGCTGGTGCTGGGCGGGACGGGGATACTGTTCGCGGTGAGTTTGTTCCTTTATCCGCAGCTGGGGGTGGCGTTTTTTCCGCGGACGGACGCGGGACAGTTTTTGATCAACATCAAGGCGCCATCGGGGACGCGGCTGGAGGTGACGGCGGAGGAGATTGCGAGGGTGGAGGCGATTATCCGCGAGGAGGTGGACAAGGACGATTTGGACATGGTGGTTTCGAATATTGGTGTTACTCCGGACTATTCGGCCATTTATACGAGTAACTCCGCGCAACATACAGCGACGGTGCAGGCGAGCTTGAAAGAGGGGCATAAAGGCGGGAGTTACGAGTACATGGCGAAGGTGCGGGCGCGGCTGGCGAAGGAGATGCCGCAGCTGGCGACGTTCTTTCAATCAGGTGGGCTGGTGGATGCGGTGTTGAACCTGGGGCTGCCGGCGCCTATTGATTTGCAGATTAGCGGGGCGAACCAGGCTGCGGCGCTGCGGGTGGCGACGCGATTGGCCGAGCAGATTCGCGGGATTCCGGGAGTGAGCGACGTCTACATTCCGCAGGACCTGGACTATCCGGCGATCCGGCTGGATGTGGACCGGACGCGGGCGAGCCAGTTGGGATTGACGCAGCGGGAGGTGACGAGCAACATCATCACGTCGCTGGTGTCGAATCAGATGATTGCGCCGAGCTTCTGGGTGGACCCCAAGAGCGGGAACGATTACTTGCTGACGGTGCAGTATCCGGAGACGCAGATCCGGAGCCTGATGGATTTGAAGGCGATTCCGCTGCGATCGGCGCGCGGGGCGGATTCGACGCGGCTGGACGCGGTGGCAACGGTGCGTCGTGGAGAGGCGCCGACGGAGGTGGACCACTACCAGTTGCGGCGCGTGATTGACGTTTTTGTTGGCCTTTCCGGGGAAGACCTAGGGAAGGTGGCCGAGCAGATTGACGCGTTGACGGCGAAGACGGAACTGCCGTCTGGGCTGCGGATTGATATGCGGGGGATGGTGCAGGGGATGCGGGCTTCGTTGCGTAGTTTTGCGTTGGGTTTGGGGTTGGCGGTGGTGCTGTTGTACCTGATTCTGGTGGCGCAGTTCCGGTCGTTTGTGGATCCGTTTCTGATTCTGCTGGCGGTGCCGATGGGGCTGACGGGCGTGTTGGTGACGCTGTGGGGGCTGGGGACGACGTTGAATGTGCAGTCGTTGATGGGGATCGTGATGATGGTGGGGATTGTGGTCTCCAACAGCATTCTGATTGTGGAATTTACGCACCGGCTGGTGACTGATGGGATGCCGATGAGGGAGGCGGTGGCGATGGCGGGGCGGGTGCGACTGCGGCCCGTGCTGATGACCTCGCTGGCGACGGTGATCGGGCTGTTGCCGATGGCGTTGAAAATGGGCACGGGGAGCGAGAGCTACGCACCGCTGGCGCAGGCGATTATTGGCGGGTTGAGCGTTTCGTTGCTGTTCACGGTGTTCATCGTGCCGTGCGCGTATCTGCTGGTGCATGGGCGGGAGGAGAAGGCATGAGGGCGTGGCTGCTGTTAGTTGCGGGGATGGGCCTTTTCGGGCAGACGCCGTTGACGCTGGCGGAGGCGCAGCGGTTGGCGTTGCAGAACCATCCGGGGCTGGAGGCGGCGCGCTTGGGGGCGGCGGTGGCCGGGGAAAAGGTGCTGCAGAATGAGGCGGCGCGGATGCCGTTTGCGACGGCGAATTTGACGGGGGCGGGGGCGCCGGCGGGAGACCGCGTGGCGGCGGGCGGATTGAACAATCCGGTGATTTACAGCCGGTTGGCGATGGGGGTGACGGTGAGCCAAATGGTGGCTGATTTCGGGCGGACGTCGCAGTTGGTGGCGGGCGCAAAGTTGGCAACGGAGGCGGAGAAAGCGCGGGTTCGGGTGACGCAGGCGGAGGTATTGATGAACGTGCAGCGTGCGTATTTTGCGACGCTGCGGGCGCGGGCGGTGGTGGGGATCGCTGAGTCGACTGTGGCGGCGCGGCAGTTGCTGGTGGACCAGGTGACGGCGTTGGTAAACGCGCAGTTGAAGTCGGGGTTGGACTTGTCGTTTGCGAGTACGAACCTGGCGGAGGCGCGGCTGTTATTGGCGACGGCGATGAACGAGTATCAATCGGCACAAGCGTTCCTTTCGGAGTCGATGGGGTACGGGGATGCGCGGTTGTTCGCGTTGGCGGAGGAGCCGATGCCGGCGGCGGAGACGATGGCGCGAGATGCGTTGACGGCGGAGGCGCTGCGGGACCGGCCGGAGCTGGTGGCCGGGCGGCTGGACACAGATGCCGGGCGGCGGCTGGTATTGGCGGAGAACGCCTTGAAGTATCCGTCGATTGCGGCTGTGGCGACGGCCGGTGTGTTGCCGGCGCATGTGCGGAATCTGGGGAGTAACTATGTGGCGGCTGGGGTGAATGTCAGCCTGCCGTTTTTGAACGGCGGATTGTATAAGTCGCGGCAGCGGGAAGCGGAACTGCGAGTGAGCCAGGGCGAGCGGCGGGTGAAGCAGTTGGAGAACGCGGTGGCGCGAGATGTGGCGATGGCGATGTTGGATGTGACGACGGCGCGGGAGCGGATTGGATTGACGGAGCAGTTGATTGCGCAGGCTGGGAAGGCGTTGGAACTGGCGCAATCGCGGTATGAGCTGGGTTTGAGCTCGATTGTGGAGTTGAGCCAGTCTCAGTTGGCGAAGACGGGAGCGGAGATCCAGCATGCGACGGCGCGGTATGAGTATCAGTTGCGGCGGGCGGTATTGGATTACCGGGCGGGGCGGTATTAGAAGGGGCTTGTTTCGCGAGAGGAAGAGGGCGGACAATTCGGAGGTGCGACTTCTTCTTCTCGCGGGTGGCCGGCGATGAACCGGCGGGAGTTCTTGGCGGCCGGGATGGCGGCTGTGACGAGCCGGCCGAACATCCTCATGATTCTGATGGACGACATGGCGTCGCGGTCGTTGAGTTGCTATGGGAATCCGCATGTTCGCACACCGCATCTGGACCGGCTGGCGGCCGAAGGGATGCGGTTTACGCAGGCGTATGTGACGCCGCAGTGCACGCCGACACGAGCGACCTTTCTGACCGGGCAGTATACGGCGCGGCACCGGATGTGGCACGTGATTCCCTGGTACGGCTACCCGTGGGCGCGGGTGACGGAGCCGGTGTACGCCGAGGCGTTGCCGCGGACGGCGTTTACGTTGGCCAAGGGGTTGCGGGCTGCCGGGTATGCGACGGCTTGTATTGGCAAATGGCACCTGACGACGGGCGCGGATGGCGACTATGGGACGCTGCGGCCGGATGGGGCGGGGCACTATGGTTTCGACGAGGGGATGCCGCGGATTCCCAATGAGGTGATGGCGGAAGACCGCGGGGTGAACCTGCTGTCCGACTTGGCGATGCGGTTCATGGAGCGGAACCGGGAGCGGCCGTGGTTCTGCTATTTATCGCATCACGCGATTCATAACGTGTTGGCGGCGCCGGGGGAGTTGGTGCGGAAGTATTTGGACAAGGGCTATCCGGCGACGGGACTGAATAACGCGACGCTACTGGCGTCGATGGAGCACATGGACGCGGGGATTGGGCGAGTGCTGGGGCGGCTGGGGGAACTGGGATTGGCGGAGCGGACTGCGGTAGTGTTTATGACGGATAACGGGGGGATTTATCAGCAGTACGATCCGGCGCCGGTGCGGACGGAGGATGGGTGGCGGTTGCGGCAGCGGGAAGTGCTGTTTGAGAGTACGCCGCTGCGCGAGGGAAAGGGATTTGCGTATGAGGGCGGGATTCGGGTTCCGCTGATTGTGCGGTGGCCGGGCGTCGTGAAGCGGGGCGGGGAGTGCGGGCAGGCAGTTCATGTTGTGGATCTGATGCCGACGTTTTTCGAGATGGCCGGGGTGAAGGCGCCCGCGGGGTATGTGATGGATGGGCGGAGTTTGGTGCCTGTACTCGCGGGAGGGAAGCTGACGCGGCGGGCGCTGTATTGGTATATGCCGCTTTACGACATTCGCTGGGCGGGTACGCCGTGTGCGGTGGTGTTGGAGGGGGACTACAAGTTGATTGAGTATTTTGGGGATTCGTTTGATGCGGAAAACGGGGCGGCGTACCGGGTGGGGAACCGGTTGGAACTGTATAATCTGCGGACGGACGTGGGGGAGAAGCGGGATTTGGCGGGGGCTTTGCCGAAGGTGGTTGCGCGGTTGCGGGCGCAGTTACACCGGTGGATTGAGTCGTGTGGCAGCCCGGTGCCGGGGCTGAATCCGGCGTACGATCTGGCGCGGGCGCTGGAGGAGACGAAGAAGCGCTAGTTGACGCCGGCGGGGTAGGCGGGGGATTTGGAGGCGTCGAGTTCGATGCAGGATTCACCGGCGGCGTGGGCCCAGGCGGGGCGTTGGGGCGTTGGGACGGAGGCGGTGAGGAAGACGGCGCAGAGCTCGTACTTGGGAGGGGTGAGCGGGTTGTACTTGTAGGGCTGTTGGGTGAAGGGATCGCTGACGGTGAGGCCGGGGGTGTCGCCGTTGGTGAATTCGTTGAGAGTTTTGGGGAGGGCTTTAGTGTCTTTGTCCCAGTGGGCGTGGACGCGAGTTGCGATCTGGTAGAGATCCTGGAGGCGCCGGCGGTCTTCGGCGTATTGGCGTTGTTCGGCGGGGGAGCCGGTTTTGAGGAAGCCGAGGCCGAGGGAGAGGAGGATGGCGGAGGCGGCGGCGATGGCGAAGGAGCGGTTCCAGTTGCGCTTAGCGGTTCCGCGGCTGTAGTAGAGGAATACGGCGCCGGCAAGGATGGAAACGGTCAGGCATTGGGCGACGAAGCGGAGGGTGAGTTCGCCTTGGAGGAAGGCGGCGACGAAGGCGACGAGGTCGCCGATGAGGATGAGGGCGGTGAAGAGGAGAGCGATGTTGGTGAGCCAGCGGCGAATGGGGCTGGCGGCTTTGTCGGGGTTGGACTCCATGTCGGCGAGGACGGCGCGGGTGGCGTAGACGAAGGCGGGGAAGGCGACGATGATGGCGGCCATCTGCCAGCTGATACGGTTCCAGGACCAGGGGCGATAGAAGGAGCGGGCGGGGTCGGGGAGCCAGGTGTCGATGAGTTCGAACCAGAGGGAGCCGGTGGCGAAGATCCAGGAGGCGAGAGTGGCGAAGGCGAGGAGGTGGAAGAAGGCTTCGCGGGCGGACTCCATGCGGCCGCGGGCGGTGGGGATTTCGAGGCCGGTTTCGGCGGCGTAGTGGCGGCCGAGGGATTGATAGATTTCCGAGGCGGGCCAGCCGTGCTCCTTCATGAGCGCGACGAGGAATTCATCGGAGGCGCCGCGGGACTTGGCGGCTTGTAGGAAGGCGTCGATTTCGGCCATTTGGGGGTGTGCCTTTTGGTGGTGAGTATGGCAGTTTTGAGGGTGGGTGGGAAGGGGCGTCAGTCGGCGATGTGGTGGTAGCCGGCGAGTGACATATAGCCGAGCGCGCAGCCGAGGGCGGCGGCGGCGACGGTTCGCCAACTCCAGTCGCGGGAGGGCTCGACCGAGAGGATAAGAAAGGGAAGGGCGATGGCTGTGTAACGGGCGGAGTATTGGTAGGGGATGAGGGCGGGTGAGGCGACGAGGAAGAGGAGTCCTGCGTTGATGGAGGCTAGGGGGAGGTTGTGGCGGATTTCACGCAGATATGTGAGGAGGCGTACCAGGAACGTAGCGCCGAACGTGAGGATGACAGTTCCGCAGCCGGTGCCGTAGGCGTAGTTGGCGGCGTCGGGCAAATGGGGGGCAAGTAGGCCCCAGAAGGGATAGAGCGCGATTGCGCCGGTGAGGAAGTTGGCAATTGCAATTGGGACAGAGAGGATTAGCAGATGCTTCCGGGGCATCCACCCGTAACCGGGAGCGAGGAAGTAGAACCAGAGGCCGGTGTAGCCGAAGGACAATAGCGCGTGACTCGGGGCGAGCCATTTCTGATAGTAAGTTCGGTCGTGCGGAGGAGTTAGTCCGTTCCATAGTAGGAATAGCGGCAAAGTTAGTGTGAGGGTGATGGCGAGATAGACGATTGCGGCGACGCGGAGGCGGCGGTCGAGGAAGGCGAGGAAGAGGGGGATGCCGGCCAGGAGGATGTAAGGCTGGCGGCCCCAGGCGGCGATGGCGAGGGTGATGGCGGAGGCCGCGAACCACAGGAGTTGCGGCTGGTTGTGTTCCAGCGCCTCCAGACCGCGGAGCAGGAGCGCGAGGCTGATGGTGGCGACCAGAATGGCGGGGATTTCGGTGAGCGCCAGGCCCGCGATGACCCAGACGGCGGGTAGCATGAGGACGGAGGCGGCACTGATCCAGGGGTACGTGGCGCTGCGGCGGCGGAGGATGCCGGCTAGTGCGGCGATCAGCAGGGTGAGCAGGAAGACGTTCACGAGGCGCGTCCCAATAGCGGCGGAACCGGTGATGGGTTCGAAGAGAATCTGCACGAAGGCGTGGAGCGGGCCCGCGCTTCCGGGGAGGGCGGTTAAGAATTGAGCGGTTGGGCCGTGCTGGCGCAGGAGGCGGGCGTATTGAGCGTAGGCGGGTTCGTCGAAGAAGAGTATTGGGGGAGAGGCCAGAACGAGTCCGATCAGGCTGAGCAGCGCGAGGATGAGGACGGCGCCGGTGAGGTGCGCGGCCGCTGATTTGGACATTTCTGTCAGTTTACTGGGATTTGTTGTCTGAGAGAATGTTTGGCATGATTCGGGATGAGATTGTGGCGGAGAAGCTGATTGACTGTGTGGTGGATGTTTCGGCGCGGCTGAATGCGGTGATGTGGCTGGTGAAGGAACGGTGTCCGGAGGAGGAGTTTCTGGTGTGCCGGGAGCGGGTGGGGGCTGTGTTGGGGGATTTGTACGATATCGTACGGCCGTTGGCGGAGGCGCATCCGAAGCTGTCTCCGCCGGGGTATTTTCCGGACTTGGAGTAGCGGGGGTATGCTACTTCCATGGACAGACGAGCGTTTCTAGCCGGGTCGGCCGCGGTGATGGCGGCAGGGACCGTTAACAAGCGGGACCGGATGATGCAGTGGCTGGCGGGGAAGCCGGAGGCGGGGTACACGCCGGCGGCGTTCTTCTTGCACTTCGGGGCGGAGTACAAGAATGGCTCGGCTGCTGCGCGGCGGCATATGGAGTTCTTCCGGCAGACGGATATGGACTTCGTGAAGATCCAGTTTGAGCAGACGTACGCGCGGCAGGAGTTTTTGCAGAAGCCCGCGGATTGGTCGAAGCTCACACTTCGGAAACTGGATTTCTATGAGCCGCTGCTGGCCACGGTGCGGGAGTTGGTGAAGGGGTCGAAGAAAGATTCGCTGATTCTGATGACGCTGTATTCGCCGTTTATGTGCGCCGGGCACTGCGCGACGGCGCCGTTGCTGGTGAAGCATCTGGAGGAGAATCCGGAGGCGGTGAAGAAGGGGTTGGAGATTCTGACGGAGAGTCAGATGTTGTTTGTGCGGGCGTGTATCAAGGCCGGGGTGGATGGGTTTTACATGTCGACGCAGGGGTCGGAGGCGAAGCGGTTTTCGAGCCCGAAGATTTTCGCGGACTACATCAAACCTTTTGATCTGGTGTCGATGAAGGAGATTCAAAAGGCTTGCGCGTTCAACATCCTGCACGTATGTGACTATGTGGCGCCGTATGCGAATTATGAAGCGGTCTATGACTATCCGGGGCATGTGATTAACTGCAATGCGAAGCTGACGGATAAGGAGTTATCGATTGCGGAGGTATCGAAGTTGTTTAAGCGGCCGTTTATGGGTGGGATGGACCGGCATGGGATTATCGCGAAGGGGAGTGTGGGTGAGATGGAGGCGGAGATTCGGCGCGTGGTGAAGGCGGCGCCGCGGCAGTTTATTTTGGGTGCGGATTGTACGGTTGCCGGGGAGACCGATTGGGCGCGGTTGCGGCAGGCGATTGGAGTGGCCCACCGGGTGGGTGCTTAGACCTCGCCCCGGGCTTGGGTATCCAGAGGCGGGAATTTCCGTGCCGCAAAATTTTCTTGCGGCTGACGTAAATTCCCGCTATATTTTTTTATGATTACGGGAATAACTCACTAGATTATTCTCTCTGGAGCGTGTTGCTATGCCTGACGATCCAGTTCCCGCTGTGGAACCAGTAGTGCCTCAACTTCCAGTAAATACCCCGGATGTAAACTCCGTGCAGGGCGCCATGCAGGCGGCCGAGGCCGCCGTGGCTGACGCCGTCGCGGCTATGAAACAGCATTAAGGACCTGCATAATGTGTGACAGAAAGGTTTCTATTTCATGGCATTTCCCACCGCAGTAAACAGCCAGATCACTGACGCGGTTACGCAGTCGAGCGTTGAGACGCTCGGCCATGCGCCGGCGCTTGCGGCCGGTAATCTGTATCAGGCGATTGCACAGTCGATGGGGCTGGCGGCCCATAACGCTGTGAGCGCCCAACAGCAGAGCAACGTCCTGGCGCAGGCGGCGACAACGCGGTGCGTGGCACTTCTCACCGGCGGTCAATAAGGAGACCTTCCCCATGGCGATGCCAACGGCAATCAACGATCAGATCACCGACTCGGTGACGCAGACCGGCGTCAGCGTCGCCGGCAGCGCGCCGGCGATGGCGATGTCGGCGCTCTATCAATCCTCGGCGCATGCTTTGGGCCTTGCCGCCCAGAACGCGACGTCCGCACAGCAACAGTTGCACGTGGTGGCTGACGCCGTCACGGCCAAGTGCGTGCAACTGCTGGTGGGCGGCAAATAGATGGCGTTTCCTACCGCGGTCAATAGCCAGATTACCGATGCTGTTACGCAGGCCAATGTGCAGGTTCTGGGTGTAGCCCCGGCGCAGGCGCTGGGCATGTTGGAGGTGGCGCTCAGCCAGTCGCTGGCGCTGGCGGCGGCGAACGCTGTGTCCCAACAACAGAACGCCAACATCCTCATGAACGCCGTGTCGGCCCGTGCGGTGGCCAAGTTACTGGGAGCAGAGAAGTGAGCGAAGAAAACGCCCTTAACGCGCAAATTACAGACGCCGTAGCGCAGATCAATGCCAGCGTAAACGGCGCCTCCGCCGGTTTGGTTGTGGCCGCGGCGTGCCAGACGATCGCTCACGCCTTGGCCCTGGGTGTACAGAACGCCGTCGCCCAACAGCAACAGGCTTACATCCTTCGCAATGCCATGGTCAGCGCCGCCTCTGCCGCCGTGCTCGACGGCAAGCGTGAGGAGGCCGAGGCGATTCTGCAACTGGCTGAATCCCGTCTTGTGTTACCGGATCTGAAATCCGAAGTCGAATCGATACTGCAGACGCTCCGTTCCATCAACGAGGAACTACAGAGGCTCCGCCCGCCAGCTGTATAGCCTCCCGCCCCTACTCCGCCCGTGACCCGCCTTTTCTCTGCCCGATGCGAGCCCGCCTTTGGCGGGCTCTGTCCTTTCGATGGCTACTGACCTTCTTTGTTTGCAGCCCAGAGGATGGCGTTTTTGACGAGACGTTGCCAGTTGGGATTGAGGTGCGCTTGCTTGTCGTGGCCGCCTTGTAGGACGACGACGCGATTGGTTTTTGAGGGCCCGAGCCAGGCGATGGGGCCGTCGCCCTTTTCGTGTTTGGTGGTGATCAGCAGGTCGAGATTCTTGGTGAACCACATGCCTTTGTACGTCTCGTCGTGGATGTGGAAGTTGTCGGTTCCCGATGTGACCGGGTGCTTCTTTATGACCTGCATGTCGAGTTCGAGATCGTGGAAGAAGGTTGAGGGCGGGAGACCGCGGCTGGGGGTGTTGAGATAGCGCGCGCCAACGACTTCATCGCCCCACCACTCCCAGTCTTCGAAGCTGCATATGGCATGGTGGAGCACGACGAGCCCTTTGCCGGATTCGACGTAGGCCTTGAGCCATTCGCGGGTTTTGGGGTCGGACACCTTGGTCATGTCGTAGAGGACCAGGACGTCGATGTTTTTCGGATTCCCTTGATAGGCCTTTGGGTGCGGCTCAACCGAGACTGCCATGCGCGGTTCGTTGATGAAGGGCAGGTAGAACTCGGGGTCGTGGTTGTGGCCGCCGGTGACGAGGCGGACGCGGACCGGGTCGGCTGCGTGGAGGGCTAGGGCGAAGAGCAGCGCGACGGTAAGCTTCACTTTTTGCCGCCAGGGACGAGGATTTGATCGACACCGGGGCGGATGCCGTAGGTGGGAGGGAGGGTTCTGTAATCGACGCCCATGCGGCCGTTCCAGTCCCACATGACGGCACCGCTTTTCAGCGTCATTTCGCAGAAGAGACGTTCCTTGCCGATTACCTTGCCCGTGTTGTTGTCCCAGTATCCGAACTCGCCCTTCATGACGCCGAGGAGGGCGATATCGGCGATGGCGCCGACGGCGAGGTGGCCGAGTTCGGGATGCTTGATGACCTCGGCGGGGGTGGACGTGGTGGCGCGGATGGCCTCCTTGAGAGGCAGGCCGAGGGCCATGAGTTTCGACATGAGGGCTGGGAGGTCCATGAACGCGCCGTTCATGGAGCCGTTGTGGAGATCGGAGGAGATGGTGTCGGGGTAGAAACCGTTCTTGATGGACCCGGCGGCGTTGCGGAGGACGAAGCTGCCGCCGCCGTGGCCAACGTCGAAGCGGACGCCGCGTTTACGGGCTTCGAGGAGGTACGGGTAGAGCTTGCCCTGTTCGTCGACGTAGGGGACGGGGCCGCGGTACATGTGGGTGGAGATGTCGCCGGGGCGGAGATGTTCGTTGACCAGTTTGTAGTAGGGGCGCTGGGGGAGGAAGTAGCCGAAGTCGACCATGACGGGGATGTTGGCTTTGGTGCCGGCGGCAACGGCGAGGTCGACGGATTCCCAGTCGGGGGCCTGGTAGTGGGCGGACTTGACGCCGACGATGACGTCCTTGTGTTTGGCGGCGAGTTTGGCGACGGCGTCGGGATCGAAGTCGTGTTGTTCGGTGGCGTCGGAGATCATGCCGAAGCCGGCGATGTTGACGAGGGCGAAGACGCGGGTTTTGGAGCGGTCGATGACGGTAGTGCGGAACTGTTCGAAGTTGCGCCAGCCGGAGGAGCCGGCGTCGACCATGGTGGTGACGCCGGTGCGGAAGGAGAAGGCGTCGGGCTGGACGGAGTTGTCGCCGGCCCAGGCATTGGGGATGGCGGAGTTGTAGAAGACGTGAACGTGGAGGTCGATCATGCCGGGGGTGACGAGGAGGCCGGCGGCATCGATGGACTTTCTGGCCCGGTTGGCGGGGATACTTGGTTCAATGGCGGCGATGCGGCCGTCGCGGATGGCGACGTCGAACTGGCCATCGCGGTTGTTGCGGGGATCGATGAGGCGGCCTCCGCGGATGATGAGGTCAAAGTCCTGGGTCCAGGCGGGGGCCGTGGAGAGGAGGACGAGAAGCAGTCCGAATCGCATGGGGGTATTGTATCGATCCGGGGTTCTAAATTGCGATAATGAGAGACATGGTCAATATCACTCCTGCTCCGGTCGAAGTCTCCGAGGCCGTAAAAGCGAAAGTAGCTCAGGCGCGTCAGGCGCTGCGGAGCCAGAATGGTGTCCAGCTCGTGCAAGGCGAGGCGGAAGGCGACATTTTGAAGTACGCCCGCGGCGGGATTTATGGTTTTACGTATGCGCCGCAGACGTTGGATTGTGGGCTGTTCGCGAAGAACCCGTATCTGAGCTTCGAGATGCACAAGAAGGCGGACAATTCCGTTTTTCTGCTGGTGGTTGTGACGCCGGAGATGAAGCAGAAGATTGAAGGGGCGTCGGGGCCGGTGGAGATTGCGATTTATCCGGACGCGTATCAGACGGCGTCGGAGCTGATGGCGCTGCCGTATGGGAAGTTGCAGCATCTGAAGGCTCCGAACCGGGACGAGGGGAACAAGGTGAAGGGCTTTTATCAGGGGTAGTTTGTTGGCTTCTGCCTCTGCGGGTCGTATCGCGTCTTAGGGGACAAGGCTGTTGTTGGGTTGCGGGCCGAACTTCGTTGGGGGTTCTGCCCGCCTTTTCCCCGGTGGGTTGTTGATGCTCTACTTTTCGGCGATGGCGAAGAGGTGCTGCATGCCCCGGACGTAGAGGGTGCCGTCGACCAGCGCGGGGGTGGCCATGAGGACTTCGCCCATTGGGTTCGTTGCCAGCAGTTCGTAGGTGGCGCCGGCTTTGATGACGTGGATTTCGCCGTCTTCACTGGTTAGGTAGAGACGGCCGGCGGCGGCGATGGGCGAGGCTGAATAGGCTCCGCCGTTGCCGATGCGCTGCTGGTAGACGGCATCGCCGGTTTTGGCGGTGTAGGCATTGAGAATGCCGTTGTTTTGGATGATGTAGAGCGAGTCCTGGTAGGCGACGGGCGTGGGCATGTAGACACCCTTGGGCTTCGACCAGGCAATAGCGGCGGTTTCCTTCGACAAGTCGCCGGCGGAGCCGGGCTTGATGGCGTAGGTCTTCTGGATGGGCGGGTAGGAGTTGCTGACGAAGATAAGATCGTTGGCGAAGATGGGCGTGGTGACGGTGATTTCGGAGTTGGGGCCGACGGACCAGAGCTCCTTGCCGGTTTTGGGATCGTAGCCGCGGACGGCTTTGGTGCCGTTGGTGACGAGTTCGACGCCGGACTTGCTGCTGACGATTGTCGGCGTGCCCCAGGTGGGGATTTCGGGGCGGGCGGTGCGCCAGAGTTCCTTGCCGTCGGACAAGTTATATGCGGCGATGAAGCTGTCTTTCTGCCGGTCGACCTGGACGATAACGGCGCCGTTGTAGATGATCGGCGAACTGGCTGTGCCCCATTCATAGTCCGGTTCGAAGAACCAGCCGGCGTTGACGATGCCGAGATCTTTCTTCCAAAGGAGCTTGCCGGCGGCGTTATAGGTGTAGATGCCTTCACTACCGAACCAGGCGACGATGTGGGTGCCGTCGGTAGCGGGGGTGGGGTTGGCTTGGGTGGCTTTGGGGTGGCGCTTGGTTTTGGGCGCGCCTTCGGCGGCGGTTTGCTCCCAGACAATCTTGCCGGTTTTGCGGTCGACGGCGTAGACCTTCCACTGGTGTTTGCTGGTGTCGGCGTGGGACTCGGTGGAGCCGTAGAGGCCGTGTTTGACCTTCGCGGTGGAGTCGGAGGAGATGGCGGAGGTGACGTAGATCCGGTCCCCGAAGACGACGGGGGAGGAGAGGCCGAGGCCGGGGATAGCGGTTTTCCAGAGGACGTTTTCGCCCTTTTCGCCGTTCCATTTGAGGGGGGCCTTCTCCGAGGTGGAGACGCCGCTGGCGTTGGTGCCGCGGAACTGGGGCCAGGATTCGGCGGCGGTGGCGGCGGTGATGGCGGCGGCGATTACGAGAAGGGCTTTCACTTGGCGGATTCCTTTTTGGTGAAGGGGATTTCTTTGCCGCCCTGGAAGAGTGTGAAGGCGGACTTGGCGAAGACGAGTTTCAGGCCGGCGGGGGCGAAGGTGAATTCGGTGTCTGATTCGGACTTGAGGGGGATACGGGATTGGCCGGCCGGTTCGATGAAGAGCTGACCATCGGTGCCGGAGACCTTTATTTCCATGGGGGCCATGGTTGTCGAGTAGGTGCCGGCGTAGGCGGCGAGGGTGGCGTCGGGCACCTTTCGAAGGACGGGGGCGGCGGCGGAGCCTTTCTTGACGAACGGGAATTCTCGGCCGCCCTGGTTGAGCATGAAGCCTCCTTTGCCGTCGAAGACGATGCGGAGGCCGGCCATGGCGAAGGAGAATTCGGTGGCGCTTTCGGTGGTGAGCGGGAATTCGGGTTGGCCGTCGCCCTGCCCTTTGAGCTGGTCGCCGGCGGCGATGATCTTGAGGCCGAGGGGGATGGCGGCGGAGACGTAATCGCCGGCGTAGGAGGCGAGGGTTTCTTTGGAGACGTTGACGGTTTTGGGTTCGGCGGCACCGGCTTTGCGAAGGATGGCGGCGGCTTTATCTTGTTTGGCGGTGATGGCGGCGCGGAGGGTGGCGGTGAGATCCTCGGGTTTGTGGGCGGCGGTGAGGGTGGCCTGGAGAGTGGGGAGGCTTTCGTCGGTGGCGACCATGGAGAGTTGGCGCTGGGAGACGGGGACGCCGCGGGCGATGAGAGCTTTTACGATTTCCGGCCGCTCTTTCTGTAACGCGCTGTCGAGGATTGACGACTTATAGAATGTATCGGTGACGTTCGGGTTTGCCCCTTTTTCGAGCAGGAAGAGCGCGACTTCGGTGTGGCCGTTGAAGACGGCGAGGTAGAGCGGAGTGGCTCCATATTGATTTTTCGATTCGAGGGGTGCGCCGGCATCGAGCAATTTTTTGACTTCTGCGAGTTGGCCGCGACGGGCGGCGACTTGCAGGTCTTCACCGGGCTCGGCGGCAAACAGCGCCATAGCGATCAGCACTATAATCAGGGATAGTTTCATGCGGCCTCTTTTTCACTCAACGCACACAGCGAAGATTTGTTCCCTTCTATTTATAGCAACCCCCCTTTTTGCGGACTGGGTTGACTGGCGCGGCCCGAACCGCGACGGGAGGTCCCCGGAGAAGGGGTTGCCGACGTCTTGGTCGCCGGCTGGGGAGAACCTGGCGTGGAAGGTTCCGATTGGCGGCCGTTCGGCGCCGGTGGTGCATGGAGACCACGTCTATCTTTTGACGACGGCGGGCGGTGGGAAGACGCTGCAGGAGCGGTTGGTGTGTCTGAACACGGACACAGGCAAGCTGCTGTGGGAACAGAAGATTAATATGTGGTTGAGCGACGTGCCGCCGCACCGTTCGGCGTGGTCGTCGCCGTCGGTGGATCCGGTGTCGGGCAACGTCTACGTTTATAGCGTGCACGGGATGCTGACGGCGTTTTCGCGGGACGGGAAAAAGGTTTGGGAACGGTCGCTGGTGGAAGATTTTGCGTTGGTAACGACGCACGGCGGGCGCACGGTTTCGCCGGTGATTGATGGCGATCTGGTGATTGTCAGCGGCGTGTCGACTGGTTGGGGCCAGTATTCGCGTGCGGGGCACCGGTTCTTTGCGTTTGACCGGAAGAACGGCGATCTGGTGTATTTGAGCGCGCCGGGCGGCCGTCCCTACGACACGACGTATTCGCCGCCCATCATTGCCGACATCGACGGCGTGCGGCAGCTGATTTCGGGCGCCGGCGACGGGAATGCGCACGCGATTAAGGCGCAGACTGGTGAGCCGCTATGGCGGTTCGATGTGTCCAAGCGCGGGTTGAATTCCGGCGTTGTGGTGAACGGAAAGACGGCGTATATCACGCATAGTGAAGAGAATTTGGATACGAACGAGATGGGTTTGTTCGCGGCCGTGGACGCGACGATGCGCGGGCCGATCAAGAAAGACCAGGCGAAGTTTTACCTGCCTGGGTATCAGCTTGGGTTCAGTTCGCCGATTATCGATGGCGATCGATTCCTGCAGGTGGACAACGGGGCTAACCTGTTCGCTTTTGACGTGGTTACGGGTAAGCAGATCTGGAAGTTGAATTTGGGAACGATTCAGAAGTCGTCGGCTGTGTTGGGCGATGGGAAGTTGTACGTAGGCACGGAGAACGGGAAGTTCTTCATCCTGAAGCCGCACAACGACCGCGGGGAAAAGCTGAGCGAAGTGAACTTCATTAAGGCCGGGGAGAGTGAAGACGAGGGCGAGAAGGTAATCGCTTCGGTGGCGATCAGCGAAGGGCGCGTTTTCCTGGTGACGACGAAAAACACCTACGCGATTGGGAAGAAGCAGGCGGCGGCGAAGGTTGGGTTGCCGATGCCGGTGAAAGCGGCGGCGGGTGCGGCAGTGAAGTGGGTGCAGATTGTGCCGGCGGAAGTCATGATCCGGCCGGGCGAAACGGCTTCCTTCCGGGCTCGGCTGTTTGACGAGAAGGGCAATTTCATTCGCGAAGACAAGGCGACTTGGGCTGTTGAGGGCCTGAAGGGCATGATCTCGCAGGAAGGCAAGTACATTGCCGCGAGCGACAAAGTGGCGCAGGCCGGGCTGATCAAGGCGACC
>CANIVU010000112.1 GCA_947470805.1 Acidobacteriota bacterium | reverse complement strand
TTAAACGTCCATTTGTTGACGCGATGCCGATAAGTCACGCATCATGATTCAGACCAGCGTCGCTTCGCTCCGATGGCTATCGCCATCAGCCCGGAATGACTATCGGCATCAAATCGGAATCGTTATCGGCTTCGTCGGAATAGGCAGCTTGCGGCGGCCATGGCCTGGTTCACCGCCATTCTCCTGCCCGGCCTAACCCTCGTCGGCGTCTTCTTCATCGGCTGGATCGCCCAGACCTTCAAAGGCCCCGGCGCCTTCCGCTAACCAACAAAAAAAAGGGCCACGCCCAAAAGCGTGGCCCTTCCAACAAACCCAAACTAATCCTTCAAAAACTGCTTAATCGCCCGTACCGCCTGCCGAGTCCGATGCGGATTCTCAATAAACGAGAACCGCACATATCCCTCGCCTAAAGGCCCGAACCCAATCCCCGGACTCACCGCGACCAGCGCCTTCTCCATCAAAAGTTGCGCAAATTCCAAAGACGTCAAATGCCGGAACTTCTCCGGAATCCGCGCCCAAAGGAACATCGACCCCTTCGGCGACTCCACCGGCCACCCGGCCGCGTTCAACCCCGCCACCAGCACATCGCGCCGGTGCTCGTAGACATCGCGAATCTTGATGGTCTCTTCCTCGCACTCCCGCAGCGCCACAATCGACGCAATCTGAATCGGCTGAAACGTCCCATAATCCAAATAGCTCTTGATCCGAGATAACGCATAGATAATCTGAGCGTTCCCCAGACAATACCCCACGCGCCACCCAGCCATGTTGTAGCTCTTCGACATCGAGAAGATCTCAACGGCGATATCCTTCGCCCCGGGCACTTCCAGAATCGACGGCGGCTTATACCCGTCAAACCCCAAATCGGCGTAAGCAAAATCGTGAACAATCCACGACCCATGCTCCTTCGCCAGCGCCACGATCTCCTTCATGAAATCCAGATCCACGCACGTCGTCGTCGGGTTATGCGGGAACGAAATGAGAATGACTTTCGGCTTCTTAGTCGCGGTCGCATACAGGTCTTTCAGCCCCTGCAAAAACGTCGCCGCATCGGGCATCGGCAACATAATCGCCTCGCCCTCAGCCATAATCACGCCGTACTGGTGAATCGGATACGCCGGGTTCGGCGACACCACGGCGTCGCCCGGAGCGATGATTGCAAACAGCAAATGCGCAATCGCATCCTTCGCGCCAATCGTGACAATCGCTTCCTTCTCCGGATCCAGCTCCACGCCGTAATTCTTCTTGTACCGCTTCACAATTTCATTGCGAAGCTGCGGAATTCCGCGCGACATGGAGTACCGGTGGTTCTTCATCTGTCGCGCCGCTTCCACCAGCTTATCGACGATGATCGTGGGCGTTTCCCCGTCCGGGTTGCCCATGCCGAAGTCCACCACATCCTGCCCTGCTGCTCGTGCCTTTGCCTTCAACTCGTTGATAACGGCGAAAACATAAGGGGGCAACTTGGCGATGCGGTAGAACTGCTCGGTTTCAGACATGGGTGTAGTGTTTATCCTCTTTGGGTGGTAGTAAAGGGCCGATCTTTATGCGGGGACGGCTTCTGTTGCCGCTTCCGCGATCTGCTCTTTGAATTTGCATTCCTTGTTCGGGCACTGTGCGAACACGCCCGCCTTCAGGAATTTCTCGATGAGATGGTTGCCGCCGCAATCCGGGCACTTGCGGTCAATCGGCTTGCCCCAGGCGACGAACTCGCACTTGGGATATTTGTTGCAGCCGTAGAACGTCTTGCCGCGCTTGCTGCGCCGCTCGATAATATCGCCCTCGTGGCAATCCGGGCACTTCACGCCCACCGTCTTCTGCTTCACGTACTTGCAGGTCGGGTAGTCGGAACACGCCGTAAACTCGCCAAAACGGCCGGACTTCGTCACCAGATTCTTGCTGCACTGCGGGCACAGCTCGTCCAGCTTCACGTCGGCCTGCTTCTCGGTCTGGCCCAATTGCCGTGTCGTCTTGCAATCCGGGTAACCCGTGCACGCCATGAACTGGCCGAATCGGCCCTTCTTCAAAACCATCGGACGCCCGCAGTTCGGACAGTACTCGTCCTCGCCCTGCTCGCCCAGATCCTCGCTCGCCGTCGTCGGCAACTCGCGCGTACTGGTGCACTCCGGGTATCCCGTGCAGGCAATAAAGCTGCCATGCCGTCCCCACTTGATCACCATCGCCTTGCCGCACTTGTCGCAGATGAAGTCCGTCGGCTTCTCCATCCGCTTGATGTCGGTCATCTGCACGGCCGCCCGTTCCAGATCCGCCGAGAACTTCTCGTAAAACTCCGCCATCGCCGCGCGCCAGTCGATCTTGCCGTCTTCGATGTCGTCCAGCTCGCCTTCTAAGCGCGCCGTGTACAACACGTCGAAAATGTCGCCAAACGACTCGAGCAACAAATCCGTGACCACCGTGCCAAGCTCGGTAGGCGCAAACTTCCCGCCCTCTTTCTTGACGTACTCCCGCTCCTGGATCGTCGACAGAATCGACGCATACGTCGACGGCCGTCCCACGCCCTTGGCTTCCAGCTCTTTCACCAGCGTCGCTTCCGTAAACCGCGGCGGCGGCTCCGTGAAATGCTGCTCCGGCTCAATCGACTTGAACTTCAGCTCTTCGCCCTGCGTCACCGCCGGCAGCTTCCGCGTCGCGTCGTCTTCCTCTTCTTCCTTGGTGTCCTTGCCTTCTTCGTACACCTTCAGGAAGCCGTCAAACTTCTCCACCGACCCCGTCGCGCGGAACATATAGCCCGCCTTCGACTTGCCCGGCGAAGCCACGTCAATCGTCGTCTGGTCAAACAGCGCCGACGTCATCTGCGACGCGACAAACCGCATCCAGATCAGCCGGTACAGCTTCAGCTCGTCTTCCTGCAAAAACGGCGCCACGCTCTCCGGCGTCCGGAATGCGGAAGTCGGACGGATCGCTTCGTGCGCATCCTGGGCGTCTTTCTTGCCCTTGTAGACGTTCGGTTTCTCCGGCAAATACGTCTCGCCGTACTTCTCGCCAACGAAGCTCCGCACTTCGGCCAGCGCGTCATCGGACACGCGCACCGAATCGGTACGCATATAGGTGATCAAGCCCGTCGCGCCCTCGTCACCCATCTCCATACCTTCATACAGCCGCTGCGCCAGCACCATCGTGCGCTTCACGCTAAAGCGAAGCTTCCGCGCCGCTTCCTGCTGCAAGGTCGAAGTGATGAACGGCGGCACCGGGTTCCGCTTCTTCTCTTTCGTTCCAACGGACTGCACCGTGTACTTGGCGTCGTCCAGATCTTTGACAATCGCGGTCGCCCGCGCCTCGTCGCCAATCCCTGGGTTCTCCCCGCCCACCTTCGCCAACCGCGCCTTCAACACCGGCGCCTTCTTGGCGTTCAGCGCCAAATCGATCGTCCAGTACTCTTCCTTAATAAACGCCTTGACTTCCCGCTCCCGGTCCACAATCAGCCGCAACGCCACCGTCTGTACGCGCCCCGCCGACAACCCGCGCCGGACCTTATCCCACAACAACGGCGAGATCTTATACCCCACCAGCCGGTCCAGAACACGCCGCGCCTGCTGCGCGTCCACCAGGCTCGTGTTCACCTGCAACGGCTTCTCGAACGCCTTGTTCACGGCGTTCTTGGTGATTTCGTTGAACATCACCCGGAAAATCTTCGGCGCGTTCTCGCCCTTCCCCTGCAGCTCTTCCTGCAAGTGATAGCAGATCGCCTCCCCTTCGCGGTCAGGGTCAGCTGCGAGGTAAATGTTGTCGACGCCCTTGGCGGCCGCCTTCAATTCACCGATCAGCTTCTTCTTACCTTCGATCACCACATACGTGGGCTCGAAGCCGAGGTCGACGTTCACCGCCAGATCGCTCTTCGGCAGGTCCTTAATATGACCAAGCGAAGCTTTGACGACGAACCCCTTACCGAGGTATTTTCCGATTGTTTTCGCCTTCGCCGGCGATTCGACGATGACGAGGGATTTGGACATAGTGACTCGTTCCAGTTGTACCACTCAAAAAATTGGGGGTGCTTACCAGGCCTTTACAAACTGCTTCCCGGGGAGCTGACGGACCAGCCCAAGAAGTTCCAGCTCAAAAAGGACGGCAACGATCTCAGACGAGGAATAGTTTTCCAGACAACCTAACAGGTCGTCAATATGGGTCGGCGCATCTACCGTCATCTTGGCGAGTAATAAATCACCGAGAACCGAGTTCGGACCCAACGGTAACGTCCCCTGTTTCGGCCCCGCCATCGACCCACTTTCATTGGATGCGCCACCCTCTTTTTGGATTCTTCGCCGCACCTCCGGCGCCAGTTCGTTCACAATATCCTGCGCCGTCGAAACCAGCTTCGCCCCCTGTCGTATCAATAGGTTAGGCCCCCACGACGCCTGGCTAGTAATGTTCCCCGGAACCGCGTACACCTCCCGCCCCTGGTCCATCGCCAACCGCGCCGTAATCGCCGATCCCGAGTACTGCGCCCCCTCCACCACCAACACCCCGCAACTCATCCCGCTCACGATCCGATTTCGAATAGGAAAATTTTGTGGATAAGCGGGCGCTCCCATCGGAAATTCCGAGATCGCCAACCCCTTTGTGCAAATTTCTTCATGTAGCCGCCGGTTCTCCGACGGGTAAATCATGTCCACCCCGCACCCGAAAACCGCCGTCGTTTTCCCCCCCACCGCCAGCGCCGCTTTGTGCGCCGCGGTGTCGATCCCCCTTGCCATCCCCGAAATAATGTTCAATCCCGCCGCCGCCAAATCCCCGCCCAGCTTTTCCGCCACAGCCATGCCGTACGGCGTCGGTTTTCGCGTCCCCACTACAGCGATAGCCGGATGGCTCAACAACGCCAGGTCGCCCCGTACAAACAGCGTCAACGGCGGATCCAGAATCTCCTGCAGCGCCTCCGGGTACAACGGATCGTGATAGGTCACCAACACCGCCCCCCGCGCCCGCATCTTGTTCTGCTGGTCAACCGCGTCATCAAACGTGCACCCCGACGCAATCGACCGCGCCGGCCCCGGCGGCACGCCAGCCGCCTCCAAATCGGATACCGGCGTCCGAAACAACACCTGCGGCGACGCAAACCGGTCCATCAGCTGCACCACCCGCCTGGTTCCCAGTCCGGGAACCAGCCGCAAGGCCAGCCAGTGCAGTTCGTCTTCCGGCGTCAGCCGGGATGTGGCAGTCGAGGCGGCGTGCATAAAAAGCTCCTACGTAGGGAGTGCGCGAAACGCCGGGAAATTCTCAAAAATTACAATCGCAACGCCGCCGCCAGCTCCCGGTTCCCGCTCACCCGCCAGATCTTCGAGTCCAGGAAGTAGTGCGTAAACGCCAGCCCCCACGTCGCCGCCACCGCCATATCCCGCACCGGCGCAAACGCCACCGGCAACACGGAAAGGAAGAAATTCAACAAAATCGCCACACCCATATACATCCAAGGCCCCGTCGCCAACCGCGCCGCCAGCCCATTCTTCTCCACCGCCTCCGGCGCGCTATACCGGTTCCGGTTGTGGAACCAAAGCAGCCGGTGATACTGCAAACTGTGGAACAGCCCCAGCGTGATCCCCGCCCGGATAATCCCGTCGGGTCCGTTTTCCGCCGCGTGATAAAACGCCAGCCACTGCAACGGCACCACCGCGGCAATCAGCGCCAGCTTCGGCACATTCATCGCCAACGCCCGCGAGCTTTTCAACACCTGCCGCCCAATCCAAAAAACAGTCAAAGCAGCATACAAAACCAACGCCCACCGGTACGCCATCCCAGCCCACGGCTGCCCCCAGTCGCGAGTCGCAATCACAAACCCCGCCAAAGGAACCCACAACGAAGCCAGCAGGAACCACCGGTCGAGCTTCAAATCAAACTTATCCCGCTCTTTGTTCTTGGCCTTGTACAACATCACAAACCCATAATGCTGCTTGACGATATGGAAATGCTGCCAGCAAACGGCAACCAAGAAGAAGAGCGATAACTGCCCAAAATACCCCGCCACCGGGCCCACAAGCACAAACGGAACGATGGTCCACAACGCCGGCCCCAACTCCCGTCGCGCCTCCCGGTCAAAGTACGTGCGAGTCACAGTCGCCAACACATGCGGCCCATCCACCCCCAGCATCCAGATCACCTGAATCGGAAACACCGGAAATCCGCCCATCATCAACGCGAGAGCAAGGTACCCCACCAGCGCCGACCCAATGAACCAAATCAGATCATCGCGCTGGGAAATAATCCACGCGGGCGCGGGTTGGGCGATAGAGGCGGCACTCATCCACCAAATCTATCGGCGCGAGCCCCTCGAAACATTAGCTCCATCCCCCCAGCCTTTCCTAGGCTTTTTCCTAGGTGACTGTCACCAAGGAATTACCCTACCCATTCCCTACTCATCGCACCCAAACCACCACCGCCGCCTGACTATCCCTCCCCCCAACCCGCAAAACCACCGGCACCGAACCCACCCGCAAAACCCGCCCCAACCGAACATTAATCTGCGCCAACCCCACAAACCCCGGCACCTCCCCGGCAAACAAAACCTCCCCCTCCACCCCATCAACAAACACTGAAACCGGCAAAGCAACCACAGGATGCGGAGAAACGGCCGGCAACCCCGCCACCCCCAAAGGAGCAACCATCCCCAACCCCGTCCCAAACAAAACCACAATCGACCCCGCCCCCGCCGGCCGCCCCTCCCCATTCCGCGACCCGTCCTCATTCAATGCCACAACCCCCCGCGTAAACACGTCGTGGAACAACTCCCCCGCCGCCGGCACCACGTCCAACAACAACCGGTTCGACGGCACCCCCCGATAAAACACCTGCACCAACGCAGCCCGCCCCGGCACCACCGTATACGGCACCTGCACATTCACCTGATACTGCCCGGCAAACAACACCGGCACCCGCACCCCATCAAAAAATACCTCCGTCCCGCCCAACTCCAACGGCAACCGCCCATCGGCCCCTAACCGCCCAAATAGATCCGGCGAAGGCCCCATCTGCTCGATGTACAACGACAACAACGCCCCCGGCGCCGCCGGACTCGCCGGCCCCCCAGCCGCGCTGGCAATCGCCTCCTTCCGCAAATACCCAAACCCAATCGGGTCCCCCGTCATCCACGACAAAATCGTCTCCCCCACCGCCGTCCCCGCGTAATCCACCGTGTCCCTAACCAACCCGCCCGCCCCGAATCCCAACGCCGTCCAATGCACCCCGGCCACATCGAAATCGTACATCGCCTGAAACACCGCATCCGACCCCGCCAACCCCGCCGCGCCCCACTCCCCCGCATACACCGGCACCCGCCCCGCAAACCCCGCGAACGGCCCCGCGCCCTCATAAATGACGTTCTCCCCCGCCACCAATCCCCCCGACAAAGGCACAGCCACAATCTGCCGAGCCCCCGCCCCCCGAATCACCCCCAACATCTCCGCGGACCCCACCGAAAACACCACATTCGGCGCCTCCCGCAAAGCCCCCGCCAACGCCCCCCAAAACGCCGTAGACGTCTCAATCGAAGCCAACACCACCACCAAATCCGCCGCCCCCGCCCGTTCCACAACCGCCGCCACCCGCCCCAAATCCGCGGCCCTTACCGGAATCCGAACCGTATTAAAATTCCACCGCAGCCGCATCACCCCCAGCGTCGCCACCGTCGCTGAGTCCACATCGGCCAACACCGCCCCCCGCATCTGCCCGACAACCCCCGCGGCATCTAAAACCCGCGCCCCCTCCACTCGCAGCGGCCCCCGCATCGCCGGCGTAATCGGCGCATGCGCCCACACCGCCACCGCCATCACCGCCAGCAAAAGGAACCGCATAGAAACAACTACGGCAACGGAGCCGTACAAGCCTCCGTCATCGCATTCGCCCGCGACCCATCCCCACCCACGCCCCGCAACAACTCCTCAAACGTCTGCAAAGGCGCCGCATTCCCTGCCGCCCCAACTGCCCCCAACCCCACCCAGTTCTCCACCGCCCCCTCCTGCCCCATCGGCACGCACAACTCCGGATGGTCAAACGGCGCCCGCTCATACCGCACCCGCTCATCCGTCAACGCCCGCAAAAACGCCACCAGCGCCGCCTTCTGCGACGGAGTCACCGTAAACGACCGAATCGCCCCATTCGCAAAATCCCCACCCCGCGCATAGAAATCAACCAGCTGTTCCAACGTCGCCATCCCGCCGTTATGAAAGTACGGACCCGTCAACTCAATATTCCGCAACCCGACACTCTTAAACGAACCCCCACCCGACCCCGCATCCTCCCCAGCATCCCGAACCCCCGTCCGCTGAAACGCCCTCCGTCCCCCCGTAAACCCAGCCCCACTCAACTCCGCCCCGCCATGGCAAGTCGTGCACCGCCCCGTCGTCTGGAACAACTGCAACCCCTCCCGCTCCTGCGCCGTCAACGCCGCCGTGTCCCCGTCCAGAAACCGGTCCAACGGCGAGTCATTCGAAACCAGCGTCGACTGATACGCCTGCAACGCTAACCCCCAGAACAACGGAAAATTCACATCCGCCTGCGAATACCCACCCTCCACCAACTCCGTCGCCTCCCAATACACCGGCTGAAACGCCGCCCGGACCAATTCCAAATACCCAATCACCAACCCCCGCTCCCCGCCCCGCGCATACCGCCCCAGAACACTGTCATCCGCCGCCACTCGCTGCAGCCCCAACGGCCGCAAGCTAAACATCTTCCGACCCAACTCCTGCCAGGTCCGCCCGCCATAGGACATCTCCAAATGGTCCAAAATCGGCCCAACCGCCTGCGACGCCAAACTCGCCGCGTCCAACCGCACCGCCTCCCGCACCAACCGCCCATCCCGCAACACCAGCGCCCCCGGCGCATCCGCCGCCACCCCCGACGGCGTAAAGCCATTAAAAATCCGCGCCGCCCGCCCATCCCAGAACCCGCGCTGATAGTAGGCAGCATTAATCACCGAAGGCGTGTTCCGCACCGTCACCCGCCGCACAGGCAGCCCGCCCACCATAAACTCCGGATGGTCCAGCGCCTCTTCCCCCAGCTCCGCCGCCTCGCCCGGCACCACGCCCTTAAACAACCGCCGGAACGTCCCAGCCGACCCCACCCGCATCGCCGAATCCCGCAACACCGTCGACGCCCGGTTCCCCGGATCGGCCAACTGCCGCAACGGGAACACGTCCATCGTCAACCGCAAATTCGCCGGAAACACGTTGTTCGGATCCGCAATCTGGTTCTGCACCCGATGGTCCGCCCCCGCGTGAAAATGGCAGGTCGCGCACGAAGTCCGCCCATCGCTCCCCGCCTGCATATCCCAGAAGAAGGCCTTGCCCAACGCCACCAATGCATCCCGATCCCGGACGTAGCCCTCCAGCCCCGGCGTCGCCGGCACCGCCAGCGTCTTCAGGGAACGCAACGGCTGCGCGCCCACCGCCAATCCCAACGCAATAACGAACCCAAAGCGAAAAAGCATAATCCAAACACCAACCCCACAACCTACCCGGCGATGCAAAGGAACGGGCACTGTTACCCAAATTTTACGCCGCAATACACCAAACCCATCCACCGCCCGAGGAAAGTAACAAATCCCCCGCCGATTTCGATAGAATGCCCCCCATGCAACGCAGACTCTTCCTTGGCGCCGCCGTAGCCGCCTCCGCCGCACCCACCCGTAAAATCGGCAAAGTAGAGATCCTGTTCAAAACCCCCGGCCCGCACCCCAACGGTCTCCAGGCGACGGACGAAGGTCTCTGGATCATCGACCAGGCCAACAACTACGTCTATCTCGTCAGCTACACCGACGGCAAAGTCCTGCGCAGCTTTCTCACCGAAGCCGACCGCGCCAGCGGCATCACCCACGACGGCCAGGCCCTCTGGCTGGCGTCGACGTACAACCGCGAGCTCATCCGCACCGACCCCAAAACCGGCAAGGCCATCTCGAAGCACTTCACCCCCGGCTCCGGCGTGATCTACAAGATGCTAGGCGACCCCGCCGGCCGCAGCAGCCCGTTAGCCCACACCGTCGCCCACCCGCCGACTCCCACGCCCGCCCCCGCCAAACCCGCCGCCCCGCCGGCACTGAACACCATCGGCACCGGCGCCCACGGCCTCGAATGGCGCGACGGCAAACTCTGGGTCGCCGTCCCCCCGTCCCGAACGATCTACAAAATCGACCCCAAGACGTGGACAGTAGAAACCAAGTTCAACTCCACCGCCAACCGCCCCCACGGCATCGGCTGGGAGGGCGACTACCTCTGGGCGACGGATACGAACATGAACGGCTTCTTCAAGCACGACACGAAAACCGGAGCCGTAGTGGAGCAAATCATCCTAGGCGACAAGGACCCGCTGCCCCACGGCATGACCATCCGTAACGGCTACCTCTGGTATTGCGACGACATCGGCATCGTCTGCCGCTTCAAGCTGTAAGGAGCGCGAACGAAGGAGAAGGGAAGAGAAGAGAGGAGAACGGAGGAGAAGTAAGGAGAAGACAAGGGAGGAACATCACCCACCCAAGTCCGACCACACGATCGGTGCCTGGCACCGGGCCTGTCCGACGCACCCTCCCCTCACCAAAACTCTCTCCCCGTGTGCCAGGCACCCCGGGAATGGTAAGCAAAGAACGGTAAGCAAGAAAACCAAACCAACAAAACCCTAAACCCCACTAACCTCCGCCGCAATCTGCAACCCCATCGCCCCACCCCGCGGATCTTTCCCCAAAATCGCCTCCCGCCCCAAATACGCCGCCAAATTAACCTGCTTCCCAGTAGACTCACAAACATCCACCAACACCCCATCCCCAAACGTCCGCTTCCTAACCCCCAACCAAGCCCCCGCCACCGCCCCAACATACCCCCGCCCCTTCAACCACCCCTTCGCCAACCCCCGCTGCAACGCCCAACCAATCATCGCCGTAGCCGTATACTCCTCCCAAGCCTCTTCCTTATCCACCACCTGCCGCCAACACCCGCCCTTACTCTGAAACGTCAACAACCGCGCCGCATGCGCCCGATAAGCCCCCAACAAAACAGGAAACGCAGCATGCGAAGAAGGAATATCACTCAAAGCCAACGCCAACCCCAATAACGGAAACGCATTCCCACGCCCCCACGCCGCCTCATCCAAAGGCGAATGCCGATACAACCCATCCGCCCGCAAACAAAACTTCTTCATCACCTCAAAATGCCGCAACGCCGCATCAAACCAAGCCGCATCCCCGGACAACTTCCCCGCCTTCGCCAGCAACGGACAAACCATAAAAACCGAATCACTCATCTCGTTATGCAGAGGGTTCTCCCGCGCCATCCGCGCCGCCGCCATCACGCGGTCCCGCGCCCGCGTGTCCCCCGTCTTCTCAAACCAAGCCGCCAGTGTCAAATGCCCCGAATAATGGCTCGCCGTCGGCTTGGCCAACGAATCAATCCGCCCATCCAAAAACGGCTCCAACACCGGCCGCACTCCCTCAATCTGCCCGGCCCGAATTCGCCCCCACACGCTGAAACTCAGCGTATAAACCATCTCCTTCAACTCCTGCCCATACTGCCCGGCCAACTGCCCCATCCACTCCTTCGGCGCCCGTGCTAACCGCGCCTTCTGCTCCGCCCGCCGCGCCCCCAACCCAGCCGCCGCAATCAATCCATGGTCCTCCCCGCCCGCCGCCACAATCGCCCGCGGCGCTTCAATCAATACCCGCCGCCACACCCGGTGCGCCGCGGCATTTTCCCGATACGCTTTGCCCGTAGGAGGAAACGAATATGGCCCCCCGCTCCGCAAATCCACCGCCATCGCCTTATCCGCGCCCCACGCCGCCGCCATCGTGGGCGCCATCCAAACCGCTCTCCGGGTAATCATGGTGTCTGCGATTGTGTCATATTCCGACTTAACGTTCTTAACGTCCCTTTTACCGGAAAATTGCAGTATCTTGCCGCCCTGCCGGGTAAGGTGTAAGTAGCCCCCCAAGTAGCCATGAACCTGGAGAACCTCAAAACCCGCGCCCTCCGCTCCTGGGCCACCGTCGGCCTCCTCGCCCTGCTTTGCCTCGTCCTCGCCGCCCTCCAATTCGTCTGGATCGGCGAGCTCTCCCGCGGCGAACGCGCCCGCCTTCAGGACGGCCTCCAAAGCTCTCTCCAACGCCTCTCCCGCGACTTCAACGAAGACCTCTCCACCGCCGTCGCCGCCCTCCGCCCCCCGGCCGCCCTCATCGAAGAGTCCGGCCGCGAAGCCGCCTACGCCCAACACTTTCTCCGCTGGCGCGACGCCGCCACCAACGCCGCCCTCTTCCGCAAAATCGCCCTCGCCGTCCCCAAAGGCGAAGACGTCACCCTCCTCCAATTCGACGAAGCCAAAGAAACCTTCCTCCCCGCCGAATGGCCCAAAGACTGGGACGGCCTCCATGACTCCCTCGTCCAGCGCCTCACCGAACGCCGCGGCGGGCCCAACTTCTCCACCCGCCCCACCATCCTCGAAATCCCCCGTTTCGCCGCCCGTGACGACGGCCCCGGCGGCGAACAGGAATGGCTCATCCTCGACGTCGATCCCGATTACGTCCACACCACCTGGCTCCCCCAACTCATCTCCCGCCACATCGGCACCGGCATCCCCCTAAGCTTCCGCGTCGTCGACCGCTTCGACCCCACCAAACTCATCTTCCAATCCAATCACGAACCCGACTTCAAACCCGAAGCCTCCGTCGGCCTCCTTGAATACAACCGCTTCGAACCCGGCCGCGGCGGCGGCCCCCCAAGAGGCGAGAGAGGCGAGAAAGGCGACCGAGGTGACCGCGGCAAGCGCGGCGGCAATAACCAGTTCTTTCGCAAAGGCGGCCCGCCCCCGGACTTCAACCGCGGCCGCTGGCAACTCGACGTTCGCTACGCCGAAGGCTCGCTCGATTCCGTCGTCAATCGCGCCCGCTGGCGCAACCTCGGCATCTCCGCCGCCATCCTCGGCCTCATGCTCCTCACCGCCGTCATGCTCGTCCGCTTCTCCCGCCAGCAGCAACACCTGGCCGATCTGCAGATGAACTTCGTCGCCGGCGTCTCCCACGAACTCCGCACCCCGCTCACCGTCATCCGCACCGCCGCCTACAACCTCCGTGGCCGCGTGGCCGCCAATCCAGCCCAGGTCGAACGCTACGGCACCCTCATCCAGGACGAAAGCGAAAAGCTCACGGCCCTGGTCGAACAAGTCCTGCGCTTCTCCAGCGCCCGCGCCGGCCACGCCGTCGGCGAAAAGGCCCCCGTCGCCGTCGAAGGCGTCATCGAAGAGGCGCTCCACTCTCGCCGCCTCGGCACCCCCGGCGCCAGGATCAGCATCGAGAAGGATCTCGACCCCGGCCTCCCGCTCGTCATGGCCGACGAAATGGCTCTCAAACACGCCATCCAAAATCTGCTCGATAACGCCGTCAAATACGGCACCGAAAACAGCGACTGGATCGGCGTCGCCGCCCGCAAGATCACCGACGCCAACGGCGACATCGTCGAAGTCCGCATCTCCGACCGCGGCCCCGGCATTCCCAAAGAAGAACAGGCCGAAATCTTCAACCCCTTCTTCCGCGGCCGCCGCGCCCAACTCGATCAGATCCACGGCACCGGCCTCGGCCTGAACCTCGTCAAGAAGATCATCGAGGCCCACGGCGGCACCATTCGCGTCGAAAGCGAACCCGGCCACGGCACCTCGTTCATACTAAAAATTCCGGCTGCGCCGGCGGAGCTACAGGATGAATTCGCGAATACTGCTGGTTGAGGACGAACCCGGTCTCGTCCTGACCGTCTCGGACTTGCTCATGAACGAAGGCTACGATGTCGACAGCGCCATGGACGGCGAAGCCGGCCTGCTGAAAGCCACCACCGAGCAGTACGACCTCATCATCCTCGACGTCATGATGCCCAAGCGCAATGGCTTCGACGTCTGCCGCGACCTCCGCCAGCGCGGCTACGACACCGCCATCCTCATGCTCACGGCAAAGACCCAGGTCCACGACCGCGTCGTCGGCCTGAAGCTCGGCGCCGACGACTATCTCAACAAACCCTTCGACCCCTCCGAACTCCTGGCCCGCGTCGAAGCCCTCCTCCGCCGCGTGAAGAAGGAAGGGCGCACGCAAGTCCGTACGTTCGAGTTCGACGACGTACAAGTCGACTTCGAAAGCGGCCAGGTCACCCGCGCCGGCGCCCCGGTCGCGTTAGCGGCAAAGGAACTCCAGCTCCTCCGCTACCTGGTCGACCGCCGCGGCAAAGTAGTAACCCGCGAAGAACTGCTCCAAAACGTGTGGGAATACCAAAGCGACGTGAGCTCAAGGACGATCGACGTCCACGTCGCCTGGCTCCGCCAAAAGCTGGAAGAAAACCAGCAGACCCCCAAACACATCCACACCATCCGCGGCAAAGGCTACCGCTTCGCCTAAGCCAATTCCTAGGTGACTGTCACCCAGGAATTGTCCGACCCCTCCGCTCTTCCGCCGCGACCCACCGGGGACATGGTGAGTAATCCTCCCCCAACAAAACCTGCCCGATCGAGAATCGTGCTTGCCCGCCATAGCCCGAAGGGCGACGGTGGGTACCCCAAGACGCAAAATCACCCGCCAAAAATAGAGTCACCAACACGCCCGCCCGCCGTAGCCCGAAGGCCCCGGCGGGCAAGCCAATCCATCAATCGCGCGCCTAATGTCGCCCCGGCCCGCCCCGCGGCCCACCGCCCGTCCGGTCTTTAAACGCGTCGTACTTGGTCTTCTGCTCCGCCGTCAACAAGGCGTAGAACTTCGTCTCCGCCTTCGCGTGAATCGCCAGCAACTGCCCTTCAATCACGCCCACCGCCGCCGACAACCGGTCCAAATCCGCATCCGGTTTATTGGCCTTAATCGCCGCCGTCAGCGCATCGTGCGCCGCGGTCAACTGCCCCTCGGCGGTCGTCGTCGCGGTCGCCGCCGCGTCGAAAATGGTCTTGGCCAGCGCCTTCTGCTGATCGGTCAACCCCAGGTAGCCGGTCAGGAAGTCCAGCCGGTTGGCGCTCGGCACGCGGAAGTCATCCGCAATCACCGGCAGCGCCGCCAGCAGGGCCATCGTTACGAACATTGAACGTCGTTTCATGTGGTGTATGAAACCTCCTACTCCCTTCAACGCCGCCCACCCCACCCGCGTTGGTAAACCATCTCTAACACCCCTCAATTGGTGCCACTCACCGTTATCCCCCACTTTTCCCCGCGAAATCGCCCAACCATCAATCAAACCAATCACTTACCCCGCTCGTCCATGCAACAAAAAAGGGGGGCACCCGCCGTACCCCCCCCCCCTAAAACCAACCCGCCGTAAAGACCCTTTTACACCCCGTTCGGAACGAACTGATACCCCTCGCCCCGCGCCGTCACCACATACTTCGGCGCATACGGCGCGTCCTCCAACTTCTGCCGCAAAGTGGCAACATGCACGTCCACCGTCCGCGTGTTCGTCGATTGATACCCCCACACCTCCGACAACAACTCCTCCCGCGAAACCACCACCCCGCGCCGCGCAATCAGGTACCGCAGCAACACCAACTCCTTCGTCGTCAACTCCACCGCGCGCCCCGCCTTCGTCGCCCGCCCCCGGTAGAAATCGACGAATACATCCCCATACCGGTACTCCACCAAAATCGTCGACGCGAGCGACTGCGTCCGCCGCAACAACGCCTGGATCCGCGCCAGCAGCTCCGGCACATGGAACGGCTTGGTCACATAATCATCGGCGCCCATCCGCAACCCCCGCACTTTATCGTCCGGCGTCGTCCGCGCCGTCAGCATCAGGATCGGCATCTGCATCCCCTGCCTCCGCAGCTCGTCGCACACCGTAAACCCGTCTTTATCCGGCAGCCCCACGTCCAATAGCGCCAGGTCAAACGCCTCCGCCATCGCCGCCTGCATGCCCATACTTCCGCTCGAAGCATGGGCCGTGTCATACCCCTCCGCGCTCAGCGCGTCCTGCAAAACCAACGCCACATTCGGGTCGTCTTCGACAATCAAAATTCGAGAGTGCATGGTGTCCTCCGTCATTCTGACGTGCGTTCTGTAAACCCCAGCGTTAAGCCCGTGGAAAACCTCTGTTAAGAACGTTAAGGTATGCCCTTGCCCTCTATCCAAAGGCCCAATTCGCACGTAGTCTCAGAATATGAAGCGCAACGGACAACGCTGGTTTTCGGTCTCCATCTGGTTCGGCATCGCCCTCGGTATCCTCGTCCTCGGCAACTCCGCGGCCAACTACTACTGGGTCTCCCAGAAGATCGTCGTCGAACAGGTCCGCAAGGATTTGAGCGCCCAAGCCGCCACCGTCGAAAAGCTCGTCCAGGCCGCCGGCCCCGAAGCCGAAGTCCTCGAACAGGTCCGCGTCTCCAGCCATGGCCGCATCGCCTGGATCCAGATCCGCGACAGCCGCGACGCCTCCCTCGCCACCGCCGGCCTCCACGCAGCGCCGACCTTCTCCGCCGACCTCATCCGCGCCCGCATGCGCTCCCGTCAGCCGATCTTTGAAACCCGCTCCACCGGCGCCGGCCGTGTCGTTGTCGAAGCCTTCCCCATCCGCCTCTCCGGCCGCGCCCATCGCCCCACCGTCCAACTGGCCGCCTACGAACCCGCCGCCGCCCGCCCCGCCATGGCCATCGTCGAAATCGCCGCCTACATGAACGGCGCCGGCAACCTCTGGCCGCTCCAGCGCAACCTGCTCATCAACTCCTCCGCCGCCCTCGCCCTCCTCGGCTCCCTGGTCATGATGCGCATCCGCTTCAAGGCCTACCTCGCCGGCCAGTACCTGGCCACCCAGCTCGAAACCGCTCGCCGCGTCCAGCAGGACCTCCTCCCCTCCGCCCGCCAGTCCAACGACGCCTTTGAAACCGCCGGCACCTGCGCCCCGGCCTCAGAACTCAATGGCGACTTCTACGACGTCTTCACCGTCCGCGGCACCGGCACCGCCGTGGCCGTTGGCGACGTCGCCGGTAAGGGCGTCCCCGCCGCCATGCTCGCCAGCGTCATGCAGGGCGCCATCCGTTCTAGCAACTGGGCCGGCACCGGCCGCCGCCACGTCGAATGCACCCGGCAGCTGAACCAACTGCTCTGCGAACGCGCCAGCTGCGAACGCTACGCCAGCATGTTCTGGGGCTACTTCCTGCCCGAATCGAACGTCTTCCGCTACGTCAACGCCGGCCACCTGCCGCCGCTGCTCTTCTCGGGCCAGGCCACCTACCGCCTCACCTCCGGCGGCCCCGTCCTCGGCCTTCTCCCCGGCGCCCGCTTCGAACAGGGTGAACGCGCCTTCGAACCCGGCGACCTCATGGTCCTCTACTCCGATGGCATCCTCGAAGCTGCCAACGAAGCCGACGAACAGTTCGGCGAAGACCGCGTCGCCGAAGTCGTCCGCGCCCATCGCGACCAGTCCACCGAAGAGATCCGCAACCAGATCCTCTCGGCCGTCGCCCGCTTCACCGGCAACGCCGCCGCCGCCGATGACCAGACGCTCCTCGTCATTCGCAAGTCCGCCGCCTAGTGCGATACGCTGACGGGACGATGCTCTCCCGCCGCGCGTTTCTCGCCGCCACCGGGGCCGCCCTCGCCGCCCCCGCCCGCAAGCCCAATCTGATCGTCATCCTCGCCGATGACCTCGGCTTCTCCGATATCGGCGCCTTCGGCGGCGAGACCGAAACAACCAACCTCGATACCCTCGCCAACAACGGCCTCCGCTTCACCCAGATGTACTCGGCCGCCCGCTGCATGCCCAGCCGTGGCATCCTCATGACGGGCTACTACGCACAGCAGTCCGGCTTCGAACAAAAGGGCGGCGTAGTCCCGCCCAAGTGGATCCGCTACACCCCCCAATATCTCAGCGATGCCGGCTACCGCTGCTACCATTCCGGCAAGTGGCACGTCCCCACACAGCCCGTCGCCGGCGCCGGTTTCCACCAGTCGTATTTCCTCGGCGATCAGGACCGCTTCTTCTCCCCCACCCGCCACTCGCTCAACGACAAGCTCCTCCCCCCGGTAAAACGAACCGACGGCTACTACGCCACCAAGGCCATCGCCGACAACGCTCTCAACTGGCTCAAGACCCACCACCAGGATCACCAGAAGGATCCCTTCTTTCTCTACCTGGCCTTCACCGCGCCCCACTTCCCGCTCCACGCCCTCCAGGCCGATATCGACCGCTTCAAAGGCAAATACGACATGGGCTGGGACGTCCTCCGCCAGGCCCGTTCGGAGCGAGCCCTCCAGCGCGGCGTCGTCAACTGCAAGCCCGCCCCACTGGAACCCGAAGTCTGGCCCCCGTGGAACACCAAGGCCGACGAGCTCACTAAACAAATCGGGCCCGGCGAAGTCACCCGCGCCGTCCCGTGGAAGACCCTGACTCCGGAACAAAAGGAATTCCAATCCCTCAAAATGGCCATCCACGCGGCCATGATCTACCGCATGGACCAGGAAATCGGCCGCGTCCTCGACCAGCTCAAAACCATGGGCGCCTACGACGACACGGTCATCCTCTTCCTCTCCGACAACGGCGCCAGCGCGGAGCAGTTGATCCGTGCCGACGGTCACGTCACCGGCTCCACGCCCGGCTCGGCGGACTCGCATTTAGGCCTCGGCCCCGGCTGGTCCAGCGCGGCCAACGCCCCCTTCCGCCTCCACAAATCCTGGGTCCACGAAGGCGGCATATCGTCCCCCTGCATCGTCCACTGGCCCCGTGGCATCACCGACAAAGGCAAGCTCCGCCACACGCCCACCCACCTCATCGACGTCCTGCCGACCCTGGTCGATCTCGCAGGCGGCCAGCAGCCCCCAACACCCGGCAAGAGCCTCGTCCCAGCCTTCGCCAAGGACCGCCCCATCGAGCGCGAAGCCCTCTTCTTCCACCACCTCGACAACCGCGCCATCCGCGTCGGCGACTGGAAGCTGGTCTCCAACAGCAACGGCCCCTGGGAGCTCTATAACCTCAAAACGGACCGAGGCGAGACCACGAATCTCGCCACCCGCGAACCCGCCCGTGCCAAGGCCCTCGAAGAGCACTGGCACCGTCTCGACAAGCAATTCGAAGCAAAACGAACCAGCTGACGCCACCCCGCACCCCCACGCAGCAAACTACCGACGGGGACACCCGCGTCCCGCAGGGCGGGTGTCCCCCAGACGCCGACCCGGCCACCTACCCCGCCACCCGCAGCCCCCGCCGGACCTCTTCCTTCTTCGTCTCCGGGTCGTAGAGCCGCACCGTATAGCTGCCCGGCCCGGGCACCGTCGGGGTAAACGGCCCTGGCGGCAAATGGAAGGTGTAGACCAGCTCGCCGCCCGCCTCGTTCGTCACCTCGATCACCCGCCCGCCCTCGACAACCGGCAGCTTGTGGGCCGTGCGAGGCAGCCCGTTATCGGTCTGCCGAATCGTGATCGGCCAGCCCGGATAGGGCTTCGCGCCAGCCTTCGAGACGTCCTCCCAATAGGGCCAGTTGGTGAGCGTGATGGCGCGCGTGGCCCGGTCGATCTCCACGCAGCCGAACCCCGGCGCGCGGTCGTACAGCTCGGCCGGCTCGTGGCCGAACTTCGTGGGGTTGGCGACCGCGTGCACGGTCACCATGTTGCCGAAGCCATCGGTGTACTCGCCCGTGTTCTGCTGGCTGTGCGGCAGCGGGTTCTTGCCCGGCGCGGCCGGGTACCAGCGGCGCGGGAAGATGTTCGAGATCGACGGCGTGCAGATGCTGAACGGCCCGTCGTTCCAGGTGTCCAGGCCATACTGGATGGTGCTGGCCAAGTGCTGGTCGCCGCCAATGTGGAAGGCCAGCGCCTTGCGCAGCGACCGCAGCGCGCGCAGCCGCGGCTTCTGCGGCCAGCCGTTCGAATCGTGATCGGCCGTCCGCATCTCGCCCTCGGGATAAGCGCCCAAGGGCTGCATGGGCAGGGAATTGGTGACCGAGTCGGTATTGGCCGGCGGCGGCAGCGTGGCGATATTGGCGAAGATGGTGGCCGACACGCAGACCTTGATGAAGGCCCGCCCGCTCCAGTCCCGCGCCCACTCTTCCAGGAACTTCTCCTGCCGTTCCCCCAGCATTTGCGGCCCGTCGATGTTGCCATCCGTGGCCGGGTTGAAGTCCGGGTTCTGCACCCAGCCGTTGACGATCCGCGCCTTCGGCATCCACTCCTTCGGGGCCGACTTCCATTTGCGGTCCTCCAGCACCGCGAAGCTCATGCCGCCCCACTGCAGGTGGCAGTAGTGGACGGTGATGTCCTGGTCGACGGGTCGCGCGTCGGGCGGATCGGGCATGTGGCAGGTCTGCGTGCGCTGCACCATGTTCACGAACGGGGCGGGCATCTTGTAGCCGCCGGAGTCCTGCCAGGCCTGCACTGTCGAGGCGTACTCCGCCTTCCGCCCGGCGCAGCCCCACAGGTTGCCGTGGTAGACGTCGTGGTCGTCCGGCAGGCAGACGCAGGGGATGTTGCGGGTCAGTTCGCCCCAGCTCCAGCCGAACAGGAACCACTTGCGGAGGTAGTCCAATCGCGCCGCGGCGGGCGGCTCCATCTGGTTGCCGTAGTCGCCGGAGCGCTCGTAGATCTGGTCACCGGTGAAGAAGAGGATGTCCGGTTTCAGGTGCCGCAAATTGGCCGCGATCTGCGCGTGGGGGAAGCCCAGGTCGTTCTGGCAGGTCAGCGCGCCGATGACCAGTTTGGCCTTCTCGTGCGGGGAGTGGGCGATGGCGCCCGCCAGCGTATGGAGGCGCCCATCGTGGGTCAGCCGCACCCGGTACGGGACATCCTTCGACTCGTCCCAGTTGTCCACCCGGAACAGGGCGACCGCCGCCACCGGGTCCACCGCCGCGCGGGCCACGGTGCGCCAGGCGGCGCCGTTGCGGGTCTGCAGTTCGGCCTGGTGCGCGCCGTCCTCAAGAGGGGCGCACTGGACGCTCATCTTGAGGGTGCGCCGCGTGACCGTGTACTGGTTGAAGAGGAGCGGGCCGAAGGCCCGCTCCGGGTGGGCTTTGACGCCGGGACCGGAGAGGGTCAGGTTGCGGAACCAGTAGCGGACCTTGCCGCCGCGGGCGATGTTGCGGCGGGGCGGGGTCTTCGTAATCCGGCCGGCATGGCACACAAGTCCAATGGCGCCCTGCGGGGCGAGCGCGGCTTCGACGCGTCCAAGCTCCTTCCCGGCAGCGTCGAGCGCGCTGAGCGTCGTGGCGCCATTCGCGCCCACGAGCCGGAGCGCGGCTGGCGCCGCGACGGTTGGCGCGCCGGCGGCCGGTTGGCCGATGAACAGCCGGCCATCGGTGGTCACCCCGGCGTCGGTGCCGATACCGCGGAGGGCGGTATCGCGGTAGTCCTTCCAGTAGCCGGCGGCGCCGACGCGGAAGCCGGCGAAGCCTTCCCCCTGGCTCTCGATGGCGCCCAGTTCCACCTGGAGGGTGAAGTCACCGGCGACCTCGCGGGTGAGCAGGCTTACGTTGCGATCCCCGCCGCTGACGGTGCACTCGATGCGGCCGTTGGCCAGCTGCCAGTCCTGCAGCGGGTTGGCCCAAAAGTCGCCGGAGATCCAGGAGCGGGTGACGTTCGGGGGCAGCGAAATGGCCTGCGCGGAGAGCGGGACGGCGGAGGCCAGCGCGGCCCCCTGCAAAAGCGAACGGCGGCGAAATCGCATGGGAACTCCCAAGCTATCACGCCGCCCAACCCGCGCCTGCCGCGAGGCAGTACGGACCGTGTGTGGCATTTGGCCGAGGCACCGCGTGGCATCCGGTTCTGCCGAAGTATTGCGGGCCGTGGCGGGTGGTCCAAAAGAAAACGGCGGCGCCATGGCGCCGCCGTTTTGGCCTCATGGGGCTGGTTACTTGATTTCGTTTTCGGTGTCGGAGATCTTGACGCGGTGGGCGTCGTGGCAGCCCTTGCAGCCAGCGCCGATCATCTTACCGGCAGCCGCCATCTTTTCCTTGTCGCCACCGGCTTCGAGCATCGCCGTGGCGCCCTTGAAGCTGTCGCCGCAGGCCTTGGAGGCGTCCGGAGAGTTGCGGGTCTTCCAGAACGCGCCGACCAGCTTGAGGGTGGCCTGCATGTCCTTGGCGTTCTTTTCGACGTCGACACCCTTACGGATGGCGCCATTCTGGGCCGCGAGGTCCTTCATCCACTTGATGTGGTCCGCGGAGGGCTTCTCGCCCGCCATCGCCACGCACGCTGCCAGCAACAGGCCAGCGAAGGTCAATTTCAATGTTTTCACCGTTCACTCCTTCAATTGAGATCGCTTCGCCGGAAATCCGGCGCTCGACTAGTATATGGTGTTTTTGGCCGCCTGTGGGTTACGCGATTTCCGCGGCACGCTTCCGGCTGTACAGGAAATAGACGCCCAAGCCCAGGAACAGCCAGACGAAGAAGCGGATCCAGGTCTCCAGCGGCAGGCTCAGCATCAGAATGAAGCACATGATGATGGAGAGCACCGGCAGGAACGGCACCCAGGGAACGCGATAGCCCCGGACCCGTCCGGGCTGCGTGCGGCGGAGCACGATGACGCCGGCGGAGGCGAGGGCGAAGGCGAACAGCGTGCCGATGTTGGCCAGATCGGCCAGGGTGCCGATGTCGAGGATGCCGGCCGGGATGCCGACGGCGAAGCCGGCGACCCAGGTGGAGACGTGGGGCGTGCGGTACTTCGGGTGCACCTTGCTGAAGACGTCGGGCAGGAGCTTGTCGCGGGACATGGCGAACCAGATGCGGGCCTGGCCGTACTGGAAGACCATGAGCGAGCTGATCATGCCGATGGCGGCACCGACGCTGACGACGGAGCGGAGGCCGTCGAAGCCGATGGCTTTCAGCGCATCGGCCACCGGGGCGGCGCTGGTGAGGGTGCGCCAGTCGGCGATGCCGGTGAGCACGAGGGCGACGGCGGCGTAGAGGACGGCGCAGATGCCGAGCGTCATGAAGATGCCGAGCGGCATGTCACGCTTGGGGTTCTTGCACTCTTCGGCGGCGGTGGAGACCGAATCGAACCCGATGTAGGTGAAGAAGACGATGGCGGCGCCGGAGAGGACCCCGGTGAAGCCGTTGGGCATGAATGGGTGCCAGTTATTGGTGTTGACCGCGCGGGCCGCGCCGAAGACGAACAGCAGGATGGCGGCGAGCTTGATGACGACCATGACGCCGTTGGCGCCGGCCGATTCCTTGGCGCCGCGGACGAGGATCCAACTGAGGAGCAAGACGATCAGCAGTGCCGGGAGGTTGAACCAGGCGCCGGTGAACTGACCGCCGACGAGGATGGGCTCGGAGAGTTCGCGGGGCAGGTGGACGCCGAAGAGCGCCTCTAATATGGCGTTGAAGTAGGCGGAGAAGCCGACGGCGACGGCCATGTTGGAGACGGCGTATTCGAGGATGAGATCCCAGCCGATGACCCAGGCGATGATCTCGCCCATGGTGGCATAGGCGTAGGTGTAGGCACTGCCCGCGACGGGGATCATAGACGCCAGTTCGGCGTAGCAGAGTGCCGAGAAGCTGCAGGCGATGGCGACCAGAATGAACGAGAGTGCCACGCCGGGACCGGCGCCGGGGCGGCCGATGGTGGACATGGCGTTGCCGCCGTTCATGATGAGGTCAAGAATGGGGGCGTGCAAAAAGGAGTGCACTTCCAGGGTCTGGCCGGCGGCGGCGGTACCGGTGAGGGTGAAGATACCGGCGCCAATGACGGCGCCGATCCCCAGAGCGGTAAGGCTCCAGGGGCCCAGAGTTTTGTGCAGGCTCCGCCCTTTCTGTTCCGACTCCTCGATCAACGCGTCGATGCTTTTGGTGCGAAACAGTCCAGGCAAGCGGCCCTCCGATTGCAAAATATAGCGGGGCGGCAAGGGCCGCCCCGGGTATCGCTATGTGCGGAAAAAGGAAACTAGCGTTTGCGGGTCTGGCCCTTGCTAATCTTCTTCACCTTCTTCTTGTTGTCGCCACGGGCGACGCCTTCGGCGCGTTTGCCAATGGGCGGTGCTTCCGCGCGCGCTTTGCGCTTGAGCTCTTTGCGTTCTGCTTTGTCGGTAACGTTGGTCGTATTCATTCTTAAAGTTTCAGTCCTGCCAATTTGGCTATTAGTTTTTTCAAGCCATAGCCGGGAAAGCTAACTGTGAGTTTAGCATCCTCGCCGTCCCCTTCTTGACGAAGGACGGTACCACGGCCATATTTTGGGTGTTGCACGATGGATCCGACGTGTTGGGAGCCTGGGCGCTTCACGGGTTGTTGTTTGTTCGGCCCGCCGTAGGCGAGCGAGCCAGGAGGGCGCACCGGTTGCGATTGGGGGGCGCCGAAGAGCTGTTGTTGCTGTTGCGGGCGGGGGGCCGGCGGTTTGGCCGCGGGAGGGGGCGGCGGCGTAGCAAAGGGTCGCGGAGTCGCGGATGGCGCCGGCGCGGATGGCGGCGGCGTGGGCGGGCGGGGCGGGGCGGGCACGTTGATGCCACGCTGTTGGAAGAAGCCTTGGACGTTTTCGACCGAGTTGTAGGTCTTGCCGGTGTAGAGGTTCTTCTTGACGGATTCGCGGACTTCGAAGCGTTCGCCGAACAGGGCGAGGGCGGAGGAGTCTTCGTCCTCGTCTTCGGTGTTGTAGCGTGACTTGGCGCCTTTGTGTTCGACCAGCTTCGCGGGGATTTCCTTGAGGAAGCGGGAGGGGAGCGTCGGCTCCGAGGGGCCTCCGCCAAAGCGGCGGCGGAAGCGGGCCCAGCTGATGGTGAGCTTGGTTTCGGCGCGCGTCATGGCGACGTAGCAGAGGCGGCGTTCCTCTTCCATGGCGTTCTCGTCGACCAACGAGCGCTGGTGGGGGAAGAGGCCTTCCTCCATGCCGGCGATGTAGACGAGGGGGAATTCGAGGCCTTTGCTGTTGTGGATGGTGAGCAGGCTGATGCGGGCTTCGCTGTCGAGCTGGTCGCTGTCGGCGACGAGGGCGGCGTGGTCGAGGAAGTCGGCGATGGTCTCTCCGCGTTCAGCGGATTCGGCGGCGGCGTTGAGGAGTTCCTGGATGTTTTCAAGGCGCGTTTCGGCGTCGGGGGACGGGTCGCCTTTGAGCATGGCCATGTAGCCGGACTTTTCGGCAATTTCACGGAGCGTCTCGCCGATATCGCCGCGTTCGGCGACGGCCCGGAGGCTGTACATGATTTCGCGGAAGGCCTTCAGCGAACTTTCAGCGCGGGCGCCGAGCTGGCGGTTGGAGATCATTTGCTCCATGGCCTTGAAGACGGGCATCTTCTCTGTGTTGGCGAACTGCTCGATCTGGTCGAGGGTAGTCTTGCCGATGCCACGGGCGGGCACGTTGATGATGCGGAGGAGGGCGACGGAGTCGTCGGGGGCCTGGATGGCTTTTAGGTAGGACAGGAGGTCCTTGACTTCGGCGCGCTGGTAGAAGCTGAAGCCGCCGACGACGATGTAGGGGCGGCCGTAGCGGCGGAGTGCCTCTTCAATCTGGCGGGATTGGAAGTTTGTCCGGTAGAGGACGGCGGCCTTGTCGTGGGGGTTGGCGCCGAGGGCTTTGTTGATCTGGTCGGCGATGTAGAGGGCCTCGTTTTCGCCGTCGAGGGCTTCAAAAACCGTGACGCGGTCGCCACCATCGGAGGCGGTCCAGAGCTTCTTCCCTTTGCGCTGGGTATTGTTTTCGACGACGGCGCCGGCGGCTTCGAGGATGTTCTTTGTCGAACGGTAGTTCTGTTCGAGGCGGATGACGGTGGCGTTTGGGTAGTCGTTCTCGAAGTCGAGGATGTTGCGGATATCGGCGCCGCGCCAGCTGTAGATGGACTGGTCTTCGTCGCCGACGACGGCGACGTTGCCGTGTTTGACGGTGAGCAGGCGCATCAACTCGTACTGGGTGCGGTTGGTGTCCTGGTACTCGTCGATCATGACGTAGGCGAGGGCTTCGTTGTAGCGATTGCGGAGCTCGGTGTCGTAGGCGAAGAGGCGGACGGTTTCGAGGAGGAGGTCGTCGAAGTCGAGGGCGTTGGCTTGCTGGAGGCGGGCTTCGTACTGCTCGTAGATGACGGCGAGGCGGGACATGCGCGGGTCCGACGTCTGCTTGTAGAAGTCGGCTGGGGTCTCTTTGGCCGATTTGGCGGTGGAGATGCGGCTCATGGCGGCGCGGAACTGCATGAACTTTTCGTCGAGGCCGAGGTTCTTGTAGATGGCCTTCATGAGCGAGAGCTGGTCGTCGTCGTCGTAGATGTTGAAGGTCGTGGTGAAGTTGGGGCGGATATCGGCGAGGCGGGATCCGTCGCGGCGGAGGGTGCGGACGCAGAAGGAGTGGAAGGTGGAGAGGCGCGGGAGGCGGTTGAAGTCCGATTCCTGGAGGAGTTTGGCGACGCGGTCGCGCATTTCCTTGGAGGCTTTGTTGGTGAAGGTGACGGCCAGGATGGAGGAGGGGTAGACGCCTTTGGTTTTGATGAGATGGCCGATGCGATGGGTGATGACGCGCGTCTTGCCGGAGCCGGCGCCGGCGAGGATTAGCAGCGGGCCTTCGGTGTGCGCGACGGCTTGCGCTTGCTGCGGGTTCATACCGGCGAGAAAATCCATGCGAATCCTTTAGGGTAGCACTTTGGGCTCGTTTCCCGTTATTTTTGGCGCTTTCGCGGGCCTTGCCCGGGGTTATTTTGGCCCCGGGCGGGTGGGCTTCGTTCGGTTGTCAAAGATCGGGTCCGGAGTGCTGACGATGGGAGGTCCCAAGATCGGCATCGCGGATTTTCGAGGTAAAGATCGGTTTGAAGGGCGCGAGGATGGTGCTCCAAAATCGCGGCTTCGGTTGTTTTTGCGGGTTGAGCTTTTGGGGCTTTTCTCGCTTGGTTATTCCCTTCGGGGGAGTTGTTTGGGGCAAGCGCTGGTGCTCTTGCGCCGGTTCTTCGGCGGGGTGTGTTGCGTCTGGGTACACACCTGCTGTTTGGGTTACGGGCCGAATTTCGTCGGGGGTTCTGCCCGGTATGTCCCCGGGGTGGTTGCCCGGGGACACTCGGGTGACGCTCCTGCTTCGGTTCTTCTTATCCGGTCCTTCCGCGGGGGGTGTCGCGGCTGGGGGAGCCCCCGCCGCCCTTCGGGCTATGGAGGCCAAGCACGGTTCTTGCGCGAGCGACGATTGCGGGTTGATTGCCCGCCATGTCCCCGGGGTGGTTGCTGGGTTGCCCGGGGGGTTCCGCTTCGGCCTTCGTTATGCTCATTCCTCCCGTTACTCGTTGTACTCCTCGAACATGGGCTTGATGTCGGCGCTGATGTTCTTGCGGAACGTCTCGCGCGGGATGCCTTCGGTGCCTTCGGCTTGGAATTGGCAGTCGAATTCCTGGGCGTATTCGGCGGTCGTCATCGAGGCGCGGAAGCCTTCCAGGGTTTTCGCGTCGATGCGGGTGCACTGGTCGGCCCGGCAGAGGATCTTGTGGAACTCCTCGTTTGGGTCGTGCCACTTTTCGTAGAAGTAGCCGGATTGGCCGTTGGGCGTTGTTAGCAGCATCATGCGGCCGTTCGACACCGCCAGCATTGGCCGGAGGGCGGTGATCAGTTCGTCTGATGCGAACGCTGCTTCGTCGATGATGATCAGGCGCGGGGCGCTGAAGCCTCGGACGGTCGCGTCGTTGTCCGGCAGGCTGATGATTTTGCTGCCGTTGGGTAGTTTATAGCCGTCGCACCTTGGGGGCGGGGGCCCAAGGGTTAGGCCGAGTTGCTGGGCGAATTCGCGGCTTCTGGTCATGATGTGGCCGGACTGGCGGCCGGAGGGGCCGGCTAGCAGGACGGTGCTGCCATCGTCGTTTAGTGCTTCGTACAGGGCTCGGAGGGCGGCGGCGGTGGATTTGCCTGTCTGGCGGCTGCCTAGGACCAGGATGTCCTTCGATTCCGACGTCATGATGTCCGTTTGCGGGGCATCGGGGTGGAAATCGAGTTGTTGTTGGGCCCAGGTGACGATGTTTGTGGGCTGGGATGGCGTTGGCTCCTCGGGTTTGGCCGGGTCGACGACCAGGTTGGCTGGGTCGGTGGCGTAGTCGAGGGGGGTGGCTGGGGCTGTTGGCACCTCAGTTTGGGCCTCGGCTGGCGGCTCGGCTGGGACCTGGAAGGAAAACTCGGTCGTTAAGTGCTCTGTTTGCAACACCGGCTGGGACCCAGCCCGGTTGGGGAAGGTTTTGTTGAGCATTCGCAAGTCCCGGAGAATGCGGGAGCGGGTGGCGCTGAGGAGGTTGGCGGCGCGGTCGAGATTGGTCTGGGGACCGGAGGGGACGCAGCCTTCGGCGACGGCCTGGGCGACGAGCGCGGGGGCCAGTTCGGGGGCCGAGGCGCGCTGGCGCTGGGTTTCGGTGGCTTCGATGAGGGCGTGGTTCTGGGCGAAGCGGATTCTTCTGATTTTCCAGTTAATGTCGATTACTTCCTGCACCATTTGTATTTCCATGGGGGAGGACGGTTGCCAGTAGGCGAACTCGTGCTGGGTCTGGGCGAGGAGGAGTTCGCGGGACTCGTTGGGCAGGAGGGTGCAGTCGAGAGTGACGGCGATGGCGCGGCGGCGGCGGGCGTTTTCGGTGGCGGCGCGGGCGCACCTGTCCCTTCCTTCTTTTGTGTTGGGGCCGTTGGACTTAGCTCCGTTTGCGCGGGCGGTTTCGGCGCGTTTTTCGGGATCGATGGGCATGGCGGCCC
>CANIVU010000111.1 GCA_947470805.1 Acidobacteriota bacterium | reverse complement strand
TTCAACAACTATCTGGCCAACCTGGTCCAGAAGCAGGATTGGAATCAGGGCGACATCCGCCTCGATCACCAGATCACTCCCAAAGACATTTTCTTCGCCCGCTGGTCCATCCAGAACACCGAAACGGTTGTCCCCAGTTCCTACCCGGTGACCACCATTCCCGGCATCAACAAGCCGGTCAATCTCGGTGACGAAGGCTCCTTCGCCGGTACCAGCTTTGCTCCCACCCAGCATGCCGTGGCCAGCTACGCCAAAGTCATCACCCCGGCCCTCGTCAACGAACTCCGTGTCGGCTTCGCCCGTTTCCGGTTGGACTACACCGCCGATCAGTTTGAACCGGGCTCCGCGCTCGGCAATCAGCTCGGCGTTCCCAACGCCAACGTCACGCCTAACGAACAGAGCCTGCCCATCTTCTCGCCCGCCAGCTACATCGGCATCGGCCAAACCCGTTCGCTGCCCATCTTCCGCCGCGAGAATACGTTCCAGTACATCGACAACGTCACCTACACCGTCGGCCGCCACACTCTCAAGTTCGGTGGCGACTTCCGCCGCCGCCAGTTGACCATCTATCAAACCAACATGGGTAACGGCCGCTTCAACTTCAATCAGGCCCTCACCGACTCTCGCGCCGGCTCCGGTGGCGATTCCATGGCCAGCTTCCTCCTCGGCTATGCCACCCTCATCGGGCATGATTACACCCAGAACTGGCCCGGCCAGCGCGGCTCCGAAATCGGCACCTACTTCGCCGACGATTGGCGCGTCAACAAGAAGTTGACCATCAACCTCGGCATCCGCTGGGACTACTACAGCCCCTATAGCGAAGTCGGCAACCGCTGGGCCAACTTCAACATCGCCACCGGCAAGATCGACATCGCCGGCCAGAACGGTGTTGACAAGTACGCGGGCATCAAGCCCTACTACAAGAACTTCGGTCCCCGCTTCGGCTTCGCCTACTCCCTCGGTGTCCACTCGGTGATCCGCGGCGGCTACGGCCTCTTCTACAACCCGACGGGCAGCGAAGCAGGCTCCATGCGCCTCTTCCGCAACGTGCCCTTCGGTTCCACCATCAACATCACCCCGGGCGACATCAACCCCGGCACCCGCGTGCAGGACGGCTTCGCGCCTCTCGTCCCGGTCAGCTTCGCCACCCCGGCCTTCGGCACCATGACCGCCGTGGATCCCAACTTCCGCCCCTCTTTCGCGCAGCAGTTCAACCTGACTGCCGAACACGAAATCGCCCCCGCGGCGATGGTCGTCAAAGCGGCGTTGGTCGGCAACCTTGGCCGTCACCTCTATAACACCTTCGATGCAAATCAGCCCATCCCCGGCGCCGCGGCCCTCAATACCCGCCGCCCGCTATACAACCTCAACCCCAACCTCGCCGGTGTGAATTACTTCACCGTCAACGGCCTGTCGAATTACTACGCCCTGCAGGTCACTGTCGACAAGCGCATGGCCAAAGGCTTGAACGGCCTCTTCGGCTACACTTGGGCCCACGCCATCGACAACGTACCGCTCGAATTCGGCGGCGGCAGCTCCGGCCCGCTCCCGCAGGATCCGCGCAACATTCGCCCCGAACGCGGCAACTCCATCATGGACATCCGCCATCGCCTCACCGCCAGCTACCTCTACTCCTTGCCTTTCGGTAAGGGCAAGAGCTTCCTGAACCACGGTGGCGTCGTCGATCAGATCATCGGCGGCTGGCAGACCAATGGCGTTCTCGCCATTCAGTCCGGCCTGCCCTTCACGCCCACTCTGAACACTTCCACCACAAACGGCACCGCCAGCCGCCCCGATTCCAACGGCAGCAAGGGCAACGATCCCCACACGCTGCAGCGCTGGTTCGACCCGACCGTCTTCACCACCCCGGCCCCGTTCACCTACGGCAACGCCGGCCGCAATATCCTCTTTGGACCCGGCCGCTGGAACTGGGACATGTCGCTCTTCAAGAACTTCGTGATCCGCGACCAGATGCGCTTTGAACTGCGCGCCGAAGGCTTCAACGTCTTCAACCACCCGCAGTTCGGCCAGCCCAACGCCGCTGTCGGCAACGCGCAGGTCGGCGTTATCACCAGCACCGTCGGCAATCCTCGCCAGTTGCAACTGGGGCTCCGCTTCCAGTTCTAAACACAACCAACCACCAACCGAAAGCGGGCGCGGGAGCACTCTCCCCCGCCCGCTTTCCCGTTAAAGGCTACACTCGAAGAAATGGGCAGAATTCGCGTCCTCCCGGACGCCGTTGCGAATCAGATTGCCGCCGGCGAAGTCGTCGAGCGGCCCGCCTCCGTCATCAAGGAACTCCTCGAAAATTCGCTCGACGCCGGTTCCACCTCCATCTCCATCGAAGCCGAGTCCGGCGGCCGCCGCCTGCTCCGTATCACCGATAACGGCTGCGGCATGCTGCGCGATGACGCCATGCTCGCCTTCGAGCGCCACGCCACCTCGAAACTGTCGAGCGTCAAAGACCTCTTCTCCATCTCCACGCTCGGTTTCCGCGGCGAAGCGCTGCCCTCCATCGCCAGCGTCTCCCGCCTCACGCTCGAGACCCACGCGCCGGAAGAATCCACCGGCAGTGTCGTTGAAATTCACGGCGGCAAGATGGTTCGCTGCGACGAAGCCGGCCTTGCCAATGGCACCGTCATCACCGTTCGCGATCTCTTCTTCAACGTCCCCGCCCGCAAGAAGTTCCTCCGCTCCGATCAAACCGAACTCGCCCACATCGCCTCCCTCGTCACCCACTATTCCCTCGCCCATCCCGACAAGACCTTCGAGCTCCGCCACGACAACCGGGAACTCCTCCATGTCACCCCCGTGGCGACCCTTCGCGAGCGCGTCTTCCAGGTCTTCGGCAGCCACATTCTCGATGACCTGCTCGACATCGGCGAACACGAAAAAGAGTTCCTCCTCCCCGATCCCCCGCAAGGCCTGCCCGACGAAGAACGCACCCGCGTCTTCCTGCTCCGCGGCTTCGTGTCGATGCCACAAGTTCAGAAGTACAACCGCAACTCCATCTATCTCTTCGTGAACGGCCGCTTAATCCGCGACAAGCTCCTCATGCACGCCATGCAGGCGGCCTATCACAACTTGATGCCCCCGGGCTCCTTCCCCTTCGCGCTGCTCTTCCTCGATTGCGACGCCGAAGAGGTAGACGTCAACGTCCACCCCTCCAAAACCGAAGTCCGCTTCCGCCACGGCAGCTGGGTGCACGACTACGTGCGCGACGCCATTCGCAGCTCCATCATGCAGAGCCGCCCGCTCTCCTCGCTGCCCATGCACGCCCCGCCGCAACCCGCCGCCCGCCTGCCCTACAGCGAGTTCTCCCAGCAAATGGAGAACGCCTCCATCCGCAACGTCATCCCGCCCGACGATGTACAGGGCGTCCAGCCGGCGGACCTCAACCTCCCCACCTTCACCCTCAACCAGCCCCAAGGCCCCGCCCCGCGTTTCGACTTTACCGACGCTCCGCCCCCTACCCCGCAACCCACCCCCGCCACCGTCCGCACCAAAATCCCCGACACCCACGGCGGCCTCCCCGATGGCGTTGTTCTCGACGCCGTCCACTCGCTCGACATTCTCAAAGATCTCCGCCCCCTCGGCCAGCTCCACGAAAGCTTCATCCTCGCCGCCGGTCGCGATGGGCTTTGGATCATCGATCAACACGTCGCTCACGAACGCATTCTCTTCGAACAGGTGCTGCGCCAGCGCGCCGCCGGCCACGTGGAACAGCAGGCGCTGCTCATGCCGATGGTCATCCAACTCACCGCCGGCCAGCAGCTCGAATACGCGCAGATCGCCGACGAACTCCGCTTGAGCGGCTTCGATAGCGAACCCTTCGGCAATCGCACTATCGCCATCTCCGCCGCCCCGGCGGCCGTCAAACCCGGCGACATCGAAAAGATCCTTTTCGAGATTCTCGAAACCTCCGAACGCGAACTCCGCGGGGCCTCGCTCGACGAAGTCCGCCGCAACGTCTGCGCCACCATCGCCTGCCGCGCCGCCATCAAAATCAACATGCGGCTGGACCAGCAGAAGATGGAGTGGCTCCTCCACGAACTCGCCAAGTGCGAGCACCCCACCAACTGCCCCCACGGCCGCCCCATCGCTCTGCGCTACTCCACGCGCGACATCCTGAAAGGCTTCCATCGCATATGACGCGCCGCTCCCTGCTCGACATGGACCCGGAGGAATTCCGCGCCGCCGGCCACCGCCTCGTCGATCAGATCGCCGATTTCTACCACGCGCTCCCCCAAGCCAAACTCACCCCCGGCGAATCCCCCGCCGAAGTCCGCGAAGCACTCGGCCACGCCCCTCTTCCCGAAACCGGCGAGCCCACCGAAGCCACCGTCAACACCGCCTGGCAGCTCCTGCAAAACCACTCGCTCCACAACGGCCACCCGCTCTTCGCCGGCTACGTCACCTCCTCGGCCGCTCCCATCGGTGCCCTCGCCGATCTCATGGCTGCCGCCGTCAACCCCAACGTCGGCGCCTGGATCCTCGGACCCATGGGCACCGAAATTGAAGCCCAGTCCATCCGCTGGATCGCCGATTTCCTCGGCTACCCAACCAACTCCGGCGGCATCCTTGTCAGCGGTGGCAACATGGCCAACTTCGTCGGCTTCCTCGCCGCCCGAACCCAGGCGTGCAAGGCCATCCGTACCGAAGGCGCCGAAGCCGCCAAACTGGTCGCCTACGCCTCCAAGGAAACCCACACCTGGATCCAAAAAGCGGCCGACCTCTTCGGCCTCGGCACCAACGCCATCCGCTGGATCGCCACGGACCAGCATCAACGGATGGACCCCGCCGCCCTCTGCGCGCAAATCGCCGCCGACCGTGCCGCTGGCAATCAACCCTTCTTCCTCGCCGCTAGTGCCGGCACCGTCAGCACCGGCGCCGTCGACCCCATCCGCGAACTAGCGAGAATCGCCAGGACTGAAGGAATCTGGTTCCACATCGATGGCGCCTACGGAGCCCCCGCCGCCGCCCTGCCAGACGCGGATGAAGATCTCAAATCCCTCCACCTCGCCGACTCACTCGCCGTCGATCCCCACAAGTGGTTCTATGCCCCGCTCGAAGCCGGCTGTGCGTTGGTCAAGAACCCCCAGCACCTCCCTGACGCCTTTGACTACTCCCCCGCCTACTACCACTTCGAAGCCGACGCCGGGCTGAACTACTACCAACACGGCCCCCAAAATTCTCGCGGCCTCCGAGCCCTCAAAGTCTGGATGGGCCTGAGAGCCAGCGGCCGCCAAGGGCTGATACAAACGATCGCCGAAGACATCGCCCTCGCCCGCCAACTCTTCGACGAAGTGCAAAAATACCCCGAACTCGAAGCCCTAACGACCAGCCTCTCCATCACCACATTCCGCTACAACCCGCCCGGTACCGCAGACCCCAACACCGTCAACGAGCGCCTCCTCGACCGCATCCAAAAGTCCGGCGAGCTCTTCCTGTCGAACGCCATCATCGACGGCAAATTCGCCCTCCGCGCCTGCATCGTCAACTTCCGCACCCAGCCCCGCCACATCGCCGAAATCCCGAAAATCGTACTCCGCTTGGTTGCGGAACGCTAAGACGTTATCTCGACTCTTCGCCCTCGCCGAACGCAATCACATCGCAAATACTGTCATAGCTCAACCCAGGCACCAGTCCGATGGAACGGGGCTCTATGACAAACGCGTCTCCGTCCGCCCTCGCAGTTTCGGCTCCCGGATCAGAAACACCATCTGTGCCCATATCGGTCAGAATAGCAATGAGCGCCAATATGACACCTGCCCCCAACCCGCGCAAACCTCCAACTCGCAAGATCCCCGCCTCAGCCCAAGAATCCGCAGACAAGATTCGGCTTGCGGCCTGTCAGCGTCTCAGCGCACTCAGGGGTTCCGAGCCGGATGCCACAGACGTACCTCGCACCCGATTCGACGCCGCGCAGCCATGAACCCGAAACGGTTTCCTTGTCCCTGCTGCGGCTTCTACACCCTCGGCCAACCTGCATCCGGTAGTTTCATCATTTGCGACGTTTGCTGGTGGGAAGACGACCCTATTCAGTTGGAAGATCCGGACTATCGCGGTGGCGCCAACGAGCTTAGCCTGAATCAGGCACGAGAGTGCTTTCGCCTCACCGGCGTCAGTGATCCGAAATGCAAAGGTCTCGAACGGCAACCGCGTCCCGAGGAAGCCCCTCCTACCCCGCCAACTCCTTAACCGCCGCCACCGCCCGATCCATCTGCTCCATCGAGTTATAAATATGCGGTGACAACCGGATCCCCTCGCTCTCCCCGGAAAGCGTCGAAGCTGCCGCCAACCGGTGCCGCTCCCACAACGCATCGTAGGCCTTCTTCGTCCCCACCCCGCGCAGTTTAAACTTCACCACTCCGCCGCTCAGCTCCGCCTGTAAATTCGTCTTCAATTCCACCCCCGCCATCCCACTCAACCCCGTCTTCAACCGCCCCGCCAGCGCCCGCATCCGCGCCTCCACATTCCCCATTCCAATCAGATTCACAAAGTCCAACGCCGCCTCCAGCGCCACCACCCTCGGATCATCCCGCTGCCCCAATACCTCCAACTTCCGCGCGCCCTTTAAATTATCCGCCCACCCCGCCGTCACAATCGCCGGCCACAACCCCGCAATCCGCTCCGCCCGCACATACAATAGCCCCGCCTCTAGCGGTCCCATCAGCCACTTATGCGCGCTCGTCGAATACGAATCCGGCGCAATCGAACCCAAGTCCACATCCAGCGCCCCAAATGTCTGCGCCCCGTCCAGATGCATCCAAATCCCCCGCCGCCGCGCCAGCGCCGCAAGCTCCCGCGCCGGATACAGCACCCCCGTCGTGCTCGTCAAATGCGTCACCGCGATCACCCGCGTCCGCGGCGTAATCGCTTTCTCAATCGAACCCAGCAACGCATCCCCGCTCACCGCCGGAATCGACGTCGGCACCGCCTTCACCACAAATCCGTCCCGCCGCGCCCGCACCTTCCACGAATCCAGGTTCGACGGATGATTATGCTCGGTCACAATCACCTCGTCCCCGGCCTTCAAATCAATCCCCTTCACCACCAGGTTGCTGCCCTCGCTCGTGTTCCGCGTCACAGCGATTTCATCGGTGCCCACCCGCAACATCCGCGCCGCCGTCGCCCGCAACCGCTCACGCATTTCCACGTACTTATCCCGGTTCTGAAACGAAGGGTTCGCCTGGAAATCCCGCAAATACTCGATATGCCGGTCCATCACCGGCCGCGACGCCGGACACACATTCGCCGCGTTCAAGTAGATCATCTTCTCGTCCAGCGGAAACTGCCGCCCCACCATCTGCCAGTAGGCCTCATCTGCCGGCGTCGCCGCCTGGATCCCCGCCGTAAACGCCGTCCAACTGGCCGGCAATGCCATTGCTGTCTTGAAGAGGTCGCGCCGAGAAGGTGTCATGGCCGTCAATTATCCCACACCACCCGCGTGTGGTAATCTGAAAATCGCGTGGGCAACCGTGCTTTGATGCGCCTCTAAACGACAATCTCACCCCCTCTAGATTTCCGCCCCCGAACGGGGACAGGACCCGAGATATGTCATACCTGCAGGCCCGTGGCCTCACGCTCCGCTATGCGCAGCAGCACCCGCTTTTTCAGGCGGTCGATTTCGATATCAACCCCGGCGATCGCGTTGCCCTCGTCGGCCCCAACGGGGCAGGGAAGTCCTCGCTTCTCCGCATAATCACCGGCGCCCAGCCGCCCGATGCCGGCGTCATCACCAAGCCGCGCGGGCTCACCCTCGCCCACTTCTCCCAGGCCGATGCCGACGTCGATCCCCCTCTCTCCGCCGGCCAGCGCGCCCGCGCCCGTCTCGCCGAAATCCTCGACGAACCCGCCGGCATCCTCCTGCTCGACGAACCAACCAACCACCTCGACACCCGCACCCGCCACTGGCTCGCCCACCAGTTGCTGCGCCACAATCACACCTGCCTCTTCGTCTCTCACGACGAAGATTTCCTCCACCAAATCGCCACCCGCATCTTCGAGATCCGCCGCGGCCAGTTCCGCCAGTTCACCGGTACCTACGCCGAATATCTCCGCCACGCGGAAACCCTGAACCAGAAAAACTGGTCCGCCTACGAATCCGAACAGCGCCAACTCGCCGCCTTCGAACGCGCCGCCCAGCGCCGCGACCAGCTCGCCGCCAAAGTCGCCGACATGCCCCCCGGCGGCGCCGTCAGCCGCGCTTTCTACAACGCCAAATCTGCCAAAGTCGCCCGCACCGCCCGCCTCCTTCGCGAACGTCTCCCCCACGAATCCCAAGTCGCCAAACCCTGGGAAGATCAACCCATCCCTACCTTCGATTTCCGCAACTTCACCCGCCCCGGCGACCCGCCCATCGACATCCAAAACCTCACCCTCTCCTACGGCCCCAATACCATCCTCAAAAACTTCACCCTCACCCTCCGCCGTGGCGAGCGCTGGGCCATCCAAGGCCCCAATGGCAGCGGCAAGACATCGCTCTTCCGCGCCATCCGCAGCGAACTCACCCCCACGGCCGGCACCATCACCATCGCCAACAACGTCAAACTCGGCTACTTCGCCCAGGAAGCCGAAACCCTCAACCCCCGCCAAACACCCCTCGAAGCCTGCTTGGCCGAATGCACAGACCGCACCTGGGTCCAGACCATCCTCGCCTGCTTAAAGCTTCCCCGCGAATACGCCAACGTCCCCATCGCCCAACTCAGCCTCGGCGAACGCGCCAAGACAGCCCTCGCCCAAATCCTCGTTTCCGGCGCCAATGTCCTGCTCCTCGACGAACCCACTAACCACCTGGAAATCGAGGCCCGCCAAGCCCTCATGGCCACCCTCGATCAATTCCCCGGTGCCATCCTCCTGATCACCCACGCCCCTCCCCCATTAAATTGGTGCCAAGCACCGATTTAATGTTCCACCCCCGGAAAGGGCGGATAAATCCGGGATTTGCCCGCAATCCAGCCCCCAAACGGGCCAATTTCACCCAAACTCGCCGCGCAAAGATTAAACTGGTGCCTGGCACCAATTTAATCCTTACCTACCCCTTCCGCTCCTGCGCCTCGCTCGCGTCGTTGAAAATCTCCTCCCGGATAATCCGGTCCGTCGCCGCCCGCAAATACTCGTCCAACGCCGCCCGCAACTCCACATACTCCGGCCACAGCACCCGGTCCAAATAGCTCTGCTTCACCCGCAACATCAACGTCGTCATCCGCTGCCGTTTATACCGGAACGGCGTTAACCCATGCCGCCGGCACAATGCCGACATCAACCGCCTGTGCCACTGGTCCGGCATCGAAAACTGCATCTCCACCAGCGGCTCCTCCCACACCGGCTTCGGCGCCGGCTGCGCCGTCTTCAACGCCTCTTTGACTCGGGAAAACGCCGCCGCCGCCGCCGCCCGCTCCCCCTCCGTCTTCGCCCCCTCAAACAACGCCGCGATCTTCCGCAACCGCTCCCGTAACTGCTCCTCAGTCATCGCCATGGTGGTCCCTCAATCTTAATGAAAAATACCTGAGCCACTTTTCCCGCCCCTCCCGCGATCCCCTCCGTGCCCACCAAATTCCCAGCCCTCCTCCTCCTCGCCGCCGCCGCGGCCTTCCCCCAAACCCCCGCCGTCCAGGCCTCCAGCTATCTCTTCCAAAATACGCTGGAAGCCCAACGCCCCGGCAGCCCGCCCCTCACTCCCATCGACCCCGCGGGCCGCAACAACTTCCGCCTCGATACCGTCCTCGGCCAACAGCGCTTCGTGTACGAAATGCTCGGCTCCGCCTCTCCCCGCACCGCGCAGGCAGGCCTCGCCTACAACGCCGCCGGCCTCGTCCCCCGCGAGAACTACTCCGTCGAAATCCTCTTCACCTTCACCGGTACCGAAAACATCTGGCGCCGCATCTACGACCCCAACAACGGCTCCAGCTCCGGCCTATACCTCGACCCCTCCGGCTGGTTCGACTACTACTCCGGCGTCAACTCCCTCAACAAACACCAACCCATCCGCAACGGCACCTGGTCCCACATCATCATCGTCAAACGCCCCGGCGAAATTGAGCTCTACCTCAATGGCCAACTCGTCGGCTCCCGCGGTTCCGGCACCCTCCTCGGCCTCATGACCCCCGCCCTCAACCCCGATCAAATCGTCAAACTCTTCGTCGATGACGACACCGAATACGCCACCGCCCGCGTCGCCCTCTTCCGCACCTACTCCGGTAACCTCACCGCCACCGAAGTCGCCGATATCTACAAACCCCCCTTCACCTCTACCATCGGCCTTCCCAAGCCCGCCCTCACCAGCTCCGGCATCGTCAACAGCGCCTCGTACTCGGCCTCCAACGCCATCAGCCCCGGCGGCTTCTTCTCCATCTTCGGCGCCAATCTTGGCGAGGATATGGGCGACTGGGGCCAGTCCTTCGTCAACAACATCGCCCCCAAACGCCTCAACAACGTCCGCGTCCTCATCAACGACATCGAAGCCTTCGTCGTCTTCACCAGCCCCGGCCAGGTCAACGCCCTCGCCCCCGATAACATCCCCGAAGGCCCCGTCAACGTCGTCGTCGAATACGGCAACATCCGCAGCACCACCGTCCCCACCCAGTCCCGCCGTATCAACCCCGCCATGTTCCGCTACTCCCCCCAGGACAACCGTTACCTCGCCGCCACCGCCAACGATGGCTCCGCCTTCATCGCCCCGCCCAACCTCTTCGGCACCAGCGGCGTCCTGAACGGGCTCGCCATCCGCCCCACCCGCCCCGGTGAATATGTGGTGCTCTACGCCACCGGCCTCGGGCCCACGACGCCCAACGTCCCCGCCGGCCAGATCCCGCCCGCCCGCACCGGCGGCCATCCGCTCGCCAACCCCTCGGAGGTCCGCCTCACCGGCCCCGACGGCCAAACCCGGACGGTCGTCCCCGCCTACTCCGGCCTCAGCGGCTTCCCCGGCCTCCATCAGATCGTTTTCCAGGCGCCCGACGCCCCCACGGGCGACTATGAAACCACCCTCGTCGTCAACGGCCAGAGCTCTCCCACCCGCGTCTACCTGCCTATCGCACGGTAAAATCGGAGGAGATGGCGGAAAAGGGAGAAATCACGCGACTCCTCGATCAATGGCGTAACGGCGAAGCCGAAGCCTTTGACCGTGTCTTCCCGCTCGTCTACGACGAGATGCGCCGTATCGCCCGCCGCCAGATGGCCCGCGAGGCGCGCCATCATACGCTGGAGCCAACCGCCCTGGTCCACGAGGCCTATCTGAAGCTCGTCGACCAGCGCCAGGCCAACTTCGAAAGCCGCGCCCATTTCCTGGCCATCGCCTCCCAGATGATCCGCCGTATCCTGGTCGATCACGTTCGCGCCCGCAACGCCGAAAAGCGAGACGTCGCCCTAACCATCTCTCTCCAAGGCATCGGCGAACCCACCGCCGCCACAACAACGGAACCAGTGGATCTCCTCCACCTCGACAACGCCCTGAACGCCCTCGACCGCAAGCACCCAGGCAAAGCGCGCTTGGTCGAACTCCGCTACTTCGGCGGCCTGACAATCGAAGAAACCGCCGAAGTCCTGGGCCTGTCGACCGCCACCGTCAAGCGCGACTGGGTCACCGCCAAAGCCTGGCTCCTCCGCGCGCTCAACCCGGCCACCTGACGGCAATACCAACGTGCCACCCGCGCCAAGTTCAAATAGGAATAATGTGTGCGCCCGGATCCAGACGCCGGAGGTCATCGGGATCGCTTGTAACAATGGCGTCTCTCCGTTTCCGGGCCAGGATGACCACAGATGCGTCCACAATATCGCGTGAGTCGGCGGCGCCGCAAAGCTCTCCGCAGGAGCGCGCAAGTTGCTCATCAAGCGGAATCACTTCCACGCCCTCGCTCCGAAGGAATCTCGCCAATGTCACCTGAGCGCGGCCATCCCGCCAAACTTGGCCAACAACCCCCGCAGGCACCCGAAACGCCCTTCTTTGCGTCAACGCTCGTTGCAGGAGGGCGATCATGCGTTTGTCACCACGATCCAACGCAATGAGCGCTCCGGCATCCAACACTATCCCCGCCGAGGTGCTAGTGCGCGTTCTGCCCATTTGATGTCCTTGGCGGTGGGTTCACCATGTTGCTCGATCAGATCCCGCAGCAGTGTCCGCAGAGACTCAACCCTCTCGTGTTCCGCCAGCACACGGGCGATATATCCCGAAACCGAATCGGCTCGCCCGGCGTGCACTTCCCGGCGGACGTGTACCAGTTGCTCCTTGGGCAAACTAATGGCTATCTTCGATTTGGTCATACCAGGATCATACCGTCAGTCGGCGCGCAAAACAAGGCGAGCGTCTCGTCTCCAACAGCCCTCTACAACCCCATCCCCCGCCGCACCGCCGCCCGCAACTCCTCATCCACCTTCTGCCCCTTTCCCTCCAACAAATCCATCAACCGCAGCCCCTCCCCAAACTCCCGCCGCGCCCCCGCCCCATCCCCCCGGCCAGCCAAAGCCGTCCCCCGAACCCGATGCAACCCGATCAACAAATCCCCAACCCGCCGGTCCTGCCCCAACCCAGCCAACTCCGCCCCCGGTCCCCGCAGCGCCTCCCCCGCCACCACCTCCGCTTCCCTCAACCGCCCAGCCGCCTCCAGCAGCCCCGCCTTCCGCCCCATCACACTCAACAACGCAATCTTGAAATTCTGGTCCGCCCCCCGGCCCTTCGCCAGTTCCGCCCGCAATGCCAGCGCCCGGTCCATCGCCGCCAGCGCCGCCTCCCAATTCTTCCGCTCCTGCTCAATCCACGCCATGTCCACATAACAGGTCGAAACCCCCATCCGGTTCCCCTCTCGCTCATGCAGCCGTAACGCCTTCTCATACTGCGCCAACCCCTCCGCATGCGCCCCTATCTTCCCCTCCAGCGCCCCCAAACGCTTATACGCATACGCCGCGAACGCCATCACCTGCCGCTCCTCCGGCCACCGCTGCAACAACCCGTCAAACCCCCGAGCCACCTCCCGGTAAACCACCCGCACCTCTTCCAAATTCGCCCCCCGCGCCGGCCGCGCGTCAATCCGCGCCGACAGCCACCGCACCTGCGCCCGCGGGTCACCCGGATTCTCCTTCGCGTCTTCCCCAAACAGCCGCTCCGCCTGCGCCATTCGTGCCCGCTGGCAGTCCTCCTGCCCCGACACCGCGCACGCCTGCGCCAGCTTGTCCACCGCCCGCGCCAGCGCCACCCGCCTCTGCCGGTCCCGCGGCCGCGCCGCATACAACTGCTCCCAAATCCCAACCGACTTCCCCAAACTCCCCGCCGCATCCCGGTGTTGCGCAAACGATTCCGCCATAATCGTCGTCGACCGCTGCACCTCCCCCACCCTCGCCTTCACCCTCCGCCGCCCCCAAATCCTCTGGCCCACCACCGCCGCGGCCGTCCTCCTCTCCGGTTGGCTCGCCTGGTCCCTCGCCGCCCGCGACTACCAACCCGCCCCCGCCGCCCGCGACGGCTATCAACAGGCCCAGGAAGCCCTCACCGAAGCCGCTCCCCTCCGTGCCGCCCGCCTCCTCGAACCCGTCGCCGCCGCCGACCCCAACTTCATCAACGCCTGGTCCCTCCTCGCCGTCGCCTACGCCGAAACCGACCAGATCGATAAAGCCCGCGACGCCGTTCTCAATGCCACCACCGCCGCCGATCGCCGCTGGCGTCTCGGCCGCGTCGAACGCCAATCCCTCCACGCCGCCCGCGCCGTCGTCATGCGCGACTTCGCCTCCGCCGCCCACCACTACAGAAATCTCGTCGATTCCACCGCCGGCCCGGACCGTCTCCACGCCCAGCTCAGCCTCGGCCGCACCCTCGATCAATCCAGCAAGACAGACCAGGCGCTCCAGTCCTTCGAAACCGTCGTCGCCGAAAATCCTGCAACCGCCGCCGCCCGCCTCCGCCTCGCGCTCCTGCTCGCCCGCAAAAACCAGCAGCCCCGCGCCGCCACCGAACTCGCCCAAGCCGAAACCATCTTCCGCGCCAGCGGCAACCTCGAAGCCGCCTCCGATGTCCTCCTCGCCCGTGCCGCTGTTCTCCGCGGACGCTCTCTCGAAGACGAAGCCGCCGACGTCGAACAGGTCCTCGCCCACAGCCGGAAAACCGGCGATGCCTATCACCGCATCGCCGCCCAGTTCCGCCTCGCCAACATCGCCGAACGGCGCTTTCAATATGAGCAGGCCGCCGCCATCGCCGCCCAGGCCATGAGTGAACTCGGCTACGTCTTCGTCTTTCAACGCCAGCCCGCCCGCGCCGTTCCCATCCTGCGCGAAGCCGTCGCAATGGCCGAACATGCCAAAGGCTACGCCACCCTCGCCAACGCTCGCATGCGCCTCGGCGAAGCCCTCGCTGGCACCAACTACGTCCCGGAGGCTGTCGACGTCATGCGCCCCGCCATCAACTGGTATCGCCAGGGTACCTATGACGACGTCCTGCCCTTCTTCCTCGTCAAATGGGGCACCGCCCACTCCGAAGAGCACTCTCTCCAGCAGCGCATTCAAATCTTTGAAGAAGCCCTCTCACTCGCGGCTCGCACTGGCGACGAAGCCGTCCAGGCCATGGCCCTGCAACGCCTCGCCAATACCGCCGCCAATCGCAATCTCCGCCAGTCCCTCAGTTTCAATGAACGGGCGCTCCCCTTCGCGCGGAAGGCCGGAAACCATGGCGCCATCATCCAGGCCGCCGCCGCCCCGCGCCGGCTCGGCGACCTCCGCCGTGCTGGTGAACTCCTCGCCGAAGCCGAACGCGCACTCGCCTCCTATCCCGACAGCGTAGTGAAAACCGTATACTCCGCCGCCATCGGGCACGAGCGAGCCCTCGCCGTCTGGCAGCAAGGCGACTGCGCCGGAGCCCTCCGCCTCGCCCGCCAGGCGCACCGCGATGATCCGTTCTCCAAGGCCATCCTGTTGCAACTGGAATCCTGCGCCAGCCCGGCCACTGCCGAAGCACAACTCCGCTATCTCGCCGCTGCCGAATCGCTCCACGCCGCCTCCAACGATCAGCAGGTCCGCGCCAAGCTCTCCGCTGCCTCCGCCAGCATCGCCCTCCGCGCCCGCCGCTGGGACCAGGCCCGCCAACTCGCCGAACGCGGAATTGCCGAAAGCGCCAGCACCGGCGCTGCCGCACTCGAACTCGAAAACACGCTCATCCACAACGCCGCTCTCCGCAACCTCGGAAAGCCAGCCGACCTCGCCCGCGCCCTCGAACTCTCCCGCCAGGTCGGCTTCGACCCGCCCGAAAAGTTCGGCAACCGCTACGACCTCCTCCGCTTCCTGCCGAGCACTCCCTAGCTCGCCACCAGACAATTCCTGGGTGACTGTCACCCAGGAATTGTCCGAGTTCCTTCCTACGCCAGCCATCAATTCACCTGCGTCACGGGAGCCGCTGGAATACGGAGCGTCACCCTGCCATCGCCTCTCGCCCGCCAGCCATTCCCCCGGGCTTGCCCGCCAAAGCCTTGGCGACGGCGGGTCACCCAGGAATTGTCCGAGTTCTTTCGTATCCGAGTAATCAATTCAACTGCGTCACCGTCGTTCCCATGCTCCACGTGTGCCGCACTGTCGTCTGGCTCCCCGAAGGCTGCGTGTAAACCAGCGTTACCTGAATGTTAAACGTCACCCCGGCCAGATTCGCCCCAGGCGCGCCAGTCAGCGAAACCGCCAGCGTCGCCGTTTTCCCGGCATCAATACTCCCCAGCGTCACCAGCGGATTGCCGATCTGCAAACTCCCGTTCGGTACCGTCACCGAAATCGCCGCCTGCACATTCCCCGCCGTTGAATCCCCGCTATTCGGCACTCTGAAGCCTACTCCGATCACCCCCGGACTATTCGTCCGCACCGGGTTCACCACGTCCAACGCCGCCACCCCGCTCGCCGGCACAACCACCCTCGTCGTCACCGCCGCCATGTTATCGGCCGCCATCGTAATCGCAAACCGGAACCCGCTGCTGATCGCTCCCGCCGTCGCCCGGAAACCGATGTTCCGCAATGTCGGAACCCCTGCCCCCAGGCTCCCCATGTCCAATGGCAATGTCACCCCCGGCGCGCCCACCACGCCCTGATCCCAGACAATCGTCGTGCCAGCCGTGTCCGCCGTAATCGGCCCGATCGCCGTAATTCGCAGATTGGTCGCCACCACCGTACTCGTGTTGGTGAACACCGCCAGAACGTTCCCGCCTGTCCGGTTGCTCACGCCAACGGTAACGGTGGCCGGCGCCGCGGAGGACGCATAATTCGCCGTCACCGCCTTCGCCCCGCTCATCGTTACGAGCAGCGTGTTCGCCGTCCCCGTCGTGTCGCCCGTCCAGTTCACAAACCGCACGGCTGTGGAGTTCCCGGCGGTCAGCAATACCGCCGTACCCACGTTGTAGAATCCATCCGCCGAAGCCGGCGTCGCCGTCACCGTCGGCCGAATCCCCGCCGGCACCGTCCCCGGCACGTTCGCCGCCGCTGTCAGCTTGTACTGCTGCAGGAAATTCGCCGTCACCGTGTAGTCGGAACTCGCCGTCACCGTGTAGGACTGCGCGTACACCGCCCCATCCCAGTTCAAAAACTGCAATCGCCCCGTAGCCGTCTCCGCCTGCGGCGAAGCCACGCTCAGCGAATGGACGGAATCCACCGGCCAGTCAAACGTGCGCGGCGTCACCGTCCGTACGCCGTCCACAAATACAGCCAATCCCGCCGGGTTCGACGTCACCGTGACCTTCGCCGTGCTCGTCCGTTTCTGCGCGAACCACGTCGTGGCCATCTGCTGATTCCCAATCCCGGCCACGGTAACCTCGATCGCCTCCTGCCGCACCGCCTCCGAGCTGCTCAAGTCCGCGGGCGTCCGGAAGTTGATCTGCCCAAACCCGGCAAACCCCGGCACCGGCCCGGCAAACAGCACGTCCGCCTTCTTCCCGGCAATCGTTACCTCCATCGGATTCACCGCTCGGCTCAACACGTCCTCCGGCGCCGCCTGCCCGTCGGCAATCGGCGGGTCCACCGCCCCCAGTCCGTCCACATAGGCCACCAGCACATCCCCCGCGCGGGCCGGAGCCAATTCACTGACGGTAATGCCGCGCGTAGCATTGTAGACAATCGCCGGTCCGTCCCCCGTCCCATCCTGTGTGTAAAAAGCCGGCTGCGCCACGTCTACGTCAAACTCCAGCGGCATAGCCAGTCCATCTGTCGTCTCCAGCAGCAGCGTATGCATCCCCGCTGGCAACTCCCCCGGCGCGGCAAACGCAATCTCCTGTGGCGCCGAATACAGCAGCGGCACCTTCTTTCCATTCACCCACACCGAAACGCCTTCCACGCTGTCAACCAACGCGGCCCGCTCCCCCGACGGCGCACCCAAACCCAGCGACTTGATGTTGGAGACCGATTTAACAGTCACGACACCGGCCCGGTTCGCCGCACCCGCCCCCGTCCCTCTCGGATTCGCCACACTCGTCACCGGCCCCATCGGCACATGGGGGACGGAACGATTATTGTTCTTCACATTAGATCTCGACTTCGTGATCGTAGTCGTTGCCGCGTAGATCGGCCCACCCCCCGTAAACGTCACCTCCGTCGTGTCCTCCCCATCCCCCTCCGGCGCCAGCGGGAAGAACCCTCCCGAGCCCCCCTTGGCAATCGCCTTCTGCCCCGTCCCCGGCCCCGAACTCGCCGCCGCCACCATACTCGCCGGCCGCGCGAACACCGGCCCCTCCCCGCTCCCCGTCGTCGCCCACACCAACCCCTGCGCCGCCCGCCCGCCGCAGTTATCCACCGGAATCACCTCGTAGTTGTTCCCCAACCGAGGCACAATCTCCGACGGTTGCGCCAGCACCACCGGATACACCGTATTCGCCACGCAATTCGGCACCGCCACAAAAACCCACGTGTCCAACGTCAATAGCGGCGTCGCCACCGCCGGCCCCGGCCGCGAAATCGCAATCGGCGCCTGAATCAATCCCGCGCCCAACCCCCGCGTTACCGCCGTCACCGTCACCTCCGCGCAAGCCCCCGGCTCCAGCGACCCCTGCCGCGGCGATACCGTCAGCAACTGCGCCTGTGCCAACGGTACCGTCGCCGCCCAGTTCACCGCGCCCGTCGAAGGATTGCAGACCTTCGTCGTCACCGGCTCCGGATTCGCCCCCACCAGACTCGTAAACAAAATCCCCGACCGCCACGCCGTCAGCGCCGGACTCGTCCCCCGATCCTTCACCACCAGCGACGCCACCAGCGAACTGCAAATCTTCGTCCCATTGCGCGTGTAAATACAGTGCCGCAACTCCGCCTGATACAACCCCGGCGTCATCCCCGCATGGTCCACCCTCACCTCATACTCCGGTAAAACCCCGGTGTCATCCAGCGCCCCCTGCATCGACGACAACTCCATCCACACCCTGTCCCTCCCCGCCTTCGCCGCCTTGTAATACGCCGCAATCTCATAGTTGAATCCCGTCTCCCCGGCGCCGATCACGGTCACCTTCTGCGGCTGCGGCGCCGGCCCGCCCTCCTCGGCAATGAAGGTCAGAGCGTGGGTGGAAAAAATCGGATTCGCCGGACGCAACGACCCAAAGATCTTCGCCGGCACCTCGGTGACGGCAATGTCTTCCGTATAGACCGTCAGTCCCTCCGGCTGAATCCGGGCCGGTTCAATGTCCGGAACCACGAATTGCTGTTGGACCGTGACCGTTCCTTTAATCGGGAGCATGGACCGGGCCGGTCCGCCATCTGCAGCGGGAATCTGCGCTTGCGGCTCCTTTTCTCGGCTTGAGAAGCTGTCAGACCGTTTTTTTTATTCCCCTACCCACGTTCTCTTCGCCGCCAGCCGCACCCCATACGTCCCCGCCGCCAACCCCCACTTCTCCCGCGCCGGGCACGCAATCTGCACCCAGTACGTCCCCGCCTCCGTCACCGCAAACGAAAAATTCCCCGCCGGATCCGTCTCCGCCATCGCAATCGAATTCGTCGAGGGCTGCTTACCCAAAATGACCTTGACGTTCGCCACGCCCTTCGCCCCCTGGCCCCAACCCGGAACTCCCAGGCAAACCGCCAGCAATCCAACCGTCAAAACAAAATTCCGCATGCCATCCCGTGCGACAACGAGCCAAATCGCTAGACATTAAAAAAACATCACTAAGTTGTGCCGCCGCAATTGGCGCCCCTCCACCCGCCCGCCAGACTAGAAATCGTTCCCACCCCGTGAAGATCCCCGTTCCCACCCCACCAACATCTGGATCACATCACCTACACCGCCCCCTACCTTGGTCGGCCCATGTCAGCCGGAGGTCCCCGCTGCAACAGCCGCTACGCCAGCGTGGATTTCGGATCTCTCGTCTTCGACATCCGCGCCGCCATACGCTCGGTGAGTGAAGTCTATACTCAAAACAATCTCCACCGCCCCATGAACGCCCTATTCCGCACCGGACTATTGGCCGCCATCTCCGTCGCTGTACACGCCGCCGGAATCTGCGAAACCCTGGCCCGGCGGAGTCCGGAATCGTCAAAGCCAATCGTCGTCGAAGTCGAGGCAATCCTCGATGGCGACACCTACCACGGTTACAAGCTCTTCGAGGACACCGCGAGACCGCTCTGCCCCCAGGCGTCGAAGGCTCGCCCGCTGCGGCCAATCCTCGCGATCTGCTGGGAGAAAACGGAGGAATGCCCGAGCCGACAGGAGAGTAGCGAGCAAGGCCGGGCCGCGCTCCAGCGCCAGGTCGAAGAGTTACAAAAGCACCAGGCTCTGGGGAAACAACCCGTTATCCGTCTGCGCATGCGAGGAACTCTAATCAGAAAGCCCGGCACGAAGATCCTGTGTGAGGACGACATCTGCTGGGGCTCTGGTTTCGGAAATGGCTCGATCGCCGCCGCGATTGTGCCGCTATCAGTGACTCGTATACCGTAGGCGCCATTCAGCGGCCGCGCGTTCGGGCTGATTCCCACAAGCCTGACTCCCACAAGCCTGACTCCCACAAGTATGTTAGCCCAGCGAAACGATGTCCCGCGACACATCAACTGCCCGCCGAAACCGCCCGGCCCGTTGCCTCAACCGCAGTCACGTGGCGCCAGAATCAAGATGGGGCGCCAAGCGCCCCATCTTGATCAAGTTATCTCGCGAGCTTGCCATGGGCCGCGAGGCATTCCTGCTTCACTTACTCAACACTCCGGCCGCCGGCAACCCCAAGGCTCCTCAGCTCCGATTTGTTGATCACCGAACCAGTCGCGTCCAAGTACTCGACGGTGTACAGATAACCCGCCGCCTCCGCGTCTAGCTCGACAATACACTGTTCATCAACGCACGGCGTCTCCACTCGAGTGCCGTCCGGCATCGTAAGCACAACGCGAGCCGTAGACCACCCACTGGTCGTTCGGGGCGACGTCGGGATGCTCAGCTTGACGATGTTAACGGGTAAGGTCTGCTGCGCGAGTCGCCACGCCAGGTAGGGTTGTGCCCCGGCGGCGCCTCCGACAAACCCAAAGCTTTTCGACATGTACAACGAGGCGTTCGAGACAGCATCATTGTAATGTCCGTGCTCCAAATCGCCGCCCGGTCCGTTCGGTCCAAGATTCTTGGCAAACAGCCGATCGCCGATATCCTTGTACGTCGTGCCCTGTCCAACCGAGTAAAGATAACCCCAATAGGAGTGACTGGCGTTCAGTAGCGTGCGTGCCTCACTCGGAGCCCCAGGCCCATACGTCCCACAGGTGCCCCACGGACAGACTCCGCATCCGCTGACCGGCGTCGCACTGGCATACCGCAAATACCGGAGTCCGGACTCGGTGCTTCCCGTATAGGCGGAGTCGAGCTGTAGCCCTCCATTGGAACTGCAGGAGGCAACTCGGAAGAACCGCCGGAACCCCGTGCCGTCCTGGATAGCGATCGCATCGCCATTGTTGCAACCAAAGGTACTTGTAAAGGACGTACCGTTCCCACTCACCGCGGATGCGCCGCTGATGACGTTAACGGTCCCGCTCCTCTCTGCCGCGTAATCCGGGCAAAACTGGTAAAAAGCGTCGTAGTAGCCGCCGTCGTTGCTCGGATCTACTCCGTATTGGGCCATGAAGTCGGCGAATTTCTTCAAAGAGACCAGAACGGTGCCGTCGCCCGTCAGCCGGTGCAATGCCACCAGATAGGTCGCCGTGAACGCTCCCTGCCAGGGCATCGTCCCTACGCCATAGTAGTTCTGATTCGCCCCCAGGTTGAAATACCAGCCGCCATCCGGGCGCTGCGTCGGTTGCCACCAGGAGCGGAAGGCCGTCAACGCATAGCCTCGAAACCGGCTTTGCACGGTCGCATCCGGATGCAACGTCGCGATCATCACCAAACCCAGCGACGCATAACCCTGTTCGCGGATGTCGCCCACTTCCATACCTTTGTTCCATGGATACCATCCGGCAAGCCAGGTGTTCCAGGATTCTCCAATGGCGGCTATGTTGTTCCAGTATTCCGGCTTTCCGTCATTGGCCCGTAGCATCAGACCTGTGAGCGCTACCATCCGTGGCGCCATTCCCCAGTATCCCGCGCCCGTTTTCCATGCCCTTCCACGGTCTATTGGGTAAACGTACCATTTGTCAGCCAGTGAACGCGCCGCCGTGCGGAAGCGCTCGAAACCGGTGCGATAGTAGGCCCGGTACAGGGCCACGACTGCGTCGTAATAATTCCAGTTATTCGAACCGTTTACCCATTGATAGTTGTCGTTGTTCGTAATGATCGAGTAGGAGACGCCGCTCGACGTGCTCGATGCATCGTAAGCAGGGTAGATAACCATCTGCGAATCCGTCGGACAAGAGACGACCGTGTAGGCTCTTCGTCCCGGCGTTTCCCCTGGAATGGGATAGTAGATCATGATGTTATCGGATCCATTACACGCAAAGGAACTCTTGAAAAGGGTGCTTGTGCCGGTAACTGTTGTGGATCCGGATGTTACTGTGAGGCTCCCCGTTAACGGGACGCTGCCAGGCGCTGCGGGGATTGCCTTAATGATGGCGTCCGCTGCCGCAATCTCCGTCTTGTCAAACCACGTCCACGGTGACGTGCCGTTTCGCGTCAGCGGGCCAATAGCTACGTTGAGCGGAGTGTTTGGCAGGCGCACGATCCCATAGGAGTCCGTTGGTACGGACCCGATCTCCACCGTTGTTGAGGCACTTTGCCCCTGGGTGTCAGTTACCCGTAGTTGAATGAGATACGTTCCGCTGCCCGTCGCCGAGAACGAGGCTACGGAAGAAGTACTGTTTCTAATACTGCACTGCGTTGGTCCGCTAATGCAGCTCCATCTGCTGCTGAGGGCCTGATCGCTTGTGACAGAGCTGGAACCAGTTCCATCGAGTAGCGCGGAACTCCCGGCGGATACAACTCCTCCCGCGGCCCGCGCGACCGGGGGGAAACTCGCGTTCGTTATATAGGAGATGGAGCCGCTGATCAGCGATACCGAAGTTATCGAGGGGGACCGGTCGGTAATTGCAGACTCGAATTCAACATCGAGGATGTTGCCGGCGACACTCGTGGAATCCGTTGGCGGCTTGGAATTCACAGGCACTGGCGTTGAATACCAGCGGACAAAGTCGATCTTTCCAGTGAATTCGCTCCCTGCCCCCCAAACAGAACCAATGTAGTTCTTCGTAGCGGCGTTGAACGTCATGGCCTCGATGGGTCTCGATGTGGCTTGGTACCCGGTACCGTCTCCATTCCAGATTTCCAACGATTCAATCCGTGTTGAGTTGTCGCGCTGGTAGCGCGCCCGGACATCCCGGCGGCCGGCGAGAGTGAGTTGTACTGTGTCGCCGCCCCCCTGCCAGTTTCGACAACGCAGTTCCACCGTATTCGGTACGAGCACGCACTGCGTATCTCCATTGTTGTTGCCCACAATACCTTGGGTCAGACTCTTCGCGGCAAAATCCGCGATCCGGAAATCGATTCGATACGATCCCAGTTGCGTTGTGCCCGAAGCAGTTGGGGTAAATGTAAGGAACGTGCTACCGTCAAAGACAGCGGACTTAGGCTGACCGTAGAGAAGGAAGGCCGCCGTTACGAAAAGAACAATAGGTTTCATAGCTCCACCTCGCTGGGAGTCGAAACGAGCACACCCATTTCTTGATGTGAATGCGATTCTAAGCAACGGATCGCACCCGAATTGGCAATAGGAGTCGAACTGTGCAAATCGCACAGCGGGCTTATGAGTTGCCGGTTCTGCCATGAGCCGGACTGGGAGTAAGTTTCTGCCATATCATTTCACTTGAGAGTGCTAGTGCGCTCTCGGTTATCCTGTCGGCGGGTTTGGGTAAAACCTTTATGAGTACCCTCCAAGGAAGTTAACTTAGCTCTGCGATAGGTGATTCACCCGCGGTGATTCACCCTAAGTGATTCACCCTGGGTGAATCTCGCGCCCCAACCCATGTAATGAAAGCCTCCGGCCATCCCCGACTCCTGGGGCAACCCGCACAAACTGTACCCATGGTGGTGAGTCCCCACATCACCGGAACCGGTACGTCCCAACGGCCACCGCCCGCTTGGACTTCTGCGCCAAGCCAACCAATAACGCAATCTGCGGATTGCCAAAGAAAACAATCAGCCGCGACGACTATCCCAGCGCGTAACCGGCAATCTCGCCCAATCAGCTCTTCGGCGGTACCGTTCCTTTGACCGGCAACAGCCTCTCACGAATCTCGGCCACAATCGACTTCGGTTTATCCCGCCGATCTGCCCGCCAAATAGCGCCGCACCACCTCTAACCCATCCGGCGTCACCTTCTCCGCACTTGCCAAAACCGCCTCCGGTGTCAGGAAGCAAACAGACTCCACCTCCTCGGCCTGCAGCACCAACGGCCCGTCATACCGGCACACGAACACCCGCCCCCATACCCGCACCGGCGCCTCGTCAAACCAGAAGTCAAATCCCGCGGCCAACGCCACTCCCCGGATCCCCATCTCCTCAGCAAGCTCTCGCTCGGCGCTCTCCTCGTAACTTTCCCCCGCCAGCACCACCCCGCCGGTCGCCGGATCGAGGTGCCCCGGGTAGACGTCCTTCGTCGTCGTCCGCCGCTGCACATGCAACTCCCCGGCCCTATTGAAGATCAGGATATACGTCGCCCGATGCGGCAATCCCCCGGCGCGCATCTCCCACCGAGGCGACACACCAACCGGGCGATTCTCCTTGTCCACAATGAGTACCTGTTCGTCACGTGCCAACCCTGTTCTCCCTCCTGCCATCATAGCGCCGTGTTGTCACAACCCTTAGAAATCGAATTACCCATTTGCAATCAATCACTTACGTTAATGGGCTGCCGTTTCACTATTGACAAATTGCTATAATGGAAGTGTAAGGGCCTGTCCAGCGTCGCCAATCCGGCGGCACACCGACAGGCCCTTCGCCATTCCTGGGCCCCGCGGTCTTGCCAACCCATCGCCGCAGGGTCCCAACCGATCTTTCAAAACCGCATATCTCAACGCCACCCGGCGGCCCGTAGTGTGTCCATTCCACCGGGCCGTCACGCAAGGGGAAAAATGAGCAAAACTCAATGAATGGAGGCTCCAGGGTCCCAAGAGTTGTTGCAAACAAAAGGCTTGCTCGCCTAGCAAAAAAACGAGGGTCCCAAGGAGCCAATTGCCGGCCTCTCCAACGCAGTCCAGTCCAACCGGTAACCGGGCTTGTCCACCGAAGTCCGAAGGGCGACGGTGGATCCCAAGAAGCCAGCTGTCAGCCGCTCCGACGCAGTCCAACCGGCCGGAAACCGGGCTCGCCAATTGCCGGCCTCTCCAACGCAGTTCAGTCCAACCGGTAACCGGGCTCGTCCACCAAAGCCCGAAGAGCGACGGTGGATCCCAAGAAGCCAATTGCCAGCCTCTCCGGCGCAGTCCAGGCTAATCGAAAACCGGGCTTGCCCGCCAAAGCCTGACGCGCGACGGTGCACCCCAGCGCCCCATCCAAAATGCGATATCCTCGCATCCGTGCCCATTACCCGCCGCTCCCTCCTCGCCGCCGTCCTCCTCGCCCCCAGTCGCTTCCGCCTCGCCGAAGCCATCCTCGAAAAAGCCGTCGCTTCCGGCCAACTCCGCGCCGCCGTTCTCCGCGTCGAACAAAACGGCCAACCCTTCGAACGCGCCTTCGGCCTCGCCAAACCTGACTCCCCCTTCCTCATCGCCTCCATCACCAAGCCGATGACCGCCACCGCCGCCATGATCCTCGCCGACCGCGGTCTCCTCAAACTCGAAGACCCCGTCGCCAAATACTTCCCAACCTTCACCCCCGGCGGCCGCGACAAAATCACCCTCCGCCACTGCCTCACCCACACCTCCGGCCTCCCCGACATGCTGCCGGACAACAACGCCCTCCGCCAACGCCACGCGCCCCTCTCGGAGTTCGTCAACGGCGCCCTCACCACCCCGCTCCTCTTTACCCCCGGCGCCCGCACCAGCTACCAAAGCATGGGCATCCTCCTCGCCGCCGCCATCATCGAAAAGGTCGCCCGCCAGCCCCTCCCCCAGTTCCTGCAGACGAACCTCTTCCAGCCCCTCAAAATGACCGCCACCCACCTCGGCAACAACCCCGAAGGCGTCAAAATTCAGGTCGAACGCGCCGACCCGCCCGGCGGCACCCCCGAAACCGCCTCCTGGGACTGGAATAGCCCCTACTGGCGCGGCCTCGCCGCTCCTTGGGGCGGCGCCCACTCCACCGCAGCCGACATCACCAAGCTCCTTCAGGCCTTCCTCCACCCCACCGGAACTCCCGTAAAGAAGGAGACCGCCCGCCGCATGACCGCCAACCAGAACACCGGCCTCGACAAGCCCTACGGCATCGGCTGGGCCATCGTGCCCCCCGGCTTCGGCCACGGCGGCTCCACCGGCACCTCCTGCTGGGCCGACCCCGCCAAGGACGCCACCTTCGTCCTCCTCACCTCCCTCCCCGCCAAGGTCTCGCAAAAACCCATCATTGACCCTGTGTCCAACGCCATTCGCACCGCTTTGTGACCCCGGTCACGTCGCCAATTCGCAAACCCGGCGCATAATCAGGGCATGGCCACGGCTGCTCCTTACACCTACATCGCCAACGTCGATCCCGCCGCGGTCGTCCCCGCCAGCGGTATCCTTTCTCGCACCCTCCACAACGACGACCAGAACAAGGTCGTCCAGTTCACCTTCGCCCCCGGCGCCGAACTCTCCGCCCATACCGCCCCCTTCCCGGCGTCCATCTACATCGTCCGCGGCGAAGGCACCCTCCAACTCGGCGCCGACACCCACGAAGTCAGCCCCGGCGCCTTCGTCCAGATGACTCCCAAGCTCGAGCACGCCATCCGCGCCCGCACCGAGCTCGTCATGCTGCTCATCATGAACAAAGGAGCCCGCTCGTGATCAACATCCGGACCGCCCCGCAATCGGCCACTCTCGATACCCCCATCGATCACCTTAGCGCCTGCCACCGCCGCATCGAAGAGCGCCTGCAGACCCTGGAGCGCGTCGGCCCCCACCTCCTCGACCGCACTGCCGAAGCGCTCACCGCACTCCAAGCCGTCTTCTGGTTCTTTGACTCCAGCGGCGCCACCCACACTGCCGACGAAGAGGAGAGCTTCTTCCCCCGCCTCGCCGCCCACCTAACCCCCGAGGATCAGCAGTTCTTGAACGATCTGGAACTCGAGCACGCCCAGGCCGAAGCCATCTACGACGCGCTGAAGATCCACGTCGCCCAGCTTGCCGATCCCCCCACAGGCGCCGAAGTCGCCCGCTACAACGCGCTCGCCGCCGAACTCTGCACCCTCTACCGTCAGCACATCAAAAACGAGGATGCCCGTTTTCCCGCGATCGCCGCCCGCATCCTGTCCCCCGCCGATCTCGACGCCATCAGCCAGGAAATGAAGCACCGCCGCAACCTGTAGACAACGGCCCCGGATATAATGGCCTTCCGCCCCTATGTCCACACTCCACAACTTCATCGCCGGAAACTGGGTCCCTTCCGCCGCCGAAAACACGCGCCCCGTTCACAACCCCGCCTCCACCGAAATCCTAGCCACCGTCCCCCTTTCGACCGCCGCCGAGACCCACGCCGCCATCGACGCCGCCCACCGCGCCTTCCCGGCCTGGCGCCGCACGCCCCTCACCGAGCGCGTCCAGTACCTCTTCCGCCTCAAAGCCCGCCTGGAAGAGGACTTCGAAGAAATCGCCAAGACCATTACCCTCGAATGCGGCAAAACCATCGGCGAATCGCGGGGCGAGATGCGCCGCGCCATCGAAAATGTCGAGGTCGCCTGCTCCGCCTCCGTCCTCACCCAGGGCCTCTTCTCCGAGGACATCGCCCAGGGCATCGACGAGTTCACCATCCGCCAGCCCCTCGGCGTCTGCGCCATCATCGCGCCCTTCAACTTCCCCGGCATGATCCCCTTCTGGTTCCTGCCCTACGCCCTCGTCGCCGGCAACACCGTCATCCTCAAACCGTCCGAGCGCGTCCCGCTCACCATGACCCACGTCTTCCGCATCCTCGAGGAACTCCGCCTCCCCCCCGGCGTAGTCAACCTCGTCAACGGCGGTCGCGAAGCCGTCGACGCTCTCCTCGATGACGCCCGCGTCCAGGCCATCAGCTTCGTCGGCTCCTCCTCCACCGCCCGCTACATCTACGCCCGCGCCGCCGAAAACGGAAAGCGCGTCCAGTGCCAGGGCGGCGCCAAAAACCCCATCGTCATCGCCCCTGACGCCCACCTCGAATCCACCGTCCAAGTGGTCGCCGACTCGGCCTTCGGCTGCGCTGGCCAACGCTGCCTCGCCGCCTCCATGGCCGTCCTCGTCGGCGATGCCCGCGCCCCTTTCCGCGATAGCCTCCGCGATGCCGCCGCCTCCCGCATCACCGGCTTCGGTCTCGATGCCGTCCAGATGGGCCCTGTCATCTCCGCCGAAAGCAAGGCCCGCATCGGCGGCCTCATTGCCACCGCCGAACAGGAAGGCGCCCGCGTCTCCGTCGACGGACGCAACCCCCGCATCCCCAGCTTCGACAACGGCTACTTCCTCAAACCCACTATCCTCGAAGGCCTCCCGCTCGACAGCAACGTCGCCCGCACCGAGATCTTCGGCCCCGTCCTCAGCCTTCACGAAGCCGACGACCTCGACGAGGCCCTCGCCATCATCAACCAGGGCCAATACGGCAACATGGGCTGCCTCTTCACCGCCAGTGGCGACCTCGCCCGCCGCTTCCGTTCCGAAGCCGACGTGGGCAACGTGGGTATCAACGTCGGCGTCGCCGCACCGATGGCCATGTTCCCCTTCAGTGGCGCCCGCGGCAGCTTCTTCGGCGACCTCCACGGCCAGGGCCGCGACGCCTTCCAGTTCTTCACCAAACAGAAGGTCGTCGTCGAGCGCTGGCCCCGCGCCGTCTCCCGCCTCTTCTAAAACTCCCAGGAGCACCCCGTATGTCTCGTCACGAATCCGCCTTTGAAATGGCCACCAGCGCCATCCGCTTCGGCCCCGGCGTCACCCGCGAAATCGGCATGGACCTGGCCGAACTCGGCATCCGCCACGCCCTCGTCATCACCGATCCGTTGATGCGCGTCCTCCCGCCGGTGGCCACAGTCGAGCAGTCTCTCAACGACGCCAAAGTCGCCTACACCCTCTTCGACCGCGTCCGCGTCGAGCCCACCGACGTGAG
>CANIVU010000110.1 GCA_947470805.1 Acidobacteriota bacterium | reverse complement strand
GCAGTTGAGCCGGGCGGAACGGTGGGCGCGTTTGCTGCGCGTGATTTTCCGTGAGTTCTATCCGAGTGGGCCGGTGGCGGCGTTGCCGGCACCCGTTTGAACGGGTTCAACTGCCGGATTTAGGTTGATTCGTGCGATGAGTCGCGACAACCCTCTCTAGGACGCAACGCGGATTCATGGCGAACTGCTCAAGCTTGGCATTGCCCTCGGCGAATCGAGCGTGAGCAAGTACATGGCCCGCCACGTAATCCGCCATCCCAGACTTGGCGGACCTTCCTCGACAATCACGTCAAGACCATGGTTTCGGTCGACTTCTTTACGGTGCCGACGATCCGATTCCAGGTGCTGTATGTGTTTCTGGTGCTGGCACACGACCGCCGCCGGATTATCCGCTTCCGTCCGGTCACACGTCAAGACGAGGTTTCCGAGAACGACAAATGCCGGACAGAGCGCCGGTCACCTTCACCAAGCCTTCACATCCACTGCACCTGGTTATATTTCACGGATTTCTGGTCTTCGATCAGGCCCTGGATAGCCCTGAATGCGCAAAACAGTGAAGTCGCTGCCCACTGCGGTGGTTGGGCACAAATAACCATTGACACTTCCTTGCACTCTGTTAGAATTGCCAAACAAGCCGCAGGAAGTTACTCGGTTATGATTAGCGCTGGGCATACGACCTCTCTTCGTTCTCCTGCGGGCTTCGTTGAAGTGACCGGCAATCAGGCAAAATCCTTTGGCTCTCACGTCATTGGTTAGGGCGTTGCGGACGCGGTCTTCAGCGAAAGCCAACGGTACCGGAAAACGCCTGTGAATCTTCCATACGCCAGGCGTCGTAGCACCCTAGTCCAACCTCAGGGAGGAACGTTCCATGACTTCTTTAGAACGATACGTAATCTGCAAGGCGGTCTGCGGCCTGTCCGTCGCGGCAGGCCTCCTCTTTTCCGCCGGGGCCTTACTGGCGCAGGTTTCCACCGCATCGATTAACGGCACAGTATCCGATTCGACCGGGTCGGTTGTTACCGAGGCCTCCCTCGTGCTGCGGAACACGCAAACCGGAATCGAGGCCCGCACAACGACCAACGCGCAAGGCGTCTACGTTTTCCTGAACATTCTTCCCGGCACCTACACCGCGGAAGCCAGCAAACAAGGCTTCAGTAGCGGCAGGATGGAACCGTTCTCGCTGGTGGTCAACCAACGTTCCGTGTTCGATTTTCAATTGGCGGTAGGCAAGGTGCAGGATTCGGTGACGGTGGAAGCTGTCGGCGCCCAACTGCAGAGCGCGACCGCCGAGCTTGGCAGCGTGCTAACGCGCCAGCAGGTCATCGACTTGCCCACCGGAAGGAACATCCAGAACATGATGCGGCTTACGCCGGGTGTCACGGCGATCGGCACGGGCCAGTCCAGCATCCCCTCGGTCAACGGGCAGATCAACCGCAGCAGCATGTTCATGCTTGACGGCGTCAACAACCAGGCAACGTTCTTCAGCAACCTCGCGTTGAATCCGATCATGGAAACGATCGAAGAGTTCAAAGTCCAATCGCACAACGATTCGGCCGAGGTCGGCGGCGTCATGGGTGGAGTCATCAATACCACCACCAAATCGGGTACCAATGAGTTGCACGGTAACGTGTACGCAATTGAGCAGAACGACGCCTTCAACGCTCGCAACACGTTCCTGGCCTCGGTCGCTCCGTTCAAAGGCCACACCTTTGGCGGAACCGTCGGCGGCCCGGTCAGGATTCCGAAAATCTACGACGGCAAAAACAAGACGTTTTTCTTCGGCGGCTACCAGCGGTTCTATAGCGTCGGCCCGTCAAACAGCACGCTGCGGGTACCCACCCCCGCTAACCTGCAGGGGAACATGAGCGATTGGCCGCTACCCATCTACGACCCCACATCCACCCGTGCTAACCCGGACGGGACCTTCGTCCGCGACCCCTTCGCCGGCAATCAGATTCCCGCCAGCCGCCTGAACCCTGGCATGGTCTACTTCGCACAAACCGTTCTACCGCCCATCGAGCCCACCGGCATCGCCAACCAGAACGCCTGGAACCGGACTCGCGTGCAGACGTGGCAACATAGCATCAACGCCCGTGTCGACCACCGCTTCACGGACAAGGATGCGATCTGGGTGCGTTTTTCCCGGTTCTACAACCCAGGCGCAGGAGCGGCCAGCCTCCCCTCGCAGGGACGTGTCTCCGATGGCCGCGCCTTGAACCTCGCCGCCAACTGGGTACATACCTTCGGGCCTACGGCCGTCTTCCAGTACCAGTTCGGGCGTGTGTTCCAATGGTCGGGTTCAACGGATCACTACAAGTCGCTGCCCTCGGACTTCGCCACCAAGGTCGGGTACTCGGCCAACGTCATCACCCCCTATCAGGACGGCAACACCTACTATCCCGGCTTCAACCCCTCCGGCTTTTTCAGCAGCCAGGAACAATGGAACATCAGCCGTGCTGGCGACAGTTGGCATCACCGCGCCAGTTACTCGAAGTTGATAGGCTCGCACATGTTAAAGGTCGGCGCGGAGTACAACCGCGTCCAGTGGTATTACGAAAATGGCGTCACCAGCATCGGTTTCGCGAATCAGGGGACGGCCGACCCGCTTCGGATCGGCAGCACAGGCAGCCCGCTGGCGTCCTTCCTGCTGAACGTTCCGGACAGCGCCACGCGGCGCGATATTATCGAGACCATGCCCTGGTGGGGAGGCACCATCGGATTCTACGCGCAGGACTCCTGGAAAGCCACCAACCGGCTGACCGTGAACATGGGCCTCCGGTATGACCGCACCTTCATCCCCACCGCGGGAACGCCGGATCACAACAACAACTTTGCCGGCGACATGGACTACCTCAGTGGACGGTACATCCTCCAAACGGCGGCCCCGGCATGTGGCGCGGGGAACCAAAAGGGTGGCTGCATCCCCACGCCGCCGGGTTCTCCCGCCGGCTGGCTGCCCGAACACGTCGTCGTCGCCGAGGGCGGCAAGGTCTGGCACGACACGACGAAGAATTTCCAGCCCCGCCTCGGCCTGGCCTACCGCTTGGGATCGAAGACCGTTCTCCGGGCTTCTTCCGGGATATTCTTCGATAACTTCTCCGGCGTTACCCAACTCGCACGGAATTTTATTGGCACGTACCCCGCGCTCGGCTGGCAGTCCGCCGCAAATCTGAACTACGCCACCTCCACGCAGCTGACTCCGAATATCTCCGGGCTCAATCCGCTGCCATCCGCGACTCTGCCGGTGGCCAATCCGTTCTCCCAGAGCGTCTACGCCGGCGATCCGAACTGGAAAAACGCCTACTCCATCCAATGGAACGGCGGCTTCCAGCACCAGGTAACGAAGACGGTATTGTTGTCAGTGAACTATGTCGGTTCCGGCACCCGCCGGACTACGATCGGCGGCCGGTACGGCGGAGCCGTGACGCCAGGTCCGGGAAGATGGCAGGACCGGGCGCCGTTCCCCTACATGATCTCCGCTCCGAGTTCCTTTGATCGCAGTTGGGGCACGGCCAGCTATCACGGCCTGCAGACGTCGTTTGAGCGGCGCTGGTCGAGCGGCCTTGCGTTTACAGCTGCCTATACGTGGTCGAAATCGATCGATGCGGGCTCTTCGGGCTTCTTCGGGGTGGAAGGCAACTCCATCCAGAACCCGTACAACATGCGGCCCGACCGGAGTGTCTCCAGCTACGACGTTCCCCACAACCTGGTGCTGAGCTGGGTCTACGACCTGCCGTTCGGCAAGAACAAGGCGCTGCGGACGAACAATCGTGTGGCCGACTACGTTCTCTCCAACTGGCAGGTCAACGGCCTCGCGGACATCCGTTCCGGCCAGCCTGTCAATCTCACCATCGCAGGCGATATCTCCAACACCGGCGGCAACGCGATGCGGCCCAACGTGGTCGGAGAATGGCGAGTGGATAACTCGACGCCGGCCCGGTGGTTCGCCAAGGAGGCGTTCGCGGCCCCGGCTGCGTTCACCTTCGGCACTGCCGGACGTAACGTCCTGCGTGGGGACGGCGTGAAGCGGATGGACCTCTCGGTGTTCCGGAACTTCCCGTTCAAGGAGCGATACATGGCGCAGTTGCGGGTGGAGGGCTACAACGTACTCAACGTCGTCACCTACGGCAATCCGGTGACGGAGTTCACCAACGCGAATTTCGGTCGCGTAACCAGCGCCGCAGCATCCCGCTCGCTACAGATCGGCGCCAGGATTTACTTCTAAGGGCTGGCGTGGTGGCATGCTGATGCAGCGAATCGTGTTTCCACGCGAGTGGTCGACGGCAACGACATGATCTCGTTTCTATAGGCTGCTCGTGTGTGGTTCTCGCAAATCTAGAAGTTGCTGATAAATTTGGGGTTACCTTTCTTCCTTCGATTCCCTTGTTCGCCTCCGTTAGTGGCGCTGTCGGCGGCTTTCTTGGCTTGTAGTCCGCAAAAGTTCCATCTGAGTCCCGCAGCGTCGTCTAAGCCGCCTCCTTGATGAGGCGATACTCGTGATGTAAGCCGCCAAGGACCGGTGTCTTCCCTGCGCGATATTCGGATGGCATCTTGTGCCGCTGTTCACTGGCCGGAACACTCTCCTGATTGGGTTCCGGAATGCCCGGCCCTATCGAACAATGAGTCCGGCCTCGATTGTAGTGGCAGCCCCACTCTTTGACAATTATCCGCAGATGGCGGTCGTGGAGAACGAATCGGTATGGATGGTCACCGGCCAGGGTCTCCCGGAACTGCTGCAGCGGCCACTCCGCTGAGAATGCGGCGAGTTCCCACTTCCATCAGCACGAAGACGTAGAGGATGCGGAACGTAGCCGGCATTACAACGAAGAAGTCGCAGGCCACGATTATCTTGGCGTGATTGTGGCCGAAGTTGAGCCAGCGCTGCTCGGGGTCTGGCGTGCGCACCGGGCCGCCACGGCGTAGATACTTCGCGACCGTGGGAGGGGAAACCCGGATTCCCAGTTTCAGTTGCAGTTCATCGGCGATGCGTTCCTGTCCCCAACTGGGGTTGTCTGCCGCCATCTCGCGGTTCAACGCCTGGAGGTTCTTGGGCACGTGCGGTCGGCCCGCCGCCTTCGACTTCCAACGCCAGAAGAGCCGGAATCCCTGGCGGTGCCATCGCAGGAGCGTGTCGGCTTGGACGTTCACCAGCGCGTCGCGCCAAGCGAACCATGGACTCAGGGCCGCCATTATCCAACGGGTGGAATCGTCGGCCCGCCGCAGCCTGACCTTCCGCTCCTGGAGCAGAGCCAACTGCTTTCGCTGGAAGAGGTTCTCGGCCACCAACGCCGCCCGAGGACGTGCCGCCAGGGCAACCAGCCGGACCAAATCGGCGGCAGCCAAAGTCAAGGTTCGCAGGCAGAACACAACGGCGGAAAAACTAACGGAACTCGACATGGATTGCGCAGAATCGCACGTTGCGAAACTTTATCGGCCTGCCCTTGCGGGCTCGGACGGAATACTTGCGGACCACAGGTGCTCACACCCAAAGGTGAGCTCCAGAGCTCGACTTTTCTTCGGCTTATCGTGAAAATTTGCCGTCAACGTCTTTTTTCGTTTACGACCGAGGCTCGAACCGCATCGTCGTCGAGTGGCAAGTACTTTCGTGTCTCCCGGTCAACGCGCTTTTGTCCGCTTGCGAGGCAGCGTTGTAGGCCCGCCAATCCCGCTCCGATCGAGGCATGTAGCCTTACCGTCCATCCGCCCGCTCCCAGCGAACGGCATAAATGTCTGCCCGCCCCCGAAACAGGCTTTGAAAGATGTGGATCTTTTCTGTCTCTGAGAGTGCCGGCGCCACCGGTTCTGGCGTCTCGGCCTCTATCTCCGGTGCGTCGGTAGAAATGCCACGGAGAACCAGCAACTCGCGCAAACGCTGGTTTTCAGCAGCGACGCGGTGAGCAGTTCGTGTTTTTCCATGGACCGTCGCTTTCCCTATCATGCCATTTCAGGCGAGCGTTCTGAGGCGAATGACGCCCAGCCTATCCGCGACTGTTTGCACGGTGTTGCGAGGATCCACGCCCACCAAGTCATTGAAAACACGACTAGTGTGCGCTGTACTCCGATTACTCCGTTTGCGTTTTGGAAGTCGTCCATAACTTCCCTCGAATCAACACCTTGCAATTCCGACGTTCAACTCACATGAAAAAAGGCACCCAATTGGGTGCCTGAAAATCTCTGTAACTTATTGATTCTAAATGGAGCGGGAGATGGGACTCGAACCCACGACGTTCAGCTTGGGAAATTGGATCGCGTTTGATTCCAAACGACTTACAAGTTTCTTCGTCGCTCAGTTCGTTTCACTACGTTTCAGTAGTTTCAGCACTTTGCCCATTGTAATCGCGTTGGCGTCGTACCGTCGTATCAACATTTGAAGCCTCAAAAGCAAAAGCCCCGCTGACGACGGGGCAGATGCAGAGGCAAAAATGGATAACAAGAACAGTGTACCTAAACGGCGCACCGCTGGTAAAGGGAAGAAGACCGCCGAAAAGCCGACGCTGACCACCGGCCCGCGCTGCCTGAATTGCGGCGCGCCGCTGCTCGATGTCATGGGCAACCCGCCGTATCTCCTGAAGCTGTGCCAATGCCGTAAGCTCCGGCGCGCTGACCTGGCAGACGGCGCCGCGCTGCTGTTCGCCGTGCTGGCGATCGGCGCTTGGGGGTGTCTGTGAGTGCCAGCGCGGGAACCATCCCGCATCCGAGCCTACTCACTGCCGCGCTTGAGTACGCCGCGAAGGGATGGCCGATCTTTCCGCTGAAGCCGCGGGACAAGACGCCGAACACGCCGAATGGATTCAAGGACGCAACCACCGACGCCGAACAAATCCGGCGGTGGTGGAAGCAGTCACCGGCGGCGAATATCGGGCTGTGGTGCCGTGACTTCGTCGTCCTGGACGTTGACCCGCGGAACGGCGGCGCGGTGGCGCTGGAGGAGCTACTGACTACGGTAGCCGACTCCTACGACTTCGGGACGCTGGAGGCCGCCACGGGCGGCGGCGGGAGCCACTACGTATTCAAGGCCCCCGACTTCCCCGTTACCATCAAGGAGATCGCCCCAGGCCTGGACATAAAGGCCGCCGGCGGATACATTGTGGCCGCTCCGTCCATTCACCCGAACGGGAAGCCATACCAATGGGTTGACGACCAAGAGCCCGCGCCGATGCCCGCCTGGCTCATGTCCCTGATACGGGAAAAGCAGGGGGAGAAGAAGGGGCCGGTGGTTGTGCCGCCTTCAATCTCAAAAGGCACCCAGCATGACACTTTGTTCAAACTGGCCGCATCGCTTCGCGCAAAGGGATTCGAGGAAGAGGAGATATTCGGGGCGCTGGTCGCGGCGTCCAAACGGTGCGAGGAAATCCCCCCGGAATCGCACATGCGAAAGCTGGCGGCGTCTGCGTGCAAGTATCCGGCGGGGCCGTCGACGGCCGGGCCGCGGGCTGACGCCGTCTTCAATGAAGAAGTCGAGCGTATCGGCCAGTGGGCCGAAGGGGATCGGCGCGAAGCGTACAACGCAAAGCGAGGGCTGAAGGCTTCATTGGGCGATGCAATCCTTGGACGCCACCGCTTCGCCAAAGGGCGCGGAAGTGACCTCTACATCTACATGGGCGGCGTCTACCGGCGCCACTCAGATGACACGATTGGCGAAGAAGTGAAGGAGATTTTAGAGGCATGGGGGAAGGTTAAACAGTGGAAGGGATCACTGGCTGACGAGATCGAAGAGTATATCCGCGTGAGCCGGATTCCCCGGCTGGACGCGAAGCCCCCCCTGTTTCAGTTGAATGTCTTGAACGGCATTTTAGACCTGAAGAACGGGCAGTTACAGCCGCACTCTCCCGAGTATCTCTCACCGGTTCAAATCAAGATCAAATACGACCCGGCGGCGAAGTGCCCGGCCTGGGAAAAGTTCCTCGAAACGACATTCGACCGGGATTTACACCCATTGATATGGCAGTTGATTGGATGGCTACTTGTGCCGGATACCTCACCACAAAAAGCCGTTCTATTGGTCGGACCTGGCGGCAACGGAAAATCCGTTTTGCTCGATGCGCTTGTCGCCATCCTGGGCCGGGAGAACACCTCCGCGAAGACCCTGCAACAGCTGGACGAAGACCGGTTCTCCTGCGCAGACCTTTACGGCAAGCTGGCGAACATCTGCGCGGACATCCCCACGACTGAGATGAAGTCCTCCTCGATGTTCAAGGCAATCGTGAGCGGCGACGTTATCGATGCCCAGCACAAGCACAAAGACCCGTTCTCATTCGAGCCGTACGCGCGCCTGGTCTTTTCCGCCAATGCCTTCCCGCGGTCGGCAGACGCCACGGACGGATTCTTCCGCCGGTGGGTTGTAATTCCGTTCGAACGGTCTTTTGATGGCACCACCGAACGGCGGAACAAACTGCAACTGAATCAGGAGTTGCAGTCGCCGGAAGAGCTGTCCGGCGTCTTGAATATGGCGATTCGGGCGCTGGAGAATTTCCGCATGTTTGGCTTCTACGAATCCCAAAAAGTTGCGGAAGCCGGCATGAGTTTCCGCGAAACCACCGATCCCCTGGCCGCCTGGTTCGAAAAGCGGGTGAAAAAAGTTGCGGAAAGTCGGATCAGCACCAAGACGCTTCTGTATGCCTTCAATGATGAGGTTTGCAGGCCGAATAATCAGGCGTTTATGACCGCTCATTCCATGACTAAGTTTCTCAAAGCAAAGGGCATAGAGAAACGGGAGTCGGACGGCTATTACTACGTCGGCATCGAGCTTCTACCCCCTCCGCTACCGTCGAACTAGGCCGCTTGTTCCGCAACTTCCGCATGTTTTTTTCTACTGCGGAAAATACGTTCCGAGTATAGATAAAAAAACTATAGAGGAAAAAAAGTTGCGGAACATGCGGAACCACACGAAACCAATCAACCCATCTAAGGAACTTCCTTAGATACCGAAAGGACCACATGACACCATTCGCCATGTTTTTGAACGGACTTCGGTCCGATGCACGCTTGGGGAAATTCATCCCCGCGCCGACGATGTACGAGACGCCGGAGACGGTAATTCTCACCCTCACCATCGCCCTGGCCGATGCCGTGGAAGGCAACGTCCTGCACCCGGCGCACCGGACGCTGGAAGAGCTCGACAACCCGGCCCCGCTGCCCCTACGGCCGCCCCTGGGGCTCCGCGGGCGCGTCGGGCTTGTGATGGGGAAGGCGGGCGCGCGATGAGCTCACTTATAAATTCTATAAGTCAACCCGAACCGGAACGGCCGCGCGTGGTGAAGCAACGGCATTGCATCCGATGCCGTGCTTGGTGCGACAATACCAGCCCGTTCTGTGGCGACTTGTGCCGCGAGGAATACGACGCGATTGGCAAGCGCATGAGGCAGAAGAAACGGGCGAAATGATGCCGGAAACGGGCACCGGGGAGGGGCTTTAGGTACTTCCCCGGCCGAATCCGTAATAGGTCGACTTTCTGCCCGCCTTACCCAGATAGTGATACTGAAAGGTCCTTTACACATGAACAGTATGCAAACACCCCCCGCCCTGAGCCTCCGGGCCACCGCCCGCGAACTCGGCATTTCACACACTCGCCTGGCGCAATTGGCCGCGCGTGGCGCCGTTCCCCGCAACCCGGACGGGACGTTCTGCCTCGATGCCGTTCGCCGTGGATTGGCGCGGAATGTGCGGGGATGGGCGGGCCGGTGACTTTAGGATTCCTAAAGTCGCATCTTGCCAAATTAGCAAGATAGCCATCTTTCGGAATCCTAAAGATGCGACGGCGGGCGGGCCGGTGACTGAGGAATTTCCTCAGTGAAAGATTTTCAAAAAAAAGTGTTGCACCGCCAACACTTCGCAGCGTAGGATTGAGATATACAGTGATGCCGACACAACACTTCACCACCGGACAAGCCGCCGAATACCTCGAAATGCCCCGCGAAACATTGCGGGCCTGGATGCACAAGGGATGGCTAGATGCAATGCTTCCAGCCAAGGAGTACACGGGGAAATGGACACACTTCACCCCCGGAGAAGTCGTCCTACTCCGGCTGGTTAATGAGTTTTCTCGGTTCATGAAGGTTCAGGAGGCGGTGAGCGTGGCCGCAAACTGCCAACCGGCGGTCATGCAATTTCTATTCGAGGGAAAGCAGCGTTTTCGGTTTGTCGGCGTGCGTATCACCCAATCGGACGGAAAAAACACCTACACCGCACACTTCGATGAGTCCCTTGCAAAATTTCAATCCGAAGACGTCTTCGGCTACTTCGTCATCGACCTGGCCGCGATCCCGATTCCCGGCACCGAAAAGGAGTCTGCCCAATGAACACCCCCGGCCTCTACATCCAAACCAACCCGCTCCGGCTGGTGGCCGTCGCCGCCTCTCCCACCGGCCAGCTCGCCGCGCTGGAATACCCGTTGACGGCAGAACAAGCCGAAGCCCTGGCCCTGGGCCTGGCCGGATGCGCCAATCAGGAGCGCGAGTACATTGCCCAATTCGACGCGGCGTTTCTGGCGGGCGCGAATATCTTACAGGAGGTCCAATGAAGGAAACCCTTTCAGCGACCGAACTACAGAGCGTTGACCGTGCCACCCGCACCGTCACCGCCCGCATCTACTCTGGCGCGGCAGTAACCCGCCGTACTTTCGACGGCGAATATCTGCTTCAGATTGACCTGGCCGGCGTCGATACAGCGCGGGCCGCGGCGGGCTCGATGCCCGTCTTGCTCGATCACTCCGACCGCAGCGATTCCCAAGTGGGGCGCGTGGTGCGCGTGTGGCGGCAGGGCGCGGCGCTGTACGCCGATCTGGCCTTCGGTACATCCGAACTGGCGCAGCAAATTTTTGAAGACGTGGCGGCCGGAATCCGGCGCGGCGTCTCCGTGGGCTTGTCCGTATTGGACTCGCGCGAAGAATTCGACACCGCCCAACGGCGCGTGATCGTCACCAAGGCCGAACTGGTGGAAGTATCCATCGTTCCTATCCCCGCAGACGGCGCGGCCGTCATGCTGGCTTTCAACCCTGAACCGGAGGTTCAAACCATGAGCACTTCCCCCACTCTGCAACCCGGCGCCGCTGCCGAGCGCGAGCGCGTTTCCACGATCCTCTCCCTGACTGAAAAGCTCAAGGGGCAGGTACCGGAAAACTTCGCCTCTCAGTTCATTGCGACCGGTTCCACCGTCGAACAATTCCGCGCCGCGATCATCGAACACATGGCGGCGGAATCCGATGCTACCGCCACGTTCTCCTACCACTCCGGCACCGTCACCAACGACCAGCGGGATAAGGTGAACCAGGGTATCGCCGATGGTCTCTACGCCCGCGCCACGGGCAAGACTCCGACCGACGCCGGCCGCCCCTACGTCTCCATGAGCCTGCTCGATATGTCGCGCACCTACCTGCGGAACGCGGGCCTGTCTGATATGGGGATGCCGTCCGACCCTATGAAGCTGGCCGGCGGCGCGCTGGGCCTGGTGAAGCTGGGCGCTGGTATGCACGGCACCAGCGACTTCCCGAACATCCTGGGCGATACCGTGGGCCGCGTGATTCAGGACAACTACCGCACCGCTCCGGCAGCGCTCAAAACCATCTGCCGCAAGCGCATGGCGAATGACTTCCGCACCCTGACCCCGGTTCGCCTGGGCGAGTTCCCGGCGCTGGAAGAGGTCACTCAGCATGGGGAATTCAAGTTTGGTCCGCTCAAGGAAGCCAAAGAATCCTACCGCGTCAAAACGTATGGGAAGATCATCGCGTTGACCCGGCAGGCCATCGTGAATGACGACCTGAGCGCGTTCTCCGCTCTCCCGCGGGCGGCCGGTCAGGCCGTTGTCCAGCTCGAAGCGCAGACGCTGGTGGACCTGTTGGTTTACAACTCCGGCGTCGGGCCCACGATGTCCGATACCGTCGCGCTGTTCAATACCGCCCATGGCAACGTGGCCGCATCCGGCGCGGTTATCAGTGACACCACACTGGGCGCGGCGCGGCTCGCCATGCGTTCGCAAAAGGGCGTTGACGCTACAACCCTAATCGACGTGCAACCGGCCTACCTGATCGTCCCGGCCGCCCTGGAGACGACGGCGCAGAAGTATCTGGCCGCGCTGCAACCGGCGCAGGCGTCGAACGTCAACCCGTTCTCCAACGCCCTGCAGCTGATCGTGGAACCCCGCTTGGATGCCTCCAGCACAATCCGCTGGTATCTGGCCGCTGATCCCGGTCTCTCCCCGGCGTTTGAGTATGCCCACCTGAACGGCGCAGAAGGTCCGATGACTGAAACGCGCGTCGGCTTCGAGGTTGACGGCCTGGAATTCAAGGTCCGCATCGACTTCGGCGCGGCGGCGATCGACTGGCGCGGGATCTACAAGAACCCCGGCGCATAACGAGCTATCAGGGCGCCGGCCCGGTCTCCCCGGCGCCCTGAACCGGCGCGCGATCCTGGCGCAAACCTCCCCACCGGCAGGCCGTCCTTCCATCGGCCTGGGCAGGGAGTGAGACCACCCACAAGACACCGCAACCCCGAATCGAGATCATGAGAACCAGAAAGACCTTTCCAGTTTCACGTGCTACTCTAGATGGAGATTCAACATATCCACAGGCCCAACTGCTCCGACACCCGCCAGTAATCAACTTTCACATGGAGGCGGGATTGGAGAATGGGACGCGGGGACGGCAAAGGCAAAATTTATGCCCAACGAATTCACTACGCTAAGTGGTGGTCGCCGGTTGTTGTCTATGGCCGATATTGTGGCCGAATACGGGATTAAGAAGCCCAGCTTGAGTCGTGCCATCAATGGCAAGCTGGCGAACTGTACCAAGCTGCCGTGTGTACCAATCGGCCGGCGCCGCATGGTGATTCCCGAATCGCTCGACGCCTGGTTGCGGGAGAACGAGCGATGACGGGCTCACTCCAGAAAGTGAAGCACGGCGGGCAGTTGGTATGGCGTGTTCAGTGGCGGGAGAACGGCAAGGGGCGCACTCGCATTGTCGGCACCGTGCGGGAGATGAGCCGCGCCCAAGCCGAGGCCGCGCGCCGCGCAATCGTCGAACCGCTGAACGCCGGCAAGCCCACGCGGGCCGCTGGTGTCACCGTCGAGGCATATGTCCGCGACGAATACCTTGCAAGCCGCGATTGGAAGCTATCGACCGAAGGCACGACGACCGACATCATCGAGCGGTACATCCTGAAGCCCATCGGGAAGCGGCTACTGGCGGAGGTGACGCGGGCGGAGTTGCAAGGGCTGCTGAACGACATCATCGGCCGCGCTGGAAAGAGCATCATTGACCGCGTCCGATTCCAGCTGAAGGCAATCTACAAACTCGGCCAAGCCGACGGGCGCGTAGTAGTGAATCCGGCCGGCGCTCTGCACACTCCGCGGGCGGCGGAGAAGCGCGTTGCTCCCGAGATCGGCGACCGGGAGGCCGTGGCGAAGGCCATCATGGTCTTGCCGGTGCGGGAGCGGCTGTTCCTGGCGCTGGCATCCTGGCGTGGAATACGACCCGGAGAAATCGCGGCGCTCAAAGTCGGTGACATTCGGGATGGTGTGATCCACGTCACCCGGCGTGTGTACCGCGGCGTCGTCGACTCCCCGAAGACGGAAAAGGGTACACGGGAGATTCCAGTGGAATCACTGGCGCACCTGCTGAACGAACACCTGGCGATGCTGCCCGACAACTCCCCGGAAGCATGGCTATTCCCGTCTGAGAATGGCAAGACTCCGATCAGCGCCAGCAACCTGTACCGTCGACGGCTGAAGCCCGTACTGGAGGCCGCCGGCCTGAAGCGGTTCAATTTTCAGGCGATGCGCGCGACGTTCAACACCTTGTATGCCGAGTCAGAGCCAGATGCAAGAGTGCGGGCCGATGTGATGGGCCACAACGTCGACGTGAACGAACAGGATTACCGGCAGACCAGCAAACCACAGCGCGGGGAATCAATCCGCAAGCTGGACGGTAAACTACAATGAGGAATTTTCTGGGAACGACTGCGAACAGCAACGGCTGCGACCGCGTTCCCGTGGCGAAAATGTCGAGGCTCAAATGGTTTCGGCCGGTGCTACTAACACCGGCCGAAATGTGCCGAGAGGCTATCGGCGTCGTACCGTCGTACAGTGAGGACAACGGCAAAGTGTTGAAAATAATGGAGCGGGAGATGGGACTCGAACCCACGACGTTCAGCTTGGGAAGCTGACATTCTACCACTGAATTACTCCCGCTCACCAGCGAAACCATTCTACCATGGAACATGCGCCTCATTCCGCTACTTCTCCTTTTCGCACTCCACGCCGAGCCGCCCCAATACGCCTCCAAAGCCGTCCTCAAAGCCCCGGCCAACTACCGCGACTGGTACTTCGTCGGCTCCAACCTCGGCATCTCCTATTCCGACACAGCCACCAAGGACCCCAACTTCAAGAACATCTACATCCCCCGCGCCGCCGCCGACGCCTTCAAAAAAACCGGCGTTTTCCCCGAAAAAACCATGCTCGTCATGGAAGTCTACCAGCCCACCAAAGACGCCTCCCCCGCCAAACAAGGCAACTTTGAAGGCAAATTCATCGGCATCGAAGTCGCCGTCAAGGACAAGGACGCCGTCCCCGAAGGCTGGGCCTACTACAACTTCATCGGCGACAAAGGCGAACAAAAACCCACCGCCAAAGCCAACCCCAAACAGGCCTGCTGGAGCTGCCACGCCGAGCACGGCGCCAAGGACAACGTCTTCGTCCAGTTCTACCCCCGTCTCCGCGACAAGGACTAACTAACCATGAGAGCCGCCTTCTATAACGGCAACCGGACCATCCAAACCGGCCCCTGCCAGCCCCAACCGCCAACCGAAAACCAGGTCCAACTCCGCGTCTCCCACTGCGGCATCTGCGGCACCGACCTCCACCTCTTCCACGGCAACATGGACCACCGCGTCCACTTCCCCCAGGTGATCGGACACGAAAGCTCCGCCATCATCGAGGCCGTCGGCCCCGGCGTCACAAACTGGAAAGTAAACGACCGCGTCACCGTCCGCCCACTCGACCCCTGCGGCCAGTGCCCCGCCTGCCAACGCGGCCATTCCCACGTCTGCCAAAAACTCAAATTCATCGGCATCGACGCTCCCGGCGCCATGCAGGGCCTTTGGACCGTCCCCGCCCACACCCTCCACCGCCTGCCCGACAACCTCTCCCTCGAAACCGCGGCCCTCATCGAACCCATCGCCGTCGCCTGCCACGACGTCCGCCTCGGTGAAACGAAGGCCAACGAATTCGCCGTCGTCATCGGTGGCGGCCCCATCGGCGCCCTAGTCGCCTTGGTCGCCCAACACAAAGGCGCCCGCGTCATCGTCACCGAAATCAATCCCTTCCGCATCAAACTCCTGCAGCAACTCGGCCTCGAAGTCTACGACCCCCGCACCACCGACATCCCCGCCCTCGTCCAATCAGAAACGAAGGAAGCCGGCGCCGACGTCGTCTTCGAAGTCTCCGGCACCGCCCCCGGCTCCGAGCTCATGACCAAACTCCCCGGCGTCCGCGGCCGCGTCGTCATGGTGGCCGTCTTCCCCAAGCCCGTCCCCGTCGATCTCCACAAATTCTTCTGGCGCGAAATGCGCCTCATCGGCACCCGCGTCTACGAACCCCAGGACTTCGACGAAGCCATCGATCTCCTCGCCAACACGCGCGTCCCCTTCGCCAAATTGATCACCGGCATCTACCCTCTCGACGGTCTCGAAAAGGGCCTCCTCGAAATGGAGCAAGGCGCCGACGTCATGAAAATCCTCATCGACTGCGCGAGTTAGCCGCCCGCCGCGCCCAGATCTGCACGTTCAAATCGGAGCTCTTGTTCCACGCCGCCCCCGTCGCGTCATACTCCTTCGCGTACCGTCCGGCGGCTTCAAACAACAGCAATTTCCCATCCGCCCCATCGGCCGGCGCCTCGCCCTGCGTGGCGTTCGACCCATGGGTGAACCACGGATAAATCTCGCCCTTCTCGCCCACGCTCCGTCCCATTCCCCACGCCCCGAACCGGTAACGCACGCCGCCCTCAACCCGCAGATTCAGGTTCCGGAACTCAACCTGATACACCTTGAACCGCGCGCCAAAGTTCTCATACAACGGCGCGCCCTCCGCCTCCGAAATCACAATATCGGCGCCCTCAACGTCGTTCGAACCCCGCGCCAACCGCCCCGTCGACACCGGCGTCAAGTCCTCGCCCGCCGCGCCCACATACAGCCGCACGTCCTGGTAAACATCCCCCAACGTCGCCGGATCGGCGTCAAACGCCCCCGGCACCGCCCACACACGCAGCGTGTTCACCACCCACCGCTCGCCCGCCTGGCCGATCACAAAGTCGTCGCCCACAAAACCCTGCGAATACAGCGTCCACCGCACGTTCGACCGCGCCGCCACGCCGGCATCGTTGTTCCAATTCGCACGCGGCAACCCGCGGTCCACCACCAACTGGTCATCGGCGAAAGCCCCACCCGCAACCAGCAACATCACAGCAACAAGGCGACGAATGATCATAAAAACTATTCTAATTAGTTTTCGCCCGCCACGGTTTTGTCCCCTGTTACAAGACTGCGCAACCCAAACGGCAGCGGCACCGGCTTACTCGTGTCGAACTTCTCCCGCTGTCGCGCACCCACCACGTTGATCATCTTCTCCACCATGAACGCCGGCAGCCGGATACTCTGAAAATACGCTTTTTCCACCGAAAACGTGCCAAATCCATCCACCGCCCGCAACCGTACATCGATCCACACTTCCTTCTTCCCATTCAGCACCGGCCGCAAAATCGTCGGCACCGTCCCTGGCCTGGCCTTCTCCACCATGTCAAAATCAATCACCGTAAACGTCGAAACGTAATTCCCGGGAAAGAACTTCGTCGTCAACTTATCCAACCCCGGCCGCGGATTCAGGATCAGTGCCGACCGCAAATAGTCATTCACCTCCTGCTCGGTCAACTGAAATCGCATCTTCCGATGCGCCCCGCTCGCCTGCGCCAAGTCGCCAAACAGCTTCCACATCTTCTGCACTTCCGGCGGCTGCGCCCACGCTCCTACCGCCAGAAAAACCAACAGACATCGTCGAAAGAAATTCACTCCCTCCATCATACGTGCCGCCTGTGATAGCGTACTCCTACCGTATGCGAACGCTCTCAATCCTGGCCCTCGCCGCCCTCGCCTCTTTCGCGCAAACCCCTTGGGAAAACCCCGTGCGCAAGCTCCTCAAGGAAGGCAAACCCGTCATCGGGGCCACCATCACCGCTGCCAGCCCCGAAGTCGCCGCCCAGTGCGCCGCCATGGGCTTCGATTTCATCTGGATCGAAATGGAGCACAGCCCCATCACGCTCGAAACCGCGCGCAACATGATCCTCGCCACGCGCGGCCTGAAGGCGCTCCCCTTCATTCGCGTCCCCGTAAATGAGCTCTGGACCGCCAAACGCGCCCTCGATATGGGCGCCATCGGCGTTGTCTTCCCGTTCACGTCCACTCCGGAACTCGCCCGCCAAGCCGCCGCCAGCACCAAATATCCCCCCGCCGGCCGCCGAGGTTCCGGCCCGGCTCTCGCCACCTTCCGCTGGCCCGCCCCCGAAGGCTACGCCGACTTCATCGACAAAAACGCCCTCACCATCATCATCATCGAGGAGGCCTCCGCCGTCGACAAGATCGAAGAGATCGCCGCCACCCCCGGCATCGACGTGCTCTTCATCGGAGCCAACGATCTGGCCTACTCCCTCGGCCTCCGCGGCAATCAGGACCATCCCAAGCACCGCGCCGCCATGGAAAAGGTAATCGCCGCGGCCAAGAAGCACAACCTCCCCGTCGGCCGCCCCGTCGCCAACGCCGCCCAAATCCAGGAAGGCATCAAAATGGGCTTTACTTTCTTCCAGGGCCCGTCGGACATGGTGATGCTCCGCACCGGCGCCGAAAGCCTGCTCAAGCCCTTCGGCAAGTGGGACACCGCCGGCAAGGACCGCCCCTCCTACTAACCCCAAATCCCCCAAATAGGTGCCACTCACTGATATCCACCGTAATTCAAAGCCAAAACCAATAACCCACAGGCCTGCAATCACTTGCAGGCCTTTTGCCAGACACGAAAACACCCCCACCCGCCGTACCCCCCCTATTCGCGAACGCCTTGGCACTCGAAATCATTGACAGCCGCCTCCGTTGGAGCGAAGATGGCGAAAAGCAAGAGTCTGCCTGGTCAGGCTCTCTTCAATTGCAAGGAAATGGTCATCAATACGGCGATGAACAATTGCTGCCATCCATGGACCGGACATCGTTGAACGGGCGTGTCATCTCCGCACCCGATGCCTCGCTGCGATGCGATGGTTAAGCGTTTCAAGGACGAAGTCATCCTGGCGCGCTGGGTGGTCGATGCCGCAGCCCTGCGCGATTTTTTGCGGGAGCCGCAGATCCGATCGAAGTGGTATACCAACGTGCCCAAGGATTTGCTGAAGGAATGCGAAAAGCATGCCACCGGTGCGGGCCTTGAGGTGGTGGTTCGGAAGGATGCGGTCTTCGTCGGCGAATGGGGCACGTCCAATTGGTCCTTCGAGGTCCAGGTGCATGAGACCTGGATGCTATTCATGGGAGATGAGGGATATCACGTCCCGGTGCCGCTAGTCCCGGGAGCGAGAGCGGAAGCGGAGCGAATCGCGGCAATTTACGCCGCCCTTGAAGAACAAGCCCACCTGGAAGCGCAGAGGCAGTTCGATGAAGAAAGGGCGATTCCCACTTGGAACAACCGTCTCCTGCTCTTCGTGGAGACCCACTTCGCCTGGTTCGTGCTTGGGTTCTTTTTCGTACTGATTCCGCTCCTCGTGCTGCTGCTGGGCTTTCTGCGTGGCGACATTTCGGGGTGATTGCATGGGGAGCGGCGCGCAACCGCCGGGCCGCTACTTCGGGTCCCCTATCCTGACTGCGCCGTGAATCGGGAGACTCCACGCAATCGCCCGGAGATACACCGGATGCAACCGCTTCCGCGTGTACAGATCGAACGCACCAACAGCGATGATCAGCGTGTAGACGGGAAGTAACTGAAACCGTATGAATGGCCAGGCACCCTCCGCGAAGGTCTTCAGCTCCCAATAGTTCTTCCAGCCCATCCACTCCACGATTTTCGGACTCAACCATCGGCCAAACCCCGCCTGATCTCGACGCACCACAACCGCCTGCACGGTAAACAATATCAGCCAGCCGACAAAGAAGACCGAATGGATATACGATCCACGGGTAAGTTAGCTTTCCGGCAAAGTATTCCTGGAGGTTGTTATACCCACCACGACCAGCATCGAAGCGAAAAACGGCCGATCCACTCTACTCGGTGGCCAATCAGTGTTCGTGGTTATGGCTCTCGTTGCAGGCATACCCGAAAATCAGAAGCCATTGTCTCACCAACCAATCCCGCGATCAGCACCCGGAAGTTAACGCTCGGGTCCAACACCTACCGCCGGACAATATCCCCAGGCCGCGCCCCCGTATGTGTGCCCTTGTCCAACACCACCGTCCCATTCACAATCACAAACTCCACCCCCGTCGCATACTGGTGCGGCTTATCATAAGTGGCGTTATCAATAATCGTCTTCGGGTCAAACACCGTAACATCCCCCGGGAACCCCACCCGCAGTAACCCCCGGTCATAAATCCGCAGCTTCGAAGCATTCGCCGAAGTCATCTTCCGGATCGCCTCTTCCAAAGTAATCACTTTCTCGTCCCGCACATACCGCCCCAAAACTCGCGGGAAAGTCCCATAAAACCGCGGATGCGGATGCTGCTGCGCCAACAATCCCTCGGTCGCAATCGCGCTCCCGTCGGACCCGATCGAAACAAACGGCGTCCGCATCGCAAACCGCATATCTTCCTCGGAATGATGGAAAAACACCGTCGGCACCGACCCGCCGTTGTCCACAATCACCTTGAACAACACGTCCACCGGATCCCCGCCAATCTCCCGAATGACTTCATTCATCCGCCGCCCCTGATACTTCTTATACTCCGGGTTAGACAAGGAGGCCAGCAACATCCCCTCCCACGACCCCGTCGCCAAATAATGGTTATACCAGTTCGTCCCCGGAATCCCATTCAACACTTCCTTCCGCAACCGCTCCCGCAAAGAAGGATTCTGAATGTTCTCAATTAACTTACTCCGCCCGCCCTCGTGCGCCCACGGCGGCAGAATGCTCGATAAGTTATTCTGCCCCGCGCGATAAGGATACACGTGCGCTTCCACTTCCTGCCCCTGCGCCCGCGCATTGCCAATCAGGCCAATCAGCTCCGGCATCTTACCCCATAACTTATGATCGGCGATCTTGATGTGGATCACATCCACCGGCACGTTCGCCCGCTTGCCGATCGCAATCGCCTCGCTGACAGACTCAAAAACCCCCTGCCCCTCCGTCCGCATGTGCGTCGAATAGATCCCGCCAAACTTCGAAGCTTCTTCACACATCCCCACAAGCGTATCGGTGTCGATCCAAGCTCCCGGCGGCCCGCTCAGAGAACTCGAAACGCCAAGCGCGCCATCCTCCATCGCCTGCCGAACCGCCGCCCGCATCTTCACCAGTTCCTCAGCCGTCGGCGGCCCAGCCTTCGGTCCGCGCGTCTGCACCCAGATCTGGCTTGAACCCACATAACTGCCCACATTCGTGCTGATTCCGGCCTTCTTTAGCCGCGCCCAGTAGTCGGTGAACCGCGCAAACTGCGCCGACGGCGCCGCCGATTCGCCCTCGCCAAAAATCATCGTCGTCACGCCCTGCCGGATCATGCTCTGCGCATTCCCGTCGGTCAGCAGCGTCGAATCGGAGTGGTTGTGGATGTCGATAAACCCCGGGCTGACAATCAGTCCCTTGGCGTCGATCACCCGCCGCGCGGTCTTCCCCTCCAGCCGGCCCATCCCCGTCACGCGGCCGTTCTTCAATCCCACATCGCCCAGATAGGACGGGTTCCCCGTGCCATCCGCGATTCGCCCGCCGCGAATCAGTAAGTCAAAATCCTGCCCGCGCAGCGCAATAACAAGGAGAAGTAAGTAGGTAAGTTTCACGGTAATTTAGGCCAGCCCGATTCCTGTGCGATCGCCGCCAGCAAGGGTTTCAGTAACTTCCCCCCGCTGTCGGAATTTGTCATCACCACGGCGCCCCGGCTCGCGTCCGCCCGGCAGATCATTTCGCACCGGTACCCCGCGTTCGAGCCCGTATGTCCAAACCATCCCTGCGAGCCCACAAAGCCCAGCCCGTGCCGTCCGACGTGCGGAATAATCATTAACTCCGCCATCTCGCGCTCAATGATCTTATTCGATTCCCCCATCACCGCGCGCGCCACCGCAATCGCGAACAGGCTCAGGTCGGTAGGAGTCGTCCACAACCCCGCCGCCGCCATCTCCGGATACGTGTGCCACCCGCCCGTGTAGGACCGGCCGGTCTCGTGGAATCCCACCGCCGTCCGCGCCGCCCGCTCCAATGGCAGCGGCTGCTGAAAGGTGCTGTTGTGCATCCCCAGCCGGCTCAAAACAATCCGCTGCATCAGGTCCGGAAAGGAGCGTTGAAACCGTTCGGTCAGCAACAGTTGCAACACCGTATACCCGCCCCCCGAATACCGGTACAACGAACCGGGAACCGTATCCACCCGGACCGGTTTCGTATTCGCCGGCGCCTCCCCGTCCAACACTTGCCGCACCGTCGGCACCACATCATTCTCGCCGTACCCCGGAAAACCATGGACGGTCAGGCCCGCTGTATGGCTCAAAATCCCCCGCACCGTGACTTTTTTTGTGGCGGTGAACTCATTCTCCGGCACATGCCAGGCGGTCAGCTTGTCGTTAACGTTCTCATCCAGGCCAAAGTTCCCGAACTGCGACATATGCAGTGCAGCCATCGCCGCGACGGGTTTACTCAAGGAGGCAGCCTGGAACATGGTGCCCACACTCGCACCGACGCCATACGTGCGAGCCCATTCCACCATTCCATCCCGAATCACAGCGACAGAGACGGCGGGCGTCTTATTTTCGGCCATGGCAGCGGCGGGCCGCCAAAGGGCTTCAGTGCGGCGGATGCGGTCTTCCAGCGGACCCGCATACACGGCCGCCCCGACCCCCAACGCCAGAAACTGTCTTCGCCTTACCATGCCGACCCCCTCTATCATCCCTCAACAGCGCCAGTCGCGGGGCTGTCCGCCGTGTTGTGCTCCGCCCGAAGCGTAAAGCCATCCCAGCCCGCATCATCCACGCAGTTCAGCCGCACCACCCGACGCCGCGCCCCCCCAGCCCGTACCATCCACCCGACCACCACCCCGCACCCGGCCCCAGCCCGCACCGTCCACCCGAACAACGCCCTGCACCCGGCCCCAGCCCGCACCGTCCACCCGAACAGCGCCCCGCACCCGGCCCCAGCCCGCACCGTCCACCCGAACAACGCCCCGCACCCGGCCCCCGCCCGCACCGTCCACCCGAGCACCGCCCCGCACCCAGCTCCCAGTCCGCACCGTCCACCCGAGCACCACCCCGCACTCGGCCCCCAGTCCGCACCATCCACCCGAACACCACCCCGCACCCGGCCCCAGCCCGCACCGTCCACCCGAACAACGCCCCACACCCGGCCCCAGTCCGCACCGTCCACCCGAACAACGCCCCGCACCCGGCCCCAGCCCGCACCATCCACCCGAGCACCGCCCCGCACCCGGCCCCCAGTCCGCACCATCCACCCGAGCACCGCCCTGCACCCGGCCCCAGCCCGCACCATCCACCCGAGCACCACCCCGCACCCGTCCCCCAGCCCGCACCGTCCACCCGAACAACGCCCTGCACCCGGCCCCAGCCCGCACCATCCACCCGTGCACCGCCGCGATGCCACCCCAGCCCGCATCGCTTTCGCGCGCATCCTGGAATGGGTAAGCTAACACGACATGCCCAGCCGATGGCTTGGCGCGGTCATGCCCGGGCTCTCGTCCCACCCTAAAAAACAGCCGCCCGGGAAGTCCCGGGCGGCTCGCGGTTTTCGGTGACAGCGAAATTACTCGCCGTTCAAAATCAAATCGACACGGCTGGCCACGTCGCGCAGGTACTTCTCATCCCCGCCCTTCAACTCCACCGTCGCAAACCCCTTGTAGCCGATCTCCGTGAATGCTTTGTGGATGTCCTTCCAGTCCAGATCCCCGTCGCGGAGATTCACGAACGAAGGCACGCTGGCCCGGATGATCTGGTTCTGGCGGTTATGGAAATCCTTCAGATGGACCTTCGCGATCCGTTCCTTGCCCAAGGTCCGGATCCAGTCGGCGGGGAAGCCGTACAGCTGGATGTTGCCCACATCGAAGTAGGCCTTCACCCACGGCGTCTGGAACGAATCCACGTAGTTGGCAAACTCGAGCGGGGAAAGCAGGAACTTGTTCCAAACATTCTCCACAGCGATGATGATCTTGCTCTTCTCCGCCAGCGGGACCAGTTTGCGGATCTGCACCTGCGAACGCTTGTAGGCGTCGGCGTAGCTGGTCTGGGCATTCACGACGCCCGGCACCAACAGCACGGTCGTCCCGCCCCAGGCGGCGGCATTGCGGATGCTCGTCTCCATGCCCTTCATGCTGCGTTCGACGGCTGCCGAATCGGAGGAGGACAACGGGAACTGCCAGTGCGCCATGTTCATCACCGAGTGAATCGGCACCCCGGTGGCTTCCGATGCTTTACGCATCTCGGTTTCGATGGCGACATCCTCGGTGGTCTGGCCTTCCACGGCGTCAAACCCGACATCCTTTGCCAGCTGGAATTTGTCCTTCCAGCTCAAATTCGCGGGCAGCATGGACGTAAGCACGCCCTTTTTGATGGGCAGCCGGTTGGCGGCCGCCGCCGAGGCGGCAAAGGCCGTAACGGTGGAGGCGATGAGAGTTCTGCGCGTCATAAAGTATCGGGGTTCCTAGGATCGATGATAGCTCAGCCCCGCTGCACCGGCAGGCACAAAAAAAGGCCGAAGCGTCCGTAGTGATAGCTACGGAACTCCGGCCGGAAGTGCGCGTTTGGGCGTCAGAAACTTGGTTGGCTGCGCGGCGAACGGTGGAGCCGCGCTCGCTCAGGGGAGCAACTCCCTGGGGCGTTATGCCAGATTCGGGATCTTGATAATTTTCTTTTGGATTGCGTATTGCACAAGCTGGGCCTTGTTGTGGATGTCGAGCTTGCGCATGAGATTGAACTTGTGGGCTTCGACCGTCTTGACACTCAGGTTGAGGTCGCAGGCGATCTCCTTCACCGATTGCCCCTCGGCGAGCATCTTCAGGACTTCGCGTTCACGGGTAGTGAGGGTGGCGAAGCGCGGCAGCCGGTTGGCCGATTTGATGCGCGAGCGGAAGTCGTCCACCAGTTGGGACAACATCCGGGGGCTCAAGTAGCTGCCACCGCGAATGACATCGCGGACGGCGGCGATCAGTTGTTGTGCGGGACTATCCTTCAGCACGTAGCCGGCGGCGCCGACTTCCATGCCTTCGACAAGATAGTCTTCGTCGTCGTACATCGTGAGAAAGAGAACCTTGCATTCGGGCCGGTTCTTCTTGATTTGACGGGTCGCCTCGAAGCTGCTCAACCCGGGCATGCCGATGTCCATCAGGACAACGTCGGGTTTGAGTTCGTTCGCGCGATCAACCGCGTCCCCTCCGTTGGGTGCTTCGCCGATGACTTCCATGTCCGCTTCCGCGGCGATGAGAGTGCGAATGCCCTGCCGAAACAGTGTGTGGTCGTCTGCCAGTAGGATGCGAATCTTAGCCATGTCTTTTTCCGTTTTCCGTTGCTTAGTTTCCAGTGCTTCTGCTTACCTGTCCGCTTTGCGCCCCGGGTTGTGCCCCGAAAGTCATCTTTTGCGGTTAACTGGTTCCTTCAGTGCGTTTGCATAAGCCCGGCTAGCGAACACGGAATGTCCGTGTTGCGGTTTCTCGCGTGGCGCCAGGGGCACCGTGCAAGTCAGCCTCTCTAGGTAATGGCAGCGCAATCACGATCTTCGTTCCCTTGTCTCTGGAGCTCCGGCCGCCCGACGCCTTCGCGCCCGGCGCGGAAACGCCCAAGGTACTGTTGATCTGAAAGGTTCCTCCGAGAAGGGCCACCCGCTCCCGCATTCCTGATAGTCCAAAAGAATCGCGGCGTGCGAGCGCCTCCTCCACATCAAAGCCGATGCCGTTGTCTTCAACGACCAGCTTCAAATATCCATCGGCAGTTGTGACCGAAAGGTTTACGGCCTTTGCGTTCGAATGTTTCGCAATGTTGTTGAAACACTCCTGCACCAGGCGGTAGACGATCATCTCCGTCTTCTTCGGCAACGGTCCGAGGCGGTTCAATGCCAGGCGGACGCGAGCCGGACTCAACTGCCGGAACCGGTTGACCAGCTGCCGCAACGCCGCTCCCAGTCCGAGCTGTTCGAGCACGGCGGGACTCAAGGCGGCGATCAGCCGGCGAATTTCTAAAATGGTGTGTTCGGTGGTGTTGCGCACTTCGCGCAACTGGTCCCGCTGGGCCGCCATCGATTCCGGCATCGCGGTTTCAAGCATTTCGATCTGCAGGCGGATGCAGAGCATGGACTGCCCGGCTTCATCGTGCAGTTCGCGGCTGATGCGGCGGCGTTCAGCCTCTTCCACATGCAGCATATGTTCGGCCAGTTGGCGGACCTGCTCTTCGCGGGCGGCGAGCCCTTCGACGAGCCGGGCCTTCTCAATGGCCATCCAGCAGCGTTCGGCGGCGGCGGCGAGCAGTTCGCGCTCACGAGGCAGCCAGTCGAAATCCTTGTCAAACGAGAACTGCAGCACGCCCCAGGTCTCCGTGCCGCTGGTGAGCGGGATCGACCACAACGTGGCGCCGCGGCCGCTCCAAACAGCGTCTGGCGCGCAGTGCGCCGTCTCTTTGCCGATGATGCAGCGGGGCTCGGAGAGATGGTCGCGGAGCGTCTGGGAGTTGGCCATGCGCCAGGAGGCGGATTTCGACTTCCGTTCCTTGGCCTTGTTGATCGAAGCGCCGAGGGTCCATACGGTAGCCTCTTCGTCGAGCAGATACAGGCGGGCGCGATTGGCTGTGGAGAATTCGGCGAGGGTGGCAATGAAGCGTTGGAGCAGATCGTCGAGCGATCGAGACTCGAGTTCGACGCGGAAGAGTTCGTAGAACGTCTTCGTTTCCGCCTCGCGCACCTGATAAAAAGCGTTATTGAGCGTCAGAATGACGCAGAAAAGAAGCTGTTCGCGTACCCAGCGGAGGTTATCGACCTGCTGGGGGACGATCGTTTCGAGAACACCGGCCAGCAGCCGATCATACTGTTCCAGCGCATCGATGATGGTGCTGGGCGGCAGGTGCATCTTGGCCAGACGGCGGCCGTTGTATTCCACCTGTTCGAAGAATTCGCCGATCGGGCGGCCTTCGCCGAGCGCGCGGAGCGCGGCACCGGGCGTGATGGCGCGGAGAGCGGCGGCCTGCCGGTCGTCGAGCGGGGGGAGTTGATCCTTACCCGAATGCAGCGCGTCGAGGAAGCGCTTTTCCAGTTGCGAGGCACGAGGGCGGAGGCGCTTGGCGAGCTCCTCCAGCTTTTCCCGGAGTTGATCGCTCAGCACATCGGCTGCTGCCGCGAGGACCGTAGGTGTTGTCGTTCTTGCCACTCCCTCTACTGTTCGGCCGGAAGGGAGAGATTCTTTAGTTTCTTGTGAAAACTACCTTAGTCGTCTTCGCTGCCCTGATTGACCTTAAGCACGGCGAGGAAGGCTTCCTGGGGGATTTCGACACGGCCGACGCGCTTCATGCGCTTCTTGCCTTCCTTCTGTTTTTCCAGCAACTTGCGTTTGCGGGAGATGTCGCCGCCGTAGCATTTGGCGAGCACGTTCTTGCGAATGGCGGAGATGGTTTCGCGGGCGACGATCTTATTCCCGATGGCGGCCTGGAGCGCGATTTCGAACATCTGGCGCGGGATGAGTTTACGTAGGCGTTCGATCAGGGCCTTACCGCGCTCGTAGGCGACATCCCGGTGGACGATGATGGAAAGAGCGTCAACGGCTTCGGAGGCGACCAGGACGTCGAGCTTGACCATGGGCGAGACGCGGTAGCCGGCCAAATGGTAATCGAGAGACGCGTAGCCGCGGCTGGCGGACTTGAGACGGTCGTAGAAATCGAGAACGATTTCGTTGAGCGGGAGTTCGTAGTTCAGCAGCACGCGGGAGCCGCCGATGTATTCGAACTTCTTTTGTTTGCCGCGTTTTTCTTCGACCAGGGCAAGGATTTCGCCCAAATATTCTTCGCGGGTGATCACCGTTGCGTCGATGATCGGTTCTTCGATCATTTCGACGGAGGCCGGGTCAGGCCATTTGCTGGGGTTTTCGACTTCGACAACATCGCCGCCGCGGAGGGTGACTTTGTAGCGCACGCCGGGGGCGGTGGTGATGAGGTCGATGTTGAATTCGCGTTCGAGGCGTTCCTGAACGATTTCCAGGTGCAACAGGCCGAGGAAGCCGCAGCGGAAGCCGAAGCCGAGGGCCACCGAGTGTTCGGCTTCGAAGTTGAAGGCCGAATCGTTCAGGCGAAGTTTTTCGAGGGCGTCGCGGAGGAGGCCATGTTCGGAGCTTTCGACCGGGTAGAGGCCGGCGAAGACCATGGGGTTAACGGGCTGGAAGCCAGGTAGGGGCTCGGCGGCGAGATCGCTGGCGTCCATGATGGTGTCGCCGATCTGGGCGTCGCTCACCTTCTTGATGTTGGCCATGATGAAGCCGACTTCGCCGGCGGCGAGTTCGTCGCAGGGGATGGGCTTGGGGGACTGGTAACCGAGGCCTTCGACTTCGTAGGCCGAGTTGTTGGACCAGAGGCGGAGCTTTTGGCCTTTGCGGAGTTTGCCTTCGATGACGCGGACGAGGACGATGACGCCGCGGTAGGGGTCGAACCAGGAGTCGAAGATGAGGGCGCGGAGGGGTTTATTGACCTCACCTTTGGGCGCGGGCACCTTTTGGACGACTTGTTCGAGGATGTCCTGAATACCGATGCCTTGTTTGGCGGAGCAGAGAACGGCGTCGGTGGCATCGAGGCCGATGACCTGTTCGATCTGTTCCATGATCCGTTCGGGTTCGGCGGAGGGGAGATCGATCTTATTGATAACAGGCAGGATTTCGAGATCGAGGCCGAGAGCCAGGTAGGTATTGGCCAGCGTCTGGGCTTCGACGCCCTGGCTGGCGTCGACGACGAGGAGCGCGCCTTCGCAGGCCTGGAGGGAGCGCGAGACCTCATAGGAGAAGTCGACGTGGCCGGGGGTATCGATTAAGTTGAGCTGGTAGACGATGCCGTCTTTAGCCTTGTAATCGAGACGAACGGCATGGGCCTTAATGGTGATGCCGCGTTCGCGTTCCAGGTCCATCGAGTCGAGGACCTGTTCCATCATCTCGCGCTTGGAGAGCGCTCCGGTGAACTCCAGCAGGCGGTCGGCCAGCGTGGATTTGCCGTGATCGATGTGGGCGATGATTGAGAAATTCCGAATGCGAGAAGGATCCATGGGATAATACAGTGACGCCCTGAACCCACCATTATCCCATATGGTTCACCGGGGTCCGCGAAAATAGGAACAAGCCATGCCGCATATTGAGATTGAAGGAGCCCTGCAGGGCGAGGGATTACGGGTGGCGATTGCCGTGGCCCGGTTTAACAGCTTTAT
>CANIVU010000109.1 GCA_947470805.1 Acidobacteriota bacterium | reverse complement strand
TTTGAAGCCTTCATCGCCGAAATGCGCGCCGACCTGTTTCCGGTCGACCCCATGCAGGAGGAGGCCTTCCACCAGTTCATCGACGGCGCCTGGCGTCTCCGCAAGGTCCGCGCCCTGTTCGACGAAATGGCCGCCGCCCACCCGGACGACCCATTCATAACGCCGGACTGCGCGCCGAAAATCCACGCTCTCATGCGCCACCGCGCCGCCGCGGAGATGCTCGTCTACCGTTCGCTCCAGGCGCTCCGCGAGATGCAGACGGCTGCCTTCTACCGAGCCATCCATTTGACGCCCCAGGAAGAAGAAGTGATCCCGCCCACCGCCCAACTGGGCCAGAAGATCATGATTCTCCGCGCCCTCATGGGGGTGGAGGACCGCCGCATGTTCTACCGCGACTTCGGCGACAATTTCTTAACCGACCGGTTCCGCCCCGAAGTCGTAAGCGCGGTCCGCGCCGCCGGCCGCGCCCACTTCAACTAACCCGGATTCCGACGCGGTTGCCAACCGAAGCCCGAAACGGGGCTTGCCCCCGAAGCCCGAAGGGCGAAGGGGGGTGCTACCGGAAAACTCCCAGATTTGGGAATTCCCCGGCCTCTGCAATAACTTTTGCAACAACGAAGCCAACCCCGGATTTCCCTGGGAGCCGGATTTCCCTGGGAGCCGGGCTACCGGAAAATTCCTAGATTTGGGAATCGCCCGAGTTTAAACCAGGAAAACGCCGAGGAGCCGGGCGTTTTGCAACAACGAAGCCAACAGCCTCGATCCCAATCGAGGCCAACTGCCAATAAACTCCCCGGAGCCCAGGTCTTGGCCCTTCGCCATCGCCTCCCGCCCCGGCTTGATCTTTGACATCCCGAATATCCCACCGCCAACGCGACTGCCCACGGCCAATCACGGGCAGTCGCCGGGCCAGCCGGTAGCGTAACCGCCCCGCGACTGATTTAAGCTATCGTCATGGCACTTTCCGAGCGAATTGTCGTGAATCCGGAGGTCCTCGCGGGTAAGCCCGTGATCCGCGGGACTCGTCTCGCCGTTGAGTTCATCCTCGAATTGCTGGCAGCCGGTGAATCCGAAAGCGATCTTCTGGAGAACTATCCAGGTCTCACACGAGAGGACATTCTAGCCTGCTTGTCCTATGCCAGCTATCTGGCTCACGAATACCGCGCTTATCCAATCCCCGCATAAATGCGTCTGCTCGCCGCCGAAAATTTTCCGAAACCATTTGTCGATGTCTTGCGCAACGGCGGGCACGATGTCATGTGGGCGAGAACAGACTGTGTCAGGTGGCCAAATGCAACTCTTCTGGAGTTCACGAGTCCGAATCGCGAATCTTGTTGACCCTCGACAAGGACTTCTGGCAAATCGCTCTCCAACGCCGCTCCCCACTCGAAAACGCCGGCGTTGTCTTGTTTCGAGCCCATCCTGCGACAACACCGCATCTGGCCCCGCTCATCCGGACGTTTCTCTCCCACGCCCCTCACTGGCCGGGACACATCAGCGTCATCGCTCTCGACGGCATCCGCGTCATGCCCGCCCGTCGCTCCTAACCCCCCTACTCCCGCCACAACCGCAACGCCCACAACCACGCCGCCGCCGGAATCAACATCACCGCCCCCGTCAACGCCGCCAACCCAAACGGCGACACCCCCCGGTCAATCAACACCCCGGCCGAGCTCGACATCACCGCCATCATCGCCACACTAAACCCGAACTCCACCGAAAACACCCGCCCCCGAAACTTGTCCTCGGTGTTCAACTGCAACAGCGCCGTCGAAAACACCCACGTAATCGACGTCCCCGCATGCCCCAGCGCCACCGCCAACCCCGCCGTCCACGGGCTCCCGGCCACGCTCAACAACAGATAGCCCGCCGCCGCCATTACAAACCCCCAAACAATCGCCGGCCGCATCCGCGCCTCGTCGCCCTTCGCCCACCAACCCGCAATCACCGGCCCCAGAATCGCCCCCACGCCCCGCGCCCCCAATAGCAGGCTCATCCCCAACGTCGCCGACTGGTCCCCGCTCAACCCCGCCATCCGCACCGGAAACGACTCCCGCCCCAGAATCGGCAGAATCACCCAGTTGGTGCCAATCAGCCCCAACCCCGCCTTCACCAGCATCGTCGCCGCCAGCCGCGAGTTCGCCCGCACATACCGGAACCCCTCCGCAATCGGCCCAAAATCAAACAAATCCCGCGGATGGAACGGCGCCAGATCCTTCAAATGCGGCTCCACAAACTTCATCCGCTGAATCAACAACCCCGAAACAATAAACGACGCCGCGTTCAACGCAAACACCGTCTGCCGCCCGAAAAACGCCGCGATCACCCCGCCCAACGCCGACCCCACCGCAAAGTTGAACGACCACGTAATCGAGCTCAACGCGTTCCCCGTCACCACATCGGCGCCCTCGGTAATATTAGGAATCGTCGCCGTCCGCCCCGGCTCAAACAGCGCCCACATGATGGTCTCCAGAAACAGCAACGCGTACAGAAACGTCACCATTTCCGGCCCGCGCACAAACAGCATGCAGCCCACAATCCCGGCCCGCGCGAAGTCGGCGAAAATCATCACCGCCCGCCGGCTCAGCCGGTCGTTAATCACCCCGGCCGACGGCGAGCACACAAACTGCGGCAGTACCTGCAGCGTAAACGCCAGCGCAATCGACTTCGCCGACCCCGTGTACTCCAACAGCAAACTATAGATCGCGACCGTATAAAACCAATCGCCAATCTCACTGATAACCTGCGCCGTCCACAGCAGCCGGAAGTTGCGGTTTGTGCGAAGAAGGGCGAGGTAGCCCATACCCTAGTCGATGTTGTAAATGCCCATGCGCTCACGGACTAAACGCGTGGTCTTCTCGGCAATCGGCCGTACCCGTTCGGCGCCTTCCCGCAGCACGCCGTTCAAATACGCCGGGTCCGCCGTGATCTCGGCATACCGCTTCTGAATCGGTTCCAACCCGGCCACCACCGCCTCCAGCACGGCCTTCTTCAAGTCGCCGTACCGCAGCCCGCTGAAGTGGTTCTTCATCTGGTCATCGGACCAGTCCGTGAACGCCTGGAAGATGTTCAACAAGTTCACCACGCCCGGCCCCATCGTCTCGAAATCGACGGCCGGATTCGAATCCGTGGTCGCCCGCATGATCTTCTTCTTCATCTCCGCTGGCGTGTCCAACAGGCCAATCGAATGTCCCGTGCCAGCCGCGGACTTGCTCATCTTCTTCGTCGGATCATCCAGGCCCATCACCCGCGCGCCCACCATCGGCAGTCGCGTCTCCGGCATCGTGAACGTCTCGCCATACAGCGAGTTGAACCGCTGCGCAATGTCCCGCGCCAGCTCAATGTGCTGCCGCTGATCGTCGCCGACGGGCACAATATTCGCCTGATACAGCAAGATGTCCGCCGCCATCAGCACCGGATACTGCAGCAGTCCCGACAGAATCGTGTCCTGATTCTCGGTCTTGGACTTGTACTGCGTCATCCGCTCCAGCCACCCCAGCGGCGTCATGCAGGTCAGCATCCAGGCCAGCTCCGAGTGCTGCGCCACCGACGACTGCACAATCACCGTCGACGATTTCGGGTCGATTCCCGCCGCGATAAACAGCCCGGCCAGCTGCGTAATCTGCTGCTTCAGCGCCGCCGGATCCTGGTACACCGTGATGGCGTGCAGGTCGACAATGCAGAAGATGCTGTCGTAGTCATGCTGGATCTTCACCCAGTTACGCAGAGCGCCCAGGTAGTTGCCAATGTGTAGGTGCCCGGTCGGTTGAATCCCGGAAAGTACGCGTGCTTTCATTCCAAACTGTTAGTGTACTGTGTGCGTGGCACCGCATGAGAGAATAGAAGGGTGCAGAAATCCGAAGGACCGGCGTTAGACCTCACGCTGCCGGTTGAAAAGTTGGTCTATGGCGGCTCCGGGCTGAGCCGTCATGAAGGCCGCGTGGTCATGACGCCGTTCGTCCTACCGGGCGAAACGGTGCACATTGCTATCGCCAAAGAGAAGAAGGACGTCCTCGAAGGCCGCGTCCTTGAAGTGCTCGAAAAGTCCGAAGCTCGCACCGCCGCGCTGTGCAAGGTGTTCGAACGCTGCGGTGGCTGCCACTACCAGCACGCCCTCTACCCGGCCCAGGTGGAGATGAAGAAGGACGTCCTCCGCGAAGTCCTCCAGCGCATCGGCAAGCTCACGCCGCCCGAAGAGATTGAAGCCATCACCGGCGAACCCTGGGGCTACCGCAATCGCATCCAGCTCCACATCGACGGCCAGAAGGTCGGCTACCGCCAGCCAGGGTCCCACACCGTCGTCGACACCTCCGAGTGCCCCGTGGCTTCCCCCAAGCTCAACGAAGCCCTCCACGCCCTCCGCCGCATGGTGCGCAACCACCGCTTCCCGCGCTTCGTCCGGTCGATCGAGTTCTTCACCAACGAACGCGATGTCCAGGTGAACGTCGGCGAGACCATGGCCGGCCAGCGCGTCGCCAAGCCCTTCTTTGACTGGCTCGAACAGGAGCTCCCTGGCACCGCCACCGGGCCCATCGAATACGCGGCCAACGGCAACCAGTACCGCGTCCACTACAAGTCGTTCTTCCAGGTGAACCGCTTCCTGATCGGCGCCCTGACCAAGGCCGCCATCGGCGACGCCACCGGCGACACGGCCCTCGAACTCTACGCCGGTGTCGGCCTCTTCAGCCTCTCCCTGGCCAGTAAATTTGCCAGCGTCGACGCTGTCGAAAGCGTAAAAGTTGCCGTCGAAGACGCCGAAGCCAACGCCAAACGCGCCAAGAAGAAGATTGGCCACTTCCGTGCTAGCACCGAAGAGTTCCTGGCCGGTGTCCAAACCGCGCCGGACTTCATCCTGGCCGACCCGCCCCGTGCTGGTCTCGGTCCGGAAGCCGTCAGTCATCTCGTCCGCATCAAGGCCCCTCGTATCGGCATCGTCTCCTGCGATCCGTCCACGCTCGCCCGGGACTTGAAAGGACTCTGCGAAGCAGGCTACAAGATCCGTTCCATGGCTCTCATCGACCTGTTCCCGCAAACCTTCCATATGGAGACCGTCACTCACCTCGAACTGTAAAGGAGCCGCGTGGAAGCAGACGTCGACCCTCAACCCCTTCGTGCTTCCACGCCCCACCCCGCGGCCCTGTTCCGGCCCGAGTCCCGTCAGGGCAACCCCGCGCACCGCGCAGCTCCGTCGCCTGCACCCTCCGGTTGCCCCGCCGTCACGCCGCGCAACCCGGCCGACCGACCCTGCCCCTTCATACGGACGCACCGCCGCCTGCGCCCTCGGCACGCCCGCACCTCGCCCGTGCCCTCGGGTCGTCCGCTGTCACACCGCGCAACCCGGCCCAACGACCCTGCCCTCACCAGGACGCACCGCCGCCTGCGCCCTCCGGTTGCCCCGCCGTCACGCCCCCGTGTGGCAACCCGGCTCAACGACCCTGCGCCCTCGGCACGGACGCACCGTCACCCGCTAGACACGCTAAAGGAGCACCATGAGTAGCCTCTTCGCCATTCTCCTTCTCGCCGCGGCCTGGCCAACCATCCGCTGGCAGCCGTGGGTAAGTGGGCTGGAAGCGCCCGTCGATTTACAGAGTCCCCGCGATGGCTCGGGCCGCCTGTTCGCCGTCGAACAGCGTGGCCGGGTGCGCCTCATTCGCGATGGCGCCGTCGTCTCCACGCCCGTCTTGGACATCACCGCCAAAGTCCAGTACAAGGACGAAATGGGCCTGCTCGGTCTGGCCTTCCCGCCTGGCTTCAGCGCCAAGCAGTACTTCTACCTGAACTACGTCGACAAGCAGCGCCGCACCATCGTCGCCCGCTACCGTATGAGCGGCGACACGGCTGACCCGGCCAGCGAAGAGGTCCTGCTCTCGATCCCGCAGCCCTACGAAAACCACAACGGCGGCAGCATCCGCTTTAGCCCCCGCGATGGCCAGCTATACATCGGCATGGGCGACGGCGGCAGCGGCGGCGACCCGCAAAACCGTGCCCAGAACCCCGACACCCAGCTCGGCAAGATGCTCCGCATGGACGTCGAAAACGGGGCCAAAACCGCCCAAACCTGGGCCCTCGGCCTCCGCAATCCCTGGCGCTTCTCCTTCGACCGCGCCACAGGCGACCTCTACATCGGGGACGTCGGCCAGAACGAACAGGAGGAGATCGACTTCCAGCCGGCCGACGCCCCCGCCGGGCTCAACTACGGCTGGAACCTGGTTGAAGGCAAGCTCTGCTTCTCGGACCGCAACTGCGCCACCCGCACCGGCCTCACCGCGCCCATCTTCGTCTACGGTCGCAACGATGGCTCCTCGGTCACCGGCGGCTACGTCTACCGCGGCGCGGCATTCCCGTTCCTCACCGGCATCTACCTCTTCGGCGATTACAGCTCCGGCCAGATCTGGGGCGTGCGCCGCGACGGCGCCACCTGGGAAACCCAGAAACTCGTCAACCCGCAAATGCCCGTCGTGGCCTTCGGCGAAGACGAGGCCGGCGAGCTCTACATGGTCTCCCACGATGGCCGCATTCTGAAGCTCGCCGCCACGCCGCCAGCCGCCGCTGTCAACGCCGTCGTCAACGCGGCCAGCTTCGCCCCGGCACTCGCGCCTGGCGCCATCGCCACCGCGTTCCTCAACCCCGTCGCGGACCCATCCGCGCTGACCGTACGCGTCAACAATGAGCCCGCCACCGTCTTCTACGCCGGCACCAACGGGACCTTCGCGCAGGTCAATTTCCACATCCCCGGCGCGACGCCAACGGGGCCTGCGACCTTCACCATCGGCGGCGCCGAACTCCGCGCCTTGCTCGCCGAAACCGCCCCCGCCGTGTTCGGCGTCATTGGCGTCGGCACTCGCGGCCAGCCCGTGGAAATCTACGCCACTGGCATCGGTAAGATCCCGTCCGCCGTCACCGTGCAAATCGCGGGACGACCGGCCACTGTGCTCTATGCCGGACCTGCGCCGGGCTTCCTGGGGCTCGATCAGGTGAACGCCGTCGTCCCGCCGGAAACCCCCGCCGGCGACGCCGAACTGATACTGAAGGCAGGCGCAGCGGCGAGCCCCGCCGTGCGCCTGCCCGTTCGCTAACGCTAGACCGACTTCAGGATGTCCCGAATCCGCTTGGCCACAATCCGGTCTTCACCGGGCTGCAGCATCCACACGCCGATGTTGAGCGAGTCGCTCGACCCCGGGGTGACTTCGATCGACGGATCGCCTTCGCGCAGCCGCTTGGCCACTTCGTTGTAGCTGATCTTGATCTTGCTCTGATCCCAGGTGATCTTCAGGTGCGGCACGTGGTTGGCCACTTCCGGCACATACTGTTCGGTCTTCACGGCCGGGGAAACGGTGACGCTGTCGGCCACCACTTTGATCCGCTTTTCCCAGTCCTTCCACTCGGCTTCATGGTCCTTCTTCATGAAGACTTCGATGGCGGCCATCATGCCCAGCAGCTCTTCCTTGTTCACCTTCATGCCGCGGCCGATGGCGTCGCCGTTCGGCGAGGCGTTCGCGCGGGCGGCTTCGATGAGGTCCTTGCGGCCCATCAGAATGCCGGCGCTCTGCGGCCCACGGAGGCCCTTGCCACCGGAGAAGATGACCAGCGAGAAGCCCAGTTTGTTGAACTTGGTCATGTTCTCGGTGGGGAAGCAGTCGGCCGCGCAATCGATCATGGTGGGCACGTTCAGCTTCTTGCCCAACGCGACGAATTCGGCGGCTTTCACCTGCCCCTTGCTGGCGGCGTCGTTGAAGAAGAGCATCATGGCCGTTTGCGGTCCGGCCAGCTTCTCGGCTTCCGCCGCGGTCTCGAACTCGACGATCTTGACGCCGGTGTTGCGGATGGCCCGGTCATAGCCGAACCGGTGGGACTTCTGCATCAGCACTTCGGTCTTCATTCCCGCGAGGTCGGGGATGGCTTGGATTTTCTTGCGGTCGGTGCCGGTCAAGCAGGCGGCGGTGCCGAGCGTCAACGCTGACGCCGCGCCGGCGGAGACCATTGCCGATTCGGCTTCGAGCAGGGAGGCGATCTTCTTACCCACCGCGTCATGCAGTTCGTTGAGCCGCACGAAGCTCTTGGAGGCGAAATTGATGGCCTCCATGACTTCGGGCAACATGAGCGAGGCCGTGAAGGACGTGTAGGTCCCGGCGGCGTTGATGATCGGCTGGACGCCGAGTTCTTTGAAGTAGTCCCGCTTGGACGTGGCGGCGGACAGAGTGAAGGCGGTACCCGCGAGAGGGGCGGCGAGCGACCCCTGCAGGAAGCGGCGGCGATTGGCCATGGTGAATCTCCTGACGTTGATTATATTCCGATTAATTCTTAATGCTGTCCCCTGCTTTGCCGATATGACGAAAAGTCATACTATGGTAGTCGTTACAGTCGCATGAAAATCGTTATCGCCTTCTGCCTCTCCGTTGTGGCGGCGTTCGGGCAAACCCTCGTATCCACGGTCGCCGGCGCCGGTGGACTTGGTGGGAATTTGGAGCAACTGCACTATCCAGGCGGCGTGGCCATCGATGGGGCGGACAACCTGTACATTGCCGATTCCTACAACCACCGTGTGTTGAAGGTGACTCCGAACGGGCAGGTTTCGACGATTCTGGGCACTGGCTTGCCCGGGCGGGGCGATACGCAGCTGAACTTTCCCCGCACGTTGGCGGTGGATCGGGCAGGGACCGTTTATGTGGCGGACTCCTACAACCACCGGGTGGAGAAAGTAGCCCTGGATGGATCGGTATCCCTGGTGGCCGGCCGCGGTGGCCAGGGAGCGGAGTTGACGCAGTTGAGCTTCCCGCGCGGCGTGGCTGTGGATTCTGCTGGCAACGTGTTCGTATCCGACAACTACAACCACCGCGTGTTGAAAATCACGGTGGAGGGCATCATCACCTACGCCGCCGGCGGGCGGGGGCAGGGAAGTGATCCCTCGCAGTTGAACTTCCCCTTCGGCATCGCGCTGGACCGGGAGGGGGCGCTCTACATTGGCGATGCCTACAACGCGCGGGTGCAGAAGGTGACGCCGAATGGCGTCGTCACAACCGCCGATGGAGCCGGGGGCACCGGGTTGCGGCCGGATCAGCTTTCCAACCCGGTTGGCGTGGATGTGGACGCGGCGGGGAACCTGTACGTGAGCGACACCAACAACAGCCGCATCCAGCGGGTCACGCCGGGTGGGCAGGTGGTGACGATTGCGGGCGGGCTAGGCGCGGGTTCCGGCGAGCGGCAGTTGGACCAGCCGTTCGACACGGCGGTGGACAGTCTGGGCAACCTGTACGTGGCCGACACCTTTAACCATCGGGTGCAGAAGTACACTTTCCCGGCGCCGCTGGCGGCGCCGCAGCTGCGCCACGCCGCGACCAACCGGCCCGGGCCGGGCAGTCCGAACCAGCTGATGCGGATCTCCCCGGCGCTCGCCTGCCCGGAACCGATTGGGGTGGTGGTGGGCGGGTACCGTGCCGAAGCCAGTTCGGCGTCCGGCGAAACGGTGTTTGCGATCCCGGAGGCGGTGGATCCGGCGGTTCCCACGGAGGTCTATGTGACCTGCCAATCCCGGAGCCTGTTTGCGCCGTTCGCGTTGGCGATGACGCCCGCGCAGCCGCGCCTGTTCGTGAACCCCGCCAATCAGCCGCTGGCCGAACTGGCCGAGACGGGAGCGGTTGTGGATGCCGGCGCACCGGTGAAGGCCGGTTCCATTATCTCCCTGTTTGGGACGGGCTTTGGCGGATTGGACATCGCCGACCTGAACGGGCGGCGGAGGGAGTTTGGCAATGTGACGGCTACCGTGGCCGACCTGCCGGCCGAGGTTTTCTACGCCGGCACGGCGCCCGGGCAGACGATCGGACTGACACAGATCAACCTGCGGATCTCGCCCGACGTGAAGCCGGGCTTGCAGCCGGTGGTGGTCTATGTGGACGGCCAGCCGACGCAGGGTGGCGTGGTACTGTCCGTCCGCTAGAAACACTACGGGAGTTGTAGGGCATAGGAACGGTTGTTCGACGCCGCGCCGCCGTTGGCGGAGTAGAAGAGCTTGGCGGTGAAGCGGGCGTTGGCGGCGCAGCCGGTGAAGTTGATATCGACCTGGACGGTGGCGCTGGTGCCCGGGATGAGATAGCCGGCGACGAGCGGGAAGCCCGAGGTCACCACCGGGTTGCAGGCAGCGCCGAAGGTCTGGGAGAGCGTGAGGTTATCGAGCTGGGTGTTGTCGGCGCTGTTGAGGGTGCCGGTGTTGTCCAGACGGATGGTCCAGGTCTTGAAGGGCAAGGCGCCGTTCTTGGCGGTGATGGCGCCATTGAGCGTGGTCAGGCCGACGGCGCCCAGGTCGCGCGTCTGGCCGGCGACGGCGGTGTAGCTGAACCGGACGAGCAGCACGCTTTCGGCCACGAAGCCCGTGCCCGGTCCGGCGACGGCGAGGAAGCGGAACCGGCCGGTGCCATCGGTGAAGCCCCGTGTGACGAAGGCCGGGTAGTCGGACATGGCGTAGAGGGAGCCGGTAGGCGGGATGTTGCCGTTGAGCTTGATGGTGCCGGTGATCTCCCCGGCCCAGCCGGAGATCTCCACGTCGACGACGGTGGTCTGGCCATCGGAGACGGAGGCCGTGACGGGAGCCGCGAGGCCATGCAGGTTTTCGGTCAGCGTGTAGGAGCCGGCGGGCAAGTTGGTGGCGGTGCCGTTGCAGCCAAAGCCGTAGCCGTTGTCCAGTTGGAAGTCCAAGCCGATGCAGTTGATGATCGGTTGGCCCTTATACAGCGGGCGGACGGTGATGTTGCCGATGGCTGCGTGATTCGTGCTGACGGTGCCGATGTCGACGGTGGAGCCGGCGATGGCGGTGAAGGCGAAGGTGCCCAACAATGTGTCCTTCACGACGTTGCCGGTTTGTGGCCCGGCGGCGGACAGGAATCGGAACCGCCCGGTGGCATCGGCGTACCCGCGGGTGGCGCCGTTCGGGTACTCGGCATAGGCGTAGGTGGTATTGGCCGGCGGCGGGGCACCATCGAGCAGGATGATGCCGGTGATCTCGCCCAACCACGGGGAGACCTCCACGTCGATCGAGGTGGTCTGGCCGTCGATGACATCGAAGGTCACCGGCGTGATCTGGGGGAAGAACTGGGAGGAGAGCGTATAGGTGCCCGCGGTGACCTGGTTGCGGGTGTCGTTGCAGTTGGCGCTATCCCCATTGGAGATGTCGTAGTAAAGAAACAGGCAGTTCGTGACCGGTTGCCCGTGGTAGAGAGTCCTGACTGTGAAGGAGCCGTAGGTGGGCGCTACATACGGCGTGACATCGATGGTGCCGACGTCGACGGTGGTGTTGGCGGCGGCGGTGAAGGGGAACTGCTGGGGGTTGAAGGTGTTGCCGGCGACCATACCCTGGCTTGTGCCGGGGAAGGCCAGGAACTGGAAGCGGCCGGTGGCATCGGTGTAGCTGTACTGGATTTGGTCCCCGGACATGTCAAAGCCGAAGCCGCCGTTGGCGGGCGGCGGGGTGCCGTTGACCAGAATGACGCCGGTGACGAGGCCGGTGAAGGGAGAGATCTCGATATCGAGTTGGGTGGTGACGCCCTTGGTGATCGTGACCGGGACCGTCGGGAGTTGGCTGAAGTTGGGGTTGAGCGAGTAGGTGCCTACGGGGACGTTGGTGACGCTGCCGCCGCATTGGAAGTAGCCGATGGAGGTGGTGTACTCGATTTGGCAATTGCCGACCGGATTGCCCTGGTAGACGATGCGGACTGTGAGGTTGCCCGTGTCGGCATTCAGTTGGGCGAACAGCGGCAGGGCGGCGCAGGCGGCGGCTAGCAGGATGGTCTTCAAGGGTTTCTCTCAACCGGGCATGCGCAGCCGGCGGAGAAACGGGGTCAAATTAAATTTGGGAGCCGCTGATGGCCGATTGCCACTTCTCCGGCAGGATGCTGCGCCACTTGCGGATGACAAGTTCGAGCAGGTTGAAGAGGACGGCGGCGGCGAGCAGGCCGGGCCAGAGGCGGGTGGTGGCCGGGACGGAGCGGCCCTGGGCGTCGAAGACCTGTTTCACGCCGGGGTTGTAGCGGCCGCCGGTGAAGCCGGCCATCTGGCGGAGGAGGGGTTCGTTATTGCCGTAATCGGCCAGTTCCACTTCCTGGCGGTAGTAGCCGGTTTCGGGGAAGACGCGGCTTTCATCGACGGGGCGGATGCGGAAGAGACCCTGGCGGGCGCCGATGGAGACGCGCCCTTTGTAGAGCCCGTCGCCGGCCTTGCGGACGTCCACCGGTTGGCGGAAGCCATCGGGGCCGAGGATGAAGATGGCAGGTACACTCTTGGGGTCTGGCACGTTGCGGGCGAGGCGGTAGGTGATGTCGAGGGCACCCGAGACGGGGTCGAAATCGGTGGTGGCTTCGCCGGCCTGGGCATGGGGCAGGATGTCGCGGAAGAGGTTGGCCCAGAGACGGTCGAAGCCCTTCCAGGCGAGCCAGGGTTCGGCCCAGCGGTTCTTGGCGTCGGAGGTGAAGACCGTCGCTCGGCCGAGGCCGTACTGCCAGCGGGAGAGGAGCGGATCCTTGTGGTCGATGGTCAGGATGGTCTCGGCTGTCGGCTTGGCGATGAATTTGGTGTAGCCTTTGAGCGCCGGGGCGCTCTCCATGCCGACGCCGTCGAGGATCTCGGTCTGGCGTTCGACGACGGGCGTAATGGCCTTCTCAATGGCTGTGGAGCCGGTGAACTCCATGACGTCTTTGAGCAGGATCTGTTCGAGGCCGGCGGGGTCGTTCAGGAAGTACGACTTGCCTTTGGAGAGGGCGGCGATCTTTTCGAGGTAGGCGCGGTTGACGTCCTGGCCGAGGCCGACGGCGGAGATGGTGATGTTCTGCGTGACGGCTTCTTTGGCGAGGGACAGGCTGTCGCCTTCTTCGGAGATGCCGTCGGTCAGGAGCACGATGTGTTTGAAGGTGGCTTTGACGGGGACGGTTTTGCGGTAGGCCTCGGTGAGGGCCGGGGCGATCTGGGTGCCGCCGTCGGGGGTGATGCCGGCGACGAGGCGCTTGATGAGAGTCCGGTCCTCGGCCTTGCGGATGGGGACGGCCCACTGGAAGGAGTTATCGAAGATGAGGACGCCGACCATGTCGACGGCGCGGAGGTTTTCGATCACGCCGATGGACGCCACGCGGGCGAGCTCCATTTTGCGGCCTTCCATGGACGACGACTTGTCGACGATCAGCACGACGCAGGTGCCTTCCGGGGAGCGGGGCGGGGCCAGCTTCGCTGGCAGGACGCGGTCCATGGCGTCTTCCTGCTTCTTGCCTTCGAGGTAGGTCATGCGTTCGCCACCGATGAGCATCAGGCCGCCGCCTTGTTTGACCCATTCTTCGATGCGGTCCTTGTCGCCGACGGCGATGTTTTCGATGTCGTAGTTATTCAGGAGCAGGAGCTGGACGTCGTCGAGTTTGGAGACATCGAGGGACTCGGCCATCGTCACTTCGTACTGGGCGGCGGAGAGGATGCCGGAGAGGTGGGCGGAGGCGGAGGGTTCGTCCTGGGTGACGAAGAGGGCGCGGGGGCGGCGGAGGGAGATGGACTGGGCGAAGCGGACTTCGCCGAGTTCGGGGCTCTTGACGGAGCCGGAGATATCGATGGCGCCGGGGACGTTCAGGGCCACGTGGACGCGGACGCGGTTGAGGCCTTGTTCGAGTTGCACCGGGTTCGTTCCGAGGGGTTTGCCTTCGGCGGTGAGGACGACTTCGGCGCTGGCTTTGCGGGGGGCTTCGATGGCGAGATCGATGGGGAAGCGGTCGCCGGTGAAGGCGCGGAGGGGAAGGGAAACGGACTCGAGGCGGAGGTCGGGTTTGGGCCGGCCGGCGAGGGGGATGACGTCGATGGGGATGTTGAGCTGTTTGGCCTGGTAGAGGGCGCGGGTGACGGAACCTTTGTTTTCCTTGCCGTCGCTCATGAGGACGACGCGGGGGACGAGGCCTTCGGGCATGGCGGCGAGGGCTTCGCGGAGGGCGGTTTCGAGGTCGGTGCCGCGGCCGTTTTCGCCGGCGGTGCGGCCGACGGCGCCGCGGGATTCTTCGGCCGTGAGAGAGCGAGTGCCGCGGGCGAAGGGGATGAGCTTGAGCCAGTTGCGGCCCTTTTCGTCCTCGATCTGTTTGGCGACGCGGCCGGCGCGGGTGAGATCGGCGTCGGAGATGGAGCCGGAGGTATCGATGAGCAGGGCTACGGCGCTTTTGGATTCCGAGGAGCTGATGTTGGGCTCGGCGAGGGCTAGTAGGACGGCGGTGAGGGCGAGGGCCTTCAGGATGAGGTTGGTGCGCTGGCGGCCGGCGCGCCACTCCCAGAGGAGCCAGGCGGCGGGGAGCCAGGCGAAGGCGAGTACCCAGAGGCGGTCAAAGGTCATGCGGCCTTCCTGTGGGTGTGGATTGTGTGTTTTGCGTGGGCGGGCGCGTAGTGCGTCTGGGGACACCCGGCCTTCGGCCCGCGGGTGTCCCCGTGAGTTGATTGCTGTGTGGGGGTAACGGAAAAAGCGTGGGTTGTTTGCTGCGTGTGTGCGAAGTGGGCGGTGGGCCAGAGACGGTTCATGGCTAGGCGGCCTTCCGGAGGGCGGGGATGAATTTGGCCAGGAACGAGAAGGGGTTGCCGGCGGGGGCTTGGCCCGGGAGGCGGAGGCGGCCGAAGATCAGCCATTCGGCCAGGATGAGGCCGGCGCCCAGGAGGGCTAGCCAAGGCCAGAGATCCTGTACAGGAGACGCGCCGCCTGCCATGCGGCCCTGGCCGCGGCGGACCTTGGCGGGGGCTTCCCAGGCGGTGTCGCCGACGTCGGGCAGGGTGAGCGAATAGACCGTTTCGCGGGAGCCCGTGCGGACGCGGACGTTGCCGCGAGCGGCGGTGTAGAACTGGAGCGTGTTCTCCGAGATGGAGAAGGGAAGGGGCTGTTGGTCGTCGCCTACGACCTGGATGGAGGCCGGGTCCGTATTGGGTTCGAGCGCGACCTTGATGGACCCGACGCTTTCGCCGTCGAGCTCCCAGCGGCGGAGCGCTTCGGGGGCCATGTACTCCATCACGTTGGCCATCAGCAGCGGCGCGGCGAGTTCGAATTTGAGTGTCCCGAGGCCGGGGTGGACGCCGAGGTAGACGGCGCGCGGGTTTGCCTGGGCGGAGATCAGACTGCCGCCTTCGGCTTCGGCGACGGTTTGGGCGGCGGCCGATTGGGCGAAGATGGTGGCGCCATCGAGCTTCAGGTCCAGTGTCCGGAGGCCTTGGGCGATGGGCTGTTCGGCGCGCCAGCGGGTGATCTTGGCGCTGACGTTCGACTTCGCCACGGCTAAGGGAGAGCCATCGGCGGGGGGCTGGATCCAGACTGTCGGGCGCTGGGGTTTCTGGCTGGGGCGGAAACGGTCGATGATGACGACGTCGGCATCGGTATCGGCCTTGTAGGCTTCGGGGAGGGCGTAGGCGGCGTTGATGCGCGGGTTGGCGGCCATCAGGGGGCGGAGCAGTTCGGGCTGGCGTGTGAAGACGGCGACGCGGACCTGTTTCTGTTCGGGGATTTCTAGGAGGGCGACGTTGTCTTCGATGAGCCCGTCGCGGAGCTGGAGGCGTGCTTCCATCCAGCCGGCGGACTTGGTGCGGAACTCGTAGCGGGCGGTTTCTTCGGCACCGCCGGGGATGGTCATGCGGCTGGAGCCGATGGGGGCGTTGCCGAAGGTGACCATGAGCGGGACGGCTTCCGGGGCGCGTCCGTAGTTGCGAACGGCGACGAAGATTTCCCAGAGTTGGGAATCATTTGGCGAGCGGCGGAGGTGGAAGCGGCGGATGCCCACGTTGCGGTTGGGCGCCATGACGGGCAGGAGGCGGAGAGCGGCGGGGAGGGCGTTGTTGTCCGGGAGGTCGTTCTGGTTCGTTCGGCCGGCGCCGGCGAGGACGATTTCGCCCGCGGACTGGCCGTGCTGGCGCTGCATGCGGCGAGCGAAGTCGAACGCCGCCTGGATGTTCAGGGCGCTGGCGGAGGGCTGGGACTGGAGGATGGCCTGTTCGGCGGCGGCCCGGTTCGTTTCAAAGACCGTGGCGGGGGTGGGGAGAGCGTCGGCACGGACGACCATGACGCGGTCCGAGGACGGCAGGGCGCGGAGCCAGCGGATGGAGGCTACCTTTGCCTCGTCGATGAGGCGGCGCTGGGGATCGGCCTTGGCGGCGGTCCAGGCGGAGGTGTCGAGGAGGAGAACGTGATCGCGGGAGGAGCGATCGGGCGAGCCCAGGCGGAGTTGCGCGATGGCCGCGAGGAGGAGGCCCATGCCAATGATCTGCATGAGCATGGACCAGGGCTGCTGAATGCGTTTGCGGTGTTTGGCTTCGGGCGGTTTTTCGCTGGGCTTCCAGAACCGCATGGTGGCCACTTTGATTTTGCGGCGGGAGCGATCGAGGAGGTAAAGCGCCAGCACGGCGCCGCTGACCGCTCCGAAGAGCGCCGCGAATTCGCCGAAACTGAGGTTAAAAAAGAACACCTATTGGAGGCCTCTGGCGTCCAGGAACGCACCGAAGATGGCTTGTTCGATGGGCATGCTGGTGGAGAGGCCGATGTAGCGACCGCCCTTGCGCATGGCCAGTTCCCGGATGGAGCGGGCGTAGTTATCGAACGCTTCGACGTAGGCGGCGCGGGCTTCGTCGTCAAAATTCAATTTTACCGTTTCTCCGGTTTCGGCGTCTTCGAGTTCGAGTTCGCCGTTGTGGGAGGGCTTGCGGTCCTCGTCGCCCCAGAGGTGGACGACGAAGAGTTCGTGGCCGAAGTCGGCCAGGTACTGGATGGGTTTTTCGCAGGCCTGTTCGTCGAGGAAATCGGAGATGAGGATGACCAGGCCGCGTTGGGGGTATTCGGCGATAAACTGGCGGAGGGCTTGGCCGAAATCGCTTTTTCCGGAGGGTTTGACGTTTTCGAGGAAGTTAATGACCGGCCGGAAACGGTGGCGGCCGCCGCCGCAGGTGATGGGGTCGTGGAGGGTGGAATCGAAGGGCTGGAGGAGGATGGTTTCCAGACGCACGAGGCCGACGTAGGTGAGGGAGGCGGCGAGTTTGCGGCCGTAGTCGAACTTCGACGGGTCGCCGGTGGTCATTGAGGCGGAGACGTCGAGGAGGATGCGGACGGGGACGCGGGGCTCCACTTGGAATAGCTTGAGGATGAGCTTTTCCAGGCGCATGTAGGCGCGCCAGTTGACGGCGCGGAGGTCGTCACCCTGGTGGAAGCCACGGTGATCGAGAAACTCCTGGCCGGAGCCGGCATAGCGGGAGGCGTTATGGCCGCCCACCAGACCAGGGAACGACTTCTGCCAGTGCAGCGTGAGTCGCTCTAGCCGTTCCAGGAACTTCTGGTCGATAAGCGGTTCTGGCATGCGTCTAGGTTACGCGGCGGCCGCCGTGACGGTGCGCAGAATTTCCTTGAGGACGGTGTCGGGCGTTTCGCCTTCGGCGTGGGCGTCGAAGTTGGGGATGATGCGGTGGCGCAGGACGCTGACGGCGACGGCCTGGACATCGGCGACGGAGAGCTGCATCCGGCCCTGCATGAGGGCGAAGACGCGGCCGCATTCGACGAGGGCTTGCGCGCCGCGGGGGGAGGCGCCGTAGCGGATATACTTGTTGGTCCGCGGGTGGGCGTGGGGGGTGTTGGGCTGAGTGGCCATCACCAGATTCACGGCGTATTCGCGGATGTGGGGAGCGACCAGGACCTGACGGGCGACGTTGCGGAGGGTAAGGATCTCTTCGCGGTCGACGATCTGATCGATCTGGATTTCCTCGCGGTGGAGGGAGTATTCAACGATGCGGCCGAGCTCTTCCTTGGTGGGATAGCCGACGATGATCTTCATCAGGAACCGGTCGAGCTGGGCTTCGGGCAGCGGGTAGGTGCCTTCCATTTCGATGGGGTTTTGGGTCGCCATGACGAGGAAGGGGGATTCGAGTTCGTGGGTGGTGGTGCCGCTGGTGACGGTGCGTTCCTGCATGGCTTCGAGGAGCGCGGACTGGGTCTTGGGGGTGGCGCGGTTGATTTCGTCGGCGAGGACGAGGTTGGAAAAGATGGGGCCAGCCTGGAAGCGGAGGGACTTGGTTCCCGCGGCGTCGGACTCCATAATCATCGACCCGACGATATCGCCGGGCATGAGATCCGGTGTGAACTGGATACGGGAGTAGCGAAGGCGGAGAACGCGGGAGAGCGTTCGCAGGAGGGTGGTTTTGCCGAGACCGGGGACGCCTTCGAGCAAGACGTGGCCACCGGCTAGGAGGCAGATAAGAACGCCATCGACCACATCCTGCTGGCCGACGATGATCTTGGCGATTTCCGTGCGGATACGGTTGAGTTTTCCGACCGCTTGTGCGACATCAGCTTCACTGAACACCACTTCATTCTAAGACAGGTCGATGACAGCCGCGTTGAGGAATGTGGGGAAACGGGCGGGAAAAAAGTAAAAGGCGCGAAACCTTGGTTCCGCGCCTCCGATGTAGGTAGTGCTTGTTGAAAGTGGAATGGTCGCTGCGCTTAGGTACGTGCAGTCGCCAGGTGGTCGCCGTATTCGCCAGCCATATAGCCGACGACCTGCGCCATTTCCCGAAGCGCGTTATGCGCCCTCGGGCCTGCCGTAGTCCGCGAGAGCGCGTACCAGGCATTCATAAGTTTGTAGTCCAACATGAGCATCCGGCATTCTAACGAATGGCCTGCTTCCTGGAACTCAGGGTGTTTCGACAAGAGGGCAACAACCAGCTTCAGATCCCGATCGAGAAGATCTTTGACCTTGTCCAGTTCCTCCGCGGTGACCGCTTGAGCCAACGACTCGTTGACCGAGCCGATGGAGAGTTTGTTTTGCATGGCCACCACCTGAGCCTGTTCCTCGTTCCAGTTGGACTCGAGAATCAGAATGCAGGAATAGCGAAACCAGTAAACAAACATCCCAAGAGAGAGGATGATGATCACAACACTTGTAACCATTGTTTGTCCCGACTAACGTTGTTTTTAGTGCTTGGGGAGTACTAGAGGTACTGGCCCTTAAAGAGAGTGTACAGAGGTTGAGCGGCGTCAGCAATGGGAAACAAGGGTAATAGGGCGATTTCCTGTTTGGACTATGCCCTTTTTGCGGCTAGTACTGTGTTGGCATCGAAGACCATGTGGGAGGCCTGGAGGCCTCGGCGTTCGCAGTCCTGGATGTAGAGGCGGGCGTAGCTGATGTTGACGTAATCGGCTTCCTGGTAGCCGAGTTGGAGGGCGATGGAGTCGATCCAGTCCGGGGGGCCTTCGAGTTCCATGTAGTTCCCGATGGGGGTTTCGTCGACCATGAGGATGCCGTCTTCGCCGGGGAAGGCCCATTCGGTGCGGAACTTTTCGTAGCGGAAGCGGGGGACGAATCCGAGGCGTTGGAGGACGAGGCCCATGGTGTCGGGGTCGCCGACGGGTGTTTCGAGTTCTTCGCGCTCTTTGTGGCGTGTGACGGTGGCGGGACCTTTATAAGTGAAGATGGAGGTGCCGCCTGCCTGGCGGATGCGGATGAGTTCGCCGCGGCGGCGAAGATCGGCATCAGGGGTGTCGTAGATGACGTTGCTTTCGAGGACTCTTGGGTGGAGGATTTGAAAGCCGAGCGAACGGAGGCGCAATTGCAGCGCGTTGAGATCCGGTACCGCCACCTTGATCTCATTTTCCTTGTGTACAGCCCCAACTGACATGCAGCCATAGTAGCAATGGTTGTGGTACTCTGCCATACGGAAGGCAAATGCGCCCGTAGCTCAGCTGGATAGAGCATCTGGCTTCGAACCAGAGGGTCGGCCGTTCGAATCGGTCCGGGCGCACCAAATAACCCGTTTAGAATCAATTGACTGGAAGGGTGACCGGCGATTGGGGCGCAACTTCGGTATTGTCGCTGTGCCCTGATTTGTACCCCATCCTTGCTTCCTGCGCCTTTCGCATCGCTTCGAGGACCTGATCCTTCTGAGGATGGACGTATCGCTTCGTGGTGGAGAAGTCGGAGTGGCCCGCGAGGTACGCCAGCGTGTACGGGTCCATCACAGACGCCCACCGGGTCAGGCAGGTATGCCGAAAGGTGTAAATGGGGAAGTGGGTGATGCCTGCCGACTCGCACGCCGCCGTGTGCTGCTTCTTGATGCTGAACTGTTCGATATGCCCACTCCGCGTGGGGGCGGGGAATACCCATTCAGTCTCACCGGCAATCGTTCGCCGCATCTCCAATACGCTTGCGGCCCGGTCGTTCAACGGGATTACCCTTCGGGCGCTCTCCGTCTTCCCGTGTGCGATCCGCAGCGTCCCCTCTGACACCTCGGCCCATCGCAAACGATGGCACTCTTCCGGTCGAAGTCCGCACTCCAAAAGAAGCACTGCCGCATCACGGAGCATGTATGGATCACGGGGAGGGATAGGCGTCTCGCCGCGCAGGGTGGCACGGATGCCGGTCTGCGCCCGTGCATAGGCCGCCAGCGCATCGTCACCAATAGCGACGGCGGAGGAGAGATATCCGGTCTCCTCGTCATTGGTGAGCACCCTCTCCCGGCGTTTCTCTCCCGGCAGCATGCGAACGATGGGAAGCGCCTTCTCCACCTTCTCCCATTCGATCGCCAGCTTGAACATACGCCGAAGGACTTCGAGTTTGCGATTCATACTGGAGACCTCAAACCCCTCGGCGCGAAGGGAGGATACGAAGCTCGTCACCTGTTCCTGCCGGATCGAATCCATCGGTGCGTTCGCCAGTGATTGGAACTCCAACAGAGCGTTGAGGCCGCCTTCATAGTAGGCGATCGTTCTAGGCTTCTCAGCGCAGTGCTGCTTGATAAATGGGCGAAAGTCTTTTTCAGCGAATTCCCTAAGTGTTGGGACCTTGGCCTTTTTTCGAAGACCGACTTCTCCCTTCGCCAACGCGACACGCCGCGCCGCTTCGATCTGTTCAGCCGCGCGTTTGTTGGTAGTCCGTGTGCTTTCGCGAATATCCTTTCCGTCCCACTTGATACGGAACCACCAAATCTCGCCGCCCTTTCGTTTATAAACGCTCATCGGTTTCACTCCTTTGCATACTGTACTTCTATCTGTTGTTGCTGGCAACTACACAGTGACATATTTTAAGTGCCCTGATAGCCTGAGCCGATGGGACGCCCTCCGGCAGCGAAAGACATTGGTCCAGATTCGAAAACGTCTACTTGGCCGAGAATCACAATTTCCTCACCGCCTGGACTGCGCGAAACCTTGAACGCGATAGCGGCGGTAGAGAATCGCCCTATCTGGCGAATCGTCGCCGATGGAGTTGGCCTCTACCTTCGGGCAATGGGGCCGGAGGATCGAAAACTGGTTGATGGGCTGGTGGCCCGTTCGAAGGCGAAGGGTGGGAAGTAGGGGCCGGTTGAATCCGCGCGGAGTGGTTTCGAGTCATCGAGAGGTGACTCCGGTTTGATTGCAGGTCGCGCCGCGTTGCCGTGGCGAAAAAGTGCGATGGGCGTGATTACCGTGAACAGCATGAACGCTGTGAACGGTGTGATCACATGAACAAGGGCTATCGTTCACGCTGTTCACGCTGTTCATGGAGTTCATAGCGTTCATGCTGTTCATAAAGAAAAATTACTATCCCCCTTAGGTGAGACGATAACCATCCTTCTCTCGGGATACCTTGCCATCTTTACGGAGCGCCCCAAGTAGGCGGCGCACGGTGACGCCATTCTTCTTTAGCGCCTTTGCGATTGCCGATGGAGTCATTGGCACCTCGGACTCTTCGAGTAGATCGAGGATGTCCCAACGTGCTTGGCTGGTGCGCGCCTCGTCACCGGAGCCGGTTACGGACCATCCAAACTTGTCGTCGTTTTGATCGAAAGATACGGAGTACTCTTCGTCGCCAAGATCACGCCCTTGCACAGTCAAAAGCGTGCACTTAGGCCCTCGGTCAAGCACCCAAATCGCATCAGCGCCTGCAGTGAGGCCGGTTGTTCCTGCTACCTTGTCGAGCGCGTAGTCAGAGCCCATTTTTCTCGTGTGAGCGATAACGAGAATGGCCGCGTCATGCTTCGCCGCCAGCGATTGCAATGCCTCAACGACTTTGTAATCCTCGGCCATCGCGTCGGCATTCTTATCCCGTGACCGCCCGCCCATGGCGCGGATTAAGGTATCTACGACAACGAACTGGGAGCCGTACTCGGCCATCGTTGCGTCGAGTTCTTCTAGGCCGCCGCCGAGGAGCGGAAGCAAACGGTAAGCGAACCGAAGGTTTCCACAGAGGATCGCATCGTGCGCCCCTCGATTGACGAACTTCAGAAGCCGCGAATTCGTTCGACGCTCGCTTTCTTCGAGGCCACAATAGAGCACCTTTCGCGGGACAAGGTTGCTGAACTTCGCCAAGCCCGCTCGTCCCAGCGCCGCGTCGATTGCGAGTTGCAGAGCGAGCCAACTTTTGCCGACTTTGGGACGGCCCGCGCACAATGTCAGGCCGGAGTATAGAAGGTCGTCAAAAACAAAGGGGATTGGCGCGAATTGTTTTAGAAGCAGCGTGTAGCCGTCAATGGTTTTCAACGGTTGCGCTTGAGGTCTTTCGCTCTTCGCCGAAGGAATAGGAGTCTCAATAACTTTCGCCATGTGCCGCCCCTTCCTTCGTCCAATGAGCCTCAAGCAAGCTCATAAGTTCGACTTCGGAATGTCCTTGCTCAAACCATTCCGTGATGTCCTTCGCGGTTTCGAGGTCGATTAGAACCACGTCCGCCGCGAACGGCTTCACTCCCTCGAATACGGCCCGCGCGTGCGCCATGCCCGGTTCATCGCGGTCTGGGATGATCACTACGGTTTTCCCGCTGAACAGTTCGTTGTACTCGGTGCGCCACTTGTCCGCGCCCATCAAATTGCAGGTCGCAACGAAGCCCATTTCTCGCAGCGATTCAACGTCCTTTTCGCCTTCGACGACGAAGACAATCGCCGCTTCGAGCACTTCGGGAAGTCGATAGAGTGGCCGCCGCGAATCGCCGATTCCCGCCCGCCATCCGCCGGTCGCGTTCGGTCGCCATTGCCGGAAGTCCTTCGGCGGAAAATGGCGAGTGACGCGAATTAGCGGCCGGTGTTGTTCGTCGGTATAGATGTACTCCGCGATGATCGGCCCGAGGTCCCTTGCCGTCTTGCGTGGCATCGGCCGGTCTGTCGTCGGCTCCCATAGTCCCCGCTCTTTCAGAGCCGCAATGAGGGCGGATTGCTCGCACCCTGCGAAGCACTTAACGAGCACCTTGCCGCCGATGTCGGAAATGTGCATCGACGGCGTTCTGTCCAGGTGGGCGGGACAGCAACACATGTAGGAGTCGCGCCCGGCCCGCTTGCCGTCCAGTGCCTCCGCGATGGCCGCCGCTCTCATGCGCGCCCCCCGCGTCCGATAGGGCAAGCACAAGCCGCCAGGAGCCCGCCAGGTACCCCAAGCACGTCCCGGAGTTCTGCACAACTTGGGCAGCGTGGGGCGGTTGGCGGTACAAAAACGGTAGTCGGTTGAATTGTTATTGAAGCGCTCTGGGTTGCCGTCCCGGGCGCTTTTTCGCAGGGTCGCATGATTTTACACGACCTCCCGAGAAGACAACGCAGCTATATACGAATGAAGGTCAGCTACGCGATAGCAAACCGCCGCGCCGCCCATCTTCACGAACTTCGGGCCGCCACCGTAAACTCTCCATTTCCGCAAAAGCGAGACGGAAACGCCCAGCATCTCAGCGGCGGATTTCTCACGCACCGCAAGGGGAGTGGTGACGCGCACGCACTCCTTTAAGTCCACATTCAAAGCAGACATAGGGTCCCCTAAAATTCGACAGGCGAAATGCCTGAAGGCAAGTGCCCCATAAGGGCGCTAGGATCTTGAGCAACGTCTTGGACACAACACACTCAATGATTCAGGGCGTTACGTCCCGTCAAAAAGCATGCGTGCCTAAGGACCAAGATTTAAGCGGAGCTTTACTCTCCGGCTACCCGGCTCAATAACTATCACTTGCAGGGCTGAGTGTTTCCCTGATGTTTGCAACTCTTGCGTCAAGATCAAGCTCGCGAAAGTGACTGTGCGCGGGCTTTTTGAACTTGGCGATGGATGAGGACTGCGTGAATCTGAACTCGCGGGGGACTACTAATGCGCTAAATTCAGGCCCACGAAACTACTTGTATAAAGATATCGCTATGAGGATTCGCCTGTCAATAACAATCTCTTCGAGTGTTCTAAGTCGCTACCCTTGGAATCGATGCGGTTCATGGACTCCATCGCAAAAGGGTATTTTCCACTCATCGCTTTCCCGGATTCGGACAACCAAAAGACGATTCAGTAACCCTCGTATGCCGGGTCTGACAGTATCGCATCGAGACGATCCAACGATGCATGCAGCGCCCGATAGTTTCGCGGACCCTGCGCAATCGATATCAGTCGTCCAACCTCGCAAATGTACGAGCGGTGAAGCCGTGCGTTCCGTGAGTAATCGCCGCTCTTCCACCGCGCCATTTGGGACCGTCTCAAACCCTCTGGCGTTTTCGGGCCGGTGGAGAGTCCGCCGTGTAGTCTACATCTTCCGTTAGCCATGCCGGGAGATTGACAGGGCGTTCCGCGCCGGTTGCGTGCGCCGCAGGGAATGATGGCGATGGGGGAGTTGCCGAGGCGGACTGTTGCCGGTCGGTTACTCGCCGTCTCAGGCTCCATTCCCATCAATGATCGTATCTGCCGAACAAGGTGATCCATTCCGGAGAATCCTCGTCATTTGTTAATTGAACCACTGTTGACCCTCCACTCGCGTGCCCTGCGTTGCGCTTCTGCGAGTTCAGGTCGAGTCATTTGTCTGGCGGTCGAGTCCCGAATCACCTCCGAATCTTTATCCATTTGGTAATCTCCGTTGGAAATAGATGCCGCCAAGCTCGCCCACATATTTGCCGACACGAGGTCTTGCGTCACTCCCAAGCCGTATGTGTACATTCGGGCAAGATTGTATTGGGCGGTTTGGGCCGTAGCGCCTCCCTGCCTCGCGGCCATGCGGTACCAGCGAGCAGATTCAGAGTAGTCCTTTGGGACTCCGGCCTCGCCATGGAAGTAAAGTAATCCGAGAGCGTTTTGACTGTAGGCGTCGCCCCGCTCAGCCGCTGTTCTCCACCAATAAAGTGCCTTAGCCAAGTCCCTCGGAACGCTCTCGCCTTTGAAGTAACTGTAGCCGAGTTCTGTTTGAGCTTCGACGTCTCCCCGGTCTGCTTTCAATCGAAGTGATTCGAGCGAACCTAGTCCTGGATCCCTGGGAGATGGGGATTGAAAGATAGCGGCCGCAATAGTCACCAACACGACAAGTCCGAGACCGAAATAGGCAATCCATGCTTTTGTAGACGCGTCTCGTGAAGTTGAACGTTCGCGACCGGTCTGCGCGTCCTGAGCATTCGTGGGCGAATCGTGTGGGCGTTCAGCCGCACTTGGTGGATTCTCTTTCGCGTCTTCCGAGTTTGTAGTTGCTTTCGTGCCCTCTTCATCCGCTGACGAAATCAACGACTCATAGGCCTCTATGACTAACCTCAATTTGTCCTGTGCCTTGGCTTGAAGCGCCGGATCGTTGACAAAACGGTCAGGGTGCCAGACCTTCACGAGGTCGAGGTACCCCGAGCGAATCTCATGTGGGGTGGCAGAGGTTGGCAACTCAAGGACATCTAAGGCTTTCTGGCGATTCATCGTTCTCTCGCAGTGGACAGATAAAGATGAAATGAGGACCGATGGCGATTTCGCGCTCGCCCGTCAGAAATTGGCCCAACCTGTGGCACATGCGTTATCCGCCACATCAAGTTGCCTTTCACACTACTGTAATTATCAGAAATCGAGTTTACCATTGTCCGAGCCCATTCTGACGGTTGCATCGAAGCAAGATAGAGCGGAGTCGTCGACTGTTTCCCGTTCTCTATGCGGTAAAGATGAACGCGACCCAAGCCCGCCGTTAACGCCAGTTGATCCTGTGTGATTCCCTTGGCCCTGCGAATCTTTTTAATGTTCGCACCGACTATTGCCTCAATCCCTTGCAACGCCTCAAGGCTATGCCGTATGCTGCTTCAAAGCACCCTGCTTATCTACAGGTAGCAACAGAGAATATTTCGTATTCAAATGCGGCGCTCTCGCGATTGGAGACTTGGACTAGTGCTCTCTCTACTTTTTAGTTCGAAGGAGAAACGCGCCTTGGCGCTTTTCAAGAAAGATAGTGCGGCGAATATCGCCGTCATCCGCTCGTTGCCGGACGATGTTCAACGGCAATGGAGAATCAATCTGGGCAACGAGATCTCCGAGTTATTGGCCGAGATGCAACGGCTGGCCGAGGCGGAAAATGCTCGTGACGAGTCCCGAAGGCTGATTCTCGCATCGCTGCACGAGTTTAGCTCATATGCCACCACACAACGGCATAAAGCGATCAAGATGATTGAATTCCTGCAAATCAAGCCTGAATCAAAGGATCCTGGATGGAATTGTGCTTGCCTTTTTGAAAGTTATGTAGCCGCATGGCAGCTTGGCGTACAACATCGCGTGGCTGAGTCCAAGGCGCTGATAGACGAGATCGAGTCTTTCTCGATCATGGACCCCTCCCGAACAACTTCACCTAGGTAATAAGCCACCTGATGGACTATCGGTGTTGTAAGGTGTTTCCGAAAGTCGGTCGGCTAACCATTGGCGGTGGACCCACCAGATACGATCCTCCTACTTTGGAGTCGTAGCGTGGCGGAACAATGCGATCGGAGCGGCAACCTCAGGGACCTGAGAACCTTCGATGACAAAGGAGCAAGATCATGTTTTGCACGTTTTGCGGCCAGACCCGTAGCGACAATGACGGAGATTACTGTCGCGACTGTGGAAAACTTGATCCCGTGAAACGGACACCAGTCGCGACTCGGAGCGGTGATCAGGAGACTAGACCCACCGCGACCGAGTCTATTCGTAGTCGGGCGCGGCAGACGGGCCGCCTTGAATCATCGGCTTTAACTCCTTCCCCCTCTTCTGCCCCTTGGACTTGCGCATCATGTGGATTGGTCAATATGCCGGAATCCCCAACCTGCGAATGCGGCGATGGCGTTCGTCCGACGGCAGACCACGGCTCGCCCTTCAACAAAACTCGATCAGGGGACGCTAATAGTAGCCGTTGGTCCACCAAAAATCTCTGCCTTGCCGGACTGGGAGTTCTTTCGGGAGCGGCCTCGCTGTACTTTATCTCCGATTTTGCAGAGGAAGGACGGCAAGGCTTCTCGATTGGATACGCTATCGGGGCTACGCTGGTTTGGGTGATTGTCCCATTTGTTTGGCGAAGGTCGAAGTGGGCCGGAGTTATCGCGCTTTCGCTCCTCGTTCTCTCGGTGATCGGAAATGCCAAGAATGCGATCGAGGGAGATCCAGACGCGCAATCCCACATTTTAAACCTCGTCGTTGGGATTCGAATCGTTGTTCCCGCAGCCTTATCCGGCTATCTGTTTCGTAAGCTCCTAATCGAAAGCGCTAAGCCTAACTAGAGGCTGGGCGGCGGCCCGCATTTTCAGGAATGTTTTTCACTACCTCTCCGCGCTTATACCCCCTAGCGGGACCCATGCCGTCCATCGCATATGGGCCCCTACCCCCCGGTGGCCTTCGCGGAAGCATCAGTAAAACTTAGGGGGTGGGGGTCCCTTTTCGCCATCTCAGCGGGCACGGTCCAGTGTGCCCTTTTTTGTGCCAACCACCTGTCGCTATGGCGTGCTATGGCTGGCCATCTCCGCGCGTTCGGAGCGCCTTTCTGCCTCAAATAGAAAGGGGTGACAGCGAGTGTCACCCCATGCAAAGTACTGATATCTAGGCTCTTAACGGCTTCGAACCAGAGGGTCGGCCGTTCGAATCGGTCCGGGCGCACCAAATCACCCGTTTAGTTTCAATTGATTGCTGGTTTTTGGTGGTTTGGTTTTCCGGCCTCCTGTTTTTCAGTGTGCCGGATATTGTGCGGGGTCTGTGCTTCGAGAGTGAAGCGAATCTCGGCGGTGCTGGTGCCGCGATCCGTAGGCATAAGACCGTGGGTTTCGGTAGAACCACCAGTTTCTCATTTGACCTCTCCCCCCTCTGGACGGAAGTTTTTCTCAGCGGTGGCTTTCGAGCCATGGGGAGTCCCTCAAAGTGAGGCGTATCAACTAGAGGCTCACTTCGGAACGAAAGCACGAACAGGTGTGAAGCTGTTGGATGGGTTGATCTTCAAGGCCGTCGCCGTGACATACGCGTTCGCTGTCAATACCCTAATCGTCAACGTCCCCATCAAGCCGATCGTTTCCGGGGCCGCTGTCGTGAGTGGGATGATCTGAGAGCCTGCGCTCGGCAACGTGACGCTCACAGTACGAACTAGTTGATTGGACGCGTTTCTGAACTCTAGTGCAACTGTCTCGGCTCCTGAACTCAGCCCCACAAGGTACAAGATCGTTGAATTCCCAGATCTGTGGTCGAACAGCATGTGCTGAACGTCGGCAGGTTGCTCTAATGGGAAAACAGATTCAAAATCCGGCCGGGTGGCGTTGCGATTCCGAAGAACAGCCTCGCCGTACAGGCCGCACGCTGCGGTAGCGGGACAAGTGGAAGGGTCGATTAAGATGTGACCAAACTGAGTTTGACTTGTGCCAAAAAACGTAGTTTCGACAATCGCCCCAGGCTCCAAGAAAAACGTAAACCCGCTGTCCGTGATGACGCTCCCGCCTGTAATCTGAAACGTTGCCGTCATTGACCTCCCATCACTGTCCACAAATATTGCTCTGCCCTGCCCTTGCGGAATCGAGGCGGTACCTCGATTTGTAAGCTTAAGGGTGGTGGTCCACTCGCCTCCGATGATGAATTCAGGTACGACGTTCTCAAAGGGCTGCTGCTTGACCGCCATTCGCCCCACGGCTGTCTTGATTGACGCTGTCACCGCCTCTGCCGAGTGGCGTAGCGGCTCGACCCCACCGGCTGCCTGCCCGGCGTAGAGGCGGGCTAGTTCCAGGGCTATTGTTGAAAGGATAAGTGGCTTCATTGTCTTCTTCTAAAAACCTCCGACTTGAGTTTTTACATTGCGGTCTGCCTCAGTGTATCACCAGCTTTTCCGCGTGTGAGGTTACTCTAGCTGTCTGATCCTTTATGCTTGACACGGGGTCCCAATGGTTCTGAGAAAGCGGCGCGTGTCAACGACTTTGAGACAGTCGGTCAAGGAGTTTACTGAGTATCGTCGTTTGTTGTTGTTGGTTTGTTGATCCAGGCGTGCGCTGGGGCAAGCGGGGATTTGGGTGGATGCTTAACGAACCGTTCCGGGTGAACGAGATA
>CANIVU010000108.1 GCA_947470805.1 Acidobacteriota bacterium | reverse complement strand
TATAACTTCCGCGTCGCGTCGGACTCTTTCGAGATATCCATCACCTCCGGCGCACTTACCTGCAACCGCGCCGCCATCTCGTAGGAAGCAATCCGCGCCTCCAGCCGCGAATCATCCTCGCGATGCTGTAAGTGCTCGCGGTTCATCGCCTCCAGCACCCGCAACCCTTCCCGTTCACTTTCCTTCGTGATGTACTTCGCCGCCTCCGGCGGATTCAAATCATAAATCGGATTCGCGCTGGCCGCGCGGATCATCGTCCCCTGATGCCCAGCGGGCAGGAACCCGGTGGACCAGTTCCCCGGCCCATTCGGCGCATACCCGCGCACGTCCGGCAACACCACAAAATCGGGTAGATTCTTGTTCATGCTACCCAGCGCGTAGGAGATCCACGACCCCATGCTCGGATACCCAGGCAGCACAAAGCCAGACGCCTGCAGAAACGTCGCGGGCCCATGAACATTGGACTTGGAGATCATCGACGGGAAGAACGCCATGTCGTCCACACAACTGCCCAAGTGCGGCACTAACGAACTCATCCATTTGCCACTCTGCCCGTACTGCTTCCAATCCCACGGACTTTTCATCACCGCTCCCGGCACGCTTTGGAACAGTTCCACCTTCTCGCCCGGATCCCACGTCTCACCATTCTTCGAGATCAATAACGGCTTATAGTCAAACGTGTCGCACTGGCTCGCCGCGCCGGACATGAATAACTGCACGACGCGTTTAGCCTTCGCCGGATGGTCCAGCGGCCGCCCCTCGCCCGCCCGCAATAAGTCAGCCAGGGCAATTCCACCCAACCCGCCGCCCGCATTCCACAAAAAGTTTCGCCGGTTCATCATTAATCCACAAACAAGAATTCGTTACTGTTCAACACCAACCGGCTGGCATTCTCCAACCCATGCTGCTTCGCGTAGCCGGATACTAACTGCAACTCCGTCGCCGATGGCGCCCGCTGTAAGGCCAACTTGTACAGCGCGCCCACCTGCTCCGGCAACTCCGGCCCGGCACTCCGCGCCCGCCCCGCCAAGTATTCCGCCTGCTTCACCAGCAACGGATTGTTCAACAGCGCCAGCGCCTGAATGGCCGTAATCGTCGTATTCCTCTTCGCCGTCATCGTCGAAGGATCCGGACAGTCCAGCCGCTCCATCAGCGGGTCCGGAACGCTGCGAACAAGAAAGCGATACACACTCCGCCGCCGGCTCTCCGCGCTGTCGATATCGAACCGCGTATAGTCATACACCGGCGAATGATCGTCCTTGAAAAAGAACTGCTCGGCCGATGGCCCGCCCGCTGTCAGGTCCAGCCGTCCCGCCACTTGCAGGCTCGCGTCGCGCACACTCTCGGCATCCAATCGCCAACGGTTCATTCGCCACAAATAACGATTCCCAGCGTCTAACTTCGACTTACCCGGATCGGACGCCGACGATTGCCGGTACACAGCGCTCAGCAGGATCTGCCTATGCAGCGCTTTCACATCCCCGCCGCCATCCCGAAACTGAACAGCCAACCAATCCAACAACTCTGGATGCGAAGGCAGAGACCCCATCCGCCCAAAGTCATTCGGCGAATCCACCAACCCGGCGCCAAAGTGAAAATGCCAAACACGATTCACGATCGACCGCCACGTCAGCATATTCTCCGGATCCACAATCCAGTTCGCCAGCGCCGCCCGCCGCCCGCCCTCGGGCCCGGCGGCCGTCCCCTCAAATCGGGGAGCCAACTTCGCAACCGCCGACAACGCCCCCGGCACCGCCACCTTCCCCGGCGCCTGCACACTTCCCCGCCCCAGCACATGAATCGGTCGCGGTGTCATCGGCCATCTCAGCGTTCCGCCCAAAGGGAATATGTTCGCCGCTGCATAAACCATCTGCGGTTTCGGCAACTCGCCCAGCCGCTTATCCACGCCAGCCAGCGCCGCCTCCCACCGCTCCGTACCAGCCACAGTGGCAGCGTCCAGCAACGCCCGCACCATCTGCTTGCGTTGCGCGTTCCCGGCCTCCACCTTCGCCGTGGCCTTCTCCCCGCGCCATACGCGCAGTTGCTTATCCAACTCCTGAATCTCCGGCGAAGTCACCGCCGCGGCCTTATCCAAAAGCGGTTGCAACTCCACCATCACCGCCCGCCGCTCATCCAGCAACGCACGACGCTTCCGGTATACCCCCGGATCCGTATCATACGGCCGCTCCGCCCGGTCCACACCGGCAAATACCGCCTGGAGCGAGTAATAGTCTTCCTGCTTAATCGGATCGAACTTATGATCGTGGCACCGCGCACAGTGAGCCGTCATGCTTGTAAACGCCGACATCGTCGTCATTAACATGTCATCGCGATCCAACAACCGCGTGATCTCTTTATCCGTCGTCCCCTCACGCAACTCCGCATGGCCCACAAAGTCCCAGGGCCCCGCCGCAATAAAGCCCGTTGCCACTACCCCATCCGGCTCGTCCGGAAACAGCACATCCCCGGCCAACTGCTCCTGGACAAACCGCTTGTAAGGCTTGTTTTCATTGAACGAACGGATCACATAATCCCGGTACGGCCATGCATTCCGGCGCGGCTTATCTTTGTCGTAACCATGCGATTCGCCATAGTGCACCACGTCCAGCCAGTGCCGTCCCCACCGCTCGCCGTACCGCGGAGACGCCAACAACCGATCTACTAACTTTTCATACGCATCCGGCGCGCGGTCATTGACAAACGCCAAAGTCTCTTCGTAACTAGGCGGCAAACCATGCAAGTCAAAACTAAGCCGCCGAATCAACGTTCGCCGGTCCGCCTCCGCCGACGGCCGCAGACCCTTCTCCTCCAGCTTCGCCCACACAAACGCATCAATCGGCGTCCTCCCCCACGCGGAAGAACCCGTCGGAACCGGCGCCTTCCGCAGAGGCGCCAGCGACCACCACGTCACCCCATTGAAACCCGCCGGTGTATCATCCACAGCCCCACCCGCGATCCACCGTTCCAGCAACGACACCTCGTCCGCCGTCAACGCCGCCCCCGACTTCGGCATCCTGGGCGCAGTCCCGCTCACGGCCGGAACCAGCCGCGCGACCGATGCCTTCACTCCCGCAAACGAAGTCAGCGCCACGCCCGCCGCGCCACGCCCAGCCTGGTGGCAAGCCCCACAACGCTGCTCCAGCAACGGCCGCACCTGCCGGTGAAAGCTCACGGCGTCAGCCGCGGACAGGCTGGCCGCCACCCCCGCGAAAATAAGGATTCTACGCACGGTCCCAGAATATACCAGCCACGCTGCTGTACACTATGGCAATGCGGCGCATACCGGCCACGGTTCTGCTCCTTTTGTTCAGCTACACGCTGACCACGCCGCTATTGTTCGCCGAACCGGAATCGAAAATCGCCGCGTGCTGCCGGCGGGACGGCAAACATCACTGCGCAAAAATGGCGCAAATGGCCGAATCCGACAGCGGTGTTCGTATCACCCCGTCGGCGACCTGTCCGCTCTTCCAACCCGGCGCATCGGCCCCCGTCTCCGGTGACGTGGCCGTTCCCGCACCTGTCCCGGTGACGATAGCTACCATCGCCGCCGAACCCGCTCCGGCCCAACAATCCGAAGTCCAACGGCGAATCGCCGAAGCACGCGCATGGCGCAAGCGCGGCCCCCCGTCTCTCCAGGCATAACCCCGTCCAGTCCCTGCGCCAATTGACGCAGGACTATACCTATTTGCCTCCAGGAGAGAAATTATGTTTCGCATTTCGCGGCTATCTGCCGCATTAGTTGCTATTGGTATCGCCGCTGCCCAGGAAACAATCCATCACGCCAGTGTCAGCGGCCGTGTAACAGACCCCTCCGGCGCCGTGGTCGAAGGCGCCGCCATCACCGCCCGCCAGTTGGAAACCAACGTTTCCCAGTCGGCCGAAACCGACCGCGAGGGCCGATTCCGCCTCACGTATCTCAAGGTCGGCACCTACGAACTCAAGGTCCAAAAAGCAGGCTTCGCCAACTCCACCCGCCGGCTCAATACCTCCGTCGGCGCGGCTTACGAACTCGCGTTCGGACTCACCGTCGGCGCCACGGAAACCAACGTCTCCGTCTCCGCTGAAGCCACGGTCCTAGAAGCCGCCCGCAGCCAGATTGCCGGCACCGTCTCCCAAACGGAAGTTCGCAACATGCCCCTCAACGGCCGTAACTTCCTCGACCTCGCCCTGCTCATCCCCGGCGTATCCCCCACCAATACGGCCAGTAACCAGCTCTTCGCCGAAACCTCCGCCGTCCCCGGCCAGGGCATCTCCGTCGGCAGCCAGCGGAACTTCTCCAACAGCTTCATCGTCGACGGGCTCTCCGCCAATGACGATGCCGCCGGCTTGAGCGGCGTCTTCTACGGCCTCGACACCGTCCAGGAGTTCCAAGTGGTCACCTCCGGCGGCCAGGCCGAACTTGGCCGCGCCCTCGGCGGCTACATCAACGTCGTCACCAAGAGAGGCACGAACACCCTCCACGGCGACCTCTACGGCTTCCTCCGCAACCAGCGTTTCAACGCCGCCAACCCGCTCTCCAACACAAAACTTCCGCTCACCCAGGCCCAATACGGCGCCAGCATCGGCGGCCCTCTCGTCGCCGACCGCACCTTCTACTTCGGTAACTTCGAACAGCGCCAGCTCAACCAAAGCGGACTAACTACAATTTCCCCGGCCAACGTCGCCACCATCAACAACCGCCTCAACGCCATTAACTTTCCCGGCGCCCGCATCGCCACCGGCAACTACGCCAACCCCGTCCATATGACCACTGGCCTCGCGAAACTGGACCACCAGTTCTCCGCCCGCGATCAGTTCAGCGTCCGCTACAGCCTCTACGACGTAACCAGCCGCAACTCCCGCGGCGCCGGCGCTCTCAACGACGCCTCCGCCTCCGCCGGTCTCGACAACACCGACCAGACCATCGCCGTCAGCAACATCTACACCCTCTGCACACGCACCGTCAACGAAACTCGTGGCCAGTTCACAAGCAGCGATCTCCTCGCCCTGCCCACCGATCTGAACGGCCCATCGGTCTCCATCTCCGGCGTTGCCACTTTCGGTCGCCTCTCCGGCTCTCCCACCGGGCGGCTGAACAAGTTATACGAACTTGTCGATAACATCTCCCATCAGGCAGGCGCCCACGCCATCCGCGCCGGCGTGAATTTCCTGCACAACGACACCACCATTACATTCCCCCGCACCGTCCGCGGCGGATATGCATTCTCCTCTTTGGCTAACTTCCTCACCGGCACTTACAACAACGCCGGCTTCACGCAGACCTTCGGCAACACCGTCGTGCCCCAAACCCGCCCCAACGTCGGCTTCTACGCGCAAGATGAATGGAAGGTCCGTCCCTCGCTGACACTCAACTTCGGTCTGCGCTACGACATCCAGACATTGAAGACCATCAACACCGACAAGAACAACGTCTCCCCGCGCGCCGGCTTCGCCTGGGCCCCGTTCCAGAACCGCCGTACCGTGATTCGCGGTGGAATGGGCCTCTTCTACGACCGCATCCCGCTCCGCGCGCTCGCCAACGCGTTGCTCTCCAGCGGAAATACGACAAATATCACCAGCACCAGCCAGCTCAGCATCAGCCTCTCGCCCACGCAGACCGGCGCCCCGGTGTTCCCCAACATCCTCACAGCCACGCCGCCCGCAGGCCTCGTCAACTTCACCACCATGAATCCGAACATGCAAAATGCTTATTCGGTCCAGCGCAACCTGGAAGTGGAACACAAACTATCCTCCACCTCATCCATCTCCGCCGGATACCAGTATCTCCGCGGTGTCCACTTAATCATCTCGGTGAATCAAAACGTACCCACTTGCGTCGCCGCCGGAACAAACAATGGCTGCCGCCCCAATTCGAATTACGCCAACAACAGTCAATACAGTTCCCTCGCCGATTCCAAATACAACGCGCTGCACCTCTCCTTCCAGCAGCGCCCGTCTAATTGGGGCAGCTACCGCATCTCCTACGCCTACTCCAAATCGCTGAACAACGTCGGCGAATTCTTCTTCAGCTCCCCCATCGATCCCTATAACATCTGGCGCGATTACGGCCGCTCCGACGACGACCAGCGCCACCGCGTCGTCTTCAACGGCACACTGCAAACCTCCACCGCCGCCGTCCGCACCCCCTGGGAAAAACTCTCTCACGGCTTCCAACTCGGCGGCATGCTCCAGTACTATTCGGCGCTCCCCTATAACATCACCACCGGCGCCACCACCGTCCAAGGCACCACCGCGCGCCCCCTCGTCAACGGCGCGTTCATCGAACGCAACGCCGGCATCGGCAACGATAACTTCGTCGTCAACCTCCGCCTCAGCCGCAGCTTCACGCTGTCGGAGCGGCTCCGCATGGAGGCGCTCGCCGAAGGTTTCAACACCTTCAATCACCGCAACAACCTCACCCGCAATGGCGTCTTCGGCACCGGTGCCTACCCGGCCAGCCCTAACGCCACTTTCGGGCAAATCACCGCCGTCAACGACCCGCGCTCGCTCCAACTCGCGCTCCGTTTCCGGTTCTGATTCTCGCCGATTGTCCTGTATACTGTTTCCCGGTCAAGCCCATGCCAAACCGGGAAACAGTCTGGACTCTCAGCCCCAGCCGCCGCCGCGCCATCCGCGCCTTCGCCGGCCTCATCGCGGGCTCCCCCTTGCTCAAAGGCCAGCAGGACCCATTCCGCGAACATACCCGCATTCCCAAATTGGACGAGTTACTCACCGCCCTCGAATTCGAGCCGGTATTTCACGCCAAGTTACCCCGCCAAGTCTATAACTACACCGCCTACGGCACCGACGGTGAATTTACGCTCCGCCGCAACCGCCAGGCGTTTGACTGGGTGGACTTACTCCCCGGCCCCACCCCCGCCAAGCCACAAACAGCCCTGAACCTTTTCGGAACCCCGCTCGCCTACCCCATCCTCGTCTCCCCCACCGCGGCCCAGGTCGCCATCCACCCCGAAGGCGAAGTAGCCATGCGCCAGGGCGCCACCGCCGCGTCCAACACGCCCATGATCGTCAGCAACGTCGCCAGCCTCCCCATCGAGAAAATCGGCGCCGCCGCGAAAGGCCCCTTCTGGTTCCAGCTCTACCCGAAGGAAGATCCCGACATCAACCGCGAAACCCTCGAACGCGCCCAAGCCGCCGGCTGCCGCGCCGTCGTCGTCACCATCGACCAGCAGGCCTCCGCCTACGAACGCGAACTCCACGACCGTCACCTCGGCCCGCCCACCAACCGCCGCACCGCCCGCGAAGCCGCCCCGCGCACCCCCTACCGCATCCGCGAATTCCGCCTCTTTTACGACTGGAAACTCTTCGCCGAAATCCGAAAACTCACCAAAGTTCCCATCATCGCCAAAGGCATCCTCACCGCCGAAGACGCCAAGCTCTGCCTCGAAAACGGGCTCGACGGCGTCTACGTCTCCAACCACGGCGGCCGCTCTCTGGACTACGGCCCCTCCACCCTCGAAGTGCTTCCGGAAATCGTCGACGCCGTCGCCGGCCGCTGCCCCGTGCTTTTCGATAGCGGCGTCCGTCGCGGCACGGATATACTCAAAGCCCTCGCCCTCGGCGCCTCCGCCGTCTGCCTCGGCCGAATCCCTCGCTGGGGCCTCGGCGCCTATGGCGCCCCCGGCGTCCAACGCATCCTCGAAATCATGCAGGCCGAACTCGTCCAGGCCATGGCCAACACCGGCCAGCCCAGCCTCGCCGCCATCAACCGCTCCCTCGTCCGGACCGACTTTCCATGACCCGCCGCCACGCCCTCCTGCTCGCCGCGCCCGCCCTCCAAGCCCAACGCCTCACCCCCGTCGACGAGTTAGTCAACACCTTCGAAATGGAGCAAATGGCACAGCGGACGTTACCCCCTGAGTTATTCGCAGAAATCACCGGCAGTAACCGCTCCGCCTTCGATCGCATCACCTTCCGCCCCCGCATGATGGTGAACACCCTCGAACTCGACCTCACCACCGAACTCTTCGGCGAACGCCACTTCGCCCCCATCCTGGTCGCCCCACTCGCGAACGTTTCCCGCTACCACCCAGACGGCGAAACCGCCATCCAGCAAGGCGCCACCGCCGCCAAAGCTACCGTCATAGGCGCGCCAAATCCCACTACCCCCTGGACCCAAGTCGCCGACGCCATCCCGCCCCAAGCCAAGGTCCTCTTCCTAACCGCCCCATTCGAAGAAGCCGCCCTCAAGAAACTCCGCGCCGCCACCAAACTGCCCATCGTCGTCAAAGGCATCCTGACACCTGCCGCCGCCAAACAAGCCGTCGACAACGGAGCCAGCGGCCTCGTCATCTCCAACTACCGCAGTCCGCAAACCGCATCCATCGACATCCTCCCCGCCATCGCCGCCGAGGTCAACAACAAAGTCCCCATCCTCATCGATGGAAGCTTCCGCCGCGGCAGCGACATCCTGAAAGCCCTCGCCCTCGGCGCGAAAGCCGTCCTCATTGGCCGCCCGGTCCTATGGGGTTTGGCCGCCTACGGCGCTCGGGGCGTCCAACAAGTCCTGGAACAACTCCAAACCGAACTCGCCCGCGACATGGCCATGTGTGGTCTGCGCACCTGCGCACAGGCCACACCGCAGTACCTTAAAATTCACCGCCGCTAAAACCAACCAGGAAGATCTGCGAATAGTCGCCCACCTTCCGGTTATAAGCCAGCGTCTTCCCATCGTTCGACCACACCAGCGCCTCCCCGCCCTTCTCCGCCAGCACGGCGTGTTTGCCGCTAGGTACATCAATCACAACAACGCCCTTCTTCGAAGCCGCCGCCAAATACTTATCTGACGGGTGCCACCGCACGGCACCACTTACTCCCCCCGGCACATGCGAAACCTGCCGCCCAACGCCCCCCTTCGACGAAATCACAAACACCTGCTTCGTCCCATCGTCCCCCGTGGCCAGATACGAAATCCACTTCCCGTCCCGCGATCCCCGCACAATCCCGCTCACCTCCGTCGTCGTCAACCGCCGCACAACAACGCCCCGCGGCGGCGCCGGAAACCGCTTCAAATCCCCAGCAAAAGCCGTCGAAAGATCCACGCCCGCCGGCACATCCACCACGAACAGCGAGTTCTGGAACGACCCATCTTTCTCTTTCACTTTCCCAATAAACGCCCGCATCAACCCCGCCCGGCCCACCCAGGAGTCCGACGCAGCCATCACCAAATCACCCGCCTTCGCCTCCGCCTCCGGCACCACGGAAACCAGCACAACAAACTTCCCATCCGCCACCATCCCCAGCGTCCGCCCATAACCAGGCAGTAACTGGTCGTCATAAGTAAAACCCACCCGCTTCCCGTCCAGCGAATACTCATGCCGGTGCGACCCGCCTCGATGCGCCCCCGCCGGTGTCACCGCCGAAGCCACATCCCGCACATCCAAAAACCGCAACGAACCATCCCCGGAAACCACCGCCCCCCGCCGGTTGGACTTGAAGTACGGCTCCCCAACGGGCCCATGGATAAACACGATCTCATCCTTCCCCGGCACATACGAAGCCGCCACCGCCTTCGGGCCCTTCCCGTACACCAGCGTCTCGGCGCCCGAAGCAACGTCCACCTTCCAGATCTCGTTCTCCCGTGTATCGAAACACACGAAGCGGTCGTCAAACCGGAAGTTGTCGTTGTTGTCCAGCGCGTGCGTCCGCGCCGAACTCGTCAACTGCCGCTCCGCGCCAAAGCCGGAAACACTCATCAAAATGGTTAAGAAAAGCCATCGCATCGCCCAGATATGATAACGTGAAAAGTTGCGCGGACTGGCGTCGAAACAAGCCACCGCCGGAGGATTACATGGAAGCTTTGGGAATGGTTGAAACCAAGGGACTCATCGGCGCGATCGAAGCCGCCGACGCTATGGTGAAGACCGCCAACGTCACGCTCACGGGCAAGGAATACATCGGAGCCGGCTACGTCACCGTCACCGTTCGCGGTGATGTCGGCGCGGTCAAAGCCGCCACCGATGCCGGCGCCGCCGCCGCCCGCCGCGTTGGCGAACTCGTCGCCGTCCACGTCATCCCCAACCCGCATTCGGAAACCGAAAAGATTCTCCCCGGCGCCAACAAAAAGTAGCCCGCTGAAACGCAGGCCGCTCCATGTTGCAGGATCCCGATCTGATCTCCTTGCAGGAGGTCCGCACGAAAGTTGAAAAGGCCTGGGCCGCCGCCCAGCGCTTCCGTGCGTTTTCACAGGAGCAGGTGGACGCCGTCGTCGAACGCATGGCCGAAGCCGCGCGCGGCCACGCCGAACGCCTCGCCCAGATGGCCGTCGAAGAGACCGGCTACGGCAACGCCAAGGACAAGCTCGGCAAAAACATGCTCGCCGCCGAGCGTCTCCCGCAGCAACTCCGCGGCATGAAAACCATCGGCGTCCTCAACGAGCGAACTGAAGATAAGGTCACCGAAATCGCCGTCCCCGTGGGCGTGGTAGCTGCCATTCTGCCGACGACGAACCCCACCTCCACGGCCATATACAAGACCCTCATCGCCCTCAAGGCCGGCAATGCCATCGTCTTGAGCCCCCACCCGCGCGCCAAGGGCTGCACCTGCGCCACCGCCGAGGTGCTCTACCGCGCCGCGGTCTCCGCCGGCGCCCCCGAAGGCATCATCCAATGCCTCACGCAGCCGACAATGAACTCGACCAACGAGCTCATGCGCCACCCCCGAACCGCCGTCATCCTCGCCACCGGCGGCTCCGGCATCGTCAAAGCGGCGTACTCCAGCGGCAAACCCGCCTACGGCGTCGGCCCCGGCAACGTGCCCGTCCTGATCGACACCACCGCCGATGTCAACAACGCCGTCCGCGGCGTCCTCGCCGGCAAAACGTTCGACAACGGCACTCTCTGCTCTTCCGAACAGACCATCGTCGCCGAAACAAAAATTCGCCAAAACGTTCTGAACGCCCTGGCCGCCAACGGCGCCTTCCTCTGCGATCAAACCCAGGCCGCCGCCCTCGCTCGCGTACTCTTCTCCCGCGGCACCACCGTAAATCCGGACCTCGTCGGCGCCGCCGCCACCGAAATCGCGAAGCAGGCCGGATTCTCCGTCCCGTCAAATACCCGCGTCCTCGCCGCCGAAATCGAAGGCATCGGCAAGGATCACCCCCTCTCCGCCGAAAAGCTTTCGCCCGTTCTCGCCGTTCATTTCGTCGAAAACTTCGACGCCGCCCTCAACGCCTGCGAAGCCGTCCTCCGCTTCCACGGCCTCGGCCACACCTGCGGCATCTACACCACCGACGAAGCCCGCGCCCGCCAATACGCCCAGCGCATGCCGGCCCACCGCGTCCTCGCCAACACCCCCACCCCGCAAGGCTCCGTCGGCATCACCACCGGCCTCTTCCCCGCCATGACACTCGGCTGCGGCTCGGTCGCCGGGAACGCCACCGGCGATAACATCACCCCGCTCCACTTACTCAATATCAAGCGCCTCGCCTGGGCCATCCGCCCCTGGTCGCTATCGGAAATTACTCCCGTCATGAGCCAAGCTGAAGGTCCCGTCTCGCAGGCCCGCATCGCCGCCGCCGTCGATCGTTACTTATCCGGCGCCAAGCCCAAACCCGCCTCCAACGTCGCCTCCATTGTCGACAAATTCCTCGAAAGCAAAGGCATCGCCCCAACCTGCGAACCCTGCTCGGCCCCCAGGCGCACGCCCGAACCTCCGCCGCCGCCCGCGCCACAACCCGTCGCAATTACAGATTTCGTGTGCGAAGATGATGTCCGGCAGGCCATTCGCAACAATAAGAAGATTTACGTCGGGCCGAAAACCATCATTACCCCCTCGGCCCGCGAACTCGCCAACGCCCAGCGCGAAGAAATCCTCGTGCTGGCCCAACGATAGAAAGACCCAATGCAACCCGATCTCGACAAACTCAAAACGCAACTCCAACCGGAACTCGAGAGCCGCGGCTTCGTGGTCTTTCACGGACTCCCCCGCGCCAACGAAGAAACCGCCGTTGTCATGTGGGATACCGCGCAGCGTCCCGACCACAACGAGTTTCTCGATTGCGCCGGCAAGTTAGGCGTCAAAATCATCGTCCTCAACTCCCGCCAACTGGAAAAGACCGCTCTCGATGACGTTCACGAAGAGATCGAATCCCTCGACCTTCCCCCCTCCGAACGCCGCGAACTCGACCGCCGTCTCAAGGCCCTCCGCCCCTACACCGGTTTCACCGCCAACATCGAACTCTCCTTCGATTACAACGGCGCCATCTACCTCTACCAGGTCCACAGCGAATTCATGACCGAATTCCTGAGCATTATGGGCGAAGTCGACGACGGCATCTTCCCCGGCGGCGCGTTCGAAGACGACGATCCCGACTCGCCTCCCGGCGGCGGCTTCTTCTCTCGCAACTAACCCCAATGGCCCTCAAACCCGCGCGCTGGCTGATCCCCGATCCGCCAGCCGCCGAAGTCGCTGCCTTCGCCCGAGCCGCCGGCATCTCGCTCCCCACCGCCCGCATCTTCTGGAAACGCGACATCCGCGACGCCGAAGCCGCGCGCCACTTCCTCCATCCCAACATCGCCGACCTCCATAGCCCCTTCGCCCTCGCCGACATGGATAAGGCGGCGCAGCGCCTCGCCCACGCCATTCGTGAAAAGCAAAAGGTCCTCCTCTACGGCGACTACGACGTCGACGGCACCAGCGCCATCGTCATCCTCCACACCACCCTCCGCCTCGCCGGCGCCGACATTCACTACCACGTCCCGCATCGCATCAAAGAAGGCTACGGCATGCGCAGCGAGGTCGTCGAACAGGCCAAGGCCGATGGCGTCCAACTCATCGTCAGCGTCGATACCGGCATCCGCGCCGGAGCCGTTGTCGAACACGCCAACGCCCTCGGCATCGACGTCATCGTCACCGATCATCACCTCCCCGAAGGCGAACTCCCCGCCGCCGTCGCCGTCCTCAACCCCAACCGCCGCGACTGTACCTATCCCGCCAAAAACCTCTGCGGCGCCGCCGTCGCCTGGAAACTCGCCGACGGTCTTCTAACTACCCTCAACTGGCCCGAAGCCCGCCGCCACAAGTTACTAACTTCGCTCCTCAAGTTAGTCGCCATCGCCACCGTCGCCGACGTTGTCCCCCTCACCGGCGAAAACCGCATCCTGGTCAAACACGGCCTCGAAGGCCTCCGCGAAAATACCAACCCCGGTCTCAAAGCCATCCTCCGCGTCGCCGGCATCAAGGACGGCGAAACGCCCTCCGCCCGCCAGGTCGGCTTCCAGATCGGCCCCCGCCTGAACGCCGCCGGCCGCATGGACGACGCCCGCGATGTCATCGAAATGTTCCTCACCCAGGATCAGGACCGCGCCAACGCCCTCGCCGAAAAACTGGACGCGCTCAACAAGGAACGCCAGGAAACCGAAGCCCAGATTCGCGAACAAATCCTCGCCGAATGCGAGCAAATCACGATTACCGACTCCGAAGCCGGCCTCGTCTTCTCCTCCGCCGGCTGGCATCAAGGTGTCATCGGCATCGTCGCCGGCCGCCTCGCCGAACGCTACTCCCGCCCCGTCTTCGTGCTGTCAGAGGACCCCGAAACCGGCGAGGCCCACGGCTCCGGCCGCGGCACGCCGATCTTCCACCTGCTCGAAGCCATGGAGTCGATGCCCGAACTCTTCCTCCGCTTCGGCGGCCATCGCCAGGCCGCCGGCCTGAAAATGAAATCGGCCAACGTCCCCGGATTCCGCCAACGCTTCGCCGCCTACGCCGCATCGAAACTAACGCCCGAAGATCTCCGCCCCGTCCACGATTGCGACACCTATGTTACTCTCGACGAATTAACGGACGAGACAGTCAACGAGATACTCGCCCTCGCCCCGTTCGGCAACTCCAACCCCGTTCCCCTCATCGCCCTCCGCGATGCCCAGGTCGCCCGCGGCCCCGAGATCAAGAACGAAAAGCACCTGTTCCTCCACCTCCGTCACAATGGCGCAACCCGCCTCGCCAAAGGCTGGAGCATGGCCCCGCTCGCGGCCAACTACCGCGCCAACGACACCGTCGACGCCGCCGTCCTCCTCGAAGAAGACACTTGGTCCAAAGCCCGAGGCGGCTCCTTCTGGGGCCTTGTTCTCAAGGATCTCCGCACCGCCGAATAGCTAATCCGCGTGCGGCGCCGCCGCCGCCGTCTTCTTCACGCGCTTCTTAAAGAACGAACTCGGCGTGAACTCCTGCAGCAGCGAGGAGGCGAACCCAAAGTACAATCCGCTGTTCCCCGATCGAATCCCGCCCGCGGACCACTTCTGCCCTGGCGTATACGTACTCGACAGCATCCCCGCGCTATAACCACCCACAATCGAAGGCCAATTCAAAACCTTCTTGCCGCTCTGGTTATAGGTCACAAAATTGAACGCCAGCGCGTGCCCGATCCGCGGCATCACCTTCGTACATTTGCACTGGATGTAGCGCATCTCATACCGTGCCGCCGCCGCCAGCGCCTGCGACGCCGAATCCTGCAGCGTGTAGGTCAGGAAGCTGTTCCCGTATCGCTTCGCGTACGCGTCCCAGCCCTGCCCGTACTGCTGCGGCGTGTTCCCCAGCTGTCCAAAACCCGAACTCACGCCCGCGCGAACGTACGAACCCGGGCTGGCCGCAATCCCGCGCCACCACACCCTCCACCGTTCATTCGGTGTTGGCGAACTCCAATCCATCCCCCGCGGCACGCGCGTCCCAACCAGCATGTCCGATTGCGTTGGCTTGGTGATATTCGAAGCATCTTGCGCGGAAAGCATATACGCGCAAAGGAAAAGTGAGCCGGCGACTTGGCGAATCAATATGGAGATACCCGTTAGAATCAGACGCGCCCCGCGCCCCAACGGTTACAGTACGCCCCCGGATCACGGCAGACGTTAACAACTGCACTAGACTGGGAAGACCGTGGCATCGTCACTCTCCCCTCCGGAAATTGGTGTCCTCACCACCATCCACGCCGTCCTCATCACCACCGTCGCGCTAAATTTCCTCCGCGACCGCGATGGAGCCTGGAAGGAGTGGAAGCAAAGTCGCCACTGGCCATCCGCCAAAGGCCAGATCGTGCAGGCCACAGTCAAAACCATCGACCTCGAAGACGAATTTACCCGCTACCGCCCCGCCGTCCAATACACCTACACCGCCCCCAACGGCCAAACCTACCACGCCACCCGTACCCGCCTCGGCGATCAACCCCAGTTTACCTCCCACGCCCAAGCCAAACTCGCGCTGCCCGCCATCGGAGCCAACATTCCCGTCTACTACAACCCGGCCAACCCATCCCAGGCCACGCTCTCCCTCTCCGCCCCCAGCCTCGTTCGCAACCGCCTCATCGGCTGGTTCCTCGTCGCCGGTCTCAGCGTCTCCCTGCTCTTCATGCTCACAGTCATCGCCCGCCAATCCCTATAACCGCTCCAACTCCTCCTCCAACTGCTGCTGCCGCACCAACTCCGCATACAAGCCCCCATGCGCCAACAACTCCGCATGCGTCCCCTGCTCGGCAATCGCGCCCTTCTCCAACACCACAATCCGGTCCGCATGGCGAATCGTCGACACCCGGTGCGAAACCAACAGCGTCGTCCGCCCCCGCATCACCCCGGTCAACTCCCGCAGAATCCGCTCCTCAGTAACCGTGTCCACGCTCGACAGTGAATCGTCCAGGATCAAGATGGAAGGCTCCCGCAGCACCGCCCGCGCAATCGCCGTCCGCTGCTTCTGCCCGCCGCTCAGCGTCAATCCGCGCTCGCCCACCACCGTCTCCAAACCGTTCGGCATCGCCGCCAGGTCCGGTTCCAACCCCGCGATCCCCGCCGCCCGCAGAATCGCCTCCCGCCCGGCATCGGGCGCCCCCAAAGCAATGTTCTCCCCCAACGTCATCGAGAACAAAAACGTCTCCTGCGGCACCATCGCGATGCGCCGCCGCAACGCCTGCGGGTCATACCGCCGCACGTCTTCCCCGTCCACCAGCACCGTCCCCTCCGTCGGGTCCAGCAACCGCGGCACCAGGTTCACCAACGACGTCTTCCCGCAACCCGTATGGCCCGCCAGCGCCACCGTCTCCCCGGCAGAAATCTTCAAATCCACGCCCCGCAACGCCTCCCCCGCCGCATACCCCAACCGCACACCCCGGAACTCAATCTCCCCGCGAACCGCCGTCAACGCCACCGCATCCGCCGGAGCCGCAATCGCCGGAGGCACGTCCAGCATCTCCCGGATCCGACCCAACGACGCCGTCCCCCGCTGCATCAAATTGATCACCCACCCCATCGCAATCATCGGCCAGACTAACATCCCCATGTAAGTCTGAAACAAAACAAAACTTCCCAGCGAGATACTCCCATTCAACAGCCGCGCCCCGCCCACCCACAACACAATCAGGAACGTAACTCCAATCATCGCGTGCAACAACGGCTCAAATACCCCCGTCGTCCGCACTAACTCCAAATTCCTCGCGATAAAATCCTGGTTCAGCGTCTCAAATGTCCGCAACTCCGCGTCCGACTGCCGGTACGCCCGCAACACCCGCATCCCGCTGATCGACTCCTGCACCCGGCTGCTGATCCCGCTAAAAACCCCCTGAATCTGCTCAAACCGTGCGTGGATCCGCCGGCCGTAGTAGATGACCAACAAACTGATCACCGGCGCCGGTGCCAGCGCCGCCAGCGTCAACGGCCCGTCCACCGTAAACATCACAATCGCCGCCAGCACGAACGTCAACGACGTCTCGCTCCAATACATCAACCCCGGCCCGGCCATCATCCGCACCGCACCCAGATCGTTGGTCGAACGCGCCATCACATCGCCCGTCGCAAACTTCCCGTAGAAGTCCCGCGACAGCCCGGATAAATGACCATAAATGTCGTTCCGTAAGTCGTACTCCACGTCCCGCGAAACGCCAATCAGAATCCGCCGCATCCAGTACTGGAACAGCCCCTTCACCACCGACAGCCCAATCAGCGTCCCGGCAATCCCAGCCACCCCGCGCCATCCCATCCCAGCCTGCAACCCGTCCACGCCCCGCCGGATCACCAGCGGCAGCAGCACCCCCAGCAGATCTTTCAAAATCAGCGCCACAAGCCCCAGCGCCAGCGCCCCCTGGTGCCGCCGCAGATACGGCCACAGGAATCGGACCGACTCCCACATCCCCTACACTCCAAACCAATCGGTAACCGTCTTGGTCCATTCCAGAAGGAATACCTTCTGGTACACCCGTTCGGTCCACCACGCATTCGGATCATAATCGGCCGTCTTCGCCGAAACCATCTGCACGCGCATCCCCGGCCAAACGCGCCGCAAAATACTACCTGCCCGCCGCGTATGGAAATTACTCGTCACCACCAGCACCGACCCGCAACCAGCCTCCCGCAACACCGGATACACCGCGCGGCCCTCGCTAATCGTCGAATTCCCCTCGTTCGGCAAACCAATGAACGGAACATCCCCCGCCCCATTCTCCCGCGCGAAGGCAATCGCCAACGCGTCTTCCGTTTTCCCGAACACCATCCCCGCCCCGCTCACGAACAACTTCGGCGCCATCCCCGCTCGGTACAGCTCCGCCGATTTCATGATCCGGCTCCCCAACTGATCCCCCGCAAGTACGAACATGCAGTCGCACTTCGTCTCGCCGTCTTCCTTCACCAGGTAGCGGCCCAACGGCACCAGCACCACCGCCGGGTACAAATACAGCCCCACCGCCGCAATGCCCAACAAGATCAACCAGCGGAATCGGCGCAACGACTACTTCTCGTCCGAAGGCTGACGCGAATCCAAATGCCCCACCGTCTTCAGCACTTGGAACAATCGCTCCACTTCCGCCTCGTCTTCACTCCGCAGCAGTTGATACTTCGGAGTCTCCGCGTCCTTCTTCTCCACAGGCGCCGGAACCACCTCACCCCAGAACTGTACCCACGGAATCCCGTCAATCAGCGCTTCCCGCGCATTCCGCCGGATATGCCGCAACAGCGAATTCGCCGAATCCAGGTCCCCCGGATACACCAGCAACATCCGTTCATCGTTCACCAGCGTCACAAAAACCGCCAGCGGCGAAATCCAACCCGTCCGGTCCACCCGGCGAACATCCACCCACGGAATCGCCCGCCGCCCCACCACCAGGAACTGTTCCTGGATTTCGATGGTCGGCCGGAACGCCAAAAGCATCACAGCGATCGCGCTGAGCAGAAAGAGGATCGCTCCCACCAGGGCAATGATCCATTCCGTTGCGAAGACAGCCGAAACCACCGCTAACGCGGCGGCAACAAGTCCAGCGGTCAAGTACTGCCTGGAGGGCGTGTAGCGCATCGCCTGAAACCTTCTACCTTAAGACTAACGCCCCTCGGGCTTGAGGTCAATTCAGCTTTCGAGAGATTTGGTAACCATATTGCCCAAAACTCAAAAAAGCCAGCAACGCAGTCGCATAAAAAAACGGAGAAGGGTCCGCCGGCCACCGCAAAAGGATCGATCCGGCCGTCAACAGCTGCACCAGCGTCGAAAGCTTCCCGAATATCGACGGCGGAAACTCTCCCAACCGCCCCGTGAACTTCAACACCACCGCCGCGAGCAGGATCAAAACATCCCGCCCGATCACCACCCAAACCAGCCACACCGGGATGTATTCCCGCCAACCCAGCACCAAAAACACGCTCATCAGCAGCGTTTTGTCCGCAATTGGGTCGATAAATGCACCGATTTTCGACGTCCAATTGAATCGCCGCGCCAGCGTCCCGTCAATCGTATCGGTCATCCCGGAAAGAAAAAACAGCACCAGCGCCGTGTCCAGATCCCGCTCCCAAATCCGGTTCAGGATCACCGGCGTAGCCAGTATCCTCAAAAAAGTCAACAGGTTAGGGATGTGCCGCACAGCGAGAGCTAAACCGCCACAGCCGCCCGCGGCTCCGGTGCCACCATCGCCGGCTCGTCCAGCGTGAACACTTCATACAGCGAAGAGTCCTGCATGATCCGGCTCACCAGCGCCGCGTGCATCGCATGGCCCGCGCGTTCGGCGATCACCCGGCCCAACAACGGCCGCCCGATCAACGCCAGATCCCCGATCAAGTCCAGAATCTTATGCCGGCACGGCTCGTCCGGGAACCGTAACCCGCCTGCGTTCAATACTTTATCCGGCGTAAAGCACACCGCGTTGTCGAGCGACGCCCCGCGAATCAGCCCCATATCCCGCATCGCATCCAGCTCATGCTCAAACCCAAAGGTCCGCGCCGGCGCAATCTCGCTCGCGTAGTTCTCCGGCGTCAGCTCGATCTCCATCGTCTGATGCCCCACCAGCGGATGCGGAAAGTAGATCGCGCAATCGACCGAAAAGTTATCGGCCGGCAACAGCGTGATCCGCTTATCCCCATGCACATGTGTAACCGGTTTGCGCACACGCAGATAGCGGCGCCGCCGCTTCTGCTGCACCACGCCCGCCTCCCGCAACAACTCCACAAACGGCTTCCCGCTGCCGTCCAGAATCGGCACTTCCAGATTGTCGATATCAATCCAACAGTTGTCGATCCCCGACGAATAGAGCACGGACAACAAATGCTCCGTCGTCGAAATCAACACACCCTGCCGCATCAAACTCGTCGCATACGAAACGCGCGCCACATGCTGCCACGATGCCGGCAGCGAGAAATTCCGAAGATCCGTCCGAAGAAAAACGATACCGGTACCAGCCGGAGCGGGGCGAATCTTGATATTGACTGGGACTCCGTGATGCAAACCCACACCCGATATCGCTACCGGCTGCGCAACCGTTTGTTCAAAATACAAGAGGTCTCTCCTGTCGACGTGTCAATAGCAAAACACAGTCTAGCAAATATTCCAAAAATTGTAAACGATTGAAAAGTAAGAGTTTACGAACCCTAGTTGTGTCACCTTTGACACACTTTCCCACATTTCATATGTCACCATTGACACGCAGGGGTAAAATCGAAGACACCATGGCGCGCCTCTTCTTAATAGACACCTTCGGCTTCATCTTCCGTGCCTTCCACGCCCGCGCCCGCATGGGCGCCCCGCCCATGCGCACCTCCACCGGCGTCTCCACCGAAGCCGTCTTCATCCTCCACAACATGGTGAAGAAGCTCCGCCAAACCTACCACCCCGAATACCTCGCCGCCGTCTACGAAAGCCTCGGGCCGTCGTTCCGCTCGGAAGAATTCACGGACTACAAAGCCAACCGCGCCGAAACGCCCCCCGAACTCCTCGAACAGATCCCCCTCGTCAAACGCATGCTCCAAGCCATGCGTATCCCCGTCCTCGAATACGAACGCTACGAAGCCGACGACGTCATCGGCACCCTCGCCGTCCAGGCCCGACAAGAAGGTATGGAAGCCGTCATCGTCTCCAGCGATAAGGACATGCTCCAACTCGTCGGCGGCGGCGTCACCATGCTCAACCCCGCCAAGGAAGACGCCACCTACGACCGCGACGGCGTCAAAGAGTTCATGGGCGTCTACCCCGAGCAAATCGCCGACTTCCTCGCCCTCGTCGGCGATTCGGTCGACAACATCCCCGGCGTCCCCGGCATCGGCAAAAAAGGCGCCGCCGAACTCCTCGCCAAATACGGCTCCGTCGCCGGGCTCCTCGAACACCTGGACGACCTGAAGCCCAAACAACGCGCGGGCATCGAAGAAGGCCACGCAGTCCTCGCCATGAGTCAGCGTCTGGCGACCATTGCCACCGACGTTCCCCTCGGCGTCTCCCTCCCCAGCCTCGCCGCCCAGGAACCGGACCGCCCCGCCCTCGAAGCCATCTACCGCGAGCTCGAATTCTTCACCTTCCTCCGCGACCTGGGCGACGCCCCCGACGAAACGCCCGAAGACTACGGCCCGGCCGACGACCTCGCCGCCTACACGGCAGACGTCAAAATCACCGGCATCGCCGCGTTCGACAACTCGATCGGAGCCGCCATCGCCCCCGGCGCCGCCCGCTCCGCCCCCGAAGAAGCCGCGCAAGCATTCCTCTCGAATCCCCAACCCAAAATCGTCCACGACTGGAAAGCCCTCCTCACCAAATTCCCCACCCTCCAAGGCGTCACCCGCGATGTGATGCTCGAGTGCTTCCTCCTCACCGCCGACGGTGGCAACGCCGCCTTCGACTCCATGTGCCAGGTCTATCTCCAAAAGAAACCCGGCGCCCGCGCCGACCAGCGCGCCGACATGGTCCTCCGCCTCGCCGACAAGCTCGACATCACCCCCTTCGCCGAACTCTATAAGGACATGGACCTCCCCCTCGTCCCCGTCCTCGCCGACATGGAGCGCACCGGCGTCCGCATCGATTCCGAACAGCTCGCCCGCATGTCCGAACGCATGCTCGCCGAAATCGATCGCCTCACCGCGGAGATTCACGCGCTAGCCGGTCACGAGTTCAACATCAACTCCCCCGTCCAGCTCGGCAAGGTGCTCTTTGAAGAACTCGGCATCGCCTCCGCCGGCAAAACCGGCAAGGGCAAACAGCTCTCGACAGCCGCCGACGTGCTCGAATCGCTCGCGCCCGATTACCCCATCTGCGCCAAAGTCCTCGAATACCGCGGTCTGGTAAAGCTCCGCGGCACCTACGTCGAAGCCCTCCCGCAGCTGGTCAACGCCGATTCCGGCCGTCTCCACACCACCTTCAACCAAACCGGCGCCGCCACCGGCCGCTTAAGTTCCATCAACCCCAACCTCCAGAACATCCCCGTCCGCACCGAACTCGGCCGCGAAATCCGCGCCGCCTTCGTCCCCCGCCCCGGCTGGAAACTGGTCGTCGCCGATTACTCCCAAATCGAACTCCGCCTCCTCGCCCACATGTCGCTCGACGAAGTCCTCGTCGACGCCTTCCGCAACGGCGAAGACATCCACACCCGCACCGCCGCCGAAGTCTTCGGGGCCTCCCCCATGTTCGTGACGCCCGAAATGCGCCGCGCCGCGAAAGCCGTCAACTTCGGCATCGTCTACGGCCAAACGTCCTTCGGCCTGGCGTCCGCCCTCGGCATCCCCCGCCACGAAGCCGACAAGTACATCAAGAACTACTTCGCCCGCTACGCCGGCGTGAAGCGGTTCATCGACGAAACCATCGCCCACGTCCGCGAAACCGGCTACGCCGAAACCCTCTACGGCCGCCGCCGCCCCATTCCCGACATCACCTCAAAGAACCCCAACGTCCGCGGCTTCGCCGAACGGACGGCGGTAAACACACCCCTCCAAGGCACCGCCGCCGATCTCATCAAAGTCGCCATGATCCAAATCCACGACGAGCTCCGCGCCGCGAACATGGAATCAAAGATGATCCTCCAAGTCCACGACGAACTGGTCTTCGAAGCCCCGCCGGCGGAAGTGGAAGCCCTCCGCGCCATGGTCAAACGCCTCATGGAAGGCGTCAAGGAGCTGCAAGTCCCCTTGGTCGTCGAAGTCGGCGAAGGCGACAACTGGCGCGACGCAAAATAAATCGCGACGGCTTGATAACTTCCTCCCCTCGATCACGCAAGGAGAGTGATCGCCGTTGTAAGGAATTTTTCTGAATTCTCAAGCAGTCCTGACGATGCTGGTAAGCGCACTGGCATCGTCCAGCGTCTTCGCCGGCTCCATTTTTATCACCAGCCGCGATTCCGGTAGTGCCGATCTCTACCAATACTCCCCCACCGGAGTTCTCCTCCAAACCCTTCCCGGCAACGGCCTCAATAACGGCCAGGGCATTGCCGTCGGCCCCAACGGCAACATCTTCGTTGCCAGCGAATCTGGCGCCAACGTGCTGCAATACAACTCCACCACCGGCGCGTTCATCAGCACCTTCGCCTCCACCGCAGCTTTCCCCGGGCCCATCCTTTTCGGCCCAGATGCCAACCTCTACGTTGGCGCCGGCAACTCCGTCCAGCGCTTCAACGGCCTCACCGGCGCCTTCATCGGAACCTTCGCCTCCGGGCTCAATTCCGCCTCCGGCATGGCCTTCGACGCCAGCGGCAATCTCTTCGTCAGCGATGGCGTCGATGGCAAAGTAACGAAATTCAACAGCTCCGGCGCCTTCGTATCCACGTTCGTCAGCGGCCAGCCGGCTCTCTCCAATGGCGCCGGCGGACTCCTGTTCAATGGTGCCAATCTCCTCGTCGCCGCCACCTTCGGCTCCGGCGGCCCCACCTGGGGCAATCGAATTCTCAGCTTCGCTCCCGACGGCACCCAACTCGCCGATTTCGCCAACGACGCAAACTTGAACGGCCCCAACGCCCTCGCCTTCGGCCCCGATAACCTGCTCTACGTCCAGAACTACGCCGGCGCCAGCGTCGTCCGCTACACCGCCTCCGGGACCTTCGTCGACACGTTTATCTCCAACGGTCCCGGCTCCATGCGCGGCATCGCCTTCGTCAACGACGCCGCTCCACAACCGGGAACCGTCCCCGAACCCGCTTCCATGGCCCTCGCCGCCGCCGGTCTCGTCACAATCGCCGCCCTCCGCGCACGAAAGCGTTCCCTCTAAGGGAAAAGTCCGTCCCGTCAGGGCGACAATAGGAGCGATGCCCAGTCGCGCAGTTCTCCTGTTGCTCGCCCTTGCCGCAACTCTCTGCGGGCAGTCACCGCTATCGGTCTGCGACGTATTCCAACGCCTCGACGAACTCCACGGCAAACGAATCACCCTCAAGGCCCGCTACCGCGCCGGCGAAGAATTCGTGAGCCTCTACGATCAGGCCTGTCCCGGCCCGGTCCTGGTCGACGGAGCGAAACGCCCCGCCGTAATCTCTCCGGCTTTTCGTCTCGGCGAATCCGAGCAAAAACGCACCCGCCCCCTGTTCACCGATGCTCTCGACGAAGGAAAAGCAATTGAACTGACCGTCGAAGGCGAGTTCCGTTCCCAACAACCCGGCTCCGTCATCCGCAACCCGGACGGCACCGAACGCTGGGCGCGCATCTTCGGCCACATGGGCACCTACCCCGCCGAACTGCAGATCACCCGCATCATCCGCTTCCACGCATTCAAGGATCCCGAGGACCACGCCTGGTGGGGTCCCAGCCGCGAATTGGATCGCCAACTCGCCGCCGCCAAAGACATCTGCACCGTCTTCCACAACCTGCCCTACTGGCACGGCAAAACCGTCGCCATCCGCGGCCGCTATCGCTACTCCCGCGAACTCGCCGGTCTCTATGGAACCGACTGCCCCGAACTCCGCGCCGCCATCGACATCGAACCTGCCCTGCCCCCAGCCGAATTGGCCAAGATCAACGCCGTCGTAGAAAAGACAAAACAAGACGGCTCCGCCATCGACGCCATCTTCCTCGGCCATTTCACCCGCCAAACCAGCCCGGTCGGCTTCGGCCACCTCGGCGTCTACCCCGCCAAACTCCGCGTCACCCAGGTCCTCCGTTTCCAATCCATCGCCGACATCTTCCACCCCGCCGACATGGGCCGGAAATAAATCCGCAACCGCTGATCAGATCCTCCCCGAAAATCCGTATCCCCGGGTGGCCACACTCGGAGGAACGCTCTTGACCCGCAAAACAATAACAACACTACTCGTCTGTACCCTCGCCATCCCCTCAGCCTTCGCCGGCTCCATCTTCATCGCCAACCGCGGCCAATCCACCGGCGACCTGTTTCAATTCACCCAAACCGGAACCCTCATCCAATCCATCTCCGGCAACGGCCTCGTCAACGGCCAAGGCGTCGTCCTCGGACCCAACGGCAACCTGCTCGTCGTCAGCGAAAGCACCGGAAACGTTCTCCAATACAACCCCAATACCGGTGCCTACATCGGCGTATTTGCAACAACCAACAAGTACCCCCAACCCATCCTCGTCGGCCCCGATGGCAACGTCTACGTCGGCGCCAGCTCCACCGTTGAGCGCTTCGACGGCCTCACCGGCGCGTCTCTCGGCGTCTTCGCCACCGACAATCGTCTCAGTTCGGTCAGCGGCCTGGCCTTCGACGCCACCGGCAACCTCTTCGTCAGCGACGGCAACGCCGGCGACATTCTGAAATTCAGCAATACCGGCGCGCTCCTGTCCACCTTCGCCACCGGTATCCCCCCCATCGTCAGCGGCGCCGGAGCCCTGCTCTTCAACGGCCCCAATCTCCTGGTCGCCGCCACCTTCGCTCCCGCCCACGCCGGCTGGGGCAATCAGATTCTCGCCTTCGCCCCCAACGGCAACCAGCTCTCCGATTTCGCCAGCGGCGCGAATCTCCTTGGTCCCGACAACATGGCCTTCGGCCCCGACGGCCTTCTCTACATCGTTAACTACGCCGGCGGCAACGTCGTCCGCTACACCGCCGGCGGCCAGTTCGTAGACACATTCATCCCCAACGGCCCCGGCTCCATGCGCGGCATCGCCTTCGTCAACGACGCCAGCCCCGCTCCGAGCGGCGTACCCGAACCCTCTTCGGTCGCCCTCGCCGCCGCCGGCCTCCTCACAATGGCGGCCCTCCGCTCACGGAAGCGTCCGCAGTAACGCAGCCAATTGCGCAGCCTGCGTCAAACAAGCACGGGCGCCATCGAAGTCACTCCTGACGCCCAACCCAAACCCGCCCCGCCCGCTCAAGGCAACGTCCGCAGTAACTCCGCCGCCTCCGCCCGCACCGCCGGATCCGCCGATTGCGCCGCCTGCGTCAAATAGATCCGCGCCCCCGCAAAATCATTCATCGCCCCCAACGCAGTCCCCAACCCCAACTGCGCCCGCGGAAATCCCGGGTTCATCTTCAAAGTCTCGCGATACAGAATCACCGCCTCCCGCCACTGCCGCCCCGCCGCATACAAATTCCCCAGCAAATCCCGGTTATTCAAGTTCCCCGGCTCCAACGCCACCGCCTCCCGCGCATGCGGAATCGCATCGGCAAAGCGCCGCAAATTCGCCAGGAAAACGGCAATGTTATACCGCGCTGCCACGTTCCGCGGCTGATACCGGATCGCGTCCACAAAGTGCTTCTCCGCCTCCGCCAGCGAACCCTTCGCGTTCAATAAATTCCCCAGATTTGTATGTGCATCCGCCTGGTCGGGCTGCTCCCGCAACGCCGCCCGGAACGCCGTCTCAGCCCCCGCCCGGTCCCCCCCGTCCAACAAAATCATCCCCAGCGCCACATGCCCGTCCACCAACTCCGGCTCCAATAAAACCGCCTTCCGCACCGCCACCAGCGCGTCCGCGCCCTTCTGCTGCTGCCGGTACACCCGCGCCAACTCCAGCCACGAAAGCGAATCCTCCGGATGCCCCTTCGTCGCCCCCTCCAGCGCCGCCTGGGCCTCGGCCAATTGCCCCATCTGCGCCAGCGTCGCCCCCATCGAACGCTGCGCCGGCAAATAACTCCCGTCCTTCTCCAGAGCCTTCTTATAATACGGAATCGCCTTCGCCATCTCCCCGGCCGCGTGATACGCCTGCGCCATCTGCACGTAGTAAGCCGGATGCCCCGGCTGCTGTTTCGCCAGCGCCGCCTCCAGCCGCGGAATCCCCGCCTTCAAGTTGCTCTGATTCATCACCTGCGCCACGGCCGGATATAAGTCGCTGTCTAACTTTGCCGGATAATACAATGCGACTTCCCCCTGATACGAAGTCGTTCCCAGCGTCTCGTGCCGCTCCGTCCGCGCCGCCAGCCAGTCCACCTTCTTCGCCGGCGGCCGTTGAATCTTGTGGTCCGTCACCACAACGTGAATCACATCCTCCGTCCGCCGCTTCGGCATGTGGCAGGTGGCGCAGTCCTTCTTCGCCGCCGGATGCGAAGCCGCCAGCGTCTTATGGCACCCCGAACACGCCGCGTCGAACTGCGTCGTCACCGCATGCGGATTGTGGCAAGTAGTACAAGTCAGCGCGTCCCCGCTCGCCAGAAAACACTTCGATTGCCGCAGCCGGTACGCCGACGAAGCAATCTCAAATTTCTCCGCCCGATCGCTCCCCGGAGCATGATCAAAATGCACCACGTGGTCCGACAGCGGCTCCTTCGGGTTGTAATCGAAAACCCCCTTCTCAAACCGTACAATCGCGTTCGGCAACGGGAAACTGGTCGGCTCCAGGTGGCACTGCATGCACACCTCCTGCTGCCGCGCCTTCGGCAACGCCTTGGGATTCAGGATGTTCCCCTTCCCCGGCTTCTCCACATGCTCCCGCCCCGGCCCATGGCAACGCTGGCAATCAATCCCTTCCGGCACCGCCCCCGCATAAACCGGGTCGTCCGCCGAACTCGCCCGCGCCACCTCCGGATACCCGTTATGGCAAAACATGCACTCGTAACCAACGGTCCGCCGCATGTCCATGTGATCCGCCCGGTCATACCCCGGACTCATCGCTAGATACCCGCCCTCACGCGGATACCAGTTCACCGGCATCTGCAAAAACCGGTTCTGCGGCGTCTTGTGCAAATACGTCTTCGCGTGATTCCCCGACCCCAGAACGTACTGAATCTCTTTCTCAATCGCGTTCCCGCCGTCCTCCTCCGTCCGCTGCAAAAACAGCTTCCCCTCCCGCTTCTGAAACTGATACTTCCGCCCCGACAGCTTGTGGACAAACGGCGTCTCCGGCGCATCGGCCGCCGTGGCCTTATGGAACGCCCGCGCCATCCCCGTCTGCTTGTACGAAGCGGCAATCTCCTGATGGCACGCCGCGCACGCTCGCGGATCGGCATACGCGCTGGGCGCCGCGGCAGGCTTCCGCCCGCAGGCAACTATCACTACCAGAACCACCGGCCACAACCGGCGAGCTAACGAGGGCATAGAAACAGAGTACCCATATAGGAGAGAATTGGCGGAATGCGGATTCCAGTTTTAGTGTCGGCGCTCGTGCTCCTGGCGGCCTGCGGGTCCAAGGAACCAGCCGCCAAAGCCCCCGAAAAAAAGCGCGAACCGGTGCAGGCCCCGGCCGTCTACAAAGTGCGCATGGAGACCACCAAAGGCCCCATGGTCATTGAGGTCCACCGCGACTGGGCCCCCCGCGGTGCCGATCACTTCTACACCCTCGTCACCGAAAAGTTTTTCGACGGCGTCAAGTTCCACCGCGTCGTACGCCGCTTCGTCGCCCAGTTCGGCATCAACCCCGATCTGAAGAAAGATCAACTCTGGCGGACCCTCGAGCTGATCGACGATCCGGTCAAGCAAAAGAACGTCCGCGGCACTCTCACCTTCGCCGCCCGTGGCCCCAACACCCGCACCACCCAACTCTTCTTCAACATGACCGACAACTCGTCCCTGGATAAGGACGGTTTCGCTCCGCTCGGAAAAGTGATAGAAGGATTGGATGTGATGGATCAACTGGCATTCGTGTACGGCGATATGCCCCCGCGCGGCAACGGCCCGGACCCCAAACAGATCCAGACCAAGGGTTATAACTACCTGGACCGCGAATTCCCGCGCCTGGATACCATCACATCAGCAAAGGTGGTGGAGTAACTATGGAACGGCGTCAATTTCTGCAGGCAACCTCCGCGGCTCTCGGCGTGACAATGGAAACGCTCGCCGCCGCGCCCATGCCCATGGGCACGCTCGGCAAAAGCGGGTTGAAAGTCTCCCGCTTCACGCTCGGCGGCTATCATTTACGCGTTCGCGGCGAAGAGGAAGGGATCAAAATCATCCGCCGCGCCATCGAACTCGGCGTAGTCATGTTCGATTCCGCCGCCAAGTATCACGACGGCGAAAGCGATGTAACTTACGGCAAGGCCATCGATAAGTCGACCCGTAAAAACATCCTCCTCATGTCCAAGGCCCAACTGCGCGACAAGAAATCGGCCATGGCCCAGTTGGAACTGACGCTGAAGCGCATGAACACCGACTATCTCGACCTCTGGGCCTGCCACGAAGTCGCCCGCATGGACGAGGTCGAAAAGATCTTCGCCCCCGGCGGCTCGCTCGAAGCCTTCGTCGAAGCCAAGAAAAAGGGCATGGTCCGCCACATCGGCTTCACCGGCCACCACGACCCCGAAGTCCACCAGGCGCTGCTCAAAGGCTACGACGGCTGGGAAACCGTCCAGCACCCGGTCAACCTGATCGATCCCCACTACCTCAGCTTCATCAAGACAGTGCTCCCCGCCGTCCGCAAAAAAGGCCTCGGCCTACTAGCCATGAAGTCCAACGCCATCGGCGGCATCACGAAGGAAAAGGTGGCGACCATTCAGGAATGTCTCCGCTACTCCTGGTCACACGACATCGACACGCTGGTCAGCGGCGTCGAAACCGTAGCGCAGCTCGAAGAGAACGTCCTCGCCTGCAAGACATTCACGAAGATGTCCCGCGCCGAAATCTCCACCCTCCTCGATCGCACCTCCAAAGGCCCTATCGGCACCAAAGTGGAACGCTACAAGAAGCCCGAAAAGACGGCGATTCTCGAACACTTCCACCCCCACGAAGACGGCGTGGCCGACTAGCAGTATCACGCCAATCCCATCCCCAACACAGCAACCCTCGGGGACACCCGCAGGCCGCAGGCCGGGTGTCCCCCAACGCCATCCCAGCCCGCACAACCCCAAT
>CANIVU010000107.1 GCA_947470805.1 Acidobacteriota bacterium | reverse complement strand
TACTGTCGGGCATTGTACCGCCAAGGCTTGACTCCTTGCCGTAGAAGACGGACAATAAGGGGCCGGAGTCCGCACCGGTCAAGTCATAAGTTGGCAACTAAGTTCCCAGTTTCCTAACGGATCGCTACTTAGCGAAATTTGGCGGAATGCCCCCCGTGAGCGCAAATTAACTTACGGTTCGTCCTAGCAAAGGAAAGTTAGGTTATGGAATACCAGTTCACCGGATTCACCCACAGTGGAGAGTTCCGCGAGTTCGCATTTGATGGCGTGGCCGACGACCGCAGCAAAACGCGGTTCAAGGTCATCGCGGATCTGGCGCTGAGCCGGAAGTACCATATTGCTGTTCAGGAGTTGCCGCTGCTATGCCGGCGCCTGCTGGAACAGATTCCCGAAGGCGGCGGCGCGCAAACGCTGACGTTTACCGAGACGGATATGCAGTCGATCGCCACTCTGCGCGCGGCCACGCAGCGCCAAATCGTTCACAAGAAAATCCAACGGCGCCCCAAACCTGCCATCACCCCCTGGCAACAGCGCGTGGAACCTGCCCGTCAGGTTTAACGCGGCACGCGCGCCAATTCCAGTTGGCGCTTTGTAAACACGCTGGGCGTATCGCGCTGCCAGGCTTCCCAAAAGGCCAGCCGTGCGCCCCGCAACTCTGCCGTTCCCACCGTGTCCCCAGCCTTCGCGCGGTAGCGTTCCAGCGCCTCCCACGCGAACGACAGGTCCGCGGCGATCTCCAGATTCGTAGCCGCTAATGACCGATGCCGCGCCAGTAGCTCCACGGCCTTGGCGAATCTCTCCTTCGCCACCGCCAGATCTCCCTGCGCCAGGGCGGCCTCTCCGGCGGCGCGGTAAACACGTGCAGCCGTTCTGCTTTCCTGGGGTCCCGGCTCGCGCGACAGATCGGCAAGCACGATCGCTAACCCTTCCTCTGCCGTACGTCGCGCCCCGGCCCCATCGCCACTCCGCCGCAACGCATAGCTCATCTGCCCCAGCCATTCTGCCCGCCGGCTACCGCCGTCCCCAGCTACTTCCAACGCCTTCCGGTACAACGCCAACGCCCGCGCCGGCTCCGTCTCCCGCAACAAATCCGCCAGCTTCCCATAGGGTGCCACCAGTCCTCCACCCGCGCTTACATTCCGGGAATCCGCCGCAGCTAACTTCTCCGCAATCCCGATATGTTCTTCATAAAAACGCTGTGCCTCTGTGCGTTCGCCAAGATTCGGCCCCGATACCTCGCCATGCAAATTGCCTAGGAAATGATCGTTCGTCCCCCACTCTCGCAAGTTCTCCATGTCGTTCGGAGCCTCTTTCGCGATCGTCTGCCGCTCGGCTCGCTGCGCCAATAGCGTTTGCCGCGCCGCCTCCAGTTGCCCGCGTACAATCTGTGCCCTGCCCAATCCACCACGAGCCCTCACCTGGTCGATCCGCGCCCGCAATGTCGGATTCGCTTTTGCGTAACGGCCCATCCACTCAGCCCCCACCGCCGCCGCGTCCACCGCCGCAGGGGCATTGCCGGCATTCATTTCCAGCGCGCTCAGGTAAACATATCCATTCGCCATCGCCCGCAAATCCGCCGCCTCCGGCTCTCTGCCTCGCAAACTCTCTTTCGTGATCCGCAACGACTCCTGCAGGCTCCCGCGCGCCGCCGCCATCTCCCCTGTCGCCGTCTGCAGAAAGCTCATCCGCGCCAGGCACGTCGCCAATCGCCGCACATGCGCCACGTTCCCCGGCTCCCGAGCCACCGCGCCGCGCGCCGTCGCCTCCGCCTTCCGGTAACTCGCAATCGCATCGGCCGGCCGCCCCAGGTTCGGCAACCCCGTCATGCCCTGCACATCGCCCACGCTCATATACGCCTGCGCCAACTCCGACGCCAGCGTCGCGTCCGCGCTCCCATCCCGCGCCAGTTCATCCAGATACTGCAGCGCCGTTTTCACCAGCAATTCACGCGCTTTCGTCGTCCCCGGCACCTGCCGGATCTCCCTGTCGAAATCGAACAGAAACGTGTTCGCCAACACGCGCACCTGCTGGAAGCGATGCTCCGCCCGCCGCGCTTGATAAACGGCCAGCCCCGCCCCGCCGCAGATCCCCGTCAGTGCAATCGCCGCCGCCATCAGCGCCACCCAGTTGCGCCGCGCGTACTTCCGAACGCGGTACCACGCCGAATCCGGACGCGCCCGCACCGGCCGGTTTTCCATATACCGCACCACATCTTCGGCAAACCGCTCCACGCTCTCGTACCGCCGCTCCGGCTCCTTCCGCAGCGCCATCAGCAGGATGTAGTCCAACTCGTCACCCAGCCCGGGCGGCTCCGGCGCCTGCTGACAAATCACCTGATCCATCTCCAGCAGTGTCATCGTGTTCAACTGATACGGCTTGCGCTCCGTCAGCAGTTGATACAGCACGACCCCCAACGAATACACATCGCTCGCCGTCGTGATCGCCAGTCCCCGAACCTGCTCCGGACTGGCATATTCCGGCGTCAACGCCTGCACCGCCGTGCGCGTGCGTTGCGCGTCGTTGTCCACCAGCTTGGCGATACCGAAGTCCAACAGCTTCGGCGCCCCATCGCCCGTCACCAGAATATTCGCCGGCTTCAAATCCCGATGCACAATCAGGTTGCGATGGGCGAACGCCACCGCGCCAGCCACCTCCAGAAACATCGCCAGCTTTCGCGCCAACGGCCACCCCGCCGTCGCCTCCGTCAGCGGCTGGCCCTCCACGTACTCCATCACCAGATACGGCGCGCCCGCCTCCGTCTCCCCGCCGTCCAGCAGCCGCGCAATATGCGGATGTTCCAACCCGGCCAGTATCTGCCGCTCCCGCCGGAACTGGCCGCGCGTCGTCTCGCTGTCCATCTCCCACTTCACAATCTTGATCGCCACCCGTTGATCAAAACTGCCGTCGGCGCGGACGGCTTCAAACACCGCTCCCTGCCCGCCCTCGCCCAGGCGCCGGACAATCCGGTACGGCCCCACGCGCTGATCCTTGAACGATGCGATGTCGATCTGATCCATCGTCGCGCCGACGATCCCCACCAGCGTGTCGCCCCCACCGGAATGCCGCAACAGAGACGCTACTTCCGCGCGAACTTCCGCGTCCTCGATGCGCGACAAACCCGCCGCCTGCGCCGTAGCGGACTCCTCCGCAAGCGCCGAAAAATGGGCGTCGACGCTACTCCATTGTTCGTCAGTCACGGTCCTATCAGGGTACCAAAGGCGCCCCGTCCGCCCCCAATGCCAGCAACGTCCGGATCGCCCGGCGGTAACGCAGAAACGTGGCCTTCTGCAGAGCCGTTTGCCCATCGACATCCCGCCCGTTCACGTTCCACCCGTTCCGTGCAAAGTATTCCAGTGCCGGCAGCAGATGCTCAAAATGCCACTGACAACTCGCATGCAGCAGCGACGTGCCCACGTTCGGATCCGCGCCCTCCCGCAGCAGCGTATCGGCCACTCGCCAAGCACCCACATGCGCCGCCGCCATCATCAACGGCGTGGCCCCGCGCCACAAGCAGTTCCGGTCCCCTCGCGGCAGCCGGACCGGCAATCGCGATGCCGCCGCCAGCCACAAGGGCGTCATGCCCGTGGGATGCGCCGGCGCCCGCTTCTGATGAGGCCGCAACAGCTCCGCCGCCCCGGCCAGCCCACAGAAACACGCCAGCTCGTACGGCGTCATATCGAGTGGCGTCGAACGCGCCACCGGATCGGCCCCATGCGCCAGTAACAGCCGCACCACCTCCACATGCCCCGCATGTTTCGGGTGTGTCAACCGGAATTCCAGCGTGCGTCCGAGCGGCGTCTGCCGCCATGTGGTCGGCGCTACCTGGTTCGGATCGGCGCCCTCCACCAGCAGATGCTCCACCTCCAACGGGTCGCCCGCCCAACATGCGTCGTGGATCCACTTCCAGTTCATGGCACTCTAGTAAGTATCTCCTTCACAGGGATCGCTCCGATGGCCAAATTCATCACGCTCGTCTGGAAAAACGCCACCCGCAACCGCCGTCGCAGCCTGCTCACCATTGCCAGCATCGCGGCTTCATTCTGCCTGCTCGGCGTGCTGATGGCCATCTACGTCACGCTCTTCCTCACTACCGACGAAAGTCCCGCCGGCTCCCGCCGCCTGGTCACGCGCAACCGCATCTCGCTCACGCAGGTGATGCCCATCAGCTACGAGGGCAAGATCCGCCAGATCCCCGGTATCGAATCCGTCATGGCCTATCAATGGTTCGGCGGCGTCTACAAAGAACCCAAAAACTTCTTCGCCCGCTTCGCCTGCGAACCGGACCAGCTCTTCAAACTCTATCCCGATTACCGCATCGCCGAGGATGAAAAAAAGGCGTTCCTCAAGGACCGCGCCGGCACCGTCCTCGGCCGCGATCTGGCCAATAAATTCAATATCAAAGTCGGCGACAAAATTACCCTCAAAGGCGACATCTTCCCGGTCGATTTGGAATTCAACGTCAGCGGTCTCTTCGACGTCGACAAGAACGAAGAGGTGATGTGGTTCAACATCGATTACCTCTGGAAGAGCCTCCCCTCCGATCGCCGCGACTTCGCCGGCGCCTATCTCACCATCGTGCAATCGCCCGACGACGGCCCCGCCGTCGCCCAGCAAATCGACTCGCTCTTCCGCAACGCCCAAGTTCAAACCAAGACCGAATCGGAAAGCGCCTTCGCCGCCAGCTTCGTCAGCTTCCTCGGCAACGTCAAGCTCTACTTGTTTGCCATCTCCGCCGCCATCACCTTCACCATCCTGCTGGTCTGTGGCAACACCATCGCCATGAGCGTGCGCGAACGCGTCCGCGAAGTCGGCATCCTGAAGACGCTCGGCTTCACCAACGGCGAAGTGATGAGCATGATCCTCGGCGAAGCCACGGTGATCTCCCTGCTCGGCGGCCTCCTCGGCTGCGTCGTCGCCTGGACGCTTTGCAAAGGCATCGCCACCAGCGCCGGCGGCTTTGCCAACCTCGAAGGCATGACGCTCGCTCCGTGGATGTGTGTCGCCGTCATCGCCTCGGCCATGATCATGGGCACCGTCGCCGCCATCATCCCCGCGCTCGGCGCCTCCCGCACCAGCATCATCGACGCCATGCGGTACTCCGGATAATCGCCCATGGCACTGCCCTTTTCCTACAACCTCCGCAACCTCTGGGTCCGCCGCACAACGACGCTCATGACCGCCCTCGGCATCGGCCTCACCGTCGCGGTGCTGCTGTCGATCCTCGCGCTAGTCGGCGGCCTGAAGAACGCCTTCTCCAGCACCGGCGTCGAAGGCAACGTACTCGTCATGCGCCAAAGCGCGGAGTCGGAACTCAGCAGCAACCTCACTCGCGTCCAGTTCCAGGATCTGAAACTCCGCTCCGGCATCCGGCGCGACGAACAAGGCAACCCGCTCGCCTCGCTCGAAATGGTCTCCACCGTGCTGCTCGAAAGCGTCGATTACGAGACCGGCATCAACATCTCCATCCGCGGGCTCAAGCCCGATCCCGGCTTCAAGCTCCGCCCCGCCATCGCCATCACAAGTGGCCGATGGTTCGAAGCCGGCAAGCGCGAAGTCACCGTCGGCAAGAACGTCGCCAAGCGCAACCCCGAAGCCCAACTCGGCAAGGACCTCCGCTTCGGCAAAGGTGCCTGGCGCGTCGTCGGCGTGTTCGACGCCGGGGACTCCGCCGCCAACAGCGAGATCTGGGCCGACCTCGATCAGCTCTGTGCCGACGACAATCGGTGCGACACTCTCTCCTCCGCCCTCGTCCGTGTCGACCCGCCCTCGGCCACCGAACCCTTCATCAAATCGCTCAAGGACGACCAGCGCTTGAGCGTCACCGCCATGACCGAAAAGCTCTACTACGAGCAACAGTCCAGCTCGGCGGCGCCCATTCAATTCCTCGGCATTTTCATCGCCATCGTCATGGCCGTCGGCAGTTCCTTCGCCGCTATGAACACCATGTACGCCGCCGTCGCCCGCCGCTCGAGCGAGATCGGCACGCTGCGCGTCCTCGGCTTCTCCCGCTTCAGCGTGCTGCTCAGCTTCTTCCTGGAAAGCCTTCTGCTCTCCTTCTTCGGCGGCATTGTCGGCTGCCTGCTCGTCCTGCCGCTCGACGGCTTCACCACCGGCATCGGCAGCATGACGACGTTTTCTGAAGTCGCCTTCAGCTTCAAAATCACGCCCGAAATCATGCTGACCGGCATGGGGTTCGCCCTATTCATCGGCGCCGTGGGCGGGCTGCTCCCCGCCGCCCAGGCCGCCCGCAAACAGATCCTGGAAGCCCTGCGAGATATCTAAACCATGAGCATGGACTCTGACCTGAAAAGTCTGAAAATCAACCGCGACCGGCCCGCGAAAAAGGGGGCCGGCGCAACGAAGTGGATCGTCATTGGCGTCGTGCTCCTACTCGTTGCCGCCGCCGGCGCGTTCATCTACAACTCCGCCAACGCCCCACGCGATGTCGCCACCACGCAGGTGCCCGCGCCCGCCGCCGAGGGCGCAGCCATGACCGCCGCGGCCAGCGTGCTCGACGCCACCGGCTACATCGTCGCCGCGCACAAAATCGAAGTCGCCTCGAAGGTCATCGGCAAAGTGGCCTGGATCGGCGTCAACAAAGGCGATCGCGTCAGCGAAGGGCAGATCATCGTCCGCCTGGAAGACGAAGAATACAAGGCCGGCCTCACCACCGCACTCGGCCAGTTGGACTCGCTCAACGCCCGCCTCGCCGAGGCGAAAAACGGCTCCAGGCCAGAGGAGATCCAGCGCGCCCAAGCCGATCTCGACCAGGCCAAGGCCGACCGCACCAACGCCCAAATCAGTCTCGACCGCACCCGCAAACTGGTCGCTGAAGGCGTCTCCGCCAAGGCCACGCTCGACGACGCCGTCGCCCGCATGGATGGCTTTGACAACCGTGTCAAAAGCCTCCAACGCACTCTCGAACTCGCCAAACTGGGACCCCGCAAAGAGGCCATCGCCGCCATCGACGGCAACATTCGCGAAGCCAAGGGCCGCGTCGAACTCGCCCAATCGCAGCTCAACAACACCGTCATCCGCGCCCCCATCCGCGGCACCATCCTCCAGCGCAACGTCGAAAAGGGCGAGTTCGTCACCACCGGTTTCTCCGGCGTCGGCGGCGCCAAAGGCTTCGTCGTCTCCCTCGCCGACTTGAACGATATCGAAGTCGAACTCGACATCAATCAATCGGACTTCTCCAAGCTCCACTTCGGCCAGAAAGCCATCCTCTTCACCGACGCCTATCCCGACAAAAAGTACAACGGTGCCATCACCGAAATCTCCCCCGAAGCCAACCGCCAGAAGGCGACTGTCCAAGTGAAGGTGAAGATCCAGAATCCCGACGAATTCCTGCGGCCCGAAATGAACGCCACCGTGCAATTCCAGGACGACCAGAAGCGCGAACCGGCCGCGAGCGGCGTGCCAGCGGGACTGCCCGTAGTCATCGTGCCCAAGGCAGCCATTCGCAACGGCGCCGTCTGGATCATCGAAGCCGGTAAGGCGCAGAAACGGCTCATCCGCGCCAAGGGCGAAAACTCCGCCGGCGTGAAAGTCGAAGGATTAAACGGCGGCGAAACGCTGATTCTCGATCCCCCGGCCGATCTCAAAATGGGCGCCCCCGTAAGGAAAAAGCAATGAGCGAAGTCGTCATCGAAGCCCGCAAGCTGACCAAAATCTATAAACGCGACGAGTTCGAAGTCCACGCGCTCGACAACTGCGACATCGAAATCCACCGCGGCGAATTCGTCGCGCTCATGGGGCCCTCGGGGTCGGGCAAGTCTACGCTCATGCACCTCATCGCCGCCATGGACCGTGCCACCTCCGGCCGCATCGCCGTGCTTGGCGAGGACCTCTCCCAACTCGACGACGCCGAACTCGCCCGCTGGCGCAACCGCCACATCGGCTTCATCTTCCAGCAGTTCAATCTCATCCCCGTGCTGACCGCGATCGAGAACGTGGAACTCCCCCTGAAGCTCACCTCCCTCAGTGGCAAGGAGCGCATGCAGCAAGCCGAAACGGCGTTGAAACTCGTCGGCCTCGGCGACCGGCTGACCCACTTCCCCCGCCAGCTCTCCGGCGGCCAGGAGCAGCGCGTCGCAATCGCCCGCGCTATCGCCACGGACCCTGATCTACTCATCGCCGACGAACCCACTGGCAACCTCGACGCCCAGTCCGCGAAGGACGTCATGCTCATGCTCCAAAAGCTCAACAAGGACTTCGGCAAGACCATCATCATGGTCACCCACGACCGCCACGCCGCCGAATACGCCACCATGATCCGCCACCTCGAAAAGGGCGAGATGAAGCCGGAAATCGAGTATCCGCAAGCGTAAGCTCGAGGGTACCCGCCGAGTCCTCCCCGCTCCGCAGCGCCCGCATTCGGCAGCCCCCACCGCAGCGGCAACTCCGGCGGGGACACCCGCGGGCCGCAGGCCGGGTGTCCCCAGACGCCGCATGCTTTGCACTCATAGCCCCCCGCCAACCTCATCCCCATACACCCCGGCGAAGTCCTCCTGGAAGAATTCATGAAGCCCCTGGAAATCGGCGTCAATGAACTCGCCAGCGATCTCGACGTCCAGCCCAACCATCTCAGCGCCATCCTCCACGGAACCGGCCCAATCACCGCTGACACCGCCCACCGCCTCGGCACGCACTTCCGAATCACCCCGGAAACATGGCGCACCCTCCAAGCGGACTATGATCGCCGCATCGCCTCACCGAAGTAGCCGCCTAACCCGGTCCAAACGCCCCGCTCAAATCCGCCCGCACGCCCTCCCCGCTCCACTCCATAAACGTCCCCCGAGCCGGCACCCGCCAATCAATCACCACCTCCGCCGGCATCACATCCCGCAACGTCCCGTCCACATAAACCTGCGCCACCGTATCCGGCCGCACCGCCACGCGCACCGCTCCCCCTGCACTCACAACCCGATACCGGTTAGCCGTCAACGGCCCCGTCCGCACCGACAACAAAAACGTCCCCGCCCCCGTCAAATCAAAACTCGCCCCCTTCCGCGCATCCATCCCCGCCACCGATGCCCCCGCATTCACCAACCGCTTCCCCACCAACGATACCGGCCCCACCCCAGCCACCCCACCACCCTCCCGCAACCAAGCCACATTGAACGCATAGTGATTCCAACTGCTGATCAAATGAATCACCCCATCCCGCGCCTGCGTCCCCGCCAGATACCCCTGCGGCTCCGCCCCGCGCACCCACCCGCCATCAATCGTCGCCAACCCATCCGCAGCACCAATCACCCGCCGCACCGGCCACGTCTTCCCATCATCGAACGACAACGCCCCAAACAACTGCGTCTTTGGCCGGTTCGCCCTTGGCCCAAAAGCCGCAATATCCTCAGCAAACGACGCCAAAAACAACGCCCCCTCCTTCAACCGCATCAACACCAGCCGCTGCCCGCCCCCCAACGGCGGCACCCCACTCGCCGACGAACTCCACGTCTTCCCCATGTCCCCCGAAATGCTCAACGGCGAAACCCCATCCACATTCTGCCCCCGCCCCAACGCCACCAGCCGCCCATCCCCCATCTCCGCCACGCCCGCATGCACCCCGCGAATATTCCCACCCGCGTCCGCCCAAGTCGCCCCCTCGTCCCGGCTCACCCACACCGTCGACCCGCCATTCGCATCCGCCCCCATCACAATCGCCCCGCTCGCCGTCCGGAACACCGGCTGCCCCAACATGTTCCGATACCCATACTCCGCCGCAATCAGCCGCGCCTTCGACCACGTCACCCCGTTATCCTTCGACGTCCGCATCACCAGCGCCAGCGGCTCCCACCGCCCCGCCACGCCCAGCCCGTTGAAGTGGTACAGCGTGTCCTTCCCGTCAAACCACAACGCCGGGCAATGGTCATTCCGGTCCGGCGCATCCCAGAACGGCTCGGCCGGCCCCCACTCCGCCGCCCCCTTCCGCAACCGGCTCGCGGCCACCGCCAATTCCCTGCCCCGCTCCTGCTCGCACGTATACCAAATCGCCAGCAAGTCTCCGTTCGGGCACTCCGCAATCGCCGTGTCGTGGTTGTGCCACGCATACACCGGCCCGTGCGCATCCCCCGGAATCTTCACAAACGGCTGCGGCCCGCGGAAGTACGGCCGCGTCATGTCAACACGCTCACCACCGCCAAAATCCCCCGCCAACACCCGCTTCGCCGCAACCACCGGCAACGGCCGGGTCCGCGGCGCTTCCCCCTGCACCACACGAAAACCAATCAACCAGTTCCGCGTCTCCGGCAGCGTCCCCATCCGGTTCGCCGACCGCAAATAGTATGGGTCCGTCCCATGGCTCCCGCCTCGCGTTACCCGAAAATCCCCATCCGCGCGCCCCACCGGATCCACCTGCGCACCGCCCGCATACGGACCGTACCAATCCCCCGTCCACTCCTCCACATTCCCATGCAAATCAAACAACCCGAAGCCGTTCGCCCACGTCCACCCCACCGTCAACGGCACCACATCGGCCGCCTCTTCAAACTCCGTGCTCCGCGCATTCTTCAAAAACTCCGGCGGCAGCGCATCCCCCGTCGAGTACAACGACGTCGTCCCCGCCCGCGCCGCATACTCCCACTCCGCCTCCGTCGGCAGTCGATACGGCCGTCCCTCTTTCTTCGTCAGCCACGCGCAAAACGCCCGCGCGTCCTCCCACGAAACAAACACCACGGCTTCGTCGTCACCCTTGGAAAATCCGCGCTTCCCGCGCAGCGCCTTGTGCCCCGGGTCGAACTGCTCATACTGCGCATTCGTCACCTCAAAAACCCCCATAAAAAACGGCTTTGAAATCCGCACCCGATGCACCGGCCGCTCGTCAAAATCGCCGTGCCGCGCCGCCTCAAACGGCAGCACGAACGACCGTGGATCCGCCTTCGGAAACAGCCGCGCCATCTCGCTCCGCCGCGGATACGTCAACGGGTCCAACAGCGCATCGGTGACAACGGCGCTCTCCCCCATCGCAAACGTCCCCGCCGGCACCCGCACCATCCGCATCCCCACCGAGTTCACAAACTCCTCCCCCGCCGCCACCCCAGCCCAAACCACCAACAGCACACCCACAATCCGCATCCGAATTCTCCTGCCAACATTGTCATCCACCACCGCCCACAACGTGTACCCTAAAGCAAACAGGAGGACTCCCATGAAGCGAAGAGTTTTCGTCGGCACCGTCGTCTCCGGCACCGCCGCCGCGGCCGCCGCCAAGGTAAAGGCTGGCGACATTCCCACCACCACCTTCGGCAAGACCGGCGTCCAGGTCAGCATCATCGCCCAGGGAGGCGCCCGCATGGATCTCCATCCCGACGTCCCCTCCGCCGCCGCCCACGTCCGCCGCATGGCCGAACTCGGCATCACCTACTTCGATTGCGCCCGCGCCTATTGGGACGGCCGCGCCGAAGAGGCCTACGGCATCGGCCTCCAGGGCGTCCGCAAAAACGTCTTCCTCACCACCAAGACGATGAAGCGCACAGCCAAAGACGTCCTGGCCGATCTCGACACCTCCCTCCGCACCCTCAAAACCGACCACGTCGATCTCTGGCAACTCCACTCCCTCCAGAGCACCGACGAGTTCAGAACAATCCTCGAACCCGGCGGCGTCCTCGACGCCTTCGAAGCCGCAAAAAAGGCCGGACAATGCCGCTTCATCGGCTTCACCGGCCACTACGATCCCCACGCCCACGCCGCCCTGCTCAAAGCCACCGACCGCTGGGACACCGTCCTTCTCCCCGTCCACGCCGCCGATCACGCCTATCTCAGTTTTGAAAACATCGCCATGCCCGAAGCCCGCGAACGCGGCGTCGGCATCCAGGCCATCAAAGTCTTCTGCAAGGCCTTCCTTCTCCGCTCCCTCAGCCCCACCGAGTGCCTTCAATACTCGCTCAGCCAGCCCGGCGTCCACGTCGCCATCTGCGGCGCCGGCACGCAAGGCCAGATGGAAGACAACATTCGCACCGTCCGCAACTTCCGCAAACTATCCGCCGCGCAGATCGCCGATATCCGCAAACGCGCCATCGTGGGCTCCGGCGTCTACACCGGGCCCACCATGGAATATTGGAAGAAAAAGGCCTAGCCCAACTGCGGCTGCCACGGGTCCCGCTTAATCCACCGGAACGCGTGCAGCGAATTCTTCCAGAAAAACTTCTCCGCCACCGGTCGCCCCTTAGCCCCAAAATACTGCTTCATAATCTCGATGGTCGCCCGGCTTCGCCCCGCGTAGACCACATAGTCTTCCCCAAAGATGTCGTAGAGAAAATCCATCATCGGCCGATAATCCGCCGGGTCCGCGGGCGAACCCGCCACCGCGTTCTTCCGCCGGTGCAACCCGGAAATCTTCACAAACGCCTTCCGCTTCCGCAACTCCTTCAGGTTGTCGGAATACGTCTTCAACACCCCCGCCTCCGTCGGCAACGCCAACGCCTGCTGGTGCCCCATCACAATCCGCAAGTCCGGCACCTTATCCGTCAGCTTCACCACCGCCGCCGTCAGGTCCAGCCGCGGATTGGCCACCTCCAGCGTCAACCCCGTCTTCGCGAACGCCTTCAAATTCGCAATCGCATCCGGCTTCTCCACCGCCGCCACCAGGTCCTGCCCCGGCCATACGTTCCCAAACCGGATCCCCAGAAACAGCTTGTTCCGGTGATAGCGTTCCAGAAACTCCTGAAAGTCCTGTTTCGTCGGGTCCAGGTTACCGATCATGCCGGTAATCATCGGCTCGTCCTGAATCTGCATTAGCACCCATAGGTTGTCCTCCACCCACGGGCTCGCCTCCACTTTGATCCCGCCCACAATCCCCAACGGAATCGCCGACTCGCGAAAGTGCTTCGGCAAAAACGGCGGCTGGTTCGGCTGAAACGGGAAAGGCGCCCCTTGCGGCCGCGTCTGGTCGTACAGGTGAAAGTGCGTGTCGATAATCGGAATCGGCGCGCCCTCGGCCGCCATCGCCATGCCGGCTGCCACGCCAGCCGCGGCCACAAATCCTCTGCGCCCCACCGGGGCATCCGTCCGTTTGATATCGCTCATCGGCCTGCATTCTATATCACTCCGCCCCCCGCCAACAAAAAGTCGATCCACTTTCCCTACAAATTCCGCGACTCCAATTACGGTCTGCTCCGCCGCCTCTTCCCCCTTGCCTGCGCCCAAACGCCCGATCACTTCGACGCGCTCTCCTTCACCATCCCCAAACCGTCGAAAGAAATGCCGTCGCCGCCATCGTGCAATACGACAACAGCCGCTAGTACGCCAAAACCAACCTCCTCGTCCCCCGTCTCGCCGAAGCCACCCACCAGGCCACTGCCGCCGAGGACTGGCAGTTCCACGCCGCCAAGTTCGGCCCCGCTCAACCCTCGTCCGTGAACACCACCACCCGCAACGGCTGGCAGATCACCACCTCCACCCACATCGCCTCCGGCCTCGCCCACACCGTCGTCCATTAGGACAACGACGCCTCTCTCGCCCAAACGGCCGCCGCCATCCCCATCACCATCAGCACCCCGCGGAACACCCCCGACACGTGGCCCACCACCGCCAAACCAGCCTACGTGGAATTCACCCATCCCACCGCCGAAGTGCGGACCTACTACATCACCGACACCGTCGGCCACCATCGTCGAACCCACCCTCCGCACCGCCAACGCCCGCAAGTACGAGGACGTCAGCTACCCGCCCGTCTACTTCATGGAAGCCACCGCCCAGGACCGCCGGTCTGGCCGAAGCGTCTACGTAGCCATGAAGATCGTCTACGCCGGCGGCGGCGTCGAATACTACAACGCCTACTCCGGCGCCTACACGGGCATAGCCGCCGACAGCACCCACCGCTACGCCAACACCGCCAACGGCGCCACCCGCTTCAACGGCCTCGACTACCAGGGCCGCTTCTCCCTCCCCACTCCTTGGGAACGCCACGCCACCAACCGCGTCGACGGCAAAACCAATAAGTTCTGGGCACGCCTGGAAGCGGTCCGCAACGGCTACGTCCTCGTCCTAACCGACAGCGACTACGAACCCCTACCCTACCAATCCAATCTCACCCCCAGCCGTCCCGTCCGCGCGCCGGCGCTCTCCAGAGAACCCGTGCTCTGAATCACACCGCCAGCCGCCGTCGTAATCACCGGCCCCGGCAACCCAAAGTTCGGATGGTTCAGCACGTTGGTAAATGTGCCCTCCACCTTCAACCACATCCCCTCCCGGATCGCAATCCGCTTCAGCAGACTCGCGCTCAACAGCTTCAACCCTGGCCCCTCCAGAATGTTCACACCGGAGTTGCCGAACCGGCCGGCGTTCACCGGCGGAATCGCAAAAGCCGCCAAATCAAACCACTTCCCGATCGCCGGGTTTTCCAGATTCCCATTCGCAACCCGGTCCGGCCGCCCGCTGCTGGTCCCGATGTTGGCTGGATCTCTTCCCGCAAAGGAAGGCGTGAAATACTGCCCTGTCTGCATAACCAGCAGCGGCGATATCGACCAGCCGCCCGCCAGCAACTTCGCCAACCCGCGGCTCGCAAGCCGGTGCCCGCCGCCAAAGGGGAACTCGTAAACCGCATTCGCCGTGAACCGGTGCCGCCGGATATACGTGTCGTCTCCCCACTCCCGCCGCCGATCGTAGGCGTTCTCCAGATAGCCCGTCCCGTCGCTGGTATCGTCAATAATCCGCGAATCCGTCAGGCTCTTCGCCCACGTGTGGCTCACCTGGAAATGCAGCCCGTTCCGCATACGCCGCTCCGCCGTCATCATCAAACCGTGGTAAATCTGCGTTCCGCCATTGTCCGTGTAATTCACCGTCCCCAATAACGGGAACGGCCGCCGCGAAACGCTGAACGGCAGTGTACTCGGAGCCACCTGATTGATATTTCGAGAAATCGGCAGCTGCATCGATTTCGTTCCGGTGTACGTAACCTGCAGTCCCATATGCGCAATCTCCCGTTCCAGCGTCACGTTCCACTGCTCCAGGTACGGGACTTTCAAATTCGGGTTTATCCCTTGCAAATTTGCCGTTCCCGACTGGTTCAACGCCGACGGGAACATCTGCGGCAACCGCCAGGTCGGCACTCCGCCCGTGATCACGTTCGGCGCCGCGGCCGCGCTCCCCGTGAACGGCCCGCCTCCCAACCCGCCCCAAATCCCGTAACGGTACGGGATGTAGAAGATCCCATAGGCGGCGCGCAATACCGTCTTGTTGTCCGCCGTTACCTTATACGCCGCCCCAATGCGCGGCGCGAAGTTGTTCCTGTCCGCCCGCACCAGCCGCGTCGGCCAGCCCATCGCGTCCGCCGTCACAATCGGCGCTAGGCTCGTCGCCAAAAACGCGGAACTGATCTGCTTCTTCGCCTGTTCGCTAGGCACCACCAGCTTGCCCGTCGCCGGGTCGAAGCTCGCCCGCCGGTCTTCCTGCTCCCGGAAAGGCGGGTTGTACTCGTACCGCAGGCCAAGATTGACAGTCAACCGTGGCGTCACCTTGAAGTCGTCCTGCACAAACATCGCGTAGTCGGTATTCGTCGCGTGATCCCGCGAGAATCCGGCCACCGTCACCGTCGCCGTGCGCGGAATCCCCACCAGGAAGTCTGCATACGCGTTGTTCGTGTACTGCCCCGTGAAGGACACATTTCCATACGCGCTCGTCGGCGAAATGGCGTAGATTGCGCCATAGTGATGCGCCACCTCTCCGCCCATCTTCAGCGTGTGCCGCCCGCGAATCCACGACACGTTGTCCTGCAACTGATAGTTCATCTCCGCCGGCGTGTTGTAGGCAATCTGCGAAATCCCCTGGAATCCAGTGATCGCAAATACCGGAAGGGCATTAATCTCCGGCAGATTCGGCGTCAGATTCGTCAGCCCCAGTTCCTTCACAATGTCGGGCCCATAGATTGGACCCTGGCGCGGATTGTAGTTGCGCGCCATTCCCAGGCGAAGCTCGTTGATCAACCCTGGACGGAAGATGTGTGTGTCGGAAAGCAGCAGGCTGCGGCCCTGTCGCCGCTGAATTCGGAATCCGATCGTCGGCATCCCGCCTTCCAGCGGCGCCTGCGGAGACCGCGACGCACCAAACCGCCCAAATAGCGAGTTCTTCGCGCTGATCTGATGATCAACACGCACATCAACGCCCTCGCGCCGGTTCCCTTGCTTGATCGCGGCCCGGTAGTTCCCCGTGATCGATTCCGGCCCGCCGAAGTTCGGCTGCGGGTAGAATCGCTCCTGGATTTTGAGCGCCGTCGCATTCAGCCGGCTCGCCGGAATCACACTCCCAGCAAATGGCGTCGCCGTCGTCGGATCCAGAATCGACACCGGCCGCCCCGCCGCATCGGTCAATTTCGAAAAATCCCCGGCACGCAGGCTGCGCGATGGCAGATTCAAGTTCGGTAACGCCGCCGACCGGTAGTTGTATGCCTCAAACGCCCCCGAATAAAACGTCCGGTTCTTCCGCAGCGGCCCCGAAACACTAAACCCATAATCGTTTGTTACCGCGAACGGGCGCGTCGGCGAAAAGAACGGGCGCGCGTTCATGCCCGCCGTGTTGTAGTACCACACCGCACTTCCGTGAAACCGATTGTCCCCGCCCTTGGTCACAATTGTCGCCTGCCCCGGCGAACCGAACTCCGCCGGATTCCCGGACAACTGCACATTTACTTCCTGAATCAGTTCAAGCGATGGATTCACCGGCCCTAGCACCGCGCTGAACAAAACCGAGTTCATGCTGATCCCGTCCACCGTGTAGTTCGCGGCATTGCTTCTCCCTCCCGCGAACGACTGCTCATAGGCAAAATCTGTCGGCTGCGTTCCGGGAATCAGCGAAAACATATTATAGAAACTGTCCCGCGCGATCACGGGCGCTTCCATGTACTGCCGTTGATTCTTAACCTGCGTCAGTTGTGCCGATTCCGTCGCGATCAACGGTGCGGCCCCAGAAACCGTAATCAAGTCGCTGACGTCGCCCACCTCCAGCCGCACCTCTGCCAGAACAACCGCATTCGCACTAAGCGGAATCTGTTGTGACGCAAACCGCTTGAAGCCCGCCCGCTCCGCCGTGACGCCATACGTTCCCGGCTGCAGGTAGCCAACTTCGTAGGCCCCCGACTCGTCACTCTCCACCGACTTCGCCACACCGGTATTGGTGTTCTTCACGGTAATCTTCACACCCGGAACCACCGCGCCGGTCGAGTCCATCGCACGGCCCCGAATCGTCCCGAATGTCGTCTGTGCTTGTAGCGCCGCTGTTAGTCCACCTAGCAGGACAAGTGTGGCAAAAAACGCGTTTCTGTTGATCACAGCCATCTCCTTGGGCCATCGCCTCTCAGAGGTGACGGCAAACTGCAAAAATCTTAACAAATGAATATTGCATCCCTATGAACTCCGTCCCCGCTCAAACAAGTGGCCTGGCGGCCAGGACTCCGTCACAGCCGAAACCTTCGACAACGCCAGCCCAGATCGCAATAACCCACGTCGGTAAACTTTCGTCGGGCGGCACCGGAAAGCCAAATCCGATCTCTTCTCACAACCCAGGGAATATGCCACAATGAAGGCGATTTAACGAAGGGCTTTCTTATCCTCATGTTCCGTAATCTGCTCCTGTTAGGCACTTTCCTCGCGGTTCCCGCCCTTTCCCAAGAGATCCACTTACGCACCAGCACCAGCGCCGAACCCATCGGCACAGTAAAAGACGTCCGCCAGCTCTCCGCCACCTCCCACCGCGTCCTCGCCCTCGACGCCCAGGGCGCCGTCCACGAATGGCGCCGCGCCACCCGCACCTGGCAAATCCTTCGCACCCCCCAAGGCGTCAAGAAACTAGCCGCCGGCGCCAACCACACCCTTCTCCTCACAGCCGACGGCGCCGTCTGGGCTGCCGGCCAAAACACCATGGGCCAGCTCGGTGACGGCACCATCGCCACCCGCTCCACCTTCCAAAAACTCGAAAATCTCCCAGAAATCGCCGACATCGACGCCGCCGCCGATTACTCCCTCGCCACCGACACCTCCGGCCGCACCTGGGCCTGGGGCGCCAACTGGGACAACCTCGTCCCCACCGCAACCGCCAAAGCCATCCTCACCCCCCAGCCAGCCGGAACAGCCAAACAGCAACCCCGCGCCGCCACCGCCGTCCTCGCCAACCGCGAAACCGTCACCCTCTCCGCCCCCAACACCCACGTACCGCCCGCCGCCGGCTCGGGCACCCTAACAGTAACTGCCAATGAAGCCTGGACCGCCATCAGCAGTAACTCCTGGCTAACATTCACGACGAACAATCAAACCATCACTTACTCCTACACCGCCAACCTCTCCACCCTCCCCCGCCAGGCAACCCTCTCCGTCAACGGCCGCCCCTTCACCGTCAATCAGCTCGGTGCCACCGGCCGCTACAACCCCTGGGCGCCCAACTCCCCCAGCACCCTCACCCTCATCGCCGGCACCGGCATCGCCGGCGCAACAGGGGACAACGGCCCCGCCACCGCCGCCCGCATAAACTCCCCCGCCGCCATCGTCCTCGACGCCAACGGAAACCTCTTCATCGCCGACACCGCCAACCACCGCATCCGCAAAATCGACGCCGCCACCCAAATCATCTCCACCATCGCCGGCACCGGCACCCCCGGCTTCTCCGGCGACAATGGCCCCGCCGCCGCCGCCCAACTCCGCGACCCCGGCGCCATCGCCATCGATCCCGCCGGCAACCTCTACATCGCCGATTCCTCCAACAACCGCATCCGGAAAATCGACGTCACCACCCAAACCATCTCGACCATCGCCGGCACCGGCGCCCCCGGCTTCTCCGGCGACAACGGCCCCGCCACCGCCGCCCAGTTGAACGCCCCCCAAGGCATCGCCCTCGATCCCACCGGCAACATCTATATCGCCGACTCCTTCAATAACCGCATCCGCCAGATCTCCGCCGGCAACATCACCACCATCGCCGGCACCGGCGTCCAGGGCTTCTCCGGCGACAGCGGCCCCGCCACCGCCGCCCAGCTCGCCTCGCCCTTCTCCGTCGCCATCGACACCACCGGCAGCATCTACATCGCCGATTACCTCAACGCCCGCGTCCGCAAAATCACCGCCGGCACCATCACCACCATCGCCGGCACCGGCATCCAAGGCTTCTCCGGCGATAACGGCCCCGCCACCTCCGCCCAGCTCCAATACCCCGCCGGCCTCGCCGTCGATGCCGCCGGCAACGTCTACATCGCCGACAGCAACAACCACCGCGTCCGCAAAATCGCCGCCGGAACCATCACCACCATCGCCGGCACCGGCACCCAGGGCTCCGGTGCCGCCCAGCTCTCCTTCCCCCGCGGCGTCGCCGTCGATGGCCTCGGCAACATCTTCATCGCCGACACCGCCAATAACCGCATCTCGTTCCTCGACACCACCTCCCCCCTCATCACCCTCAACGCCACCTCCACCACCGTCGGCCAAACGGGTAACTCCGGCAATTTCTCCGTCACTAACACCATTCCCGCCGGCGCCCTCTGGGTCGCCACCAGCAACGCCAGCTGGCTCACCATCACCACCCCCAGCAGCACCGGTACCGGAGCCGTCGCCTATAGCAACACCACCAACAGCTCCTACCTCAGCCGCACGGCCATCATCAGCGTCAACGAGAAGCAGTACACCGTCACCCAGCCCGGCTCTCCCACACCCCTCAACACCTCCACCGCAGCCCCCGGCGCTGGCTCCCGCGCCTTCACCGTCAGTGTTCAGCCCACCGAAAATTGGACAGCCGTGAGCAGCGCCTCCTGGCTAACCGTCTCCCCCGCCTCCGGCACCGGCTCCCAAATCATCACCCTCACCTTCACCGCCAACGCCGGCACCACCGGCCGCATCGCCACCGTCACCGCCGCCGGCCAGTCATTTGTCATCGCCCAGGTCGCCGCCAATGGCGCCTACACCCCCTGGGGCGCCATCGGCAACGGCGTCATCCGCACCATCGCCGGCACCGGCTCGGCCAGTTTCTCCGGCGATAACGGCCCCGCCGTCTCAGCACAACTGGGAAACCCGCAAGGGCTCACGGTCGATGGCAGCGGCAACGTCTATTTCGCCGACACCATGAACCACCGCGTCCGCCGCATCGACGCCGCAACCGGCTTCATCACCACCATCGCCGGCACCGGCGCCCCCGGCTTCTCCGGTGACAACGGCCCCGCCTTCGCCGCCGCCCTCAATAACCCCCTCGCCGTTGCCCTCGATCCCGCCGGCAATCTCTTCGTCTCCGATTACTCCAACAACCGCATCCGCAAAATCGCCGTCGGCTCCAACATCATCTCCACTGTCGCCCAGCCCAACACCCCCACCGGCGTCGCCGTCGATGACGCGGGCAATCTCTACATCGCCGCCGCCAATCAGGTCCTGAAGCTCGACGTCCTCACCAGCGTCCTCGCCCCCATCGCCGGCACCGGCCCAGCTGGCTTCAGCGGTGACGGTGGCCCCGCCACCGCCGCCACACTCAACTCCCCCTACGGCATCGCCGTCGACGTCCAACGCAACGTCTACATTGCCGACAAAAACAACAACCGAATCCGCAAAATCGAATCGGGCACGAACATCATCTCCACCGTCGCCGGCGCCAACACAGGCGGCTCCAGCGGGGATGGCGGCCCCGCCACCGCGGCCAATCTCTCTGCCCCCGCAGGCCTCGCCACCGATGCCATGGGCAACGTCTACATCGCTGACTTCGGCGGCCAACGCATCCGCAAAATCACCGTCGCCGATGGTCTCATCTCCACCCTCGCCGGCACCGGCACTCCCGCCTTCTCCGGCGACAACGGTCCCGCCACCGCCGCCCGCCTCCAATACCCCGTCGGCGTAGCCGTCGATGGCATCGGCAACGTCTACATCGGCGACACCACTAACAACCGCATCCGCGTCGTCGATTTCACCACCCCGGCCCTCACCGTCAGCCCCATCTGGACCAACCTCCCCGCCACCGCCACCAGCGGCTACCTCGACATCCGCACCACCACCGCCAATTCTCTCTGGCTTGCCAACAGCACCGTCAACTGGCTCTCCCTGCCCCAACCCGTCGGCCTCGGAACCCTCACATACAACGCCACCGCCAACACCGCCGTCACCAACCGTTCCGGCATCATCGATGTCAGCGGCGTCCCCGCCCTCGTCGTCCAGTCCGGCGCCACCGTCTCGCTCGCCCCCGCGTCGGCCACCCTCGCCCCCGCCGCCGCCTCCGGCCCCATCGCCCTCACCCTCTCCCCCTCCGCTCCCTGGACCGCCACCAGTTCCGCCCCCTGGCTCACCGTCTCCCCCGCCTCCGGCTCCGCCAGCCAGACGCTGACTTTCTCCGCCACCGCCAACACCGGCACCACCGGCCGAACCGCCACCCTCCTCATCGCCGGCCAGCCCTTCACCGTCAATCAATCCGCCCTCAACGGCGCCGCCACCGTGTGGGGTGCCATCGGCAACGGCATCATCCGCACCGTCGCCGGCGGCGGCTCCGGCGGCGGCGTCTTCAACTTCTCCGGCGACGGCGGCCCGGCCACCGCCGCCCGCCTCGCCAACCCGCAAGGCCTGGAATTCGACGCCAACGGCAATATCGTCTTCGCCGACACCATCAACAACCGCGTCCGCAAAATCGACGCCGCCACCGGCATCATCTCCTCCATCGCCACCGGCCTCAACAACCCCCTCGATGTCGCCATCGACAGCCAGGGCAACATCCTCTTCACCGACTATTCCAACAACCGCGTCTGCCGTATCAGTGCCGTCAACGGCGCCGTCACACCCATCGTCACTGATATCCCCGGCCCCATCGGCATCGCCGTAGATAGCAGCGCTAACATCTTCATCGTCGAAACCGCCGGCGCCATCCGCCGTATCGATGCCGCCACCGGCGCCTCCTTCCGCGTCGCCGGCACCGGCACCGCCGGCTTCTCCGGCGACAACGGCCCCGCACACCTCGCCCTGTTCCGCTCCCCCTACGGCATCGCCATCAACGCCAACGGCGATATCTTCATCGCCGATAAAGACAACCACCGCATCCGCAAACTCACCGCCAACTACCAACCCATCTTCACCGGCACCGGCATCGCCTCCACCATCGCCGGCACCGGCACCGCCGGCTTCTCCGGCGATGGCGGCGCCGCCACCGCCGCCCAGATCAACACCCCCACCCACCTCGCCGTCGATGCCGCCGGCAACCTCTACTTCTCCGACTACGGCAACAACCGCGTCCGCAAGATCGATGCCACCACCGGCGTCATCTCCACCGTCGCCGGCGGCGGCCAGACACTCGGTGACAATGGCCCCGCCACCGCCGCCAATCTCTTCAACCCCGCCGGCCTCACCGTCGACCGCTCCGGCAGCCTCGCCATCGGCGACTCCTCCAATAACCGCATCCGCTTCGTCGATTTCACCACCCCGGCCATCCCGCCCACGCCCCCCACCCTTCCCGCGGCCACGCCAACCACAACCACCGCCGCCACCCAGACCTTCACCCTCACCGCTCGGGACTTCAACGGCGCGGCCGACATCAACAACATCTACTTCCTGATCGCACCTTCGCCCAACATCACCACCAACTCCTGCCACGGCTATTACAACCGCGCCTCCAACGGCTACTTCCTCTACAACGACGCCTTAACCACTCTCGGCTCCACCCCCAACGGCACGCTCCAGAACACCCAGTGCGCCCTCCTCGCCGGGTCATCCTCCGTTACCTCTTTGGGTAACGACTTGACGTTAAACCTCACCCTCCGCCGCCAGGGCACTTACGCCACCGGCGCCCTGAAGCTCTACATCTGGGTCACGGACGCCGCCAACTCCGGCACCGGCTGGGTCCAGGCCTCCGACTGGCAACTCGCAACCAACCAGGGGCCGTCGCTCATCTCCGCCTCCCCCGCCACCGCCACCCCGCTTACCCAGACCTTCCAGTTCGTCGCCCGCGATCCCAACGGCGCCGTCGATCTCTCCAAGATCTTCTTCCTCATCAATAGCAACACCTCCATTCCCGTCAACACCTGCCACGGCTACTACGACCGCGCCACCAACCTCGTCTTCCTCTACAACGACGCCCTCACTGCCCTCCTCCCGCCCATCAATCTCGGCCAGCCCGGCGTAACGGAAAACTCCCAGTGCGCCATCAACTCGGCCACCTCCTCGGCATCCATCCTCGGCGCCGACCTCACCCTCAACCTCGACATCACCCGCAAAGGAGCCTACGCCACCGGCTCCCGCAACCTCTACGTCTGGGTCACCGATAACGCCAACGCCGGCACTGGCTGGATCCTCGCCAGCGCCTGGAACATCGGCGGCCAGCAGCCACCCACACTGCTCTCCGCCACCCCAGCCTCCCCCACGGCGGTCTCCGAAACCCTCGCCATCACCGTCAGCGATGTCAACGGCAGCACCGACATCAACCGCATCTACTTCCTGCTCGACACCACCCCCGCCGTCCCCCAGAACTCCTGCCACGGCTTCTACGACCGCGTCCTCAACACCGTCTTCCTCTACAACGACGGGTTAACCACGCTCTCCGCCACTCCCGGAACCATCCAGAACTCGCAGTGCGCCATCACCAATTTCTCCGTATCGACAGACTCGACCAATCTCCAACTCCGTCTCGACGTCACCCGCAAAGGCGCCTACGCCACCGGATCAAAGAACCTCTACGTCTGGGCCACAGACGGCGGCAACAACAACACCGGCTGGCTCCCGGCCCTCACCTGGAACATCGGCGCCGCCCAGCCGCCCGTATTGGGTGCTGCCACGCCATCCGCCTCCACGACAGCCGCGCAGGCCTTCACCATCAGCGCCCGCTACACGGATCGCATCTACTTCCTGGTGAACACCAGCACGGCCATCCCCGCCAACACCTGCCACGGCTTCTACGACCGCCCGGCCAACACGGTGTATCTCTACAACGACGCCCTGACCGCGGTCAACACGACCAACAGCCAGTGCACCGTAACCAACGTCAACGCCACCACCAACGGCCTCGATCTAACCCTGACCATGACCATCACCCGCCAAGGCGCCTACGCCACCGGGACGCAGAACGTCTACTTCTGGCTAACCGGCGCCACGGGCACCGGCACCGGTACCGGCTGGCAACAAGCCACCACCTGGACCCTCGGCGGGTCGACGGCCCCGGCCCTGATCTCGACCTCCCCCACCAACTCCACGGCGGCCAACCAGACGTTCACCATCACGGCCCGCAACACCACCCGCATCTACTTCCTGGTCAACAACAGCACGACGATCGGAGCCAATAGCTGTCACGGCTTCTACGACCGGGCAACGAACACCGTATCTCTGTACAACGACGGATTAACCGGCTTCACGCCCCCCAACAACCAATGTGCGGTAGCGAACTTCAACGCCCAGACCAGCGGCTCCGACCTGATCCTGACCCTAACGCTAACCCGCCAAGGCACCTATCTAACCGGCAACAAAAATCTCTACCTCTGGCTAGTAGACGCCAACAACAACGGCACCGGCTGGCTCCCCGCCGCCACCTGGCCCCTATAAAACAAAAGCAATAAATTGGTGTCAGTCACCTTATTTTTATCCTAGGACCCGATAGGGGAATTCCGCCCCCCCTACCGGTCCTAAGAAAATCAATCTCGCGGCAAGCGTCCTAGCCCGTCTCCGCATCCCGCTCGTTGCCCGTAATCCCACCGCCACCCCACCCCAATCCGTCACGACCCGCGTCGATCCCAGATGGTCCCGCGTCACATACTGCACCCCGCCCAACCCCTCCCCTACCCCATACTCCGCCACCATCTTCCCGCCCGCGTCATACTCCCACACAACCGTCGTCACCAACCCGCCAACCTGCGTGTCCCGCCTTACCCGCTTCCCATGGGCGTCATGCACATACCGCGCCTCCCACGTCCCACCCGTGTCCAACGCATTGCAACTCCCCAACGCCACCGCCGCCCCGCACGTCGCCAGCCCCGCCCCTCGGCGCATAAACGACCGGTGATCCGCCGCCAACCCGCCCGCCGCATCATACCCAGCCGCAGGCACCCGGTTCAACGGAAACATCGCACTCACCGCCTCCACCGCCCGGTTCCGATGCTCGCCATAACAGTACTTCTCGCTCAACGCCGTCACACCCCCACTCCACGGCGCCTCCTGAAACGTCTCCAACCGGTTCCACGCGTCATACCCGTAGCTCTGCTTCACATCAATCCCGCCCGGCACCGTGATTCGCTGCGCGTACACATTCCCATTATTGTTCGGCCCACCCAAATTCCCGCCCGTCCCCGTCGCCTGGAAGGGGCACAGCGCCGCTGTATCGGAGCGTTACAACTCCGCAACGCCCGAATACAGCTCGTCTATCGCCAAAGTCGCCCCCAGCGAATCGAGACGAATCACGGAACCCTCTTCCGTGTAAACAACAATTTGCCAACTCCCATCCGGAAGACGGCGGTAATGCTCCACAAACACCCGCTCCTGTTCGACGATCAAGAACTCCCGCAAAGAAGGCAGTTGGCGATAAAGTCTGGCCTTCTCGCCTTGATCGAAGTTACGCGTCGAAGGCGACAAAACCTCCACAACGACAGTTGGATTAGCAAGCGTATCCTTTCGAGCATCCGTGTACTCTGGCTTTCCACAAACCACAGTGACATCGGGATAGGTAATGAGCCGGTCCCAAAACACCGACACCCGCGCGTCCGGGCTGAAGGTGAGGCAGGATTTACCCGCCAGCGCACGATGGAACGCCGCCCCGGCATTCATACAAATGAGCGCGTGACGAATCGAACCGCCTGCCATTGCAACCATGGCGCCGTCAATGAACTCATGCTTTTCCTCGGAAGCCCGTTCTAATTCGAGGTATTGTTCAGGCGTTAGCAGCGAAGACGGTGGGCTCGCCATGTCCACAGTATCGCCCATTCCGTTCCGTCACGGAAAACGCTCCTATCCCAATCACCCTGCCTGCATTTGCAATGCAGCAAAGTACGGCAAGGGGAACTCTTCCCCGCCATCGAGTCGGCGAATGGCCAGTTGAGAAAGCAAAGCCGCCCGTCGATCTCCATGCATCGTAGCTACAGCTCTGCTTCACATCAATCCCGCCACCCCATTCCACCCCCATCCGTCACCACCCGCGTCGACCCCAGATGGTCCGCAGTCACATACTGCACCCCGCCCAACCCCTCGCCTACCCCATACTCCGCCACCATCTTCCCGCCCGCGTCATACCCCCACACCACCGTCGTCACCACCCCGCCAACCTGCGTATCCCGCCTTACCCGCTTCCCATTGCCGTCATACACATACCGCGCCTCCCACGTCCCCCCCGCATCCAGCGCATTACAACTCCCCAACGCCACCGCCGCCCCGCACGTCGCCACCAGCCGCCCCTCGGCGTCATACAAATACTTCCGCCCATCCCCGTCCGTATCCAAATCCCCGCGTCCGTTGTAGTGCCAGTTCCCCCCGGTCACCTGGTTCGTCCCCGCACTCACCGCCCCAGGGTCCAACACACTCGTCCCCTGCCCCACTCCATACTTCGCCGCCACCAGCCGGTTCCCCCACCGGTCGTAGCTGAACTTCTGACACCAGTTCCCCGCCGCCGCCCCCGTACACGCCGCCGCGTTCTCATTCGCCGGCCCCTCTTCCGCCACCGTCAACCGGTTCACCCCGTCATAGTCGAACGCCGTCACTATCACCGGCTTCCCCGGTATCGTCAACCGCTGCTTCCACACATTCCCGTTATTCACCACCCCCGTCCGCGTGTACTCATTCACCAGCTTCCACACCGATCCCCCGCTCCCCAGCGTCATCTCCCCAACCTGCATCCGGTTGTTGAACACCGCCCCTTCCGCCAACCCATTCCCCAGCGTCAAGCCCTTCAAGCCACCATGCGGCGCATAGCTCACCCCATCGGCATACCAGCTCTTCCCCGCGCCAATCGTCGACGAAATACACTCCGTCTCCGTCCGCTCCCGGCTCACCCAGCTCACCCGCCCATTCGAGTCAAAACAGCTCACCACCCCGCGGCTCGACGGCAACACCTGCCGCGCCGCTACCCTCGTCCCGCTCCCCCCAGACCGCCGCACAGACAACTATGTCATATTGGACATAGCGAGTCGTGCCGCAATTACCTGACAAACCGATCATTTGGCGAAAAGGTGAGATAAAGACGCCGCCCTTCAGCCATGCAGCACGCCTGGAGGCAGGCCTGCTGCTTCGCCGCCTTCAGCGGGGCGAAATGCTAGGATTGCCCCAGTCGAGACCTATGCCGGGAATAGGCGCACATTGCTATGAGCTGCGGATTCCCGATCGGGAACAGTCTTGGCGAATTGTCTACCATGTCGCTGATGAAGCGATTGTGATTCTGGAAGTCTTCAGCAAGAAGACCCAATCCACACCTTTGCAGGTGATCAAAGTTTGTAGAAAGCGGTTGGCTGCCTTCCTCAGCGCGGCCGGCGACGGAGAGCCCCAATGAACATCGAAAAAAAGAAGCGCCTGGAACGTTCAGGTTGGACGGTCGGCGGAGCAGCGGACTTTCTGCAACTGAGCCCGGAAGAAGCGAAGTTCATCGAATTAAAACTCGCACTCGCCGCCGCGGTCAGGGAACAAAGAGAAAAGCGCGGCCTCACCCAAACAGCATTAGCGGCTCAGTTAGGATCGAGCCAATCGCGGGTCGCCAAAATGGAGGCCGGCGACCACTCCGTTTCCCTGGATCTTCTCATACGCGCGCTATTGACCATCGGCGCCGGCTCGGCGGATATCGCCAGATGGATCAAGCGCGCCGATTCAACTCGCGCCGCATAGCCTTTCCCGAAATTCCTTCGGTCACATCCCCCGCCAATCGAGCAGCAGCAGTCAAACGCCTTCTGCGCTATCAAGCTCGAAGCCATGCCAAGCCCCAAAAAAGTCAGTCACAAGAGAAAAAATGAAATATTTCCCTTTAAATCAACAACCTGAAAAACTCCACCCCTCAAAACCCTTGCCAGCCATGCTAGCTTGAGATCGGGTCAGGAAGCCCTCACCCCCAAACGCCCTCGCCACCCGCGAGGGCGTTTGTGCGTTCAGCCACAGAAAGGAACGAACATGACGAGAGAAGACAAAGCAAGAATCGCCCGCGAAAACGGCGCCAAGTCCCGCGGACCCATCACGCCCGAAGGCAAAGCCCAATCCCGCCTGAACTCCATCAAAACCGGCGAGAACGCCGAAACCCTCGCCCAATTCGTCCCGCCCAACTCTGGCGTCCTCTGCCACGAGGACCGCAAAAAGTTCTACGCCCTGATCAACCAGCTCACCCAGATCTTCCTGCCCGTTAACCAGGAAGCCGCCGCCATGGTCCGCCAAATCGCCATCGCCCGCTGGGAGATCGACCGCATCCAGACCGACATGAACCGCATCTGGAACGACGAACTCATGGAAGCCGCCAGCCACCCGGCCCCGGTCGCCAAGGAGTACGAAGACGACTACTTCCAGGCCCAGGTCGCCCGGAAGCTCTACGCCCCCAAATCCCCCATCGAAAAGATGGAGCGCCAGATCGACCGCCTCGAAGTCCGCATTGCCCGTCTCCGCCGCGGCATCGCCGACGTAAATAAAACTTTTCCCAACGTCGCCAAACCATTGGAAACACAGGTGGAGGAGCCAAAAACCGAAGATAGCGAACCGACCGTCTACGTAACGGAGCCAACGCCAGAAGTCCTCGCCGCCTACCGCCGCGAGTTCCCCGGCCACCGAATCGTCGTCCTACCGCCCGACGACGTCGCCAAAGGCATCGACATCGAAGACGACCTCCCCCCGCCCCCCGCCGAGCAGCCTAAAAAGGCGGTAGAGAGCGGAGGAGGAAGCGGGAAGGCCGAAGCGAATAACCCTCGCGGAGCAACAGCCCGCTCCGGGGACATACTCGCCCGGCGCGCATCGCGCGCCGGAGTGTGTACCCAAGACGCGAAACAACTGACCAGCGAATAAGGAACAAGGAAAGAAAGGAAAAATGCTAGCACCGCTGTCCACCAGCTACCGAAACCCAGTAGCGACAGCGGAAGCCTGCCCAAAATCAACCGCCGACTGGGCCAAAGAAAAACTAAACTTCCACCCCAGCCCGAAGCAATCGGAAGTCCTCAACACCGACGCGAAATACCTGATCCTCTGCTGCAACCGCCAATGGGGCAAGACGACCACAATCGCCATAAAAGCCCTCCACCACGCAGTAGAAAAACCGGATCAAACCATAGTGATCCTAAGCCGAACCAAGCACCAGGCGGCCATCTTAATCAACCGAGCCACCCGCTTCCTGCCCAAGCTCAACATCAAGCTAAGAAGGGTAATGGGCTTCCCGTTCTCACTCGAACTGCCCAACGGCAGCAACATCATCGCGGTAGCCCACAGCGGCGACACCTCCGTCGGCAACACTGCCAACGTCCTGGTAGTCGACGAAGCCGCATTAGTCCAGGACAACGTCTACTGGTCCGTCAGCGCCTCAGTAGCAAGAACAAGAGGCTCAATCTGGCTAATGAGCACCCCGCGCCGCCAGGCCGGATTCTTCTTCAACATCTGGCACAGCCCCGACAAGCGCTGGACCAAAATCTTCTCCCCAGTCACCGACTGCCCGGAGATAGACCCCGACTACCTG
>CANIVU010000106.1 GCA_947470805.1 Acidobacteriota bacterium | reverse complement strand
TTCAGGCTGGATTGGCTGGGCGACGGCCAGTATGGCCGATAGGGCCACGATCCACTTCATGCCGAAAGTATACGATTCCTGCCAAGACGCCGGCGGGGGAGCGGTGTTTACCTGCGCCACCAGTGGTCGACAAGGGGGCGGGCGAAACACTCCTGGAACGCTGCCCATCGCTCCTGCATCTTGGCGAGTGGCATGGGTAGCGTGCCGGCCGCTTTCACGCTTGCCAGATAGCGTAAATCGGAATCCGCATACTCCAGCGGCGCCTTTCGGGTGCAGCCAATCGCGTACAGTTGGTTACCGGCAAACAGCCCAGGCCCGTAGTAGAGCAGGCTCTCGCCTGGCGCCAGCTTGGCAACGTTGCAATTCGGCGAAGCATGCACGGTGACTTGGCGCCCGGGTTGAATATCGCCTTTCCACAATGCGGTGATTTCGCCCTCGGCCTTCGTGACGAACCCGCGGTCGACCTCTAGCACGCGGCCGATCTTCACCATCACTACCGCGTCGGCCATGGTGTAGGCGCTGCAGGGAGACGAAGGCCTACAGCTGCAGCCGAACGCCATCGCGCCTGGCAGAAGCCACACAATCGCAATCCACCACTTCACCCCCAAAGTATACGCCCGCCATCGTAGAATCGTATGGTCCAGGAGGATGTATGGTGCAACTCAAAGTGAACGGGGTGACCCGCAAGTTTGAGGGCGATCCGGAAATGCCGCTGCTGTGGTATCTCCGCGATATGCTCGAAATGACGGGTACGAAATATGGCTGTGGCATGGGCCTTTGTGGCGCTTGCACGGTGCACGTCGACGGCAAGGCCGTCCGCAGCTGCCAGACGACGATGGCCAATGCGGCCGGGAAAAGTGTCGTCACAATCGAAGGCCTGAAGGGCCAGCATCCGCTGCAGAAAGCCTGGATGGCGGCCAGCGTGCCGCAGTGCGGCTACTGCCAGTCGGGCCAGATTATGCAGGCCGCTTCCCTGCTGAAAGAACACGCTAAGCCCACCGATGCCCAGATCGATGAAGCCATGCAGGGTAACATCTGCCGGTGTGGCACCTACGGGCGCATCCGCTCCGCCATCAAAACCGCCGCGGGGGTGAAAGCATGAGCACGATCAAAGTCATGGAACGCCGCGCGTTCCTTAAATACACCTTCGGCGCTGGCGCGCTGATTTTGGGCACCCACGTTGAGTCCTGGGCCTCCGATGCCGATAAGGCCGCGTTCCACCCCGATGTCTTCGTCGGCATTCAGCCGACGGGCGAGGTGATCATCGTCGCCCACCGCTCGGAAATGGGCACCGGTTCGAAGTCCACTTTGCCGATGGTGGTGGCCGATGAACTCGACGCTGACTGGAAGCGCGTTCGCGTGGAGCAGGCCATTGGCGATGAGAAGTATGGCTCGCAGAACACGGATGGCTCCTGTTCGATTCGCGACTTCGTCGCCATCATGAAGATCGCTGGCGCTACGGCGCGCACGATGCTCGAGACCGCGGCGGCGCAGAAGTGGAACGTGCCGGCGGGCGAGTGCAAGGCGCAGTTGGGGTATATTGTGCACGCGAAGTCTGGCAAGAAGGCTGGCTTTGGTGAGCTGGCCGCGGCTGCCGCGAAGCTGCCGGTGCCGGATAAGGCCACGCTGAAGTTCAAGCCGGAATCGGAATATCGCTACGTCAACAAGAACGTTCCGAACGTGGACCAGCTCGATATCATCGAGGGCCGGGGCACGTTTGGCATGGACGCGAAGATGCCGGGGATGTTGGTGGCCTCCATCGAACACTCGCCGGTGTATGGCGGCAAGATGGCGTCGTTTGATGCGGTCGAGGCGAAGAAGGTCGCGGGTGTGCGGGACGTGATCGTGCTCGATCCGTTCAAGCCGCCGCATAACTTCCAGCCGCTGGGCGGCGTGGCGGTGTTGGCCGATCATACGTGGGCGGCGCTGCAGGGACGGAAGAAGTTGAAGGTGGAGTGGGACCTGGGTCCGAACGCCTCCTACGACAGCGACCGGTACCGGGAACAGTTGCTGGCGACGGCGAAGCAGCCGGGGAAGGTGGTCCGGAATCAGGGCGACGTGGAGGCTGGGTTTGCCAGCGCCGCGAAGATCCACGAGGCCTCCTATTCCACCCCGCTGTTGAGCCATGCGCCGATGGAGACGCCGGCCGCGGTGGCGGAGTTTAAGAACGGCAAGGTTGTTTGCCATGCGGCGACGCAGAATCCGCAGGCCGTGCAGGAGACGGTGGCGGGCGCGTTGGGCATCGATAAGAAAGACGTGACGTGCCACGTGACGCTGCTGGGCGGCGGGTTTGGACGCAAGTCGAAGCCGGATTATGTGGCCGAGGCGGCGCTGCTTTCGAAGAAGACGGGCAAGCCGGTGAAGGTGGTTTGGAGCCGCGAGGACGACATTCGCAACGACTTCTACCACTCGACGGCGGGCATGTACATGAAGGCCGGGTTGGACGCGAGCGGCAAGCCGACGACGTGGCTGCACCGGAGCGCGTTCCCCTCGATTGGTACCACGTTCGACGATAAGGCCGAGTACGCGATGGAGCTGGAGATGGGCATGGGGTGGAACGATCTGCCTTATGACATTCCGAATCATCGCGCGGAGAACGGGCCGGCGAAGAACCACATCCGCATTGGCTGGCTGCGTGCGGTGGCCAATGTTTATCATGCTTTCGCGATCCACTCGTTCACCGATGAGCTGGCGCACCTGGCCGGGAAAGACCCGATTGAGTACACGCTGGGGCTGTTGGGACCGGGGCGGAAGATTGAGATGAAGCCGGTGGGGATGAACTACTGGAATCACAATCAGAAGCAATCCGACTTCCCGGTGGACACGGCGCGGATGCGGAACGTGATCGACCTGGTGGCGCAGAAGTCGGGCTGGGCGAACCGGAAGGCCAGCAAGGGCCACGGGTGGGGATTTGCGGCGCACCGCAGCTTCCTGACGTATGTGGCCGTTGTCACCGAGGTGGAGGTGGACGACCGCGGGCGGCTGACGATTCCGAACATGCATATCGCCGTGGACGCGGGGCAGACGTACAACCGCGACCGCGTGATTTCGCAGTTTGAAGGCGCGGCGACGTTCGGGACTTCGATTGCGATGATGAGCGAAATTTCCGTGAAAGACGGGAAGGTGCAGCAGTCGAACTTCCACAACTACCAGGTGGCGCGGATGCCGGAATCGCCGCGGAACACGCATATTCACTTGATCAACAGCAAGGAGTTGGCTGCGGGTGTGGGTGAGCCGGGCGTGCCGCCGGTGCCGCCGTCGATTGCGAATGCGATCTTCGCGGCGACGGGGAAACGGGTGCGGGATCTGCCGATGCGGAAGACGAAGTTGGTTTAGGTTGGTTTGGGAAAGCGGCCCTTCGGGGCCGCTTTTTTTTCGTATTCTGATGACATGGAGTTGATCTTCGAAGTTCGCGACGCCGAAGAGGGAGGGTTTTTTGCCCGGGCCCTGGGGCACGCTGTGTTCACTGAGGCCGAAACTTGGGACGAGTTGCGTGCCAATGTGAAAGAAGCGGTGTCGCTGCATTTTGAAGATGAGCCGGTTCGGCCGCGACTGATCCAGCTTCACTATGTGAGGGACGAGTTGATCCCAGTCGAAGCCGCATGAAGCTGCCGCGCGGTGTTTCGGCGAATCGCCTGATTCGCGCACTGACCACGCTGGGCTACGTAACCATCCGTCAACAAGGAAGCCATATTCGTCTGCGCCATCCGGGGCCGCCGGCGCATTCGGTGACTGTTCCTAATCATGACCCGCTGAAGACGGGAACGCTGCATAGCATCATCGCTGGCGTTGCGAATGCCATGCAGGTGAAGGTGGATTCGATCTTGTCGCTGCTGTAGTCGCGCGTTGCAATACTCGGCGAAGCTATGGCTGTCGACGATCAAGACGTGATCGACATTGTGGGCATCGACGGGTCAGATAGGGTGGTGCTGACAATTTCGGATCATCTCGATTGGCTGGATCCAGCTGCGCACATGGTGCTATTGCAGGAGAAGATAAACCTCTATCTGGCTTTTGTCGAATCAGGCGAAATGGTCGACGCGTATCCCAATTCAGAGGGGCGCTCTGTGGCGATTCGGATCGTCTTCAAGTACGCACCAACCGCGGATGGAGTTTTGTTTCTTGAGCGCGTAGGAGAAGCGCTTTTCCGTAACCATTACGAGTTTCGTTGGTCCGAGTTAACTTGAGTCCCCGGGTTCGCCGCTGGTGCCGCCGTCGATTGCGAATGCTATTTTCGCGGCGACGGGGAAACGGGTGCGGGATCTGTCGATGCGGAAGACGAAGTTGGTTTGATTTTAGGGGGCGGCCTTCGGGCCGCCATTTTTTACCGGGGTGTTTCGCGTCTTGGGGGACACCCCTGCTGTTTGGGTTATGGGCCGAATGGCGTCGGGGGTTCTGTCCGGAGTGTCCCCGGTGGGGCGTCGCGCTCCCTTTTCAATACTCGTCGAAGATGCGTTGGATTTGTTTGGGGTCGCTGGTTTTTGTCAGGGCCAGCATTAGGAGTACGCGGGCTTTCTGGGGGTTTAGATTGTCGGCGGCGATCATGCCCATGGCGTCGTAGTCGTCGCGGGGCGGGACGCGGCCGGTGCCGGTGCGGTTGGAACGGACGATTACGGGGCCCTTTGCTTTGGCGATGGCGCCTTTCTCTACGTCGGAGATGAGGCCGGCTCCGGTGCCCGCCATGACGATTCCCTTCGTTCCGGCGGCGGTGAGGGCCGCGATCAGGGCCGGGTTGGGTTGGACGTAGGAGTAGAGGATTTCTACTGCGGGGAGTTCGGTCAGGGTTGTGACGTCGAACTCGGAACGGGTGGTGTGGCGGCGGGTGGGCATGCGGTAGTAGCTGATCTTGTCGCCGTCGATGTAGCCCAGGAAGCCCATGTCGGGGGAGCGGAATGTTTCGACGCGGAGGGTGTTGGTCTTCGTGACGTCGCGGGCGGCGTTGATTTCGTCGTTCAGTACCACGAGCGTGCCTTTGCCTCGGGAGTCCGGGGAGGCGGCGACGCGGACGGCGTTGAGCAGGTTCAAGGGCCCGTCGGCGCTGATGGCGTTGGCGGGACGCATGGAGCCGACCAGGACGACGGGGCGATCGTGCTTCACGGTGAGGCTGAGGAAGTACGCCGTTTCCTCCATGGTGTTGGTGCCGTGGGTGACGACGACGCCCGCGGTTTTTGGGTCTTCGGCGAAGATCTGGTTGATGCGGCGGGCCAGGGTTAGCCAGTGGGCGATGGTGATGTTGTTACTGCCGACGTTGGCGATTTGCTCCACTTTCACGTTGGCGATGGCGGTGATTTCCGGGACCGCCTTCACGAGATCGGCTCCGGCGATGGCGCCACTTTTGTATTGGGTGAGTGTGGTGGAAGACGCCGCCTGGCCGGCGATGGTGCCGCCGGTGGAGAGGACCCAGACGGTGGGGAGTTCGGCGGCGAAGGTGACAGGAAGCAGGAGCAGGAGTGCGAGGCGGGTCATGGATGAGAGTAGGGTAGCTGATTACAGGCGTGCCCATTCGACGCCGAAGCGGGCGAGGTATTTGCGGAGGCGGTCGGCGTCGTTGGAGGACGCCTTTCGTTTTTGGGAGGCGCTGAAGAGTTCGCGGCCGGCTTCGGAGAGGGAGCGGCAGCGGAGGCAGATTTCCAGGACCTTTTCGAGTTGGAGTTTATCGAAGAGGTCCATGTTGGCGAGGACTTCGGGGGCGACGTGGGTGGCAAGGAGTTCGTTGGCTGGTTCGTTCCAGGCGGCGCGGAGACGGTCGGTCTCCTCCCAGACATCGGTGACCGCTATGCGGCCGCCGAGGGCGAGGGTGGCCATGCGGGTGACGGCGCCGTTGAGATCGCGGAAGTTGCCCTTCCAGGCGGCGGCGGGGGAGAGGGCGAAATCGAGGAACTCCTTGCGGGCTTCCTTGCTGAAGGTCACGCGGGTGTTGGTGCGCTGGGCGTAGTTTTCGAGTTCGAATTGCAGGTTGGGTTCGAGGTCTTCGGGGCGATCGCGGAGGCCGGGGAGGGGGAAGGTCCAGAGGTTGATGCGGGCGAGGAGATCGTCGCGGAATTTGCCTTCGCGGACGCGGGAGGGCAGGTCGCGGTTGGTGCCGGCGATTAGCTGGAAGTCGCTGTGGACGGGGGTGTCGGCGCCCATGGGGAGGAAGGACTTTTCTTCGAGGGCGCGGAGGAGCATGGCCTGTTCGTCGAGGCCGAGTTCGCCGATTTCGTCGAGGAAGAGCAGGCCGTTGTCGGCGGCGCGGAGGAGGCCGGGGCGGGCGTTCTGGGCGCCGGTGAAGGCGCCTTTGGTGTGGCCGAAGAGGGCGGACATGGCGCCATCGCCGCGGAGGGTGGCGCAGTTGACGTCGACGAACTCGCCTTTGATGGCGTGGCGGGATTTCTTGAGTTCGTAGATGCGCTTTGCGAGGTGGGATTTGCCGGCGCCGGTGGGGCCGGTGAGGAGCAGGGGGTCGCGGGTGGCGAGGGCGACGTGTTCGATGCGATCGATCAATTTGTTGAACGCGGGGTTGCGGGTGGCGATGCCGTTTTTGAGGAACGAGACGCCTTCGGCGCTGGCCTGGCGGAAGCGGGAGGCGATGCCGTCGTAGCGGGAGAGGTCGAGATCGATGATCTTGATTTCGCCGGGGGTGGAGCGGTCGCGGGATGGGCTGGCCTGGAGGAGGCGACCGGGGATCCAGCGGGCTTCGGTCAACAGGAAGAGGCAGATTTGGGCGACGTGGGTGCCGGTGGTGATGTGGACGAGGTAGTCTTCGTTGTCGGTGAAGGGGTAGGCGCGGGCGAAGGAGAAGAGGGTTTCGTAGACGTGTTCGAAGTCCCAGGCGTCGTCGAATTCGATGGGATGGAGGCGGACGTCGGTTTCGGGGGAGACGCTGCGGATGTCGTTGCGGATCTGGGTGGCGAGGGTAGAGTCGCGGCGGGAGTGGAGGAGCTCGAAGCGGTCGATGATGAGGTCGGGCTGGCGGCAGATGGCGACGGAGGGACGCCAGGCGCGCCAGCGGTCGGCGGTTTTGCCGACGTCGAGGACGGAGCCGAGGAAACCGATGACTACGGTTGTCATATCCTTATGTATAAGAGTTTATATCAGATTGTGTTTGACCGGGGCGGGTGATGTTGTGGAATCATGCACTTCCGTTTGGCACAGCGCTTGCATAGATCACAATAGAGGAACCAACCAAGTGCCCTACAACGTAATCAATGCACCCAACAACGGACTGGTGAAGGCGTGGACCCAGGGGGTTCAGCTGGAAGATGCCGCGAAGGAACAGCTGACCAATGCCGCGCAACTGCCGTTCATCTACAAGTGGATCGCCGCGATGCCGGATGTTCATTTCGGGATCGGCGCGACGATCGGATCGGTGATCCCGACGAAGGGGGCGATTATCCCGGCCGCGGTGGGCGTGGATATTGGCTGCGGGATGATGGCGGTGCAGACGTCGTTGAACGCTCGCGACCTGCCGGACAACCTGAAGAACATTCGCACGGCGATTGAGAATGCCGTGCCGCATGGGCGCACGAACCAGGGCCGGGCGGGTGACCGCGGCGCTTGGCACAACATTCCGGAGCGGAATGGCGCCGTGTGGGCGGAGGAGTTGAAGCCGCGCTACGATGCCATTTTGGCGAAGCATCCGAAGCTGGACCGCGGGAACCACGCGAACCATTTGGGGACGCTGGGGACGGGGAACCATTTCATTGAGGTATGCCTGGACGAGGCGGAGAACGTGTGGTTCATGCTGCACTCCGGGTCGCGCGGGGTGGGGAACCGGATGGGGAACTACTTCATAGAAATGGCACGGCTCGAGATGCGGAAGTTCTTCGTCAACCTGCCGGACATTGACCTGGCGTATTTTCCTGAGCACACCGATGGGTTCGACGATTATGTGGAAGCGGTCGAGTGGGCGCAGGATTATGCGCGGCGGAACCGGGACCTGATGATGGAGCAGATCGTGGGCGCAGTGCGGCGTAGCGGCGAAGTGCCGGCGTTCAGCGCGGAGGTGAAGGCGATCAACTGCCATCACAACTACGTGGCGCGGGAGCCGCACTATGGGGAGAATGTGCTGGTCACCCGGAAGGGCGCGGTGCGCGCTCGGGAGGGGGACATGGGCATTATTCCCGGGTCGATGGGAGCTCGGTCGTACATCGTGCGCGGCAAGGGGAACGCGGAGAGCTTCCACAGCTGCAGCCACGGGGCGGGGCGGGCGATGTCCCGGAACGAGGCCAAGCGGCGATTTACGGTGGCCGATCATGCGCGGATGACCGAAGGCGTGGAGTGCCGGAAGGATGCCGATGTGATTGACGAGACGCCGGCGGCGTATAAGTCGATTGACGCGGTGATGGCAGCGCAGACGGATCTGGTGGAGATTGTCCACACGTTGCGACAAGTGGTTTGTGTGAAGGGGTAACCGTATGTTTGTGCGGATCGATGGCGGGCAAGGGGAGGGCGGAGGACAGGTCCTCCGCACCTCGCTGAGCCTGGCGATGGTGACGGGGCAGCCGTTCCAAATTGAAAACATACGCGCGGGGCGGCAGCGGCCGGGTTTGCTGCGGCAACACCTGACGGCTGTGCAGGCGGCGGCAGCCGTGTGCGGGGCGGCGGTGGAGGGCGTGGCGTTGGGCTCGACTGGCCTCACGTTTTCGCCGGGTGTGGTGCGGGCGGGCGAGTACCACTTTGCCGTGGGCACGGCTGGCAGCGCGACGCTGGTGCTGCAGACGGTGCTGCCGGCGTTGATGCTGGCTGATGGGCCGAGCCGTTTGACGTTGGAGGGCGGGACGCATAACCCCGCCGCGCCGCCGTTCGACTTTTTGGAGCGGACGTTTTTGCCGTTGCTGGGGCGGATGGGGCCGCGGGTGACGGTGGCGTTGGAGCGGTATGGGTTTTACCCGGCGGGTGGCGGGCGGTTCACGGCGGAGATTCAGCCGGTGGAGCGGCTGGCGCCGTTGGCATTGGGGGAACGTGGGGCGGTGACGGGGCGGCGGGCGATTGGACTGGTGGCGAACCTGCCGGCGCATATTGCGGAGCGGGAGATGGCGACGGCGATTGCACAGTTGGAGTGGCCGGCGGAGGCGCGGGCGATTCTGGGGACGCGGAATTCGAACGGGCCGGGGAACGCGTTGATGCTGGAGGTGGAGACGGCGGAGGTGACCGAGATTTTCACGGCGTTTGGGGAGGTGGGTGTGAGCGCGGAGGCGGTAGGGCGGCATGCGGCTGGCGCGGCGCGGCGGTATCTGCATTCGACGGCGGTGGCGGGGGAGCATTTGGCGGATCAGCTGTTGTTGCCGTTGGCGCTGGCCGGGGGTGGGGAGTTTACGGCGGTGGCGCTGGATGGGCACGCGACTACGAATATGGAGGTGATTGGGCGGTTTTTGCCGGTGCGGTTTGTGGTGGAGAATTGTGCTTCGCACGTGCGGGTGGCGGTGGCGTGAGACGGCCCGGTATACACTCATAATTTGCTACCGCCCCTGCACGGAATCCGCGTCCTCGACTTTTCCCACGCCCTTGCCGGGCCCTATTGCACGCTGCTGCTGGCCGACTCCGGCGCCGATGTTTATAAGCTGGAACCGAAGCATCTGGGCGATATGGGGCGGGGGTGGGGGCCGCCGTTCGCGGGCGATCAGTCGAGCTTCTTCCTGGGGTTGAACCGGGGGAAGAAGGGGATTTCGATTGATCTGAAAAAGCCCGAGGGGATCGCGCTTTGTAAGGCTCTGATGGCGCGGATGGATGTCGTCATCGAGAACTTCCGGCCGGGGACGATGGAGCGGTTGGGGCTGGGGTATGAGGCCGCGCGGGCGTTGAATCCGGGGCTGATTTATTGCTCGATTTCCGGGTACGGGCAGGCCGGGCCGTCACGGGATGAGGCGGCGATGGATCTGGTGGTGCAGGCGTCGTCGGGGCTGCTGTCGATCACGGGGACGGAGGCCGGGGAGCAGACGCGATGCGGGTATGGGGTGAGCGATATTACGGCCGGGATGTTCGCAGTGATCGGGATTCTGATGGCGTTGCATGGGCGGCATCAGACGGGCGTGGGGCAGTATGTGGACATTGCGATGTTCGACGCGATGATCTCGGCGATGTGTTCGAATTACGCGAGTTTTCTGGGGGATGTTTCGAACGTTCCGGGCACAATGGGGACGCGGTATCCGACCGTGGTGCCGTATGGCGTCTACAACGCGCAGGATCGGGCGGTGGCGATTGCGGTGGGGAGTGAGAAGCTGTGGGCGGCGTTCCGGCATGCGCTGGGGTTGGCGGAGGATGCGCGGTTTGCGACGAATGCGTTGCGGATTGAGAACCGGGTGGCGCTGGACGTTTTGTTGAACGCCGCATTTCTGACGCGGCCGGCGGCGGAGTGGATTACGCGACTGCGCGCGGATGGCATTCCGTGTTCGCTGGTGTTGAACTTCGACGAAGTGGTGGCGCATCCGCAGAGCCAGTTCCGGAATATGTTTCCAACGTTGCAGCATCCGACTGCCGGGGAGCACCGGGTGACGGGGCCGCCGGTGAAGTTGGCCCCGATGCCGACGGCGCCCGCGCCGCTGCTGGGGCAGCATACGCGGGCGGTGCTGGGGGAGCTGCTGGGATTGGACGAGGCGCGGCTGGGCGAATTGGAATCGGGCGCGGTGATTTTTAATTCCCCACAGCGATAAACAGGGCCTGTGAGCCGGCGGCTCCGCCGAGGGTGAAGGTGAGCGGAGCGGCGTCATTGGCGGGTACGACGGGGACTGTGAAGTTCACTTGATAGAGTCCGACGGCGCCGGGGGCGAGGCCCGCGTAGCTGACGGTGGCGCGGGTGCCGGCGATGGAGAGTGCGAGGGGCAGGGCCAGGGCGTTGGTGCCGCCGGTGATTTGGCCGGCCGGTATCGTGGGCGTGACGGCGCCGAAACCGACTCCGTAGAGGGTGAGGGTTTCGCCGGGTTTGGCGGCGCGGGAGGGCACGCCGGGAATGGCGTTGACGGGCAGGGCGAAGGTGGCGTTATCGGGGAAGAGCGCGGCGGCGTATTGGCGCGTGCCGACCTTGAAAACGGCCGGGGCGTTGAAGCCGGGCTGTGTGGCGTTGACCTGGATGTTCGCCGCGGCGCTGGTGCCGACGGGGGTGGTGACGGTGATGGCTTGCGTGCCGGTGGGAACGTTGGACGGCACCTGCGCGTTGAGCTGGCCGGGGCTGACGTAGGCCACATAGGCGGGCTGGCCGCCGATGCGGACGCTGGTGCTGTCGAGCGCGGTGGGCGCGTTGACACCGTTGAAATCAGCGCCGCCCCAGCTGCGGGAGGTGGCGGAGAGGCCGGTGCCGTAGATCTCGATCCACGAGCCGGGGGCGATGGCGTTGAAGGCGCCGAAGCCGGCGGCGCTGATGATGCCGCCGGTGGCGATCACGGGCGCGGCGGCGTCGACGATGATCTGGCCGAACTCCTGTTTGCCGGCACCGCACTTAGAGGCGTGGATGTAGGTGAGGGTGCGGGCGGGGCCGGTGACGGTGACGGAGTGGGTGGAGGGGAAGGCGGTTTTGGCGGCGATGTGTTGGGGGAAGACGGGGTCGTTACGGCGCTTGTGGAGTTCGTCGGCCCACTGAGTGATCGTCTTGCCGCTGCGGGGGAGGAGGCCGCGGGCGGTGTTTTCGGCCAGCCAGAACATGTCTTCGTAGAGTTCGAAGAACATGCCGTCGCTGTTGTCCCACACGTTCTGGAAGGTGAGGTCGAGTTCTTCGCGGGTGCCGACCTGTTCCTTGTTCACCGTTTGGTAGCCAGTGAGCTGGCCTTCGGCGCCTTCCTTGACGGCCCAGCGATTGGGGCAGCCGCTGCCGACTTCCCAGTATTGGAGATAGCCGCGGTTGGGCTTGGGATGCTGGCCGTCGAAGTTGCAGCCGGTGGGTTTGGCCTTGACGCCATTGTGCTGGACGACGAAGGGGAGGCCGATGTTGGCCTGGCCGCGGTTCATGATTTCGATGGTTTGTTCGGTGCCGTCGGGGAGGGCGGCGGAGTTGGAAGAGGCGCCGTTGGCGAGCAGGTAGCCGCCGGTTTCGTTGACCTTGGGGAAGCCGTCGTGGATGAGCGCGTAGGCCATGGCTTTGCCGGGGAAGAGCGATTTCAAGAGGGCCATTTGCTCGTCGTAGAAGGTGTAGAGGGCGGAGGGCCTGTAGCCATCGCCGGCCCACACTTGCGGGGCGCAGATGCAGCCGGGGTTGCATTCGTAGGGGAGGCGGTTTTCGTGGGAGACGAGATTGGCGCCGGAGATCTTGATGTAGGCCAGAGCGCGGTACCAATCGGCGCGGGTTTTGATGACGCGGGCGACTTCGGTGAGCATGGCGAAGTAGAGCTGTTTGTAGGCCGCGCGGGTGGGGTTGCCGAGGTCCATTTTGTTGCCGCAGGCGCCGGGGGCGGGGTTGTCGCCAGCGTCGTCGAACTTGAGGCGCGGGATGGTGGTGGAGAAGATCCAGTCGGGGGTGCCGTCGTCGCCGGCCTTGATGCCGAGGCTGTAGAGCTTGCCGTTTTGGATGGCTTTGTCGATTTCGCGTTGCATGACGGTGAAGTCGAAGACGCCGGCGCGGGGGTTGATGTCCTTCCACAGCAGGCGGATGAAGATGCCGGTGGCGGCGGAGTTTTTCCAGGTGCTGTCCATCGACGCTTCATACGGGGCGCCGCCGGCGCAGAGGCGCTTGCCGTTATCGCCGGCGAAGGTCTGGCGGGTGCCGGTGGGGCAGGTGGCGGCGGTGGTTTCGGAGAAGCCGGCGTCGAGGGGGCTGAGGGTGAAGACGCCGGAGGGGGCGAAGACGGCGGGGCCGGTGAGGTCGGCTGGGTCGTAGGCGCCGCGGGCGTTGCAGAGGGCGGGGTAGCCGGTGGCGGCGTTGGCGGAGACGATGGAATCGGTGCGGGTGAGGCCTTCCCAGCGGACGGTGTCGCCGGCCTTGACGTAGGCGGTTTGGGGGGAGAAGGTGCCGTCGGCGTTGACGCGCACGGTGACGGTTTTGGGCTGGCCGGCCGCGGCGAGCGCGAGGAGGATGAGGAGGGAAAAGAGCTTCACAGGGAGGACCTCGTAAACTGGCCGGTTAGCGTATCATTTCCCCACCCCAAACAATACCCCGTCCCCCCGCAAATAGATCCGCCCGCCGCTCACCGCCGGCGACGCCAGGAACCGCTCCCCCAACTCATTCTTCGCCAACACCTCCGCCTTCCTACCCGCCCGCAATACGAACATTTCCCCCGTTTCACTCAGTAAATACACCTTCCCATCCCCCGCCACCGGTGACGCGAAGAAGATCCCGCCCAAGCGCTCCTTCCACACCACCGCTCCCGTCGCCACATCCGCGCACGTCACCACGCCCACCTCGTTCGTCATATACAGCAACCCCTGATACTGCAAGATCGACGGCACATACGAGCCTCCATTCGGCATCCGCCACAACGGCGCCACCTCCCCACGCCCGCCTGGCCGCACCGCCCAGATGTCGCTGTTCCGGTATCCCCGGCTCATGTAGATCACCCCATCGGCAAACACGGCGGACGGAATCGGCGTCTGCCGCTCACTCCCGGCCCACCACAAGAGTTCCCCCGTCGCCGGCGCATACGCATCCACACGTTGGTCCGAATTCACAATCAACTCATCCCCGCGCGGCCCCGCCACCACCACCGGCGTCGAATGCGACACCCGCCCCTTGCCCCGGTCCACACGCCACTTCACTTCGCCCGTCTTCCCGTCCAGCGCCAACAGATACGCCGCTGGCCGGTGGTCCACCAGCAGTATCAACGCCCCCTTGTATAGCGCCGGCGAACTCCCGTGTCCCCACTGGTTTGCGAATGGCCCCAGATGCTTCTCCCACACGCGCTTGCCCCGCAGATCCAGCGCCACCAACTGCCCGTTCCCGAACCACGCATACACCCGTTCGCCGTCGGAAACCGGCGTCGGTGTGGCCAGATTGTGCTTCTCATGTACCTCCGGCCGCGCCCCCGTTGCCGCCATCCGGTACTCCCACACCCGCTTGCCATCCCGCCGTCCGAACGCCTCCACCACCAGCTCCAGCGCCGGCCCGCCCCTTGCCGAAATCGCGCGCTCCTTCACCGCCAGCGCCCGCTCGTCCCGCGCCAGCCGCGGATCACTTCCGTCGCCCGTTTCGTAACTCCCCGACTGCGACGTGACAATCACCAGGTCCCCAACCACAATCGGCGACGACGATCCCGTCCCCGCCAACTCCGTCCGGAACGCCAACCCCTTACCCGCGCTCCACTCCACCGGCAGCCCCGTCTCATTGCTCAATCCCAAACTGCCCACGCCCCGCCACCCCGGCCAATCCGCCGCCGCCAAAGTCATCCACAAAACCCAGGTGATTTTCACATCGCCAGCATAGTGGCCTTCCATCTGCACGTCAATCTGCATGCGCCCCGTCCTTCTCCTCCTCGCCCTCCTCCTCGCCGCCACCATCCTCTTCGCCCAGTCCGATCCTCCCAACCGCGTCGGCCGCCTCAATTACGCCAACGGCCCTGTCTCCTTCCAACCCGCCGGCGAATCCGACTGGCTCGACGCCCCGATCAATCGCCCCCTCGTCCCTGGCGATAGTCTCTGGTCCGGCAACGGTGCCCGCGCCGAGCTTCATATCGGCTCCACCGCGCTCCGCCTGGCTCCCAATACCGCCTTCCAGCTTCTGAATCTCGACGATCAGACCGTCCAGATTCGTCTCTCCGAAGGCAGCCTCACCCTCCACATCCGCCAGTTGCAGCCCCGCGAACTCTTCGAGATCGACACGCCCAACCTCGCCTTCACCCTCACGGCTCCAGGCGAATACCGCATCGACGCCAGCCCCGACGCCCAGACCACCACCGTCACCATCCGCGACGGCAATGGCGAAATCAGTGGCGGCGGGCAGTCATTCACCCTCAATACGCGACAACAGGCGGTCATCACCGGTGATCAGCAGATCGACTACCGCGTCAATTCCGCGCCCATCACCGACGCCTGGGACCAGTGGTGCACCGCCCGCGACCGCCGCGAGGACCAGTCCCAATCGGCCCGCTACGTCTCCCGCGAAGTCCCCGGCTATGAGGATCTGGATCAATACGGCGCATGGTCCAATCAATCCGGCTACGGCGATGTCTGGATGCCCAACGGCGTCTCCGCCGGCTGGGCCCCATACCGCGATGGCCACTGGGCGTGGATCACGCCGTGGGGCTGGACGTGGATCGACGATGCACCCTGGGGCTTCGCGCCGTATCACTATGGCCGCTGGGCGTCTTTCGGCAACCGCTGGGGCTGGATCCCCGGCCCGCGCGGCATGTCTCCCACCTACGCTCCCGCCCTCGTCGCCTGGATCGGCGGCGCCGGTTTTTCCGCCTCCGTCGGCTGGTTCGCCCTCGGCCCGCGGGAACCGTACTTTCCGTCTTATCAGGTGAGCCAGAATTACTTCCGCCGCGTCAACAGTTCCAACACCGTGTTCAACACCGCCACCATCAACGGCTACTACCAGAACCGCGCCATCAACAGTATCCAGTATCGGAACCGCAACACCGCCAACGGCATCACCGCCGTGCCGCAGGACAACTTCGCCACCGGCCGCCGAACCTCCCAGAATGGTCGCACTGTGCTGCCATCCCAGCCTGGAAACACGCAGATCTTCAACAACCCCAACGTCACGCCGCGCCGGGAAAGCGTTCTCGGTATCCGCGGCCAAGGCGGCGCCGCCCCACCCGCCCGCGCCTTCAACCGGCCAGTTGTCGCCCGCACCCCGCCCCCACAAGCGCCCGTTCCATTTAGCCGCCAGCAGGAGCAGCTAAATCGCACCCCCGGCCGCCCGCTCCCGCCCGCCGCCATCCAGCAAATGCACCAGGCTGATCCCACCCCTGCTCCCCAGGTTCGCGTCATCGAACGGAATCCGAATCGCGGCGGCCAATCCGGCGCCGCCCCCGCTCAACAACCCAACCGTCTGCCACAACAAGCCCAACAGCCTCGCGAAAACCCGCGCCAACAGCAGCAGGATCGCGCGCCGCAACCGCAGGCGCAGCCTCCGCAGGCCCAACAGCCCACCCCTCAACAGCGTCAGCAACAACCCCGCGAAAACCCGCGTCAACAGCAGCAGCAGGACCGTGCGCCGCAACCGCAGGCACAACCCCCGCAGGCCCAACAGCCCGCCCCTCAACAGCGTCAGCAACAACCTCGCGAAAACCCGCGTCAACAGCAGCAGCAGGACCGTGCGCCGCAACCGCAGGCGCAGCCTCCGCAGGCCCAACAGCCCGCCCCTCAACAGCGTCAGCAGCAGCCTCGCGAAAACCCGCGTCAACAGCAGCAGCAGGACCGTGCGCCGCAACCGCAGGCGCAGCCTCCGCAGGCCCAACAGCCCGCCCCTCAACAGCGTCAGCAACAGCCTCGCGAAAACCCGCGTCAACAGCAGCAGCAGGACCGCGCGCCGCAACCGCAGGCGCAGCCCCAACAGCAGGACCAACCCGCCCAGGAAAACGCCCGCCCCCCAAAGGAAGACAGAACCGAACGCAAGAAAAAGCAATAGAGGGAAACCACGGAAATTGGAAAATTGGGGGGAAATTGGGGAAATTGGAGCCACTCACCGTTATGCACCACTTAATGCCGGTCGATCCACATAACCCAACTATTAACAATGCCTTACAGTGCTTTTAAGACCCGGCCAAAATACCCCCCACCCCCGACCTCCCCCCAAAAAATCTAAAATAAAAAACACCATGCGTCTCGCCGCGCTCCTCCTCCTCGCCACCGCCGCGTTCCCCCAGCGCCACGTCACTCAGGGCCGCGCCCAAACCATCACCGAAAATCTCTACAAGTGTCCCGAACCCGTCAATAACCACCGCATCAGCGCCGTCGGCCGCATCACCGCCACCGATGGCACTGTCCTCACCGTCCCCGCCCAAACCGCCTACCCCGCCCGCCCCACAGCCGACCTCTACAACGAGTGCACCCCCCGCAATCTAGCCCCTCTCCAACCCGTCATCATCGACCCCGACGGCGAACTCATCACCGCCCACATCGTCGCCGACAACTACTTCGAACTCTACGTCAACGGCACCCTCGTCGCCACCGATAACACCCCCTACACCCCCTTCAACTCCGCCATCGTCCAGTTCCGCGCCAAACGTCCCCTCACCTACGCCTTCAAGCTCGTCGACTGGGAAGAAAACCTCGGCGTCGGCACCGAACTCATGCGCGGCGACCCGTGGTACCCAGGCGACGGCGGCCTCATCGCCCGCTTCTCCGATGGCACCGTCACCGATCACACCTGGCGCGCCCAATCCTTCTACATCGCCCCCCTCAACGCGCCCGCAGATGTCACCGAAAAACCCGGCAACATCCACGACACCTCCGCCCTCGGCCGCGTCCATCCTCACGCCAAAAAGCCCCCCTGCCAGGACAAATGCTTCGCCGTCCATTACCCCATCCCCACCAACTGGGCCTTGCCCAGCTTCAACGCCCAGTGGCCCGCCGCCGTCGAATATACCGATGAAGAGGTCGGCGTCACCAACCTCCCCGCCTACACCAAATTCCCCAACCATTTTCAAGGCGCCCGCTGGATCTGGTCCTCCAACCTCGTTTTCGATAATCTCGTCCTCATCCGCAAAACCGTCCCCTGATGGCCCCAATCCCCCGCCGCCGACGCTAACCAGGGCATGAGACCCCTCGCCCTCCTCGCCGTGCTTCTCCTCGCCGGTTGCAACGCCTCCAAGGACCCCCTCCCCTCCTGGAACAACACCCCCGCCAAACAGGCTCTCCTCGCCTTCGTCCAAAAGGTCACAGACCGCTCCACCCCCGCCTTCGTCCCCCCGGCCGACCGCGTCGCCGTCTTCGACAACGATGGCACCCTCTGGGTCGAACAGCCCCTCTACGTCCAGCTCCTCTTCGCCGCCTCCGAAATGAAGACCCACGCCCCCCAGCACCCCGAATGGCGCGCCAATCCCAACTTCGTCAAAATCATCGACGGCCCGCCCGACGCCATCCTCCCCCTCGCCCCCGCCGATCAGTTCGCCGCCGGCTTTGCCGTCCACGCAGGCCGCACGGTTGAAGAGTACTCCACTGCCGCCGCCCGCTGGCTCGCCGCCAACGAACACCCCCGCTTCCACAAGCCCTACACGCAGCTTGCCTATCAGCCCATGCTCGAACTCATCGCCCATCTCCGCGAAAATGGCTTCCAGGTCTACAGCGTCACCGGCGCCGAAATCGGCTTTGTCCGCGTCGCCAACGAACAGGCCTTCGGCATCCCCCGCCAACACGTCATCGCCACGCTGCTCAAGTCGAAGTTCGAATCCGCCCAGCTCCAGGCCCAGCCCGACGTCCTCCTCATCGATGACGGGGATGGCAAACCCATCAGCATCCAAAACGTGATCGGCCGCCGCCCCATCCTCGCCATCGGCAACTCCGACGGCGACCTCCCCATGCTCCAATACACCGCCGCCGGCCCCGGGCCCCGCTTCGCCGCCCTCGTCCATCACGACGACCCCGACCGCGAATTCGCCTACGACCGCGCTTCCGCCGTCGGCCATCTCGACAAGGCGCTCGACGCCGCCACCGCTAACGGCTGGACCATCCTCAGCATGAAGAACGACTGGCGCCGCGTCTTCCCAAACAGTCCGCAATGACAACTCCCGTTCGCTCACCGCGCCTATAGAGGCATATGGTGCAAACGGCGCTGATCACTCTCCTCGCCGCCCTCGCGGCCCTGGCCGCCTGCGGCCTCTACGGCCGCGAACGCCTATGGGCCAACGGGAAATCGCAAACTGTCGAACTCGCCGATCTCGCCACCGTCCGCTCTCCGGAAGGTCTCCGCTACGTCCCCCATCGCAAGCTCCCTAACGGCGACTCCGAACCCTACGAGTTCGAACGCACCTACAAACACCACCTCAACGGCCAGGCCTCGCTTGCCGAAAATCTCACCATCACCATCTACGCCGAGGACCGTCCCATCGAACCCGGCGAAGGCCGCTGGCTCTGGTCCGTTAAGCCGGAAATGTACGATCATTCCGTCCTCGAACCTTCCTGGCGCATTCGCCTGCTTGACCGCGATGCGAACGTGGAACTCGATTGGCGCGGCTTCCAGAAGCACTACACCGTCGAAACCGCCAAACGCAATCTGCAATGGATGGCCGAAACCATCGTCGCCCCCAATCGCAAAGCCTGGTTCCAGGCCCGCCGCGATTGGCCCACCGATGGCTGGCGCGACAATCTCGCCCAAAACCTCCCCCGTGTCCAACGCGAACTCGCCGCCCTCGGCATGCCCCCCGCCGTCGAAGACCAGTGGACCGCCCACGGCGATCTCCGCTATACCCTCGATCACGACCGCCCCCAACACTTCCTCCTCGCCCTCCAACTCGGTACCGAACCCAAGCCCGATTACCCCGTCGATTTCAACGGTCCCGTCACCAAATACACCTTCGTCGATGGCCGCGTCTGGCAGCAAAACCAGGGCGTCCCCGGCGGCATGCTCGAAGACACGGAACTGGAACGCCTCCGCGCCGAATGGCGCGAACCCGGCAACGTCTACTACTACAGCATCCAGAAGCTGAACCTCTGGGGCACGCCGCACGCGACGGTGAAGGAACTCATCGCCCAGGCCCGCCAGCTCCAATCCCGGCACCGTGCCGGTACGCTCATCACAGAAGCGCCGCGGTATTAATTCGCGTGGCCCGCCCGCGCCGTTTTCTCCGCTTTGTAGGGCGGAGAACAATCCATGTCACCGGCCAAAACCATCACCATCCTCACCCTTGCTGCTCTGATCGGTTGCGCCCGCATCGCCACCGTCAAGCCTGAACCCGCCGCCATCACCGCCTCCGCCGACCCGGCGGATACCGAAGTGATGGCCGCCGTCGAAACCCTCCGCGGCCTGGCCGCAGAAGAAACAGAATGGCGTCAGAGCCCGCTCTTCGAAAGAGTCCTCGAAGGGCCGTTCGACACCATTCTCTACCTCGCCCCGTCGGAGCGCATCGCGCTTGTCGCCGGCGCCATCTACGCCACTACTCCCACTGCGCCGTGAACCGCGGATACTGCGCCAGCGTCGCCTTCGTCCACACCGAAGGCAGGCCCGTAAACACCACCGGGTCAATGCCGATGGCCGGCGCCTTGCGGAACAACAGGTGGGCGTTCATCAACAGGGCGCCCAGCTGTCCTTCCGTCTTCGGCAGCGCGTTGAACGTGCCGAACCAGCGGCCCTGTTTCACGGCGTCAATCGCCCCCGCGCCGGCCCCGGCGCCGACGATGCGCACGGTCAGGTTCAACTGCGCCGCCGCCTGTTCCACGCCCAGCGCCATCTGGTCGCCGGAGGCGATCACCAGGTTGATCTCCGGGTGCGCCGCGAACTGTGCCAGCATCACCTGCTTGGCCGTCGCGGCGGTGTAGAACCCCTGATCGGTACCCAGCAACCGGTAGCTGGAATTCAGTGCCACCGCCTGCTGCGCGGCCGCGTAGCCCAGCGTGTCGATGGCGAACGAGGACACCCCGGCAACGTAGAAAACATTGCACTGTGAAAGGCCCGCGCAGGCCTGCGGAATGATGGATTTCACGGCCGCGGCCCAGCTGGTGGCGGGAATGAAACTGGCGCCCACCTGGCCGGGAACCTGCGGTTGCACGGTGCCGGTGTCGGGGCCGATGGGGAGGTCCGTGGCGACGACGGGAACGCCCTTGGCCTTGGCTTCGGTGACGCACGGAATGATGCCCACGGCGTCAGCGGCTTCAACGAAAAACCCGGCATACTTGTTCATCGCCAACGCCGCCCGGCACTGGGCCAGCTGGGTGGTGCCGTTGAAGCCGGCGTAGTAGGGTTCCACCGTGGCGCCGGTGGGCGTCATCACCTCGCGAATGCCGGCGAGGGTGGCGTTGTCGTAGTTGTTATTGGGGTCGTTCGCCAGCCAGGCGAAGACGCGCCGGGGCGGATCGGCCAGAACGAGGCCAGCGGAAAAAAGGCACAGCGAGGCGCCGGCCGCCAGTGTGCGGCAGAGGGAAGAGAAGCGATTCATGGGTCTAGAGAGCTTTCGTTGCGTAAAGTGGTGCGTCGCTGGAGTGGCGCGCATCAGGTACTGCGGGAATTCGTTCCGAAACGACTAACAAAATCGTACGCCCGCAGTAAGATCGGAGTGGTGCTGATCATCGCGGAACAGGAGGACGTCCGGCGGCAAATTGCCGCGCTGAACGTGTGGAAGCGTGGGGAAGACCGGGCGCCTCATAAGCCCCTGCTCATCCTGCTCGCCCTTGGCCGGCTCAACAAGCGGATGGCGCTGTTCGAAGATCTGCAAGGGCCGTTACGGGAGCTGCTCGAAGAGTTCGGCCCGCCCCGAAAGTCCGTGCACCCCGAGTATCCATTCTGGCGTCTACAAACTGACGGCCTTTGGGAGGTCGAGGAGCGCGTGCAGCTCACACGGCGCCAAAGCAACTCGGACCCGCTCAAGAGCGAGCTGATCAAGTTCAGCATCAAAGGCGGCTTCCCCGCGCCCATCTACGAGGCCTTCCGCCGCAATCCTCTCCTGGTCCGCCAGGTCGCGCACGCCCTGCTGGCCGCGCACTTTCCCCCGTCTATTCACGAGGACATTCTCTCCGCCGTGGGGCTCGATCTCGAGTCCGAAACCAAACGCAGCCGCATCGCCGATTTCCGCCACGAAGTCCTGGAAACCTACGGCCACGCCTGCGCCTTCTGCGGCTACAGCGTACGCATCGGCAATGCGGACCTCGGCCTGGACGCCGCCCACATCATGTGGCATCAGGCCAAGGGGCCGGACATCCCGGCCAACGGCCTTGCCTGCTGCAGCCTGCACCACCGCGCGCTGGACCGCGGCGCCATCAGCCTTTCGGACGATCTGACCATCCTCGTCTCCACCAGCATTCACGGCGGCGCCAAGCTGGACGAGCATTTCCTCTCGCTCACCGGCCGCCCGCTCCGCACCCCCAGCCAATCGCTCCATCTGCCCAAACCGCAGTTCCTCTCCTGGCACCGCAAGGAAGTGTTTCGTCCCCCGCCGCGGGATCGCTAACCCCTCCCAACCAGCATGTAAAATGGGTCAGCTAACACCGAGCGCAGTGTCTTAGGCGCTCCGGGCTCAGGGATCATCGTATGAAATTCGTTCTTTGTATCGCAGCAGGCGTTTCTTTGCTTTGTGGGCAGAGTGTCCCGGTCCAACCGGTGCTCGGAGTGCGCACAGCGCGCATCCTTCGCGTGAACGGGTTGCAGTTCAAGGACCTGAATAAAAACGGGCAGCTTGACCCCTACGAAGACTGGCGTCTCTCCGCCGAGGCGCGCGCGGCCGATCTGGTCTCCCGCATGACCATCGAAGAGAAGGCGGGCCTCATGGTCGGCCCGTCGCTGAACCCCGGTTCCGGTGGCGGGATCAGCGATCAGCCCACCTACGGAACCAATCCCTTCAACCCTGGGCCGGTCCAATTGGTCTCACCCGCCACCGAACAGGCCTTGAACCAGCTGCATCTCGTGCAGTTCATCATTCGCGCCAATCTGCCGCCCCGCCAAATGGCGATGTGGCTCAACGCCGTGCAGGAAGTGGCCGAGCGCACCCGGCTTGGCATTCCGCCCATCTTCGTCACCAATCCCCGGAATCACATGGGCGGCGGCTCCAACTTCGGCATCATGGAAGCGGGCGGCGCCTTTTCGCAATGGCCGGGTACGCTCGGGCTGGCCGCCACGCGGGACTCCAAACTGGTGGAGGAGTTTGCCGGGATCGCCGCCCGCGAATATGTCTCGGTGGGCCTGCGCGGCGCCTACCATCCGACGGCCGATGTCGCCACCGAGCCGCGTTGGAACCGCTTCCCGGAGACGCTGGGCGAGGATGCCAATCTCACCGCCGACATGATCGGCGCGTTGATTCGTGGGTTCCAGGGTAAGGAACTGGGCCCGGGTAGCGTTGCCGTGGTCACCAAGCATTTTCCCGGCGCCGGTCCGGCCAGCAAGGGCTTTGACGCCCACTTTCCGCATGGGAAGAATCAGGTCTACCCGGGCAACAATCTCGAGTACCATCTGCTTCCCTGGAAGGCCGCCATTGCCGCGGGTTCGGCCATGATCATGCCCTACTACGCGGTGCCGAATGGTATTGCCAAGGAGCTGTCGGGAATGTCCTATAACCCGGAGATCGTGAACGGTCTCCTGCGCGGCAAGCTCGGTTTCCAGGGCGTCGTCAATTCCGACACCGGTATCTCCACCGGCATGCCTTGGGGTGTGGAGTCGTTGACTGTGAAAGAGCGGTACCTGAAGGCCATTGAAGCCGGTGTGGATCGCATCGGCGGCGATGCGACGCCGGAGTTGATCGTGCAGCTGGTGAAGGAGCAGAAGCTCACCGAAGCGCGCGTCGATGAATCGGCGCGCCGCATTCTGCGGATCCATTTTGCTTTGGCGCTGTTTGAAAATCCCTATGTGAATCCGGACGAGGCCGTGCGCACGGTGCGCAACAAGGAGTTTGAACAGAAGGCCGGTGTGGCCCAGCGCAAGTCGATTGTGCTGCTGAAGAATCGCGATAACGTTCTGCCGCTCAAGGTCGGCGTCAAAATGTACGTCGAGGGCATCAACCCCGCGGTGGCGGCGCGGCACGGCTATGTATCGACGGCGAATCCGGAAAAGGCCGACGTCTGCATCGCCCGCGTGGCAGCGCGCGCCGATGGTTTCATGGCCGGCCGCAGCACTCGGCCGATCGAGCTTACCCTGGGCGCCGAACAGCTATCCCCTCTGCTCGCATTGGCCAAGAAGTGCCCACTCGTCACGGTGCTGTATCTGGAGCGGCCGCGCGTGGTGCCGGAGTTGGCGCAGGAGTCGGCGGCAATGTTGGCCACCTTCGGCGTCACGGATGAAGCCCTCTTCGATGTCTTGACCGGAGCGTTCGCGCCCACCGGCAAGCTCCCGTTCGAAATGCCGTCGTCGATGGACGCTGTGCGGACCCAACTCGAGGACATGCCGCATGACTCCCGGAACCCGCTGTTCCCTATCGGCTTTGGGTTGACGTATCGAAATTCATCGAACTGACCGGGGGCGGGGCAACACACCCTCGCGAAATCCCGCGCTGGGCGGCGCGGTTGGGGCATTTCACCCACTCCCCGGCGAATAGAGGGCCTAAAACCGCGCATTTGTCTGGAACTTCGATTGCTTGAAGAGGGCGTAGGAGGTTTACAGACAACATCCATGACAACCGTAATTGCAATCTGGATCGCACTAGGAATCGCAACGATCAGCTTGGCGATTTACCGCAAGGTTCTTGCGCAGCATGAGGACACCAGCATTCACCTGGCCCACGGTGGAATCTCGATGGTGGAAGGTCAGGCCGCTATGGCTACCAAGTTGACCGCCATCGATAAGTACGGCAAGCTGCTGACGATCGCCACCTTCCTGCTCGGCCTGGCCATCGGCGGCGTGTACGTGTACGAAGCCCTGCTCGCCGTTCCGGTGTAATCGGACCGGAGCGAATTGAAAATCCAACCGACCGGGCCCCCGGCCCGCGACCGCGTCGCCATGCCGCCTCCCCCCCGACGCCGTTGCCGCCGTTGGCCCGGTTTTGACAAGTCCTCCTGACGCGTACGCTACAGGTCACTTCAAATCCTGTATCGTGAAAGTTTGGGAGTTCGACAAGCGTGACCGTAACCATTGAATTGGAAGATTTAGCCGCCGCCCGCCTCAGGGCGGTCGCAGAGAGGCGAGCGATCCCTCCCGAACTGTTCGTGCGGCGAGTCCTTGAAACCTCTCTCGAGAACCCGGACTTCGACCGGTTCTTGGAGTATGCTCTGTTTTTCGATAAACATCATCAAGTCGCGGACGCTGGTGAAGAGTGGACGCCACCTGAGGATGGGCCGCTGAATTGGGATTCCGAGCTCGGGATGCACGTCCCTTTGTGGACCAATATGGAAAAGGCTCTCGCCCGAGCGAAGTCGGAAATACTCGCGGATGTCGCGGCGGGCACTGTTCCTCGTACCTGTTCGTCCTTCAAAGAGCTTCACGACTACGTCGACGCCAACTACTACGGCGGCCCGGTCGAATGTGGGTTTGAGCCGAGAGATGCGGAATTCTGGGACGCCGTTCAGGGCAGGATAGATAAGTGGATCACGTCGGGGGCGTTGCTCGGCCAACATGAAAGTGGAAACTTGTTCGATTAATCGTGCTTAGTCTTAAATCCTTCACTCTCGGCGCGGTGAAGTAGTTCGAGTAGTGCCCTGCTCTGGTTTCCGTGGTTGTTTTTCTTTCCGGCTGGCAGCTGAAGAGCAGGCCCGTCATAGCTACGAGGAGAATGGTTTTGGTCGGCATGCCCTCTTCTATGCACGCCGCCACCCAAACGCCGCCTGCCTGACGCTATTGCGCGCCCCCAAAAGCGAAACGGCCAGCCCGCCGCAGCGAACCAGCCGTTAAAACTCGAAACCGAACCGCGAGCGATCGGCCTACTGCAAGCTGCCACGCAGCTTGTAAGCGCCCGCCTTCACAGCCGTGCGGACAACCAGAGCAGTCGTATTGTTCTTCATGGTGTTTCTCCTAAAAGTGTTTGAAATTTGGCGATCACTCATCTCGCCTACACCCCACTCAGCGAAGCCCCGCCCGGAATTTGATCAAGCCCGAAAAATAAAATCACGACGCCCCCAAAAGCGAAACGGCCGGCCCGCCGCAGCGAACCAGCCGTTAAAACCCAAAACCGAACTGCGAGCGATCGGCCTACTGCAAGCTGCCACGCAGCTTATAAGCGCCCGCCTTCACAGCCGTGCGGACAACCAGAGCAGTCGTATTGGTCTTCATGGTGTTTCTCCTAAAAGTGTTTGAAGTTTGGCGATCACTCATCTCGCCTACACCCCACTCAGCGAAGCCTCGGCCAGGATTTGATCACGCCCGAAAAATAAAATCACGACCCCTCCAAAAAGCAAAACGGCCGGTCCGCCGCAGCGAACCAGCCGTTAAAACCCAAAACCCAACCGCGAGCAGCTTACTGCAAGCTGCCACGCAGCTTATAAGCGCCCGCCTTCACAGCCGTGCGGACAACCAGAGCAGTCGTATTGGTCTTCATAGTGTTTCTCCTCAGTGTTTGGTGTTCGGCGATCACTCATCTCGCCTGCACCCCACTCAGCGAAGGTCCCGCCAGAATTTGATCACGCCCCCATAAAAAACCGAAAAACGCAAAAAACACCCCTCCAGAAAAACCCAGTCACAAGCCTTCCCGCGTTGATACGACAGGACTTAACCAAAAACCGCTTGACGCCGCATGCTAGAGTGAAATTGTAGAGGCCCCGCGCCGCGGAAATATCCGCAGCCCGGGGCCTTTTCTATTTTGAAACACGAAAAAGGAAGAAGTATGACCAAAGAAGAACGCGCCGAAATCTCTCGGCGGAACGGAGCCAAGTCCAAAGGCCCAAAAACAGAGGAAGGCCGTCGCCGCGTCGCCGACGCCAATACCACCCATGGTGTCTACCGCGTAAAGGCGACCGTCTTGGACGTCGAGAGTCAGGAGAGCTTCGAAGCGCTTACGAACGATGCCTATGCCCACTGGGCGCCTCGGGACACGTTCGAGGCACAGTTTGTCGAGGAACTTGTCGACTATACCTGGCGCATCAAGCGGCTGCTGTTCAGCGCCACCATCGATACGAATGGCGCAATCGAGCGGCTGCAACAGCGGATCACCGCGCCCATTCGTACCGCCGCCGCCATCTCCATCGTGGAAGTGGAGGCCAGCGCGCCGCAGGGCTCCCAACAGATGATCCAGCGCCGCATCAATGCGCTGATTGCGAACCGCGCCGTGATTCTCCGCGAACTTCGAGCCATGAAGGCGGCCAGAGTGTTGGAAGTAACCCAGCCATCGTTGCAAACAAAGGACTTGCGTTGCTACAAGTTCCCGCAGTCGACCCAGGAAACCCAGCCGGAACCCACCGAGGAACCCAGCTAACCCCCTCGTTCTTCTATATACTCGTCTATATGAAGAGCATTCTCGTCCAGCTCGACGACGAAACGATGGCACAGCTCGAACAGGTGGCGCCCGCCAAAAAGCGGGCCCGCACCGAGTTCATTCGCCAGGCCATCAAATCCGCGCTCGATCGCAGCGAATTCGATCGCATCCGGGAGGGCTACAGGCTTCAGCCAGACTCCGCCGACGAAGCGGATGACTGGTCCGATCCCCTCGAATGGAATCCAGGGCCTGAGGGCGCGTGAAACAATACGAAATCTGGTGGGCGACGCTGCCTCTGCCCGCCGGACGCCGTCCCGTTCTCCTGCTGTCGAGAACATCGGCATATGCCTACATGAACAAGGTCGTCGTCGCCGAAGTCACCAATACGGTCCGAAACATTCCGATAGAGGTGCCGCTCGGCCGGGACGAAGGCCTCAGGTCTGCGTGCGTTGCCAACATGGACAACATCCGCACGCTGCCCCTGGCCTCAATCACCGAAAAGATTGGGACACTCTCCGTCAATCGCCACCGCGCCGTAAAGCGGGCGCTCGGCCACGCACTCGACTGGGACGAACTTCGCGAGCTGTAACTAAGCCAGCATCTTCTCCACCACGTTCCCGTGCACGTCCGTCAGCCGGTAATCGCGGCCCTGGAACCGGTAAGTCAGTTTTAAATGGTCGAAGCCCAGTAAGTGCATACACGTCGCATGTAAGTCATGCACATGCACCTTGTCCTTCGTCACATTAAACCCTAACTCGTCCGATTCGCCCAGCACCGTCCCCGGCTTCACGCCGCCGCCGGCCAGCCACATCGTGAATGCATTCGGATGATGATCGCGCCCGTCACTGCCGCCCTGCACCATCGGAGTCCGGCCAAACTCGCCGCCCCAGATGACCAGCGTGTCTTCCAGCAACCCGCGCTGCTTCAAATCCTTCACCAGCGCCGCACACGCCTGGTCGGTGTCCTTGCAGTTCTTCTTCAGCCCGCTCACCAGCGAACCATGCTGGTCCCAGGCCTCGTGATAGAGCTGCACAAACCGCACGCCGCGCTCCACCAGCCGCCGTGCCAGCAAACAGTTATAGGCAAAGCTCGGCTTCCCCGGCTCAATGCCATAGGAGTCCAACGTCGCCTTCGATTCCTTCGACAAATCCATCAGCTCCGGTGCCGAACTCTGCATCCGGTAGGCCATTTCAAACGAATTGATCCGCGTCGCAATCTCCGGATCGCCCGTCGTCGCCAGTCGCTCCCGGTTCATCGCCTGAATCGCGTCCAGCGACTCTCGCTGCGTCGCCGTATCCACCCCGCGCGGGTTCGACAAATACAACACCGGGTCGCCCGAGTTCCTCAACTGCACGCCCTGATATACCGAAGGCAGGAAGCCCGCACCCCAGCACGAACTGCCACCGCTCGGCCCCTTCGCGCCGCTCGAAAACACCACGAAAGCCGGGAGGTCTTTCGACTCATTGCCCAGCCCGTAAACGCTCCACGCGCCCATCGACGGCCGCCCGAACTGCATCGTGCCCGTGTTCATCAGCAGCTGCGCCGGCGCATGGTTGAACGCATCGCTCACCATGGACTTCACAATGCAAAGGTCGTCGACGATGCCCGCCGTATGCGGCAGCAGTTCGCTGATCTCCGTGCCGGCCTGGCCGTGTTTCGCGAACTTGAACTTCGGCCCGAGTAACTTCGAATTCGGATTAATGAACGCGGCGCGATAGCCCTTCAGTAAGTCAGCCGGCGGCAGCGTGCCATCGAACTTAGCCAGCATCGGCTTGTTATCGAACATCTCGATGTGGCTCGGTCCACCGGCCATAAAGAGGTAAATGACATTCTTCGCCTTCGGCTTGTGATGCGGCTGTTTGGGCGCCATCGGGTCCGTCGCCGCGCCCAGCAGCGAAGAGAGGGCCAGCGAGCCCATCCCGACGCCGCACTTTTCCATAAACCATCTACGCGCAATGAGGTTCTGCATGACTTACTCTTTCGTAATCGCTTCGTCCAGGTTCAACAGCACCCGGCTCACCGTCGTCCAACCGGCCAGCTGCCCCGGCGTGATGCCAGCGGGCAACTTCGGCGGATTCGCCGGATCGTCCGCCGCCAGCTCCCAGGCATTCGCCGGATTCTTCGCCACTTGCTTGCCCAGCAAGGTCAGCAACATATCCGCCTCTTTGTCCGATGGCGCCCGCGACACCACCCGCCGGAACGCAAACCGCAAACGGTCCTTATCGGTCGGCCCGCCCTCGCGCACCGTCTTCAACGCCAGCGCCCGCGCGGTCTCCAAAAACAGCGGCTCGTTCAGCGTCGTCAACGCCTGCAACGGCGTGTTCGACCGGCTGCGCCGCACGCAGCTCATGTCCCCGTTCGGCGCGTCGAACGCCTGCAACATCGGGTACGGCACGCTCCGGAACCGGAACGTATACAGCCCGCGCCGGTAGCGGTTCGGGCCCTTCTCTTCATACCAGTTCTTCGGCCCGTAGCTGGTCGGCGGCTGGAACAGGAACTCCGGCGCCGGCGGGAACACGCTCGCCCCGCCCACCTTCGCGTTCAACAGCCCGCTGGCCGTCAAGGCGATGTCGCGCACCAGCTCGGCGTCCACGCGGAACCGCGGCGCCCGCGCCAGCAGCCGGTTGTAGGGATCCTTCGCCACCAGCTCCTCGGTCACGTGCGAGCTCTGCCGGTAGGTGTTCGACATCACGATCGTCTTCTGCAGCTTCTTCAGGCTCCAGCCGTTCTCCATCAGGTCCACGGCCAGCCAGTCCAGCAGTTCGGGGTGCGACGGCGTCTCCGCCTGCTTGCCCAGGTCCTCGGAGGTGGCCACAATGCCCGTCCCGAAGTAGGCCTGCCAAATGCGGTTCACCATGCTCCGCGCCACGGTCGGCGACTGGCGGTCCACCATCCACTT
>CANIVU010000105.1 GCA_947470805.1 Acidobacteriota bacterium | reverse complement strand
GGGGCGGCTGCGTTCGGCGCGCTCCTGTTCCCACTGGGCGTATTCGGCGAAGAGGCCCCAGCGGCCATCGCCTTCGAGGGCGACGACGGTGGTGGCGACGCGGTCGAGGAGGTAGCGGTCGTGGGTGACGAGGACGAGGGCACCGGGGAAATCGAGGAGGGAGTCTTCGAGGACTTCGAGGGTGGGGATGTCGAGATCGTTGGTGGGCTCGTCGAGGAAGAGGACGTCGGCGGGCTTGAGCATGATGTTGGCGAGGAGAACGCGGGCGCGTTCGCCGCCGGAGAGTTGACGGACGGGTTGGACGAGTTGTTCGTTGGTGAAGAGGAAGCGGCGGGCCCAGCCGGCGACGTGGATGGTGGTGCCGTTGTAGATGACGGAATCGCCGTCGGGGCAGAGGGCTTGTTTGAGGGTGGCGTTTTCGTCGGGGAGCTGGCGGTTTTGATCGAGGGTGACGACGCGGAGGAGGTCGGCGCGCTGGACCTTGCCGGCGGAGGGTTCGATGCGGCCTTCGAGGATGCGGAGGAGGGTGGATTTGCCGCTGCCGTTGCCGCCGACGAGGCCGAGCTTGGTGCCGGCGGAGAGGATAAGATCGAGGCCTTCGAAGAGGGTTTTGCCGCCGGGGGCGGCGGCGAGGCCTTCGACCTGGATGAGGCGTTTGGTTTTGCGGTCGCTGGCGTTGAGCGATATCGACGCGGTGGAGGTTTTGTTGCGGCTGGCGACTTCGCCGAGTTCGCTGATGAGACGGTGGGCTTCGTCGATGCGGGCTTTGGATTTTGTGGTGCGGGCTTTGGGACCGCGGCGGAGCCATTCGACTTCGCGTTTGACTTTGGTTTGGAGGGAGTCCTGGAGCTTTTGCTGGGCTATCAGGAACTCTTCGCGGCGTTCGAGGAATTTGGAGTAGTTGCCTTCGGCCTGGTAGATGCCGTCGGGGTAGGCGGGGTTGATTTCGGCGGTGTGGGTGGCGACGCGTTCGAGGAAGTAGCGGTCGTGGGAGATGAAGAGGGAGGCGAAATCCGCGTTGACGAGGAGTCGTTCGAGCCAGAGGATGCCGTCGATGTCGAGATGGTTTGTCGGTTCGTCGAGGAGGACGGCGTGGGGGTGGCGGACGAGGGCGCAGACGATGGCGAGGCGTTTGCGCTGGCCACCGGAGAGGGTGGCGGCTTCGGCGTCGAAATCGCGGAGGCCGGCGCGGGAGGCTTCCATTTCGATGCGGAGGTGTTTTTCGTCGTCGGTTAGGGGGAGGTCATCGAGGGCGTCGTGGAGGACGGTGCGGACGGTTTGACCGGGGTCGAAGACGGAGTCTTGCGGGACGTAGGCGACGATGGCGTTGCGGCGCTGGGTGCGGATGCCTTCGTCGGGGGTGTCGGTGGCGGCGAGGATACGCATGAGCGTGGACTTACCGCTGCCATTGGGTCCGGTTAAACCGATGCGCTGATCGTCATGCAGCGACATGGTCAAATTCTCAAAAAGCGGTTTGGCGCCGTAGCGCTTGCTCACCGCGGAGCAACTTAAAACAACAGCCATCGTTCTTACTAGTATCGTTTAGTGGGGCGGGCGGGTGTTTGGCCATGATGGGGGAAATGCGGCAAGTGGTGGTATTTCGGGGCGAGGATGGGCTGTGGGTGGCTGACTGTTTGAGCCTGCCGGGGGGGGGGGTGAGCCAAGGGCGGACGCGGGAGGATTGTTTGCCGGTTCCGGGCGCGATTGCGTTCGCGCGTTTGGGAAGGCTAGGTTTCGATTACGCCGGCAGGAAGGGTGTCATATGGTGCTTTGCTGCGATGAGCCATATGGCCAAGTGGCGGTCCTGGATTGGATCGAGGCACATTGCGTGCGATTCTTCGGGGCGCCGGCATTGACGTAGAAGAATTCATCGCGTTGCTTGGGTGGCGCCGGCTCCGTTGGCGCGCGAGTGTGGTGGTTGAATGGCCCTTCATGGTTCCGTTGGGCTTCCTTTTCTTTCGCTTCTCCTGCGGGGGTTCTTGCGTCTTGGGGACAAGGCTGTTGTTTCGGACCGGGGTGGTTTGTTGGGGGTTCTGCCCGCCATATCCCCGTGGGTGGGTCGGGTCAATAGCCAAGGGGCGCTGAACCGGAATCGGTATTCTGGACTGGATGACCTGGTTACTTGCCCTCGCTGTATTGCCGTGGGTTCAGAGCGGAGAGAGTTTCATGATTTCGCCGGATGCGTTGCAGTGTTCGGGGAAGGAGAACAGCCGGAATTGGGTGCGGTCCGCTGGTGAATATGGGGATGTGCGGGTGCGGTTTGAGTACCGGTTGGCGCAGTGGGCTGAGGCTGTTGTTGTGCTGCGGGCGCATGCCGTGGGGCGGGCGACGCTGACGGGGATTCCGGTGCAGTTGGCGCATGATTTTCATGGGAAGACGTCGCGGCATGTGACGGGGGCGATTGTGGGTGTGCGGGAGCCGGCGCGGTTTTTGGGGGCGTCGTTTGATGCCTGGCACAAGGCGGAGATTGCTATTGTGGGGGAGCGGGTGACGGTGCGGATTGATGGGGAGTTGGTGAATGACGCCGTTGTGCCGGGGCGGCATGCGGCGGGGCATGTGGGGTTTCTGGATTTGGGTCATGGGTATGCGGTGCGGGGGATTCAGATTGAGGATTTGGGTGGGGCGGGGGTTTATTCCACTTTGTTTAATGGGCGGGATTTGCGGGGATGGGAGTTGCGGGATGCGGGGACGTGGCGGGTCGCCGATGGGGTTTTGGCGGGGGAGAACGGGCACGGGATTTATTATGCGCCGGGGGAGTTTTCGGACTTTGAACTGCTGGCGGTGGTGCGATCCGTGGGGCATGTGAATGCGGGGTTGTTTTTGCGGGGGGCGCCGGACAAGAAGCTGCATCGGGGGTTTGAGGTGCAGATTTATAGTGTTCCGGATGGGGTGTATCCGACGGGGTCGATTTATGGGCAGACGCGGGGGGACTTGACGGAAGACCACGATGGGCGGTGGGCGTTGTTGCGGGTGCGTGTGGAGCGGGGGACGGTGACGACGTGGGTGGATGGACGACTGACGGCCCAGGGGCCCGTGCCGGCGGGAGTGCCGGCGACGGGACGGGTGGGGCTGCAGATTCACTTGGAGAACGCGCGGATTGAGTGCCGGGAGTTGCGGATCAGGACGCTACGCGCGCCTCAATGAGGCAGATGGGGCCGGGGGTTGTTTGGATGCGCACCAGTTCGAGGCCGGCCGATTCGAAGAGCACGACGAATTCGGCGCTGGTGCGTTCCTTGCCGCCGGGGGTCATGACGAGCATTTCGATGTCGAGGAATTTCGACGGGTGCGGTTCGGGGCTGTGGGGGACGACCATTTCGGCGAGGAAGACGCGGCCGGTTTCGGGGGCCTCGGCGGCTAGTTGATCGCACATGAGGCGGAGGATTTTGTGGGAGTGCTCGTCGTCCCAATCGTGGATGATGTGCTTCATGATGTAGGCGTCGCAGCCGGTGGGGACGCGGTCGAACATGCTGCCGGATTCGATGGCCATGCGGCCGGTGAGACCGAGATCGGCGGGGGTGGGGGCGTGGGCGACGACTTCGGGGAGATCGAAGAGAACGCCGTTGAGGGTGGGGTTGCGGCGGAGGATTTGGGCGAGTAGGGAACCGTGGCCACCGCCGACGTCGGCTATGCGTTGGAGGGCGGAGAAATCGAGAATGGGTTCGAGGAGGGCGCCTTCCATGGCGGTGTAGTTGGACATGCCGGCCTGGAAGTTTTCGAGAGAGGCGGGGTCCTCGGCGATGACTTCGAAACCGTTGCGGCCGTACGCCTTTTGGACGCCGTTTTCACCGGTTTTGAGGCAGTGGTAGATGTTTTCGTAGCCGCGCATGTGCCAGGGGTCGGTGAGGAACATGGAGACGCCGCGGACGGAATCGGGGACATCGGAGCGGAGGGTATTGGAGAGGGGCGTGAGGGTGAAGCGCTGGCCGGAGTGTTCGTGGAACATGCCGACGGTGGCGAGCATGCGGAGGGTGCGGTAGAGGCTGGGGGCGTGGGCGTTGGTGGCCTGGGCGAGGGCTTCGGCGGAGGAGGGTTCGGTGGGGGACATGTGATCGGCGACGCCGAGCTTGGCGATGGCGGAGATGGCGGTGGAGATGGCCTTGCCCCAGAGCAGGTTCATGACCTGGGCGGCGGGTGGGAGTTCATGGGCGTTCATGGATTTGTTCAGTATATGTGACGATGTGGGGATGCGAACTGGCGTGACGGTGATGCCCGAGTACTTCCAGAATGAGGGCGTGGAGAACGTGGTGGCGCGGCTGGCGGCGGCCAAGGTGGACATGATTGCCACGTCTCCGTACGTGATGGAACCGGCCGATGAGAAGACGGGGAGCCGGGAGCCACCGGTGGACGCGGGGGCGGGGTCGGTGCGACTGTTGGACCGCACGTTGTGGGGGAAGCGGGAGCTGTTTGTGAAGACGGCGCCGAGCTTTGCGCCGGATAAGAAATTGTACGAGGGGTTGCGGTATCAACCGGCGGCGCCGACGCAGTTGACGATGCGGGAGGGCGGGATTATCAAGGCCTTTTTGCGGGCGGCGCAGGCGCGGCATATTCAGACCTACTTGCAGGTGCAGGCGGCGATTCCGCCGGGGTACCGGGTGCAGTTTGGCGGGCCGGTGGAGGACGATAAACCACGGTTGCCGGATGGGCGCGTGCCCCCGCGACGGCTGGCGAATAACGGGTCATTGGCGAGTCCGCATGTGCTGGATTACACGCTGGCGCTGACGCGGGATCTGGTGAAGCAGTATCCGGAGATTGACGGGATCCGGTTTGACTGGCCGGAGTATCCGCCGTATTTTCTGGACGACGTGTTTTTGGATTTCGGGCCGCATTGTCAGCCGGCGGCGGCGCGGTTGGGATTTGATTTTCCGCGGATGCAGAAGGCGGTGTTGGAGCTGTACCGGCTGATGCATGGCGGGTTGCGGAATGCGCATCTGGAGCGTTTCCTGCAGGCCGATGGCGGGCGGAATGCGATGCTGACTTCGCTGATTGATAACCCGGGGATTTTGGAGTGGCTACGGTTTAAGGGCGCGCTGGTGAGCGAGTATGCGATGCGGTTGCGGGAGACGATTCCGGCGCGGATTGCGTTGACGTTCGGGACGTTTCCGCCGCCGTTTTCGACGGTGAGCGGGATGCAGTTTTCGGCGCTGGCACGGCATGCGACGGCGATCCACTGCAAGCTGTACACGATGCACTGGCCGGTGATTTTCCGGTTCTATGGGGATGCGCTGATGCAGGCGAATCCGGGGTTGAATGAGGAGTTGCTGGTGCGGGCGTTGAGCCAGTGGCTGGAGATTCAGGATCCGCCGTATTCGACGCGGTTGGCTGATTACCGGTATCCGGAGCCGGACGAGGCGCATCCGGTGGGCGTGGAGGCGCAACTTCGGAAGGTTCGGGAGGCGCAGAAGGCGGCCGGGGCTACGCCGGTGTTTGCGTTTATTCACGGGTATGGGCCGGTGAGCGATTTCAAGCAGCGGTTGGCGGTGGGGCGCGCGGCGTCGAACCACGGGGTGTGGGTAAACCGGTATGGGTATTTGCGGAATGAGAAGATTGCGTTGTTGGGGGCGGGGTAGTTTTCTTAGTGGGATGCGTCGCGTCTTGGGGACAGGACTGCATTCGGGTTGCGGGCCGAATTGTATCGGTGGTTCTGCCCGTCCTGTCCCCGAGGGGTGTCGCTACGCTATTGGGAAGTCGGGGGAGTCGGTGCGGGCGCCGGCCATTAGTTTGGCGAGGCGGGCGACGATGTCGGGATTGGCAGAAGCCAGGTCGGTGTCCTCGTGCACGTCGGCCTTGACGTTGAAGAGCATCGTCTTGCCTTTGGATTTGATGAGCTTCCAATCGCCGGCGCGGAGGGCTTGGGAGAAGCCGCCTTCGTGGAATTCCCAGTAGAGATATTCGTGGGTTTTGACGGGCTGGCCTAGTAGGGCCGGGTACATGCTGATGCCATCGATGCCTTGCGGGGCTTTGGCGCCGATGGCGTCGGCTAGCGTCGGCATCATGTCCCAGAAGGCGAAGGGGTGATCGCTGGTTTTGGCGGCGGGGACTTTGCCGGGCCAGCGGGCGATGAAGGGGACGCGGATGCCGCCTTCGGTGAGGTCGCGTTTGATGCCGCGGAGCGGGCCGCTGGATTTGAAGAAGTCGGGGTTGTGGCCGCCTTCGCGGTGGGCGCCGTTGTCGCTGGAGAAGAGGACGAGGGTGTTGTCGTCGAGGCCGAGGGATTTCAGCTTTTCGAGAATGCGGCCGATGTCGCGGTCGAGGCGGGTGATGGTGGCGGCGAACTTGCGTTCGAGCTTGGGCCAGGACTTGGCGGAGTAGGGGGCGTCTTCGGGGATTTCGATGCCGTCGCCGGTGTCGCGGCCGAGTTCGTTGTTGGCGTGGGGGATGGTGCTGGCGAAGTAGAGGAGGAAGGGATTCGATTTGTTCTTGTCGATGAATTTGAGGGCTCGATCGAGGAAGAGGTCGGGCGCGTAACCCTTCTTCGTGGCGCCCCAGTTGCCGGTGACGAGGTGTTCGTGTTCGCCGTCGAGGAGGTGTTCGGGGTAGTAGGTGTGGGCGTGGAGCTGGGAGAAAAAGCCGAACCATTCGTCCCAACCTTTCTTCGTGGGATAGCCCGGGTGGCCGAGGCCGCCGATGCCCCACTTGCCGAACATGGCGGTGGTGTAGCCGGACTTCTTGAACATTTCGGAGATGGTGAAGTCGCCGGCTTGGAGGAGCTCTTCGTTGCGCTTGTTGCCGCGGACGCGGGCGTGGCCGGTGTGGAAGCCGGTCATCAGCGCGCAGCGGGAGGGGGCGCAGACGGTGCAGCCGGCGTAGACCTGGGTGAAGCGGGTGCCTTCGGCGGCCATGCGGTCGATGTTGGGGGTTTTGATTTCCTGCTGGCCGTAGCAGCCGAGGTCGCCGTAGCCGAGATCGTCGGCGAGGATGAAGACGACGTTGGGTGGGCGACGTTGGGCAAGGGCGGGGAGGGCGAGAGCTGAGAGAAACGCACGGCGGCTTAACATTACAGGCTAATGTACACTAGCTCCCATGCTCGATACGGGGATTATCGTCGTCTACTTCCTGCTGGTGTTCGCGATTGGGTTTTATCACTCGCGGCGGGAGCGCACTTCATCGAACTATTTTCTTGCGGGGCAGAGCGTGGGCTGGTTTGCCGTGGGCACGTCGTTGTTTGCGACGAACATTAGCAGCGAGCATTTTATTGGGCTCGCCGGGTCGGGCGCGTCGACGGGGTTGGCGGTGGGGTGTTACGAATGGTCGGCCAGTTTTTGCTTGCTGCTGCTGGGCTGGCTGTTTGTTCCGCACTACTTGAAGAGCGGCGTGTTTACGATGCCGGAGTTTTTGGAGCGGCGGTTTTCGCCAGGGTGCCGGTGGTATTTGACGGGGATTTCGATTGTGGCCTACATCTTCACGAAGATCAGCGTTTCGCTGTTTGCGGGCGGAATTTTGATTCGGGAGATTGTGGGTTGGGACTACATGACGTCGGCGATTCTGCTGGTGGTGGCGACGGGTGTTTATACGGTTTCGGGCGGGCTGGCGGCGGTGATTTACACCGACGTATTCCAGGCGATTCTGTTGCTGGTGGGGGCGGTGGTGATCACGGTGTTGGGGCTGGACAAAGCCGGCGGGTTTGAGGGGTTGCGGGCGACGCTGCCGCCGGATTTCTTCCACATGATTAAGCCAGCGACCGATGGCACGTATCCATGGCCGGGGACGATTTTCGGCACGCTGATTTTAGGGACCTGGTATTGGTGTACGGACCAGGTGATTGTGCAGAAGACGCTGGCGGCGACGAACGTGAGCGAGGCGCGGAAGGGTGCGTTCTTCTGCTCGGCGCTGAAGATTTTGCCGGTGTTTATTCTGATTCTGCCGGGGCTGATTGCGAAGTCGATCTATCCCACCGAGGTGACGGGCGACAACGCCTATCCGCTGTTGGTGATGCGGTTGATGCCGCCGGGGCTGAAGGGATTGATGATTGCGGCGCTACTGGCGGCGTTGATGTCATCGTTGAGTTCGGTGTTCAATTCGTGTTCGACGCTGATCACGATGGACGTTTACAAGAAGCTGCGGCCGCAGGCTTCGGAGAAGCAGTTGGTGAACGTGGGGCGATGGTCGACGGTGGCGATTGTGGCCGTGAGCATCTTCTGGATTCCGTTCATCAAGAATCTGAACAACGAGGTGTATCAGTATTTGCAGAGCGTGCAGGCCTACATTGGCGCGCCGATTACGGCGACGTTTGTGACGGGGATTTTGTGGCGCGGGGCGACGGCGCGGGCGGCGATGGTGACCTTGATTACGGGCGGCGTGATTGGGTCGGCACGGTTCATTATGGACGTGCTGCATAACGCGATGAAGATGGACCTGGGGCCGATGAATGCGGTGGTGGAGTTCAGCTTTTTGAACTTCAGCGTGCTGGTGTTTTTCTTCTGTGTGCTGCTGATGGTGGGCGTGTCGAAAGTGACGACGCCGGCGACGGAGGAGCAGACCGAGGGGTTGACGCTGCGGTGGGGGCATGCGCTGGGATCGCGGATGGACGTTGTGATGACGACGGCGATTGTGGTGTGCGTGGGAGGGCTTTGGTTCCACTTCCGGTAGCGGATATACTGGCAGGCCAGTATGAGTAATTTTTCACGCCGCAACTGGTTCGCCGGGGCCGCCGCCGCTGGCGCGGGCCTATTCCAGGTGGAAGAGGCGCGCGCCGCGCAGATTACGCGCAATGCGCCGATTTCGCCGAAGGACAAGATCAAGATCACCAAGCTGGAGACCATTCTGGTCAAGCCGCGGTGGATGTTCCTGAAGATCCACACGGACGCGGGGATTGTGGGGCTGGGCGAGCCGATAACCGAGGGGCGCGCGCTGACGTGCGCGACGGCGGTACAAGAGATTGCGCCGTATTTGGTGGGCAAAGATCCGCGCGCGGTGGTGCACCACTGGCAGGCGATTTACCGGCACGCGTTTTATCGCGGCGGACCGATTTTGACGAGCGCGCTGAGCGGCATTGATCAGGCGCTGTGGGACATCAAGGGCAAGGCGTTTGGCGTGCCGGTGTACGAACTGCTGGGCGGGCCGACGCGGAACAAGGTGCGGGTGTATGCGCACGTGCAGCGCGCCGGTTCGCTGGAACAGGGCTTGCGCGAAGCAATGGCGAAGGGTTTTACGGCATTCAAGACGGGCCCGGCGAAGCGGCGGCCGGCGCGGTACATCGAGACCCCGGCGGAGGTGAAGTATGCCGCCGAACGGTTCGCGGAGATGCGGAAGATTGTGGGCGACAACATCGACATTGGCGTGGACTTCCACGGTGCGATCAGCCCGGCGCACGCGAAGATGCTGATCAAGGCGTTGGAGCCGTACAACCCGATGTTCATTGAAGAACCGTGCCAGGCGCAGAACCACGACGTGATGGCCGAGATTGCGCGCGGGACACATTTGCCGATTGCTACCGGCGAGCGCGTGTTCACCAAGTGGGGTTTCCGGGAAGTGTTGGAGAAGAAGGCCGCGACGATTCTGCAGCCGGACATGTGCCACGCGGGCGGCATTACGGAAGTGCGTTTGATCGCGGGGATGGCGGAGGCTTATTACGCCGACATCGCGCCGCACAATCCGCTAGGGCCGATTTCGCTCGCGGCCGGTGTGCACTTGGCCGCGTCGATTCCGAACTTCCTGATTCAGGAGCAGGTCTCGCTGGGCGAGGGCTACGTGAAGCAGCCGTTCAAGGTGAAGGACGGCTACCTGGAACTGCCGACGGGACCGGGGTTGGGCGTGGAGCTCGACGACAATTTGATGGCCGATAAGATTGGCCATGACTGGCGCAACCAGGAAGCCTACGACGCCGAAGACGGCAGCGTGGTGGACTGGTAACTTGGCAAAACCCGAGGCACACCCGGCCGGCGATGACGGCCGCAAGGCGCGGCGCTTTTTCGCTGTTTTATTGGCGATTATGGCGGCGATCGGCGGCTGGGTGTACTGGGGACAACGGACGCGCGCGCAGGCGGCGGAGGCGGTATTGGCGCTGGGCGGGCGAGTGGCGAACTCGACGAGTGAGGGGATGTTTTTGGGGCCGGTGGATTTGGCGGGGCGGCCGGTGGGGGATGCGGAGTTGGCTCGGTTGGGGCCGTTGTTCGCGGCGGCGAAGGGGCCGTTGCGGTTGGATTTATCGCGGACGCAAGTGACGGACGCGGGGTTGGCAGCGCTGGCGCCGTTGACGTATTTGGCGGGGTTGAAACTGGATGGGACGGCGATCGCGGGGGCGGGGTTGGCGGCGTTGGCGCGGATGGGGACCGACACGCACGCGGAGTTCGGAACGCCGGTGGAGTTGAGCCTGGCTGGGACGGCGGTGGGCGATGACGCTTTGGGGCATCTAGCGGCGATTGGCGGGTTGACGGATTTGGATTTATCGGGGACACGGGTGACGGGACGAGGACTGGCGGCGCTGCGCGGGTTGCGGTATTTGAAGCATTTGGAACTGAATGGGTGTGGGATTGGGGATGGGGATTTGGCGGGGTTGCAGGGAATTTACTTTCTTGGGTTGGCGCGGACGCGGGTGACGGCGGCGGGGTTGGGCGGGGTGCGGCAGGTACGGACATTGGATTTGGCGGGGACGGCGGTGGATGACGCCGGGATGGCTGTATTTGCTGAGTTTTCCGAGTTGACCGGATTATCGCTGGCGGAGACGGCAGTGGGGGATGCGGGGTTGTTGGAACTGCGGCGGCAGGAGCGGTTGGTGTCGTTGAACCTGGATGGGACGGGGGTGAATGACGAGTCGCTGCGCGCGTTGGCAGGCTGGGTGTCGTTGCGGAGTTTGTCGTTGGAACAGACGGCCGTGACGGACCGGGGGCTGGGGTACTTGGCGGGGTTACCCAATTTGGATAGACTGCTGCTTCGTGGTGCGAAATTCACGGAGGCGGGCGTGGCGGCGTTGCAGAAGCTGCGACCGAATCTGTTGATTGATCGCTAGTGCGAAAATAGAAGAGAAGCCAATGACCAAATCTCAAATCCGCGCCGCTATTCTCGATATCGGCATCGTTCCCATTGTCCGGACCAATTCCGCTGAATCCGCGATTAAAGCGGTGGAGGCTGTTTACAACGGCGGCATCCGCTCGGCCGAAGTGACGATGACTGTGCCGGGCGCTATTAAGGCCCTGGAAAAACTGGCCGACGCGCTGGGCGACAAGATGGTGCTGGGCGCCGGGACGGTGCTGGACCCGGAGACCGCACGCGCCTGCATTCTGGCCGGGGCGCAGTTCCTGGTGACGCCGGCGTTGAAGGTCTCGACGATCGAAGTGGCGCACCGCTATTCGAAGATCATCTGCCCGGGTTCGCTGACGCCGACCGAAGTGTTGACGGCGTGGGAAGCGGGGGCCGATTTCGTGAAGATCTTCCCATGCTCCAATATGGGCGGGGCGAAGTACATCAAGGCGCTGAAGGGACCGTTCCCGCAGATCGAAATGATCCCGACGGGCGGGGTGAATCTGGACACGGCGGCGGACTTTTTGAAGGCCGGGGCGGCCGCGGTGGCGGTGGGCAGTGAACTGATCGACGCCGAGACGATCAAGGCCGGCACGTACGAAGTTTTTGAAGAGCGTTCGCGGCAGTTCCTGGCCGTTGTTTCGGCGGCGCGTGCCGCTCTCGCCAAATAGGGCGTAAACTGGAAATTCCACTATGGCAATCAGTCAGGATCTACTGGAAATTCTCGTTTGCCCGCTTTGCAAGGCGACGCTTGAGCTCAAGCCCGACGGCAGCGGACTGAAGTGTGTGCAGTGCAAGCGGGTCTATCCGGTTCGCGACGACATCCCCGTGATGCTTGTCGACGAAGCCCGCGTTGAGGACTAGTTTTGCTCGACCAACTGCCCACAGCAGCGAAGGTGCTTATCATCCGCCTTCGCTCTCTGGGCGACTGTGTACTCACGACGCCTGCACTTCACATCCTGAAACAGCACCGGCCTGACCTGCGAGTGGCGGTGATGGCGGAAGACCGGTTCGCCGATGTTTTTCGCGGGAATCCGGATGTGAACGCAGTTTTGCCGCCGCATCCGATGGCGGCGTTGATTTGGAACCCGAAGCTTACGATTAACTTCCACGGCGGGTCGCGGAGCATGTGGTTAACGGTGGCGTCGACGGCACGGTATCGGGCCGGGTTCGGGCATTTTCGGAATTCGTCGATTTACAACCTGCAGGTGCCGCGGGCGCAGGAGATTCTGGGCGAAGAACGCACGGTGCATACGGCGGAGCATATGGCGTCGGCCATGTTCTGGCTGGGCGCGCGGCGGATGGAGATTCCGCGGGCGCGACTGTTTGCGCCGATGGTGCCGGCGGAGCGGCCGTATGCGGTGATTCATGCGCTGGCGTCGGCCGTGCATAAGTCGTGGCCGGCGGAGCGTTTTCTGGAAATTGCGCGATCGCTACGGCATTTGGAGCCGGTGTTTATTGGCGGGCCGGGGGATGATCTGTCGCCATTTTCGGAGTTCCGGACGCAGGTGAACACGTCGTTGAAGGACACGCTGGAACTGATGCAATCGGCGAGTTTGTTTGTGGGCAATGACAGCGGGCCGGCGCATATCGCGGCGGCGTTTGGAGTACCGCTGGTGGTGCTGTTCGGCGAGTCGGACCCGGTGATCTGGGCGCCGTGGCGGACTACGGCGCGGACGCTGGTGGCGGGCGGGCCGATGGACCGGATTGCGACGGCCGACGTGGCGGCGGCGATTGAAGCGTTGGGAGTGCCCGCATGAATGAGTTGATGCGGATCTTCCGGTATGTGCGGCCGTACACGCCGTCGTTATTGGCTTCCGTAGTGTTGATGGCGTTCGCGGGCGCGGCGCATGGGTTGATCGCGCTGTTGATCAAGCCGATTTTTGATCGCGCGTTGAACCCGACGTCGACGGAGAAGATCGTTAAGTTGATCGATATTCCGTATGTGAACCGGACGCTGAATTTGAACGATCTGGTGCCGTCGGGAATTCAGGATGTTTGGATCATGACGGCGTCGGCGGTGCTGTTTGCGTTCTTCGTGCGCGGGCTGGCGGACTACTTCGGCAACCTGCTGATTAACCGCGTGGGCCTGAGCGCGGTGACCGATTTGCGGCAGCACATCTTTGACCGCGTGCTGCGGCAGGACGCGCAGTTCTTCGATAGCAACTCGACGGGGCAGCTGATGTCGTCGATCATGAACGACATCGATAAGATTCAGGTGGCGACGTCGCACATCCTGGCCGACTGGTTGCGGCAGACGTTTATCGCCATCGGGTTGCTGGTGGTAATTGTGCAGAATGATTGGAAACTGGCGCTGTTTTCGCTGACTGTGCTGCCGATTGTGATGCTGCCGACGGCGCGACTGGGCAAGCGCATCCGGCGGTCAACACGGCGGGCGCAGGACGATACCGCGGAGCTAAACCAGATTCTGCAGGAGACGATCAGCGGGCACCAGGTGGTGAAATCGTTCGGCGCGGAGCACTTCGAATCGAACCGGTTCCGCGAGGCGGCGACGCGGCTGCGGCGGAGCAATTTGAAGTATGTGGCGCAGCAGGCGATCGGGTCGCCGCTGATTGAATTTCTGGGCGCGGTGACGATTGTGCTGCTGGTGACGTATGCGCGGACGCAGATCGTGCAGGGGCGCATGAGCACGGGCGAGTTCACCAGTTTCGTGATTGCGCTGCTGATGTTGTATGAGCCGGTGAAACGACTGGTGGGGATTCACAACATTTTCCAGCAGGCGCTGGGCGCGTCGCAGAAGGTGTTCGAATATCTGGACAGCGCGATTGGCGTGGCGGAGAAGCCGGATGCCAAGGAATTGAAGCGATTCACACGGGCGATCACGTTTGAGAAGATCGGGTTCCGGTATCCGAACGCGATGGAGACGGCCGTGCTGGACAACGTGGACCTGGAAGTGAAGGCCGGGCAGATTGTGGCGCTGGTGGGGCCGAGCGGCGCGGGGAAATCGACGCTGGCTTCTCTGGTGCCGCGGTTCTATGACGCGACGAGCGGCGCGGTGCGAATCGACGGCGTCGATGTGCGCGATTATCAACTGGCGTCGCTGCGCGCCAAGATCAGCATTGTGGCGCAGGACACGTTTTTGTTCAACACGACGCTGGCGGCCAATATTGGGTATGGGCGGCCGGGCGCGACGGAGGAAGAGATTCGCGAGGCGGCGCAGAACGCGCTGGCGCTGGAGTTTATTGAGCAGTTGCCGGATGGGTTCCAGACGCTGATCGGCGAGCGGGGGGCGCGGTTGAGCGGCGGGCAGCGGCAGCGGATTGCGATTGCGCGAGCGCTGCTGGAGAACGCGCCGATCCTGATTCTGGACGAAGCCACCTCCCACCTGGACACGGAAAGTGAAGTGCTGGTGCAGAAGGCGCTGGCCAACTTGATCGAAGGGCGCACGGTGATTGTGATCGCCCACCGGCTGTCCACGATTCGCCGGGCAAACAAGATTGTCGTGCTGGACCGGGGCCGGATTGTTGAAACCGGAACGCACGAAGACCTTGTACAGGCCGGCGGCATTTATCAACGGCTTCACGAACTGCAGTTTCTTGAAACAGGTAATTCATAATAGGATCACCGTATGGCCATTCGCAGCATGACCGGATATGCCCGCGTTCGACGCTCCTCCGCGGAGGGGGAAGTGGTGCTCAGCATCAAGGGGGTCAATCACCGGGGGCTGGATATTCACTTCCACCTGCCGCCGGATTTTGATCCGTACGAGCACTCGATTCGCAACGTGATCCGGCGGCTGGTTTCGCGCGGCCATTTGGAGGTGCGCGCTTCGTACAAGCGCAACGCCAACGACGGCGAGGCGCAGTTGAACCTGGCGATGTTGGACGGCTACGTGGCCGCGTGGCGGACCGCCGCCGACCGGCACCGGATTGCGGCGGAGCCCGATCTGGCAACCGCGCTGCGGATGCCGGGGATGTTGGGACCGGGAACGGACCGCGACCCGGAGGCGAGCATGGAGCAGTTCCTGTGCCAGCTGACGGAAGATACCGTGAAGGAATTGAACGTGTTCCGAGAGCGGGAGGGGCAGGACACGCTGGCGGTGTTGTTGGATCGCAACGCGCATATTCGCGCGGCGGTGGCGGTGGTCAAAGACATTCGCTCGCGCGCCATGCCGGCGTTCCAGGCGCGGATGAAGGAGCGGCTGGCCGATATCCTGAGCGGCACGCAACTGGACCCGCAGCGCATTGCGCAGGAGGCCGCGGTGCTGGCCGACCGCAGTGATATTGGTGAGGAGATCGCGCGGTTGGAAATCCACACCGAGCAGTTGGAAAAGCTGCTGAAGGGTGGCGGCGAGGTGGGCAAGAAGTTGGACTTCCTGCTGCAGGAGATGAACCGCGAGACGAACACGATGCTCTCGAAGACGAACGGGATCGGCGAACAGGGGTTGACCATCACCGAAACCGCGCTCGGCATCAAGGCGGATGTCGAGAAGATCCGGGAGCAGTCGCTGAACTTAGAATGAGCACACTTTTTGTCATCTCGGGCCCTTCGGGCGCCGGGAAATCCGTCCTTATCCGCCGCATTCTGGACGATCTGCCGGCCATCCGTTTTTCAGTCAGCAGCACGACCAGGGGCCCGCGGCCGGGGGAAACCGACGGCGTCAACTACCATTTCATTTCGCGCGAGCAGTTCCAGACGGACGTAGAATCGGGCCGTTTCCTTGAATATGCCCAGTTTTCGGGCAATATGTACGGTACCAACCGGCATGAATTCGAGGAGGCGCAGAATCTGGGCCAGGACCTGCTCCTCGACATCGAAGTCCAGGGTGCGCGACAATTACAAGAGAAGGGTATCGAAGCTGTTTACATCTTTGTGACCCCGCCGAGTTTTGCCGAACTGGAACGGCGCCTTCGATCCCGCGGTACCGAGGACGAGGTTGCTATTCATCGCCGGCTCCGTCAAGCAGTGGAAGATGTTTCCCACGTCGACCGGTATCAGTTCGTAATCGTTAATGACAATCTGGAAGAAGCCTACTCCCGGTTGCGCTCCATCTTCATCGCCGAACGGTCCCGCCGTCCGCGGATGGAAGCAGCCTTGGAACCAATTCTTGCTTCGTTTCAGAAGTAGACAGTAGAAAGAAATATGCCGGACATCACTACTCGCAACGCGCACCACTCCATTCCCGACGATTCGGAATCGTCCACCTACCGCTACATCATCGTGGCCGCCAAACGCGCCCGCCAGATCCAGGGCGGCGCCCGGTCGTTCCTGCCGACGACGTCGCGCAAGGCTACCGTCACGGCATTGGAAGAAGTGCGTCGCGGTCTCGTGCAGTACGAAGACCCGATTCGCGACGCCGCGCTCGCTGCCCGCGCTGTAACCAAGTAAGGCTCCCGCTATGCATGTCGTCCTTGGCGTAGGCGGTGGCATCGCCGCCTACAAGGCGGCCGAGTTAGCTCGGTCGCTGATGCGCCAAGGGTATACGGTCAATCCGGTTCTCACTCGTTCGGCATGCGAGTTTATTACGCCACTCACCTTCGCTGCTTTGACCGGGCGGAAGGTGATCACCGATCTGTTTGGGAATCGCTCGGCTGACGAGATTCTGGCCAGTTCAGTGGAACACATTCAGGTGGCGCAAGAGAATCAGGTGCTGGTTGTCGCACCGGCAACCGCTGATCTGCTGGCGAAGTTCGCGCACGGGCTCGCGGATGATTTTCTTTCGACCCTGTATCTGGCGTTCACCGGGCCCGTGGTGCTGGCGCCGGCGATGAATACGAACATGTGGAACCATCCGGCGACGGTGGCCAACATTGATACGCTGCGCGCGCGCGGGCATCGGATTGTGGGGCCGGACGCGGGCGAGTTGGCGTGCGGGACCGTGGGGCCGGGGCGACTGGCAGAGTTGGACCAGATCGTTGCCGGTGTGAACGCGGCGGCGTTGAACCGGGACGATTTGAGTGGGGAAGTGGTGCTGATTTCGGCGGGGCCGACGCAGGAGCCGCTGGACCCGGTGCGCTACATTACGAACCGGTCTTCGGGCAAGATGGGCTACGCGCTGGCCGAGGCCGCGGCGGCTCGTGGGGCGCGCGTGATTCTGGTGAGTGGGCCCGTCCATATTCCCGTGCCGCCGGGTGTTGAGATCGTCGACGTGCGATCCGCGCATGAGATGCGCGACGCGATTATTGGCCGCATGGGCGAGGCCAGCATCATCATCAAGTCCGCGGCTGTGGCCGACTATCACGTGGCGAATGTGTCGCCGATCAAGATCAAGAAGACCGCCACGCGGCTATCGCTCGACCTGGACCCGACTCCCGATATTCTGGCCGAAGTGGGCGCGCGCAAGGGCGACCGGCTATTGATCGGCTTTGCGGCCGAGACGAACGATATGGTGGCTGAGGCGCGGCGGAAAATGCAGACGAAGAAGGCCGATATGGTTGTTGGCAACTTCGTCAATGTCGCCGGTACCGGCTTTGAGTCCGATTTGAATGAAGTGACGTTGGTGATGTCGACCGGGGAAACGATTCCGGTGGCGCGGGCGACCAAGCGCGACATCGCGCATACCATTTTTGATCACGCACTGCGTTTGCGGCTCGCCCTGCACGCGTCACAATAACAAGAGCATGAGCCCCGAAGAGATCCGGCGCATCCTTGAGTTCTACCAGGACCTTGGCATCAAGTCCATCTACCGGCGTGGCAGCCAGTTGGTGGCCGCGGCGCCTGTGGAGGCTGAGCCGGAGCCATCGATGAGCTTCGACCAGTTGCCCCCGATGCCGCCTCGGACGCCCAAGCCGCAGCCGCCGGCGCTACGCCCCGCGCCCCCGCCGTCGTTCGACGACGCGCCTTTGACCTTCGACGACCTGCCGCCTCTCCCGGCCAAAGCGGGGCGTGTCCCGCCACCCCCAGCACGGCCGGTCTCCGCCCCCCCAGCACCAGTACCCCTCATGGCCCAACCTCCCAAGATCGACCTCATCCCGCTCGCCCCCGCAAACGACTCGCTGGACCAGATCCGCACCGACATCGGGGACTGCAAACGCTGCCGCCTGTGCGAGGGCCGCAACAAGATCGTCTTCGGCTCCGGCAACGAGCGCTCGCCGCTCGTCTTCGTCGGCGAAGGACCGGGTGCCGATGAGGACGCCAGCGGACTGCCCTTTGTCGGCCGCGCCGGCCAGTTGCTGACGCAGATGATCGACGGTACGGCGTCGAAAGAGGGCCTCGCCATCACGCGCGCCGACGTCTTCATCTGCAACGTCGTCAAATGCCGCCCGCCGGAAAACCGCGCCCCGCAGCCGGACGAAATGGAGATCTGCGGGCAGTTCCTGTTCCGCCAGCTGTCGGCGATCAAGCCGAAGGCCATCTGCGCGCTGGGCTCCACCGCGGCGAAGGCCGTGCTGGGCACGAAGGAAGGAGTGACGAAGCTCCGCGGGAATTGGCACAAGTGGGGCGACGTTCCGGTGATGGTGACCTATCACCCCTCGTATCTGCTCCGCCCGTACAACCAGAACGCCAAGCGGGAAGCCTGGGAAGACCTGAAGAAGGTGTTGCACTTTGTCTATGACTGACACGCTTCGCCCGGGGCTGTTTCTGTCGTTCGAGGGCATGGACGGCAGCGGGAAGACCACGCAGATGCGACTGCTGATTGAGCGGCTCCGCGCTGAAGGCTACGACGTGCTGGAAACCGCTGAGCCGGGCGGCACACCTATCGGCCGGCAGATCCGCCGGATTTTGCTCGACAGCGCCAATCAGGAATTGTCCAGCCGGGCGGAATTGCTGCTTTACTTCGCCTGCCGCGCGCAGAATGTCGATGAGTGGATCCGGCCGGCGCTCGCCGCTGGCTGCGTTGTCGTCTCGGACCGCTACACGGATTCGACGGTTGCCTACCAGGGTGCCGGCCGGGGGCTGCCCATGGACGTGATTCGCGGTCTTTATCAGTTCGCCTGTGGCCCTACGGCGCCGGACCTGACGATCTATCTGGATATCGACCGCGCCATCGGCCTCGCCCGCGCCCACGCCCGCAACGCCGAACACGCCGCGGCGGGCCAGACCGACGAGACACGCATCGATAACGAAGCCGCTGAGTTCCACGATAGGGTTTACGACGCCTATGCCGCCCTCGCCGCCGATGAGCCGGGCCGGATCCGCCGCATCGACGCCGCTCAGTCCATCGAACAGGTGCACGCCGACATCTGGGCCGCCGTCGAAACCCACATCGCCGCCCACTCCCTCAGCAAGGGGCCTCGCCATGTTTGAGAACTTCTACGGCAATACCACCGCCGCGGCGGTTCTGGAAGAGATGATCGGCGGCAGCCGGATTCCGCAGACGATCTTGTTGTCGGGGCCGGAAGGGATTGGGAAGGCCACCCTGGCGCGCCGTTTTGGAGCTCGACTCCTCGGCCACCCGGAAAATATCGAGAAGGACGACCTCAGCCTCCCGCACAACATCGAACGTCTCGCGGAGCGGGAAAAGATGCCTGCCGACAAGCGCGGCGACGATCCGCTGATGTTCCAGTCCCACTCGGATTTCATCACGTTCTGCCCCGAAGGCCCGCTCCGCCAAATTTCCATCCAGCAGATGCGTTCCCTCAAGGACCGCGCCCAGTTCGCTCCGCTGAGGGGCCGGCACCGAATATTCCTGATCGATCAGATCGACCGCGCCAACGAGCAGGCAGCCAACTCGCTGCTGAAGATCCTGGAGGAGCCCCCTCCCTACCTGATCATCGTCTGCACCGCTACCAACCCGTACGACCTGCTACCGACTATCCGATCTCGCTCCGTGCCGTTATACCTGTCCCGGCTCACCGCCGGCGAGATGCAGGACTTCGCCACGCTCAAGAATCTCGACCAGGCCAAGCGCCGCATCGCGCTCGCCGCCGGCAGCCCCGGCGCGGCGCTGTCGATCGACCTCGCCGCCTATGACAAGCGTCGTGCCGCCATGCTGGCCCTCCTGGGCGCCGCGGCCGGCGTCCTGCCCTGGGCCGACTGGGCCAAACAGTCCGAAGCCCTCGCCGCCGCCCGCAGCGAAAAGCTCGAAAACTACCTGAAGGTCCTCTATTTGCTTCTGGAGGATCTCCTCTGGATTCGATACAACCCTGGCGCACCCCTGAAGAATTTTGATATACAAAGGGAACTCGAAGCATTGTCACGCGTCATTGAATTTGAATGGATTCGCAAGGCTGTCCGAAAAACCGACGAACTTCTCGATCTCCTGCGCCGTAACATCCAACGAGGCATTGCCTTGGACGCGTGGGTTGTCGAACTTCGCCGGTAAGTCTCGCGGCTTGCCCCCCCGGAGTCGGTATGGTTCAATAACGTTAGTTAACGATTCTCGAATCCCCTCCAAGCGCTCCGGAAATTCATAAACGTAAACTAATTCGCTCCCGAAGTTGCTGGCAGGATTGCCATCCCGGATGTAACATTCCGGCCTATTTTACGCTCATCTCTTAACTCTTGAAAGACAACATGCCTGTATCCCGTCCCCCCGTTGCCAACAAAAAACCCGTCCCGCCAGACCAGACGAACGCAGAAAACTTCTATTACATGAAGCAGATGCAGGCGAAGACGCCGATGGTCATCGCTCTCACCGACGGCGAAGTAATTCAAGGCGTGATCGAGTGGTACGACAGGACTTGTCTGAAGGTGAATCGCGAAGGTGCGCCCAACCTGCTGTTGTTCAAAGCCAACATCAAGTACATGTACAAAGTGGGCGACTAACCGTCCGCTACCCCTGGTTTGTAGTCCGCGCTTTCATATCCAATCGATGCCGTCGACGTTCCCCGGCATCTTCAAATCGGCGCAATTCTTCGTCTGACTCAGGAATCACGGGCGCAATCGGCACCTTGTTTCCGGCTTTGTCAATGGCGACAAACGTCAGGTAGGCCGACGAGGTGTGCTTCACCTCCCGGGACCGCAGGTCTTCAACAAACACCTTGACCCCGACCTCCATCGAGGTCCGAAACACCCGGTTCACCTGCGATCGCAGGATCACCAGCTGGCCGATGTGAATGGGATGGAGGAATGTCATGTAGTCGACAGAGGCCGTCACCACCGGTCCTCGCGCGTGCCGAACCGCGGCTAGCGACCCGGCGAGATCCACCAGCGACATCACTTTGCCGCCAAACAGCGTGCCCAGTGTGTTCGCATCATTCGGCAGCGCGAACTCCGACATCTCCGATATCGAGTCTCGAACGGGCCGTCCCTGCAGTTCTTCCGACATATCTTCTTTGAGTGTACCCGTGCCAGTTACCATAGAGTTATGAGTGCACGCGCCAACGCCCTGCGAGCCCTGCTCGAACAGGATCCCAAGAACTCCTTCGCCCGCTACGGACTGGCGCTCGATCACGCCAACAACGGAGATCTCGAATCCGCTGTCACCGAATTCAAAACCGTAATCGCCAACGATGCCAACTACTGCGCGGCCTATTTTCACGGTGGACAGACGCTTGAGAAACTCGGCAAACTCGCCGACGCCGCCGAACTCTATCGCGCCGGAATCGAAGCCACCAAGCGGACCGGGGATGCCCACACGCGTTCCGAGCTCGAAGGCGCCCTCAGCATGATCGCCTGATCACTTTGCCATCGTCGCCAGCACCATTTCCAAAGCCCGGTGGAGTTCAGCGGCGTGGTCTCCCATCTTAGAGGACGCATCCAGCAACTCGGAGGCGGTTTCCGTCGTCTTCTTCGCTGAACTACTCACCAGTTCAATACTCTCCGAGACATCTCGCGTCTCCTTCGCTGTGGAGTGAATACTGCTGTTGATCTCCGCCGTCGCCGTACGCTGTTCATTCATGCCGGCGGAAATCGCCGCCGAGATCGCAGCCAGCCGCTGAATCGTCTCGCAGATCGTCTGTATGGCCTCACCCGCCTCTTCGGCGGTCCTCTGAATCGCACTAATCTCGGCACCGATCTCTTCAGTGGACTGCCCGGTCTTCCGCGCCAGCGACTTCACTTCGGAAGCGACAACCGCGAATCCCTTCCCTGCCCCGCCCGACCGCGCGGCCTCAATCGCCGCGTTGAGCGCCAGCAGGTTCGTCTGCTCAGCGATCTGGGAAATCAGTTTCACCACCCGGCCGACACGCCGCGAGGCGTCCATCAACGCCGACATTACTTCCTTCGTGTGCCCAGCATACTGCTCCGCCTTCCGCGTCACCTGGGCCGAGTCGCTCGTCTGCAGTTCCACCTCCCGGATAGCGGCCGCCAGTTGCTCGGTTGCCGACGCGACAACTTCCACATTCGTCGACATATGCGCTGCCGCGCCCCGCACCGCATCGCTCCGTTCCGATGCCGCCTCAGCGCCGTAGGCCAGATCGCTCGCCATCGTCCGAATCCGGCCGGCCGAACGGCCCACTTCCTCGGCCACCTTCCGCAAACTCCCCTCCACCTGACCGGCCGCACGCAGTCGAGACGCCTCCATCTCCGTCAGCGACTTCGCCTGATCCCCCATCCGCTTCACGCCCGCATTGATGATCTTTGCCGCGTGCTGAAACCGCCCCCGAATCCCGCGTACAAGCATCTTCCGGAAGTACTTCCCATTACTGGCATGCTCCAACGCCGCCTCGGACTCCCGCACATACGAATCCACCATATCCAATAAATGGTTGATGGAAACCACCAGTCGCCGCATCTGCGGGTCCGGCTGATCGTTCCGCAAACGCGGCTCCAAGTCGCCCTGTGCCGCGCACTCACACATCCGGACAACGTCTTCCAACGTCACCTCGGCGACCCGCATATTACGCATGAACCACCTCCAGCGAGAACACGAACTCGTCGTAGCTCATCCCCACGCTCTCCAGTAGCTTCACAAGATGGGCGACGCCGGCCTTGATTGCCGCGTCACTATTCGGCTGCGCCGCCTCAATCCGCAGCAGGTCCCGATAGATTCCCGATATCGTCTTCACCGCATCCGGATGCGCTGTCCGCCGGTTGGAGTGATAACCGATGATCTTCCCTTGCGCGTCATACGTCGGCGTCACATGCGCCAGCACCCAATAGTGATCCCCGCATTTTGCCTGGTTGACCACGTAGGCAAAAATCTCCCGCCCCGACGCAATCGTATCCCACAGGAGTTGGAAGACGCACATCGGCATGTCCGGATGCCGGATCAGATTATGAGGCTGCCCCATCACCTCCACCTCCGTATAGCCCGCCACGCGCAGAAAAACCTCATTGGCATACGTGATGATGCCCCGGGCGTCTGTCTTGCTGACGATGATCTCATCGTCGCCGAAATGTCTTTCCCTGCCAGTGGGCGGAACCGGTAGCCGTCGCATTTTGTCCTCGGTCTATGTATCGACCAGGACCGCGAACAACCTTATCTCAGACTTTCCCGACCCCACTGTCCGCCCTCAAACGGACCAAGCTAGCTGATCAACTGTTTTACCGGATCCCCATACACATCGGTCAACCGCATCTGCCGCCCCTGATAGGCGAAGGTCAACTTCGTATGATCCATCCCCAGCAAGTGCAGCATCGTCGCGTGCAAGTCATGCACCGTCAGCACCTGCTGCTCGGCCAGATACCCAAACTCATCGGACGCCCCGACCGCCTGCCCTCCGCGAATGCCTGCGCCCGCCATCCACAAGCTCTGCGTCCCCGGGTTATGATCGCGCCCCAACCCGCGCTGCGAAATCGGCATGCGCCCGAATTCGCTCTGCCAAACCACCAAGGTATCTTCCAGCAGCCCGCGCGCCTTCAAATCGGTCAACAACCCCGCAATCGGCAAATCCGTCTCCGCCGCGTGCTGCGTATGATTCTCCTTCACATTCCCGTGGGCGTCCCACGTATCGGTGTTCTGATTCCCCAACCCGCCGTGATACAGCTGAATGAACCGCACGCCCCGTTCGGCCAACCGCCGCGCAATCAAACACTGCCGCCCGAACGGCCCGGTAATCGGATCGCCAATCCCGTACAACTTCTTCGTCGCCTCACTCTCACTCTCTACATTCACAGCCTCCGGCGCGCACCCCTGCATGCGGAACGCCAACTCATAGGCCGATATCCGCGCCGCCAACTCCGAGTTCCCCGGGTTCTTCTCCAGGTCCATTCTGTTCAACTGTTCCAACAGCGCCAGCCGCCCCTTCATCTGCTCTTCCGCCACGCCCTGCGGCGGCTTCAAATCAAAAATCGGATCCCCCGCCGAACGGAAAATCGTCCCCTGATACGCCGCCGGCATGTAGCCCGCACTCCAATTTGACGGCCCGCCAAAGGGGCCGCCCCGCGCGTCATAGATCACCACAAACCCCGGCAGATTCTGGTTCTCCGAACCCAACCCATACGTCACCCACGAACCCACCGACGGCCAGCCCATCCGAATGGTCCCGCTCGACAATTCGTAGTGCGCCATCACGTGGTCATTCGACCGCCCCTTCAACGACCGGATCACCGCCAGCGAATCGGCATGCCGGGCGACATTCGGAAACAACTCCGAAATTTCCAGCCCGCCCTGCCCGTACTTCTGAAACTGAAATGGCGACGGCATCAGCGGCCCCGGGTGCCCCTGCCGCACCACCACGTCGCCCTTCCCCGGCAGCGGCTGCCCGGCATACTTCGTCAACGCCGGCTTCGGATCGAACGTGTCCATCTGGCTCACGCCGCCGCTCATGAACAACGAAATCACCCGCTTCGCCCGCGGCGCGAAATGCGGCTTCTTCGGCAGGAAGGGCGACGTCACCACCTCCGTCCCGCCGCACGCCGTCGCGCCCAGCGCGCCGTCCTGTCCCAGCATCCACGCCAGCGCCACGCCGCTCAATCCCTGGCCGGCCTCGAACAGGAAATTCCGCCGCGACGCAAACCCCTTCGGCAATTTGTTGGTATCCATACTCACCGCAAGTAAATGAACTCGTTCAAATTCAAAACGACGTGTGCAAAATCCCCCATCGTCCGCGTGCGCAGAAACGTCTCACCCACGCGCAGCTCTTCGGCCGTCGGCTTCCGCCCCACAGCCAGCTCATACGCCCGCGTCACCTGGGCTGCCGCGTCCGGCCCGGCCTCGGTCGCCACTCGATCGGCAAACCGCGCCGCCTGCTTCAAGACCCATTCGTTATTCATCAGCGTCAACGCTTGCGTCGGCACCGTCGAAACGTTCCGTCGCCCGCAGGTCAGGTTCTGATCCGGCAAGTCGAACACCTCGAAAAACGGCAGCGGCAACCCGCGCTTCCGATACACATACACCGACCGCCTCCACACCTCCGGCCCGTCCTTGGTGTTCCGCCAAATCCCCTTATCCATCGACGCCAGAATCTCCTGCGACAACTCCGGGAACACCGCCGTCCCGCCCATCTGTTTGTTCAACCCGCCCGACACCGCCAGGATGTTGTCCCGCACAATCTCCGCCTCCAACCGCTGCGGCCGATACCGCCACCACAGCAGATTATCGGCGTCCGTCAGCAGATGTTTCTCCGTCGCCCATTGGCTGGACATCTGATACGCCTCGCTCGTCATCAGCAACCGGTGCATCTGCTTCATGCTCCAGCCCTTCTCCACGAACTCCACCGCCAGCCAATCCAGCAGTTCCGGATGCGTCGGCGCCTCGCCGGTCTTGCCGAAGTTGTCCAGCGTCGTCACAATCCCGCGTCCGAAATGGTGATGCCAGATCCGGTTCGCCATCACGCGCGCCGTCGTCGGATGCCGCCCGGAAGTCAGCCACTTCGCCAGCGCCAACCGCCGCCCCGAAGTACGCCCGTCGGCCGGTGGCAACGCCGCCGGCGTCATTCCATCATCCAACACCGCCACGAAGCCAGGCGCCGTTTCCGACCCCTTGCTCCCCTGGTCGCCCCCATGCAAAAAGTGCGACGGCGGCACAACGTACGGCTTCGTCCCATCGGCCAGAAACGAGCCGTCAATCTTCTCCCGCTGCAACCCCTTCCCCGGCGCCGGCTCGTCGCCCGCCCCGTCCGGCGTCAATCGGTAGTCGCCATCGGTCACGCCCATCGCCACGGGAATCGCCTTCGGCCGCGTCTTTTCAATTTCCCGAATCCGCCCCTCCAACCCGCGCTTCTTCGCCAGGTCGGCAGCCGCCATGGCACGGTCAATCTCGGCCGGCGAAACAGCGGTCGTGCGGATGATCTGATTCGCCAGCAACACCTGCCCCGGCGTCCGGTCTTTCTCCGGCGTGAACACGGCCTTCTGAATATGCTCCGGCCACTTCTTGTACTTCGCCGTCAGCAACACGTCGCGATACGGCTGTTCCAACAACTTGATCTCATCCCGCAGCGGCTTGGTCTGCTCAGCAATGAAAGCGATCTTCGCCGCATAGTCCTTCGCCTCCGCCTCCGGCGTCAACGGATGATCCACCTCCACGTAACCCCACAGCGAAGCCTGCAGCCGGTAATAGTCGGCCTGCCCTATTGGATCGAACTTGTGGTTGTGGCACCGCGCGCACTGCACCGTCACACCCATCACACCGCGCCCCAACGTGGCGATCATATCGTCCAGATACTCATACCGGAACTGCGGATTGTCCTTCTCCCGAAAACCCACCTTCGCGTAGTTCCGCAGGAATGCCGTGGCAATCAGCCGATCGTACGTCCGCTCCCCCATCTCGTCCCCGGCTAACTGCTCCGTCAAAAACACATCAAACGGCGTGTCGCGATTAAACGACTGAATCACATAATCCCGATATCGCCACGCGTTCGGCCGGTCGAAATCGTGCTCGTACCCATTCGAATCGGCATACCGCGCCACATCCATCCAGTGCCGCCCCCACCGCTCCCCGTAGTGCGGCGAAGCCAGCAACCGGTCGATCAATTTCGCCCACGCGTTAGGCGACGAATCCTCCACAAACTCACGCACCTCCGCCGGCGTCGGCGGCAGCCCCAACAGGTCCAAATACGCCCGCCGCGCCAGTGTCGGCTTATCGGCCTTCGGCGCCTGGGTCAACCCACGCCCCGCGAGCGTCGCGCGCAAAAAAGCATCCACCGGATGCGCCGCGCCATTCGCAGGCACCGCCGGCCGCTCCGGCCGCTTGAACGCCCACTGCTCCTTCGCCCCCGCCGGCACCACCCACGTTTCCAATTTCTTCAAATCCCGCGCCGCGGCAGCCGACGCGCCCAACACGCCCTCCCACTTCGCCCCCTGCGAAATCCAGTCCCGCAGTACCGCTACTTCCTCCGCCTTCAACTTCCCGTCCATCGGCATCATCGGCTTGTCCAGCCCCGCCACATGCCGGTACAGCGGGCTCTTCTCCGGATCCCCCGGCACCAGCGACGCACCCTTCCCCGCCCCCTTCATCGCCGACGCCCGGTCCCGCAGGTCCAACTTGCCCAACTGCATCGCCGGCCCATGGCACTTTAAACACCGGTTCTCCAGCAGCGGCTTCACGTCGTGAACAAACGACACCACTCGCTCCTGCGCCACCGCAGGCAGACAGACCAACAAGGCAAACACAAGCAAACGGGGCACAGCGGGCACTCCTTGGCCCTAGGCATTAGGGTGCTAGGCATTATATGAAATGCGCCACCCCGTCCGGGTGTATTTCGCTAATTCGGAAATGGCCGCGCCTGCGGTACGTTCATCGCCTCCGGCCGCGCCGTCCGCAACCGCTGCGAAGTCTCCTTCGCCGCCCGCGCCTCCTCCGTCTTGCCCATGCGGAACAACGCCTGCGACAACAACAGGTACGGCTGCGCGTTGCTCTCGTCCCTCCGCGTGGCCTCTTGCAACTCCGCCACCGCAGACTCCAGCTTCCCCTGCGCCATCAACGCCCGCGCCAACCCCAGCCGCGCCACCGTGTAATCCGCCCGCTTCGCCAACGCCATCCGGAACGCCCCCGCCGCCCCGTCAAAATCCTCCCGCCGCAACAACACATCCCCGCGGAAGTAGTGCGGCTCCTCATACCCCGCCTCCCCCGCAATCGCCTTCTCAAAATACGGCATCGCCTCGTCCCATCGCCCCAACTTGTGCAAGTGAAACCCCACCTCAAAATTCGCCCGCGCCGAAGCCGGGAATTTCGCCAACGCCCGCCGCGCCAGCGTGAACGCCTCGTCGTGCTGCCCCGCGTCCTGCCGCGCCTTAATCGCCACCAGGTACAGCGCCAACTCCTCCGGCGCCAATTGCAACGCCGCCTCGGCCATCCGCGCCGCCTCCGCGAAATACCGCCCCTTGCTGTACTCCACGCTCATCACCTGCATCAGCTTCCGGTTCCCCGGCTGCAACGCTAGCGCCGCGCGCCACGCCCGCAGCGCCGCGTCCGTCTCGTTCTGCCGCGCCAGCACCGTGCCCAGCAAATAAGCCGAATTGAAGTCCCGCGGATTCGCCGTCACCGCTCGCCGCAGCCACCCCGCCGCCTCCTGGTCCTGCCCCGCCCGCACCGCCGTAAACCCCAAATTAAACAGCGACGGAAAATGCCCCGGCGCCTGCTCCACCGCCTGCCGCCACAGCCCCACCGCCTCCCCAATCCGCCCCGCCGACGCCAACTCCAGCGCCTGTGCCGACAGCGCATCCGGCCCCTGCAACAACGCCAGCAGCAACACCAGTCCGCTCACCGCGTCCCCTTCCCTTCCTCCAACTTCATCAGCTTGTTCACCCCTTCAACCAGGAACTTCTCCGTCCGCCCGCTCGGCCACGCCACCGTCACCCCATCCACCTTCCCCGCCTTCCCCAAACCAAAGTGCAGCCGCCGCCCGTTATACGACAAAAAGCTCGATTGGCTCAACACCGCCTGCGCCTGCTTCCGCCCGCCCGCCTCCACCGTCACCACCGCGCCCGGCCCCGGCCCCACAATCTGCAACCACCCATTGCCCGTTGCCGAATCATTCCGCAACAACGACGGCCCCTCGTGCATATTCATAATCAACACATCCACATCCCCATCGTTATCGAAGTCCGCAAACGCCGCCCCCCGGCTCGACCCGCGCCCCAACGGCAACCCCATCTCCTCAAACTTCCCGCCCCCCAGGTTCCGATACAACAACCGCGGATTCGCATACGCCTCCCCAGCCAGCCCCGGAAACACATGGCCGTTCACCTGAAATACGTCCAGCCACCCGTCGTTATCGAAATCCACAAACCCCACGCCCCACGCCACATACTGCGGGTTCACGGCCAACCCCGCCTTCATCACAACGTCCTCAAATATCCCTCCGCCAATATTGCGGTACAAATTCGGATAATCCCCCGCGAAATTCGTCTTCATCAAATCCAGCCGTCCATCGTTATCAAAGTCCCCAACAGCTACGCCCATCCCACCCTGCTCATACCCATGCTCGTTAAACGCCACGCCCGTCTCCGCGCCCAGTTCCGTAAACGTGCCATCCCGGTTGTTCCGCAACATCACGCTCGGCGACGAATCACTCGCCACATAAATATCCGCCCACCCGTCCTCGTTCAAATCCACCGCCACCGCCGTGAATCCATAAAACCCCTCCCGCCGCAGCACCTCCGTAAACGTCCCATCGCCCTTGCCCTTGTATAGCGTCAACCCTCCGAACGGCAGCCCCCGCGGCCCGCAAAAAACCGGCGCCCCTTTCCACTGGCAGTTCGCCGCCGCCCCCGGCAGCGGCGCCTTCGCCAAGTCAAACCCCACATACCGCGACACCACTAAATCCAACACCCCGTCCCGGTCATAATCCACAAACGAACACCCCGTACTCCACTCGCCCTTATCCGCCCACGCAGCCGCTCGGAACCCGCCTTTTCCCGTATTCCGGAACAAAACGTTCGCTCCCCAATAGGTCACAAAGATATCGTCGAACCCATCCTTATCGACATCCCCCACGCACGCCCCGTTCCCCCATCCAACACGCTCCATCCCCGCCGCCTTCGTCACATCCACAAACCGTCCCTTCTCATTCCGGAACAGGTAATTCCCTCCCGCGTTCCCCGCCCCGAATCGCGTCCCATTCACCAGGAACACATCGTCCCACCCATCGTTGTCGTAATCGACAAACGCCACCCCGCTCCCATTCGCCTCCACGATGTACTTCTTCGCCGTCTCCCCACCGCTCACGAACCGCGCCCGCAGTCCCACCTGCGCCGCCACATCAACCAACTTCACCGCAAACGGACGCCCGCTCGGCTTCGTCCGCGCCGCTGCCGCCGCGCCCTGCGTCGCCATCCCCTGCCCGGCCAAAATCGCCGCCCCGGCAACCCATAACAAAATCCATCCACTCATACGCATTCGTT
>CANIVU010000104.1 GCA_947470805.1 Acidobacteriota bacterium | reverse complement strand
GAACCGAAATGGTGATGCCGGGCGATAACGTGCAGATGGAAATCGAACTGATCACCCCGGTCGCTACGGATAAGGGCTTGCGCTTCGCGATTCGCGAAGGCGGCCGCACGGTCGGCGCCGGCACGGTGGCGGAAATCGTTTCCTAACTAACGAAATAGCTGGGGCCGCTCTACGGGAGCGGCCCTGACAAAACGAATCGAAAGATTGAATCCATGTCTTTGAGAGAAAGCATCCGAATCCGGCTTAAAGCGTATGATCACCGCGTCCTGGACCAGTCGACGCAGGAAATTGTAGCGACGGCCAAGCGTAGTGGCGCGCAAGTGGCGGGTCCGATCCCGTTGCCGACGATGAAAAACCGGTTCACGGTTAACCGTTCGCCGCACGTGGACAAGAAGTCGCGGGAGCAGTTCGAAGTCCGCACCCACAAGCGCTTGCTCGACATTTTGTCGCCGACGCAAGACACTGTGGACGCGTTGATGAAACTGGATCTGCCCGCCGGTGTGGACGTCGAAATCAAGGCCTTCGGTAAGAAGTAGTCTTGTTCGGCTGTTCGAAACAGCAGCAACCAGAGTGGTAACCCAAGAGATTTAACAATCCGGGGAAACGGAGAAGCAATGACGCGTGGCGAGGGCGCTACGACGGTTGCTGAAACGGAAGTAAGAAAGCCCCGTTCGAGGAAAGTGCAATGAGCCCAGGAATTCTCGGCAAGAAAATCGGGATGACGCAAGTGTTCACCGCGGAAGGCCAAGTGGTCCCTGTGACCTTGGTGAAAGCGGGACCTTGTGTCGTCGTGCAGCGCAAGACACCGGCCACGGACGGCTACAACGCCGTGCAGCTCGGCCTTATGGAATACGTGAAGCCGTCGCGGATCAACAAGCCTGAAACCGGCCATCTGAAGAAAGCGAACGCCGACGGTATTCGTTTCCTGAAAGAGTTGAAGCTCGGGCCGGGCAACAGCGACATGAAGACTGGGGACCGCGTGTTAGCGGAACAGTTCCAGGTCAACCAAAAGGTCGATGTCATTGGCACTTCCAAGGGCAAGGGCTTTACCTCGGTCATCAAGCGCCACAACTTCAAGGGCGGCCCTGGCGGGCACGGTTCCATGTTCGGCCGCGCGCCTGGTTCGATCGGCGCATCGAGCTTCCCGAGCCGCGTTTTCCCTGGCATGCGCATGGCCGGCCACTCGGGCGATGCCCAAGTGACGGTTCGTAACTTGGAAATCGTCGGTGTGGACACCGAAGAGAACATGATCATGGTTAAGGGCGCGGTGCCCGGACCGAACGGCGGCTATGTCGTTCTCCGCCGCGCGAAATCCGGGTACTAGAAGGAGCCGAACGATGCCCATTGTCGACGTTATCGATCTCAACAACACAAAAGTAGGCTCGCTCGAACTGTCGGATGCCGTTTTCGGTACCGCAGTGAACAAGGCGCTGCTGTACGAGGCCGTCCGCAACTACCAGGCGAATCTGCGCCGCGGAACGGCGAAGACCAAGACCCGGCACGAAGTCGCCGGATCGGGCAAGAAATTGTGGAAGCAGAAGGGCACGGGCCGTGCGCGTATGGGCTCGATCCGCAGTCCACTGTGGCGCCACGGCGGCACGACCCACGGGCCCCAGCCGCGTGATTATAGCTATCAGTTGCCGAAGAAGATGTTGGTTGGCGCTTTGCGCTCCGCTCTGACGGCGAAGTTGCAAGACGGCGGGATCAAAATCGTTCGCGAATTTGCCCTGGCCGATCACAAGACCAAGACTTTCGCCGGCGCGTTGACCAAACTGGAATCGCCGAACAAAGTTCTGGTGATCGACAACGGTGAGAACCGGAATCTGGCGCTGGGCGCACGGAACATTCCGGGTCTCGTGCTGCTCGCGAGCCGCGAAGTGAACCCGTACCACCTGTTGAACGCGAAGCAGATTCTAATCAGCGAATCGGCCGCGAAGAAGCTTTCGGAGGGCTTGGCGTAATGAATATCTATGAAGTAGTCCGCCGCCCCATCGTGACGGAAAAGGGCCTCACGAAGAAGGAGAGCGAAAACACGCTCTGCTTCGAAGTGAATTCGGACGCCAACAAGATCCACATCAAAGCGGCCGTCGAAAAACTTTTCAAAGTCAAAGTGGCCGAAGTCCGGGTGCTGAACAATGAAGGCAAACTGCGCCGTCGCGGCCGGTTCGCCGGGTACCGCTCGGATTGGAAGAAGGCCTACGTGAAATTGAAGGCCGGCGAGAAGATGCCGGAATACGCCGAGATCTAAGTACGGCGTTTAGAGGAATCGCATCATGCCAGTGAAAACATACCGCCCGTACACGCCCAGCCGTCGTTACATGACGACGCTGATGCGGGACGACATTACGAAACAAACGCCGGAGAAGTCTCTGACGGTGGGGCTCCGGAAGTCCGGTGGCCGTAACAGCAGTGGCCGGGTGACGTCGCGGTTTATCGGCGGCGGTCACAAGCAGTCTTTGCGTCTTGTGGATTTCAAGCGGGACAAAGAAGGCGTCCCGGCTCGCGTCGCGGCGATCGAATACGATCCGAACCGATCGGCTCGGCTGGCACTGTTGCACTATGTGGACGGCGAAAAGCGCTACATCGTGGCTCCGGTTGGATTGACGGTTGGCGCGACGGTGACGTCGGGTCCGGACGCCGACATTCTTCCCGGCAACTCGCTGCCGCTGAAGAACATCCCGGCCGGCACGGTGATCCACGCGATCGAACTGAAGCCTGGCAAGGGTGCGCAGATGGCACGCAGCGCCGGAACGCAGGCCCAGCTTGTCTCTAAAGAGGGCGGTATCGCACTGATCAAGCTGCCGTCGGGTGAAACCCGGAGAGTCGATCTGCGCTGCATCGCGACGATCGGCCAAGTGGGCAACCCGGAACACGAAAACGAAACGTACGGTAAGGCCGGACGTACCCGCTGGAAGGGCCGCACGCCGCATAACCGCGGTGTGACGATGAACCCGGTCGACCACCCGCACGGTGGTGGTGAAGGCCGGACGTCGGGCGGTCGCCACCCGGTTACTCCGTGGGGCCAGCCGACACGCGGGTTCAAAACGCGTAACAACAAGCGCACCGACAACCAAATTGTCACGCGCCGCGGCAAGAAGAGCTAGGGAAGGGATTAGACGATGGGTCGTTCTCTCAAAAAAGGTCCGTTCACCGATGACCACTTGCTGGTCAAAGTGGAAAAGCTGATCGCCAATAGCGACAAGAAGGTTGTTAAGACCTGGTCGCGGCGCTCGACGATTCTGCCGATGTTCATCGGGCACACGTTCGCTGTGCACAACGGCAAGAAGTTTATTCCGGTCTATGTGACCGAGAACATGGTTGGCCACAAGCTTGGCGAATTTTCGCCGACCCGGACATTCAAGGGTCACGTGGCCAAGACCGAAAAATCGGGTAAGGCAGGCTGATCGGCCAGCGCCCTGGCAGATAAGCCCACAAGGAAACGGACATGGAAGCAAGAGCCGAAGCAAGATATATTCGGGTGTCGCCGCAGAAGGCGCGTTTGGTGGTGGATCTGATCCGCGGCCAGCGTGCCGGTGATGCCATCAACATTCTGCGTTCGACGAATAAGGGCATCGCCCCGACGGTGGAGAAGGTGTTGCGGTCGGCAATCGCCAACGCCGAAAACAAGTCGGACTCGGTGGACGTCGATCAGTTGGTCGTAAATGAAGCCTACGTCAACGAGGGCCCGCGCATGAAGCGTATCCGCCCCGCCCCGATGGGCCGTGCGTACCGCTACCAGCGCCGGATCAGCCATATTGTTGTGGTTGTGGCGGAAAAATAAGAGGCGCGAAGGAAAACCATGGGTCAAAAAACACATCCTTACGGCTTCCGGCTGGGCGTCACCAAAACGTGGCGTTCGCGCTGGTTCGCTAAGCAGGACTACGCCAAGCTGCTGGAAGAAGATCTCGACCTGAAGGACGAGCTCCGGAAGCGTTTGAAGGCTGCTGGTGTGAGCTCGGTCGAAGTGGACCGTCCCGGCAACAAGCTCCGCATCACGATCCGAACGTCGCGTCCCGGTATCATCATCGGTCGCAAGGGCGCCGAAATCGAAAAGCTGAAGAGCGAACTGGCCAAGCGCACCAAGCGCGAAGTGTTCATCGACATTCAGGAAGTTTCGAAACCGGACGTTGATGCACAGCTGGTAAGTGAATCGATCGCGCTGCAATTGGAAAAGCGTGTTGCGTTCCGACGCGCCATGCGCAAGGCCGTCGACTCGGCCAAACGTCTCGGCTGCAAGGGCATTAAGGTTCGCGTCTCAGGCCGCCTGAATGGTGCCGAAATCGCTCGCTCGGAATGGTATCTCGATGGCCAGTTGCCGCTGCACACGCTGCGCGCCGACATCGACTACGGTTTCAGCGAATCGCAGACCACCTACGGCGTGATCGGTGTGAAGGTTTGGATCTATAAGGGTGAAATCCTCGGCGACTTCCGTAAGATGTCGAGCGAGCCGGAACCCCGCCGCGCTCCGCGCGGTGATCGTGGCGACCGAGGCGGTGACCGTCGTGAGCGTCGTGGTCCGGGTGGTGGTGGTTACGGTGGGCCTGGTGGCGGGCAGCAGGGCGGATACGCCGGCGGCCAGTCGCAGCAGAGCGCGCCGGCCGGTCCTCCGGTACAGACGCCCCCTCCGGGAGCCGAAGGCGCCCCAACGCGTCCGATCGCCCCGCCGATGGCGCAGCCCGTGCAGCCTTCGTGGAAGGCTGAAGCAGGCGAAGCGGCTCCGGCCGTTGACACCCCCAGCGAGAACCAGGAGTAATACGCCATGTTGATGCCGAAGAAAGTCAAATACCGCAAGCAACAGCGCGGCCGGATGACCGGACTCGCCTGGCGCGGGAGCACGCTGAGCTTTGGTGATTTCGGGTTGAAGGCGATGGTTTGTGGTTGGATCACCAACCGTCAGATCGAAGCGGCCCGTATTGCGATGACCCGCCACATCAAGCGCGGCGGCAAGGTTTGGATCCGGGTGTTCCCAGACAAGCCTGTCTCGAAGAAGCCGGCTGAAACCCGTATGGGTAAGGGTAAAGGCGCACCGGAATTCTGGGTGGCCGTGATTCGTCCGGGCAAGATCCTTTTCGAGATGGAAGGGGTTTCGCAGGAAGTGGCAGCGGAAGCAATGCGGTTGGCGGCACAGAAACTGTCTTTGAAAACGAAGATGGTGAGCCGCGAACAGCAAGGGTAAGGGCTCAAGGGTAAACAAGGATTCGTTATGAAAGCTGAAAAGATCCGCGGGCTGGAATCGGCCGAGCTCGAAAAGCAGTTAGCAGATATGGGTGAAACCATGTTCCGCCTGCGCTTCCAGATGTCGCTGGGCCAGGCAGATGGTTTGAAGAAGTACCGGGAAACGAAAAAAGATCGGGCGCGGATCCTGACGGTTCTGCGCGAGAGGGCGAAGTAAGTCATGCCGGAAAATCAAGATCCGCAGGCCACAACGAAAAAAGGCCAGGAAAAGATCGGGCAAGTCGTCTCGACGAAGATGGAAAAGACGATTGTCGTCGAAGTGTCCCGTCGCGTGGCGCACCCTTTCTATCGCCGGATTATCAAGAAGCGCAAAAAGTTTTATGCTCACGACGAACAGGGCTTGGCGAAAGTCGGCGATGTGGTGCGGATTGTGGAGCACCGGCCGTTGTCGAAGCTGAAGCGCTGGGCGTTGGCGGAAGTGGTCCGCGCGGCCGTCCAGGTTGGCGAAGCGCAGTAAGCGCACCGCCGCAGACAGTACGCGCAGACAGTACTTAGAAATTTCCGCGGGCAAATAAGGAGACAGTCATGATTGGGATGCGAACAATCCTCGAGGTAGCCGACAACAGCGGCGCACGCAAGTTGCAGTGCATCTTGCCGCGCGGCGGCGATCTCGGAGCGAAGGCCGGTCTCGGGGACGTGATCACCGCAGCGGTGAAGGAAGCGACACCGGACGGGACGGTTAAAAAGGGTAAAGTAGTGCGTTGCGTTGTGGTGCGCATGCGGAAAGAGACCCGGCGCAAAGACGGGACTTACATCCGTTTTGACACGAACGCGGCGGTGTTGATTAACGAACTTGGCGAGCCGATCGGAACCCGCGTTTTCGGGCCGGTGGCGCGCGAACTGCGCGACAAACGGTTTATGAAAATCGTTTCGCTGGCGCCGGAAGTACTCTAAGGCATTTGTAGAGCAGCAGGCTCGGGAAAAGGGATTTCGATGGCAACACTGAAAATTCGCAAGGGCGATACGGTCAAGGTGATCGCCGGCCGCGACAAGGGCAAAACCGGCCGCGTGCTCGAAGTTGAGAAGGAAAAAGGGCGTCTTCTTGTGGAAGGTGTCCAGATGGTAAAGCGCCACACGAAGGCGAACCCGGCCAAGCAGATCAAGGGCGGGATTGCGGAGAAGGAAGCCACCATTCACATATCCAACGTGCTGGTTGTTACCGGAGACGGCAAGGCGTCGCGCGTGGGCTACAAGATCGAAGGCGAAGGCGCTTCTGCCAAGAAAGTGCGCGTAGCGCGCAAGACCGGCGAAGTGCTGGCGACGAAGAGCTAGTTTTAACGGAAAGCAATCATGGCCAGGCTCAGAGAACACTACACGAAGAACGTACTGCCGGAACTCATGAAGGAGTTCGGCTACAAGAACATCATGGCCGTTCCGAAGATTGAAAAGATCTCGCTGAACATCGGCCTCGGGGAAGCGACCGGCAACCCAAAGTTGATGGATGGCGCTGTGAACGAGTTGGGGCAGATCGCCGGACAGCGTCCGGTCATTTGCAAAGCGAAGAAATCGATCGCCGCCTTCAAATTGCGCGAAAACATGCCGATTGGTTGCATGGTCACGCTGCGCGGCGACCGTATGTACGAATTTTTGGATCGTCTGATCAACGTCAGCCTCCCGCGTGTCCGCGATTTCCGCGGAATTTCTTCGAAGGCGTTTGACGGCCGCGGCAATTATACGCTGGGGCTGAAGGATCAGTTGATCTTCCCCGAGATTGACTACAACAAGGTGGAAAAGACCAAGGGTCTGAACATCTGTGTCACGACGACGGCCAAGACGGACGCTGAAGGTTTGGCGCTGTTGAAGCAAATGGGCATGCCGTTCGCGGCGAAGTAACGAGAAGAGAGGATTTGAAGCGCACATGGCCACAACCGCCAAAATCGCCAAGGACATAAAGCTCAAGGCTGCAAAAGAGAAGGGCGTCCAGAAGGCTGGAGTCCGTCTTCGCAACCGCTGCTTCCGCTGCGGCCGTCCGCGGGCGTACATCCGCAAATTCGGCCTTTGCCGCATCTGTTTCCGCAAACTGGCTCTCGCCGGGGAGATCCCCGGTGTGATCAAGGCCAGCTGGTAGTCGCGAGCTTGGGAATTTTAGGGAATCACGAAGGAAGGGGAATCGAGAATGGTTAGCGATCCCATCGCAGATATGCTCACGCGGATCCGGAACGCGATGCAGGCGCGGCACGCCAAGGTGGATGTGCCTGGCTCGAAGCTGAAGCTGGAAATTGCGCGGATCCTCAAAGAAGAGGGTTACGTCCTGAACTACAAGCAGGGCGACGAAGGCTCCAAGCGAGTCATCAAGATCTACCTCAAATACAACCCGAATAACACTCCGGTGATCTCTCACCTGGAGCGGGAATCGAAGCCTGGCCGTCGCGTTTACGTGGCGAGCAAGGAAATCCCCCGCGTGCTTGGTGGAATGGGGATCAACATCCTCACTACGCCGCGCGGTGTGATGACGGGCCGGACGGCGCGCAAAGAGGGCGTCGGCGGCGAACTGTTGTGCTCGGTCTGGTAAAGACCGCGTTCGGTAGCGAATAGTTGTCAGACAGAACGGCGAAGCCGGGACAAGTTCCCGAGTAGCAAGAACCGTAAGGAAAAAGAACGATGTCGAGAATTGGTAAAAAACCGATCCCGCTGCCGGCGGGAGTGAAGATTAAGATCGATGCGACCCCCGGACCGATGCACGTCGAAGGCCCGAAGGGCAAGCTGACGGTGCCGGTGCCGGAAGGGATCGTGATCGAACAGAACGGCGCGGTGTTGGACGTGAAGCGCGAAAGCGACGCCTACGCGGCGGTCCACGGATTAACCCGGGCACTGGCGGCGAATGCCGTTCAGGGTGTGAGCGCCGGCTTCACGCGGGAACTTGACATTGTCGGCGTTGGCTTCCGCGCGGAAACCAAGGGAAAAGACACGGTTCACTTCACGCTGGGTTATTCGCATAACATTGAATTCTTGTTGCCGCCGGGCGTTGAAGCCAAGGTTGACAAGAACACCCACGTCGTTCTTACCGGATTCGACAAACAGTTGCTGGGTCAGGTGGCGGCGAATATGCGTTCGCTGCGGAAGCCGGATCCGTACAAGAACAAGGGTGTCCGCTACACGGGCGAAGTGCTGCGCAAGAAGGCCGGCAAGTCCGGTGCGGGCGGCAAAGGTAAGTAATCCGGGAAGGGATGAGGATCGAAACGCATGGTCAGTAAAGTCAATCGCGACGAAGTCCGTCGCCGGATTCACACTCGGATCCGTAAAAAGCTCGCCGGGACGGCCGCACGGCCCCGCTTGGCGGTGTTCCGCTCGATTAAGCACATTTACGTTCAAGTTATTGATGACCGCACGGGTACGACGCTGGTTTCCGCTTCTTCGGCGGAAAAAGGCGCGGGGAACGGCGGGAATGTGGACGGGGCGAAAGCAATCGGGAAACTGGTTGCGGAACGCGCCAAAGAGAAGGGAATCAGCTCCGTGGTCTTCGATCGCGGCGGGTTCCTGTACCACGGCCGGGTGAAGGCGCTGGCGGATGCCGCGCGTGAAGCCGGACTGCAGTTCTGATAGGGAGATTACGCATTCATGCCAGCTACTGTTACCAAGCGCGTGGAACCGACTTCTGGGCTCAAAGAGCAGGTCGTCTCCATTAACCGCGTCACCAAAGTGGTGAAAGGCGGCAAGAACCTGAGCTTTTCCGCTCTGGTCGTTATCGGGGATCCGGGCGCCAAGATCGTTGGGTTCGGGACGGGAAAAGCGAAGGAAGTTCCGGCTGCCATCAAGAAGGGCATCGAAGCGGCGAAGAAAAATCTCCGTAAGATCCATGTGTTGGAAACGACGATTCCGCACCCTGTACTGGGGCGTTTCGGCGCCGGCCAGGTGTTGCTCAAACCAGCTCCTCAAGGTACCGGTGTGATCGCCGGCGGTCCGGTGCGCGCGGTGATTGAAGCGGTGGGTATTCCCAATGTGTTGACCAAGTCCCTTGGTACGCACAATCCGCACAACGTAGTGAAGGCCACGATCGCGGCGCTCGAACAGCTGCGGGACAAGAACGAAGTGGCCGAAATGCGCGGCATTTTGCCGGAGCGCATGTAGCAATTTGCAGACGAGGCAAGACATGGCCGAAAATAAGATCAAAATCCAGTTGTATCGCAGCACCATCTGTACGCCGGAGACCCACAAGCGGATCGTGAAAGCGTTGGGCTTGAAAAAGCTCAACCGCATCGTGGAACGTCCCGACACTCCTGGCTTCCGTGGCATGGTGTTGAAGGTTCCGCATTTGTTGCGGATCGTCGAGTAGGGCCGGAAAACAGGTAGGAACGCGATGAATCTCAGTGAAATTAGACCGCCCGCCGGGCAAAAAAAGAATAAGCGCCGCCTGGGTCAAGGTATGGGCACGGGCCGCGGCAAGTTCGCTGGCCGTGGTGCGAAGGGTGCGAAGTCGATCAGCGGTTACTCCCGCATGCGCGGCTTCGAAGGCGGCCAGATGCCGCTACACCGTCGCTTGCCGAAGCGCGGCTTCTCGAACGCGATGTTCAAGACGACGTTTGCGATCGTGAACGTGGCCACGCTGAATGATCTGGCTGGTGATACGTTCGACGTCGCATCGCTTCAGGCGGCCGGCGTGATCAAAAAGTTGGAAGACGGTTTGAAGGTGCTGGCGAACGGCGACCTGACCCGCGCGATTACGGTTACAGCTCATCACTTCTCCGCTATGGCGAAAGAGAAGATTGAGAAAGCCGGCGGGACGGCGATTGTCATCGAACCGGTGACTCGCAAACCGAAGGAACAGTAAGATTCGAGGTCGCGCAATGCACTTCGGCGCAAAAGGATTGGCATGAAGTTCCTTGAAGCAGTGGCGAACGCTTTCCGGATTCCGGACCTGCGAAACCGAATTCTCTTCACATTGGCAATGCTGGCGATTTATCGGCTGGGTGGGCACATCCCGACCCCCGGTATCGACGCCGAGCGCCTGGAAGAATTTTTCCGGCAGAACCAGGGCACCCTATTAGGGTTTTTCGACTTGTTCAGCGGCGGCATGTTCCGCCGTTTGACGATTTTCGCGTTGGGCATCATGCCTTACATCACAAGCTCAATTATTTTGCAGCTCATGACGATTGTCGTCCCGACTCTCGAAAAGCTTCAAAAAGAGGGAGAACTCGGACGGCGCAAAATCACGCAGTATACGCGGTATCTGACGGTTCTGTTGGCGCTGGTGCAGTCCTTTACGATTGCTACGGCCCTGCAGTCCCAGGGGAACTTCGTTGTGAACCCAGGCATCGGATTCATTCTGATGACCATGATTTCGTTGACGACCGGTACTGCCTTCATTATGTGGCTGGGTGAGCAGATCACGGAACGCGGCATCGGTAACGGTATGTCGCTGATTATCTTCACCGGCATCGTAGTTGGCCTGCCGTCGGCGATGTATTCGATTTACCAGAAGGCCTTCCTGACGCGCGAATGGAACCTCCTCCAGGTCCTCATTATCGCCGCGGTGATGGTGGCGGTGATCGGCTTGATCGTACTGGTGGAACGCGGCGAACGCCGGATTCCGGTGCAGTATGCCAAGCGAGTAGTCGGGCGTAAGATGATGGGCGGGCAGTCGACGCACCTTCCGATGAAGGTGAATGCCGGCGGTGTGATTCCGGTCATCTTTGCGAGTTCACTTCTTACTTTCCCGCAGACACTGACGCAGATTGCCTTCGTCCGTGACAATCCATATCTTTCGGCGATGTTGCGCTCCATTCAACACGCTGAACCGCTCTACATCATCCTGTTCATCGCGCTCATCATCTTCTTCTGCTTCTTCTACGTTTCGATCATTTTCAATCCGAACGAAGCGGCGGATAACATGCGCAAGTATGGTGGGTTCATCCCTGGCATCCGCCCTGGCAAGAACACCTCCGACTATATGAACAAGGTGCTGACGAAGATCACGGTGGTCGGCGGTTTGTACCTTGCGGTACTGAGCTTGCTTCCTGAGATGATGATCAGCGGTGTGAAACTGCAGCATCTGCCGCTCCTCGGCAACTGGATCGACGCTCACTTCCCCCGGTTCATCCTGGACGGCCTCGGTGTCAACTTCTACTTCGGCGGCACCAGCTTGCTGATCGTGGTTGGCGTGGCGATGGACACAGTGAACCAGATTGAAGCGCAGTTGATTATGCGTCACTACGAAGGGTTTACGCCGCGCGCAGGCCGGATCCGCGGTCGCCGCAGCTCTTCCTAATTTTTGGGATGTTTGTTCTTTGACAACTGACAACGCCGATATTGCCAGAAAAACTGCTCTCCAGAAACCCCTGGCGGTGATGTTGTTCGGCGCACCGGGTTCCGGTAAGGGAACCACGGGTAAGATGTTGACCAAGCTGACAGGCTGGCCTCATCTTGCCACGGGGGACTTACTGCGGGAGCAGATCACGCGGAAAACTTCGTTGGGTCTGGAAATGCAGAACATCTTGGCTGCTGGGCAACTGGCGCCGGATGATCTGGTCAGTCGAATGGTTTGGGACCGGTTAGGCTGGCCCGACTGTGAGGCTGGATTCTTGCTCGACGGATTTCCGAGGACGATACCGCAGGCGGAAGGTTTGGCACAGTGGTTTTCGGGGCGGAACTTTCGCCCTGTGCTGATTCACCTCTGGGTGGAGTACAATGAAATATTGCGACGGCTTACCGGTCGTCGTACTTGTCCGACCTGCGGCGCCATTTACCATTTGGAGTCGACACCATCCCAAGTTCCGGGAGTCTGTGACACCGATGGGACTGAGTTGACGGTTCGGGCCGATGACAAGGAAGAAGTAGTGCTGCAGCGATTGCAGACTTACCAGACGCAGACCTGGCCGGTGGCGGAGACGCTCCGGGAGAATGGGATCCTGGTGGAGGCAATTGATTGTGGCGAGATGGATCCGGAAAGCGTAGCGGACCGGATACGGTGGCGGTTGGATCGCATCGGCGGTTCGATTGCGAAGAAAAGTAAACTAGAATGATTATCCGGAAAAGTCCGGCAGAACTCGAAAAGATGCGGCGCAGCGGACTGCTCGTCTATCAGATTCTGCATTCTGTAAAGGAATTAGTGGCTGAAGGCATAACGACAATGGAACTGGAGAACGCCGCGGCGAAGATGATCTCCGACGCCGGCGCCCGTCCTGCGTTCAAGGGCTATTACTCGGCAGCGGCCGGGAACCGGTATCCCTACGTTTTGTGCACTTCGGTGAATGAACAGATCGTCCACGGCATGCCCTCGACGAAGTCCCCCCTCAAGAAGGGCGATGTGATCTCGATTGACACTGGCGTGCAATTGGATGGGTATTACGGCGATTCAGCTATTACGGTGGCTGTGGGTGAGATTTCCCCGTCGCTACAGAAACTCCTCGATGTGACACGTGAATCGCTGGAGATGGCGATCGACAAGGTTCGCGAGGGCAATCGGTTATTTGATATCTGCTCGACGGTTCAGAAGCATGTCGAGTCGAACGGATTCTCAATCGTCCGTGAGTTCGTGGGGCATGGCATTGGCACTTCGTTGCATGAAGAGCCGCAGGTTCCCAACTATGTGGATCGGAATAACGAAAATCCGCGGCTGAAAGAGGGGATGGTCCTGGCGATTGAGCCGATGGTCAACCTTGGGAAGCCAGCATCGAAGGTGTTGTCGGACCGTTGGACGGCTGTGAGCCAAGACGGATCGGCATCAGCGCATTTTGAGCATTGTGTGGCTGTAACGAAAGACGGCCCGTGGGTTTTAACACGGCCATGAACCGGGGAATGCACGATGGTAGAACCGGTGGAGGCTGTGGTGGTGGAGTTGTTGCCGCAGGCACTCATTCGTTTGGAATTAACCGGGAGCAAACGCCAGATTCTGGCGCACGCGGCCGGGGTAAAAGAAGTGAATTATGTGCGATTGCGGCCGGGTGATCCGGTGATGGTAGCGGTCTCGGAGCAAGATCCTACGCGGGGACGAATCGTCAGCGTAAGGCCGGGCCGGTAGTAAGAACAACCAAATTTTAGTTTCAGAAACGCAAGAGGAAGTCATGAAAGTACGGGCATCGGTTAAGAAAATTTGCGATAAGTGCAAGATCATTCACCGCACGGGCGTCGTTCGGGTGATTTGCGTCAATCCGAAGCATAAGCAGCGCCAGGGCTAACCGCGCGCAATAGAACCACGAAAGAAACAGGACGAGGACTAGCACATGGCACGTATCTCCGGTGTTGATCTGCCCGCCCGCAAGCGCGCGGAAATCGGATTGACCTATATCTACGGCATCGGCCGCACCCGGTCGAAGTCGATTCTGTACCGCACGGGTGTGGATGCGGACAAGAAGATCGCCGATCTGACCGAGGAAGAAGTAAACAAGATCCGTACGTTGATTGAAACGGAAGGATCGGTGGAAGGCGACCTCCGCAAGGAGATGTCGCTGAACATCAAGCGATTGATGGAAATGGGCTCTTACCGTGGTCTGCGGCACCGCCGCGGCCTGCCCGCCCGTGGCCAGCGCACACACACAAATGCCCGCACCCGTAAGGGACCGCGCAAGGGCACTGTGACGAACAAGAAGAAGGCCGGCGCGAAGTAACGCGCGGGCACAGACGAATTAACGGGAAGAGATCGCATTATGGCCAAAGCACCAGCCAAGTCCTCGAAGAAAAAGAATTTCAAGAAAAAAGAAAAGAAGCACGTGCCAATGGGCGTCTGCCACATCCAGGCGACGTTCAACAACACGATCATCACGTTCAGCGACCCAATGGGGAACACGCTGGCTTGGTCGAGCTCCGGCTCACTCGGCTTCCGTGGTTCGCGCAAGGGTACCCCGTTTGCCGCTCAGCAGGCTTCGCTGACGGCGGCGAACAAGGCGAAGGACTCTGGTTTGCGCACGGTTGAAGTGCGTGTTTCCGGGCCTGGCGCCGGCCGCGAGTCGGCCATTCGCGCGCTCTCCGGCGCGGGTATTGAAGTGAAAAACATTAAAGACGTCACGCCGATTCCTCACAACGGCTGCCGTCCGCCGAAGAAGCGCCGCGTTTGATCGCGCGGGAGTATTGTAGAGCAATCTACTGAATCCCCTTTACGTTTCCCGGTGTTCTGTGCAATACTTGGAATTGCGGTTTTGACCGCACCCTCAAGTTCTGCACTTCAGTTTGGCGCGAAGACCCCCACCCGCCCTTCGCGCCAAAACGGCCCGACGGAGATCCGCCCAACCGCCCTCCGTCGGGCCACCCCCACCTCAGTCTCTCCCGCTACGTACCTGAATCCAGCACATTTGCGAATGCCTTCCGGTTTGTGGCATACTGTTAATCGTAGAATTTTGCGCGTATGCGCGATTACGGGGCGGATGGCCCTGGCAGCACAAAGCAGGATGAATACCGCCACTGGCGTGTTGTAAACTGCACCTTCCGATCATTGAAAGGTTTATAGGAAACGAATGGCTCGTTATATTGGTCCCGTGTGCCGCCAGTGTCGGCGCGAGGGCATGAAGCTCTTCCTGAAGGGTGAGCGTTGCTACGGCCCCAAGTGCGCCGTGAGCGAAGAAAAGAAGCGGAACTTTCCTCCCGGCCAGCACGGGCAGGCGCGTAAGCCGAAGATTGTAGGCTATGGCCTGCAGTTGCGCGAGAAGCAGAAGACGAAGCGTTACTTCGGTCTTGGCGAGACGCAGTTCCGGAATTTGTTTGAGAAGGCCGCCGCGGCGAAGGGCATCACTGGCGATGTGATGTTGCAGCTGTTGGAACGTCGTCTGGATAACGCGGTGTATCGCATTGGATTCGCGACCAGCCGCGCGTTTGCGCGTCAGTTGGTTCGCCATGGCCATATCAAGGTCAACGGCAAGAAGGTCAACATACCGTCGTTCACGGTGAAGCCGGGCGATGAAGTGACCGTCCGCGACAAGAGCAAAGAAAATTCGGCCATTCTGGCTGCCCGGGAAGCGACGGCTCATCTGCCTTCGCCGAGCTGGCTGGAAGTGGACCGTGAGAACCTCAAGGCGCGGATCATTTCGCTGCCGAAGCGCGAGGAGCTTGTTCAGATCCAAATGAACGAGCAGCTCATCGTCGAATTGTACTCGAAGTAAGCGGCCCCGGTGGCGGCAGTGGCGGGGCTCGCCCTGTCCGCCGCCTCCGGAAGTTGCCGGAACAACTCACCCAACACCGTCACAGAACAACGTAAGAGCCCCAAAAGGAGAGCTATGTTCAAGGGTTTTCAGAAACCGAAGCGGTTGGTCGCCAATACCGAGACGCTGAACGAGCGTTATGGCAGTTTCGCCGCCCAGCCCTTTGAGCGCGGTTTCGGCACGACGATTGGCAACAGCCTTCGTCGCGTGCTGCTGAGTTCGATCGAAGGGGCGGCTATCACGGCCGTCCGTATTGAAGGTATTGCCCACGAGTTCAGCCCGATTCCGGGCGTCACGGAAGATGCGACCGACATCATCCTGAACTTGAAGCAAGTGCCGTTCAAGATGTCGACCGACGCCGTCCACACGGTGCGGTTGATTGTGGATCAGCCTGGTGAGATTTTGTCGGGCCAGATTGAGACGAGTTCGGATATCGAAGTGCTGGACCGCAACGTCCACATCGCCACTGTTGGCGAAGGCGGGAAGCTGAACATTGAGATGCGGCTGAAGCAGGGCCGTGGTTATGTCTCCGCTGACCGGAACTTCGACGAAGACTTGCCGATCGGCTACATCGCCATCGATTCGGTGCACTCGCCCGTCCGCAAAGTGAATTACGCGGTGGAGAATGCCCGTCTCGGTCAGATGACCGACTACGACAAGCTGAACATTGAAGTGTGGACGAACGGCGCGATTTCTCCGCAGGATGCCATCGGCCAAGCAGCCAAGCTCGTGAAAGATCACATGAGCATCTTCATTAACTTCGAGGAAACCCCCGAAGTGACCGAAGAGCCGGCTGAGCGCGTGATGAACCAGATGAACGAAGTGCTCAACCGCTCGGTGGACGAGATGGAGCTTTCGGTTCGCAGCTACAACTGCTTGAAGAACGCCAACATCGGCACGATCGGCGACCTAGTGCAGAAGACCGAAGCGGAAATGCTCCGCACGAAGAACTTCGGCCGGAAGTCGTTGAACGAAATCAAAGAAATTCTGTCGGGCATGGGCTTGGGCTTCGGTATGAAGATCGATTCCCAGGGCCGCCTGATACCTGGCCCCGCCAGCAGCACGACCGGTCTTGCGGCCGGCGATGACGAATAGTCATTCAGATCAAGATCACAGGAACGGAAGTACGCCACAATGAGGCACAATAAGGCAGGCTTTAAACTCAAGCGCGACGTGAGCGCGCGGCGCGCGCTGCTGCGTAATATCGTTACCAGCGTCATTCTCGAAGAGCGCGTGATTACTACGGTTCCGAAGGCGAAGGCCGCGAAACCGATCGTTGACCAGATCATTACTCTGGCCAAGCGGGAAAAGAAGGAAGAGCAGTTGCATGCCCGCCGGCAGGCCGCCTCTTACCTGATGACTCCGGCGAGCGTGCAGAAGCTGTTCGATCAAATCGGACCGCGTTTTGCGACTCGTAACGGCGGATACACCCGCGTCGTTCGCGTTGGCTTCCGCAAGGGCGATGGTGCCGAAACGGCTATGTTGGAACTCGTGGGTTCCGAACTGGTCCGCCGGTCCGCCGACCGCGCCAAGCGCCGCGAAGAAAAGCTCAAGGCGATGCAGGAAGGCCGCGATGGCGGCGAGCCGGCAGAGTCCTAACTGAAATTACCCACCCGCAACACGAGAGGGCGCGCATCCGAGTTAACAGCCATTTCCATTGGCTGATTCATTAGGCAACGTGCCCTCTTTTGGTTTTTGCGTCATGGAAGAAACTCAAGTCCCTCAGGTACAGCCCGATCCGCCCCGGGTAACCGTCATTATTATCACGCGCAATCAGGCGCGGGCGTTACGTCGTTGTCTGGAAGCGCTGCACCAGTGCACGATTCTGGACGAGATAGAGATCATCGTGGTCGACAACGCATCGACTGACGGCAGCAACGTGATCCAGGATGATTTCGAGAAGATCACGTACTTGAAACTGCCCAAGAATTTTGGCTGGACGAAGGCGGCGAATATCGCGCTGCGGTCCTCGTTAGCAGAGTCCATTTTGTTTCTGGACCCGCGAGTGGAACTAGCTCCGGACGCAATTGCGGCCCTTGCGGCCGAGGTCTCCGAAGAGAGCGATGCGGCGGCGGCGAGCGCTGTGATGACGTCTCCAGATGGGACTCCGGCATGCGTTATGCGCAAGTTGCCGAAGCCGGACGATTTGCGGCCTGTGCTGTTTGCACCATCGGTGTTGCCAACCGATCCGACGCCGGCGGACTTCCCGGGCGTTTTTGCGTTGTTGATTCGGAAGCCATTCTTGAAGGGAATGAATTTCCTGGACGAGCGGTATGGCGAATTATGGGCCGATGCCGAGATCGCTGCGCAGGTGAAACGGGCTGGACGTAAGATCCTGCTGTTGCCTGCCGCGAAAGCCGTTTTTCATGAAGCGGATGCGCCGCCCTTGTTGCACTCCTCGCTATTGGAAGCCGACTTTGAGCAGGGCGCGGCAACTTACCTCTCCAAGCACTATGGCGGCGGGATGGGTCGACGAGTTACCGCTGCGCTGGGGGCGTTGGGCACGTTGAAAGTCGGATTGTTCGCGAATCTACTTTCCGGGCAGAAGATCGACGGTTCGCAGGAGTAACCCTTATCCGCCGGAGTTTGAAACAAGGCACCGCCTCGGCTGGTGCCTTGTTCTATTTGGCCCGGGAAAATCCCAGGTGACAGTCACCTAGGATTTGGCTGGGTTAGGCTTTGGGGTATTCCCAAGGCTTGCGGTAGGCGCGGCGCAGGAGTTTATTAGCAGCGGGATCGTTCAGGATCTGTTTGCCGTCCCACTCCACAGCGCGGACAAGCCGCATGCTGACCATGCCGAGCAGACTGGTCGACGTTGCTCGGTAGCCGATCTCGATATCGCGGATGGGGCGACGGCGGTTCTTGATCGAATCCAGGAAGTCGGACCAGAGCTCCTTGATGTTCTGGCCATCCGGGGAGTTCAAGAGGGCGTCGACGTGGATGGCTTTCTCGTTTTTATTGTGGGGAAACCAGGACCAGCCGTCGCGCCAGCCTTGGTGAAACGTCCCGTTGGTGCCGTAGAAGTAGGCGCCGATGGGCGTTGCCTCCGCCGCGTTGCCGGCGTAGTGGCGCTGCTCCCAGGTGCATTTGAAGCCCTCGTAGTCGAGCACCATGATCTGGGTGTCGGGAGCGTCGGTGGAATCCTGGCGGACGAAGCGGCCACCGGTTGAATAGACGCGTTTGGGATGGAGTTCTTCGGTCCACCAATACAGCTGGTCGAACCAGTGGACGCCCCAGTCGCCGAGGGTGCCGTTGGCGTAGTCGAGGAAGTGGCGGAAGCCTTTGGGGTGGATCGCTTTATTGAAAGCGCGCTTGGGGGCCGGGCCGAGCCAGAGATCCCAATCCATCCCGGGTGGCGGTTCGCTGTCCGGCGTCTTTTCACCGGGGCCACCGGCGGCATGGGCGAACAGGCGGACCATCCCGATCTTGCCCACCTTGCCGGACTTGAGGAATTCCATGCCGGAGATGCAGTGGGGGCTGACGCGGCGATGGAGGCCGACGGTGACTTGGCGGTCGCTTTCGCGGGCGGCCTTGACCATGGCCTTTCCCTCATCGACGGTATGGCTGATGGGCTTTTCGACGTAGACGTGGGCGCCGGCCTTTACGGCGTCGATGGTGGGGAGAGCGTGCCAGTGATCGGGCGTGGCAACGATGCAGATATCGGGCCGCTCCTTCTGCAGGAGCTCGCGGTAGTCGCGGTATTCGCGGGGTTTATCGGAGGAAAGTTTGCGAATTTCGGCTTGGCAGACGGCGATCTGCGCGGGGTCCGGGTCGGCCAGGCCGACGACGGAACATTCGCCGCTGGCGATGGCTTCGCGCAGGATGTTCATGCCCCACCAACCCGACCCGATCAGAGCTGTTTTGTACTTGCGGCCGGGTGGCTGGCCAAGGAGGGGGACGGCGGCCAAGGGGAGGAACGTGCGACGTTGCATACCCGGTATTTTATGCTGTTGCGCGGAGGAAGTAGAGAGCCAATATGCCGCGGGCGGTCCAGGCGATGGTCCGGATCCAATTCGTGTCGACGAGGCGGGCGTGAGCTTGCGCGTCGAAGCCGTTGGCGAGGGCGTTGTGCATGGGGACTTGGAGGAAGGCTGTTGAGGCCCAAATGATAGCGAGGAGGATGGCGGCGGTGAAGGCGGGCGCGTCGCGACGGGTGACGAGAATGGCCGCGGTGGCGAGTGCCTCGACCAGCATGGCCGGGCCAACGATGAGCGAGATGAGCGACTGATGGGTGAGTTGGTATTCGGAATAGCCTGCGGCGCCGACGCGGGCAAACAGGGGATAGTGCACTACTTGGATGACCCAAATGAGTCCGGTCATGAACCAGGTGGCGGCGGCGTGGGTGAGGAGGAGGGTGCTTGGGCTCACTTACTTTGGGATGATAGGTAATCATGAAACGGCGTAATTTCCTGCTAACGGCGGCCTCAGCCGCGGCGGTCCATGGGGCGAATGAACGGGTGCGTGGGGCCGTGATTGGATCGGGCGGGCGTGGACGGTTGTTGACGGGCGAATTCAAAGAGATTGGCGTGGAGATGGCGGCGGTGTGCGATGTGTACAAGCCGAATCTGGAAGCCGGGCTGAAGGTGGCGTCGACGGGGGCGAAGGGATATTCCGATTACCGGCGCGTGCTGGATGACAAATCGCTGGACGTGGTGGTGGTGGCGACGCCGGACCACTGGCACGCCCAGATGGTGATTGACGCGGTGAACGCGGGCAAAGACGTCTACGTCGAGAAGCCCATGGTGCACACGCCCGAAGAAGGGTATCGGGTGATTGAGGCCGTTCGCAAGACGAAGCGGATCGTACAAGTGGGCACACAGCGGCGGAGTTTTCCGCTGTTTCAGGAAGCCAAGGGCATCCTGGCGACGGGTGATGTTGGCGATGTACGTTTGGTGAATGGCTGGTGGTATAACCATCAAACGAGTGTCCGGCAGGGCAAGTTTGAGGGCGAGATTGATTGGAAGGCGTGGCTGGGAACGGCACCGAAACGGGACGCCAATCCGGCCCGGTTCTTCAACTGGTATTACTACTGGGATTACTCCGGCGGGCTGATGATTGGGCAGGCGGCGCACATTGTGGACTCGATTCACTGGATGATGAATTCGGGGATTCCTTCGGCCGTTGTTGTGGGTGGCGGGCGTCCGAATCTGGCCGGAGTGGAAGTGCCGGAGACGACGACGATGTGTCTGGAGTATCCGGAAAACTATTTGGCCACGTTCACGGTTGGTTATAAGGCCATGCGGTATTCGGGGACGCTGGACCAGTTGGTGCAGTACAACGGGTCGAAGGCGCGGTTCGATGTGGGGCGCGAGAGCTACGCGTTGTACCGGGAGGACCCGAAGGCGATTGAGCTGAAGCCGGCGATGCAGAAAGTGGAGCCGGGCACGTTCAACTCCGCCACGCGGATGCATATCCGGAACCTGTTGGATTGTGTGAAATCGCGGAAGGAGCCGAACGCGCCGGTGGAAGCGGGGCATGCGACGAGCGTGGCGTTGTGCATGGCGATGGAGGCACTGCGGCGCGGCGTGCGGGCGCGGTGGAACGAGGGGCAGAAGAGAATCGATGGTTGATATTCACTCCCATATTCTGTGGGGGATGGACGATGGGTCCCGGTCGCTGGAGATGAGTATCGCCATGCTGGAGATGGCGGCTTCAACTGGTACGACGGACATCGTGGGGACGCCGCACGCCGATGCGACGTATGAGTACCAGCCGGCGCTGATTGCCGAGCGGCGGGCGGAGTTGCAGGAGAAGCTGGGAAGCCGGATTCGGATTCACACGGGGTGCGACTTTCACCTGAAGCTGGACAACATTCAAGAAGCGCTGGTGGACCCGCGGAAGTATTCGATTAATGGTCTGGGGTGGGTGTTGGTGGAGTTCAGCGACATGATGATCTTCCCGAATACGGAGGAGATTTTCGCGCGGATGCAGGGGGCGGGGATGGGCGTGATCGTCACGCATCCGGAGCGGAACTGGCTGTTGCGGAAAGACATTGAACGGCTGCAGCGGTGGGTGGATGCGGGGTCGTATTTGCAGGTGACGGGCGGGTCGTTGCTGGGGACGTTTGGGACGGATGCGCGGAAGTTTTCCGAGGAACTGATGGCGCGAGGGCTGGTGCATTTTCTGGCGAGCGATGCGCACGACTTGGAGCGGCGGACGACGCGGCTGGACCAGGTGCGGGTGCTGGTGAGTGAGCGGTATGGGGAAGACTATGCGGAGGCACTGTTGACGACGCATCCGCAGGCTGTGATTGAGGGCAGGGCGTTGCATCCGGGGGCGCTGGAGCCGCCGCAGAAGAGCCGGAGTTGGTTTCAGTTCTGGAAGTGATTCGGATATAGTTGCGGGCATGACCCGGCGGAATTTTGTATCGATGACGGCGGCGAGTGCCGCGGCGGTGTATGGCGCCAATGAGCGTGTGCGGATTGGGCTGATTGGTTGCGGCGGGCGGGGGCAGTACGTTGGCAATTTCATGCGGCAGGCTACGAACGCGGAGTTCGTCGCGTTTTGTGATGTGTATAAGACCAACGCCGAGCGGGCGCGTGCGGCGATGGGGCCGGGCGGGAAGGTCTACGGCGATTTTCGAAAGTTGTTGGAGAATCGCGATGTGGACGCAGTTCTGATTGGCACGCCGGATCATTGGCATGCGATCACGTCGATTGAGGCGTTGCGGGCGGGGAAGCACGTGTATTGTGAGAAGCCGCTGGGGCACAATATTCGCGAGCAGCAGGCGATGGTGAAGGCCGTGGGCGCGGCGAAGACGTTGTTTCTGACGGGTACGCAGCAGCGGTCGGCAACGCATTACCAGGATGTGCAGAAGATGGTGGCCGAGGGGCTGATCGGCGATGTGCGGTATGTGAAGATCTGGAACGCGGTGAACGGTAAGTTGCGGCCGATTATTCCGCGCGGAGTGGATAACACGACGAAGCCGGACGATCTGGATTGGGATTTCTATTGCGGCCCGGCGCCGTTGGTGCCGTACGAACGGGCGCGGTTTTTGGGCACTTATCGCTGGTTTTTCGACTATTCGGGCGGGTTTATTACTGATTATGGGACGCACCGGTTTGATACGGTGCACCAGATTATGGGGCAGGACCAGCCGAGGACGGTGTCGGCCGTGTCGCAGCAGTATGGGTTGCAGGGGATCGGTGAGATTCCCGATGTGTTGCAGGTGACGTATGAGTATCCAGGGTTCGTGTTGAACTACGAAGCCATCATGATGAACGGGCAGGGGGCGCCGGGGCGGACGCCGGGGCATCGGTACTACAACATGAGCGGGCAGTATAACCGGCCGCACGGGGAAGCCTATTACGGCAACAAGGGGACTATCTTTTGCGACCGGATTGGGTACGAGGTCTATTTTGAAGACGGGAAGGAACCGGTGCGGAAGAACACGACGGACGCGACCTCCGTGCACGCGCAGCATTTTGTGGCCTGCATTCGCGGCACGGAGAAGCAGCGATCGACTGTATTGACAGGGCATCGGGCGACGATTGTTTCGCACCTTGGGAATTTGGCGGTGAAGTTGGGGAAGAAGATTCAGTGGGATGGGGCGGCGGAGCGGATCGTGGGGGAACCGGCGAAAATTCTGGGGCGGGATTGGAGGGCCCCGTGGGGGAAATGGTTCGTCTGATCGGTTTTGTTCTGGCGGCATCAACGGTATGGGGGCAGCCTGCGGAAGCGGCGCGACAATCCTATAACGAGATATACAAGGACACGGCGAAAGTTTATTCGACGGCGCCGAACGCGTTTCTTGTGCGGACAGTGAGTGGCCGGAAGGCGGGCCGGGCCTTGGACGTTGGCATGGGGCAGGGGCGGAACGCTTTATGGCTGGCGGAGCAGGGTTGGGACGTCACGGGAATTGATGTTTCCGATGAGGGCGTGGCGCAGGCGCGGGCGGAGGCGGGGCGGCGTGGGTTGCGGTTAAAGGCGGAGCGGGTTGGGATGCGGAGTTTACCTATGGGGAGGCGCAGTGGGACTTGATCGTGCTGTGCTATTTCCTGCCGCCTGATCTGCCGGCGCGTTTGTTGCGGGCGTTGAAGCCGGGTGGGTTGATCGTTGTGGAGGGCTTCCATTCCGATACGGCATTCGTGCGTTTGCTGCCTGGCGGTTTGGGGAACAACCAATTGATCGGTTTGTTTCCGGGCTTGTGAGTGCTGCAGTACGAAGACGTGGAGACGCCGGCGGAGTGGGGTGGCGTGTTGGGAAGCGGGAATCGGATTGTGCGGTTGTTGGCGCAGCGGCCGGAGGGTAAGCCGCCGGAATGCCGGTTTGAGGGGCGCCCGTTCCAGCGTGGAGAGACGGTTTGTTGGGGGAATTTGAAGCTGCGATGCGAGGCAATCGGGTGGGCGCGGGGCGAGTCGTGCGAAAATAGCGGGAAGAATGATTGAAACTCTGCGCCCTGGTGCGCATGCGCTGAACGCGCGCGTCGCCCTCTTCGACTTTGACGGCACGCTCTCCCTGATCCGCTCCGGTTGGGTGGAAGAGATGGTTCCGATGATGGTGGAAATTCTCGCCGACTTGAAGTCGGGCGAGACCGATGAACAGTTGCACGCCATCGTCATGGAATACGTCAGCCGGCTTACGGGCCGCCAGACGATTTACCAGATGATCGAATTCGCCGAGCAGATCGCCAAGCGCGGCGGCAAGCCGGAAGATCCGTTGGTGTACAAGCACATGTATCTGGACCGGCTGATGGTGAAGATCAAGAGCCGCATCGACGATTTGGAAGCGGAACGGATTTCTCCCGAGACGTGGCTGGTTCCGGGTTCGATTGCGTTGCTGGATGGGCTGAAGGAGCGCGGGTTGAAGCTGTATCTGGCGTCGGGCACGGACGACAAATACGTGAAGCACGAGACGTCGATTCTGGGGCTGAACAAGTATTTCGGACCGCACGTCTACGGCGCGCTGGACGACTACAAGACCTTTTCCAAGGCCATTCTGATTAAGCAGATCATCGATTCGGCGGAGAACAAGGGCGATGAGTTCCTAGGCTTCGGCGATGGGTATGTGGAAATTGAAAACGTGAAGTCGGTGGGCGGCGTGGCGGTTGGCGTTGCGTCGGAAGAGCCGGAGTGTTCCAAAGTTGACCTGTGGAAACGGGAGCGTTTGGTGAATTCCGGCGCCGATTGGATTGTGCCGCATTTCAACGTTCCTACGCCATCCCTTCTTTCCACGCTGTTCCCGGAGTAATTCAACATGGCATCCCGGTACGAAGCTTTCGACCGCTCGCGGCTGATTGTGAAGCCGCTGGCTGAGCGTGTGAACGACTTGGAAGTGTCGCGTTGGATGGCGCTTTCCGATACCGCACCCGCCTTTTCCCACGCCGATCTGCCGGAGATGGCGCGGCGTTTGGCCGCGGCCAAGGAGCGCGGTGCGGCGCGCATTCTGATGATGGGCGCGCACGTGCTGCGTGCCGGGGTGAACCGGTTTCTGATCGACTGGATTGAGCGTGGCGTGATTACGCACATCGCGTTCAATGGCGCTGGCGCGATTCACGATTACGAACTGGCGCGCATTGGCGCGACGACCGAGAGCGTGGCTCGGTACATCCGGTCGGGCGAATTCGGGCTGTGGACGGAGACGGGCGAGTTGAACAATGTGATCGTCGAGGCTGCGGCGGAAGGGCTGGGACTGGGCGAGAACGTTGGCCGGCATATTGAAGCATCTTCTTATCCGTACAAAGAGTTGAGCGTGTTCGCGGCGGCCTATCGCGCGGGCGTGCCGGCGACGGTGCATGCCGGGATTGGCTACGACATTCTGCACGAGCATCCGAACTGTGACGGGGCGGCGGTGGGCGCGGCGAGCTATCGGGACTTCCTGATTTTCGCGCGCTGCGTGGAGAATCTGGAGGGCGGCGTGATGCTGTCGTTCGGGTCGGCCATTATGGCTCCGGAAGTGTATTTGAAGGCACTGGCGATGGCGCGGAATGTGGCGCACCAGGAAGGCCGCGTGGTGAAGAACTTCACGACGGGCGTGTTCGACATGGTCCCGATTGGCGGCGATATTCATCGTGAACTGCCGAAGAGCGATCCGGGCTATTACTTCCGGCCGCACAAGACGATCCTGGTTCGCACGGTGGCCGATGGTGGCGAGAGCTTTTACTTCTGCGGGGATCATCGCGCGACGGTGCCGGCGCTGTGGAGCCTGACGCGATGACGACTGCGGAGCTCCTCGAGAAGATCTCCGCGCTGCGGGTGCTGGTGGTGGGCGACATCTGTCTGGACCGCTGGTGCTGGTATAGCCCGGCGCTGGCGCTGGCTTCGGCGGAGACCGGGATTCCGCGAATTGGTGTTGTCCGGACAGAGATTACGCCGGGCGCGGGTGGCACGGTTTCGAACAACTTGGCCGCGTTTGGCGTGGCCGATGTGGCAGTGCTGGGCGTATGCGGCGCCGATGGGTTTGCGTGGGAGTTGCGGCAGGCGCTGGCGGGGCGGGGCATTGATGGGTCCCTGCTTCTGGAAGTGCCGGAATTGCAGACGTTCACCTACACCAAGCTGATCAACACGGAGACCGACGCGGAGGATTTGCCGCGCGTGGATTTCGTGGTGACGCGGGCGTTGAGCGAAGACGTGGAGATGGAGCTGGTTCGACGGTTCCTGGCGAATGCCGAGCGGTTTGACGTGATTATCGTCAGCGATCAGGCGGAGACTTCGGCGGGCGGCGTGGTGACGCCGGCGTTGCGCGGAGCGATTGAATCGACGGCGGCGGCGTATCCGGAAAAAGTTGTGTGGGTGGATTCACGGGCGCGCGCGGAGCACTTCCAGGGCGTGATTGTGAAGCCGAATTTGAAAGAGGCGACGGAGGCGTCCGAGCGGGCGTTGGGCCGCGTGGACTTCCCGGCGTTGCGGGAGCATTGCCAGGCGCCGTTGTTGTTGGTGACGTTTGGCGGCGAGGGCGTGCGAATCTACGACGCCGAGGGCGAGCGCTGGGTGAAGACCGAGCCCATCGCCGACCCGGTGGATATTTGTGGGGCTGGCGATAGTTTCAGCGCCGGCGCGGCGTGCGCGTTCGCGGTGACGCGCGATGCGGTGGCGGCGGCGGAGTTCGGCAACCGCGTGGCGTCGATCACGATTATGAAGAAAGGCACCGGCACGGCGACCCCGGCCGAGTTGTTGGCCAAGGGATGAACACGCTGGCGATCGATATTGGCGGAACGAAGTTCACCATTGCGGTGTTCGATGATGCCGGGGTGATGATTCGCCGGGAGTCCCGGGCGACCGATCGTGAGGGCGGCAAAGATTGGATGCTGGCGCGGATCGCGGAGATTGCTCGCGGGTGGGCGGCGGAGTTGCCGTTGGGCCGCTGCGCGATTGGCTTCGGCGGGCCGGTGGATTTTGAAAAGCAGATGGTGGCTCTGTCGACGCATGTCGGGGGCTGGGCTGATTTTGACTTGTGCGGCTGGGTGCGGAGTGAGTTGGGAATTGGCTCCGTTGTCATGGACAACGACGCCAACGTGGGTGCGCTGGGCGAAGGCGTGCATGGCGCGGGGCGTGGGTATCGGCCGCTGTTCTACATGACGCTTTCGACCGGGATTGGCGGCGGGATTTTGACTGCCGATGGAGTCTATCGCGGGGCGGATTCCTATGCGGGTGAGTTGGGCCATTTGACGATTCGCCCAGGCGGGCCGGACTGTTTGTGCGGGTCGAAGGGCTGCTTTGAGCGGATGTGCTGCGGCTTTTGGCTGGAGCGGGATTACGGGAAAACGGCCAAGGAGTTGGTGGACGATCCGGCGTTTGTGGAGCAGTATGTGGTGAATCTGGCGCTGGGGTTGAAGGCGTGCGTGATGCTGTTGAACCCGGCGCGGATTGTGATTGGCGGGGGCATCAGCAAAGCCGGGGACAAGCTGTTTGTCCCGTTGCGGCAGGAGTTGCGGCGGCAGGTGACGTCATGGAGCCGGGCGCGCCTGGACGTGGTGCCGGGCGCGCTAGGCGACGATTCGGTGTTGTACGGGGCGTTGGAACTGGCGCGGTTAAGCCGCGGCGTGTAGGTGCCCGTCGCGCATGTGGACGATGCGGTCGGCAAAAGCGGCCGCTTCGGGGTTGTGCGTGATCATGAGGATGGTCTGGCCCAACTTTTTGTTGAGGCTGCGCATGAGATCGAGCACTAAGGTTGAGTTTTCCGTGTCGAGGTTGCCGGTGGGCTCGTCGGCCAACAGGATGGCTGGATGGTTGACCACGGAGCGGGCGATGGCTACCCGCTGCTGCTCGCCACCGCTTAGCTGACGGGGCTTGCGGTCCATCTTGTCGGCGATGCCGAGGGTCTCGATGACGTCGCGGAACTGTTGATCGAGAGGGCCTTTGAAGCCGGCGATGTCGCGAGCGATTTCGATGTTATCGCCGACTGTGAGCGTGGGCAGCAGATTGTATTTCTGGAAGACGAAGCCGACTGTTTTCTTGCGGAGCTTGGTGCGGCCACTGTCGCTCAGCTTCATCAGATCCTGGCCGTCGATGATAACGGTGCCGGAGGTGGGCGGGGTGAGACCGCCGAGGATGTTGAAGAGGGTGGATTTGCCGGAGCCCGAAGGGCCGACGATGGCGAGGAATTCGCCGTGTTCGACAGTCAGATCGACCCCACGAAGGGCGTGGACATCGACTTCGCCGGAGCGGAAGGTTTTCCGAAGGTCGCGGATGGCGATGATCGGCTCAGTCATAAGACAGGGACTCCAGTGCATCCTGGCGTGCGGCTTTGATAGCGGGATAGAGAACGCCGAGCAGTGCACCGCCGAGGGTGATGCCGCTGGCGATGGGCCACCAGGAGTAGACGATGGCCTGGGTCATCGAGGCGGGGATAAAGGTGGCGATGAGCCAACGGGTGACGTAGCTCATTCCGATGCCCATGAGGCTGCCAATGATCGCCATGAGAATGGTCTCCCGCAGGAGAATGCCGAGGACGTAGGACTGCCCGGCGCCGAGGGCCTTCAAGATGCCGATTTCGCGGGTACGCTCCAGGATGGCGGTATACATGGCGAGGAAGACGACCAGGAACCCGAAGAGCACGCTGAGCGTCATGACGACGCCGATGAAGGTCTTCAATTCGGGGATGCTGTTGACGGAAAACTGGGAGGCGAGTTCATCCATCGAATAAATGGGATAGTCGCTGAGGGTCTGTTTGAAATGGGCGATGACGGCCTGGGTTTGTTTGGGATCGTCGAGCTTGACGTAGATGACGGAGACTTTACCGGTAGTGGCGGTGAGATCCTGCAGCACGCTCTTTGGCAGCATCATGCGGGTGAGTTTGCCACCGCGGAAGATACCTGTAACGTTCCAATCGCGGTTCAATATCTTCACGACCGAGCCGACGTGGAGCTTTTTTTCCTTGGCGTAATACTCGTCAATGATGGCTTCCTGGCCGGATTGAAAAGGACGGCCATTGATGAACGTGAAGCCACCGCTCATTTTCGAGAGTTCGTCGAGATCCACGCCGTGGACCGTGCTGACGCCGCCGAGGGGCTGGATCGTCACGCCGGTGGCCTGCGTTACGTGGGGCTGTTCTTTGGCCCAGGCGACGAGGCGCTCATTGATATTCGGCGGGGTGATGCCGATGGCGGACGAGCCGGCGGGGCGGATGATTATGTCAGCACCGACGCCGCGCGTCCGCGCCTCCTGATCCCGCAACATGCCCTCGCCAACGCCAACTAGCGTCAGCATCATGGTGACACCGAGCCCGATGGCCAACGAACTCAACAGCGTTCGAACCGGGCGGTGTTTCAGATTCTCCCAAACCAGCTTATAGACCAAGGTCTCATTGTATCGCGGACGCCTCGTTCCCGCCGTGTCTGGTACCCTGGAATTTCAACCTGTACCATGTCGTTCCAGATACGTCCGCAACAAGAATTCCTCGTTCAACCCGCTCTTCCCGCCGCGCTCGAGCGGCTTTCGGAGCTCTCCTATAACCTGCTGTGGGTATGGGACCGGGACATTCGCAGTATGTTCCGCCGTTTGGACGCGGCTGAATGGCGCAGTTCCTCGCACAACCCCGTGCGCATGCTCGGGCAGGTTTCGCAGGCCACGCTCTCCAAGGCGGCCGCCGATCCGCGCTTCGTCGCGATGTATAAGAAGGCCTGTGACAAGTTGGACGCCTACATGGCCTCCACCCCGGTGGACAGCGAAAAGCTGATTGCGTACTTCTCGATGGAGTACGGCTTGGCCGAGTGCTTGCCGATCTATTCGGGCGGGCTGGGCGTGTTGTCGGGCGACCATATGAAGGGCGCGTCGGACCTGGCGCTGCCCCTGGTGGGAATTGGCCTACTTTATCAGAAGGGCTACTTCAGCCAGTCGCTGAATCCGGACGGATGGCAGATTGAGAAATCGCCAGAGAACGATTTCTATACGTTGCCGCTGCGGCCGGTGATGAAGGATGACGGGTCGGAACTGACGATTGAAGTGCCGATGCCGGGTGGCGATGTTACGGTCAAAGTTTGGAAAATCCAAGTTGGCCGCGTGCGCCTGTTCCTGTTGGACACCAATATCCCGCAGAACAAGAGTGCAGAACTGCGGGATATCACCGATGCGTTGTACGGCGGCGACTCGCACACGCGCATCCGCCAGGAAATCGTTCTCGGTATTGGCGGCTTGCGTGCGCTGCGCGCGATGGGGATCGAACCCACTGTCTTCCACATGAACGAAGGGCATTCGGCGTTCCTGGGGCTGGAACGGATTCGCATTCTGATGGCGAGCTACGGGTTGTCGTTTGATGAAGCGATTGAAACGTGCCGCGCCAATAACGTCTTTACGACGCACACGCCGGTGCCGGCCGGAATCGATCTGTTCGATACCGGGCTGATGCACTACTACTTCCGTGAGTATTGCGAGAATACGGGTTTCTCGATCGATCAATTGCTGTCATTGGGCCGGCGGAATCCGGGCGATCAGGGCGAGTCGTTCTCGATGGCGATTCTGGCGATCAAGACGAGCTGCTGGCGCAACGCGGTGAGCGCGCTGCATGGCGTTGTTTCGCGGGAGATGTGGCAGGACCTGTGGCCGAACGTGCCGTCGTGGGAAGTGCCGATCACGCATGT
>CANIVU010000103.1 GCA_947470805.1 Acidobacteriota bacterium | reverse complement strand
TTCCTCCTCTTTGTAGCGTCCGTGGTGCTGGCCGGGGCCGATTGGCCGGGCTTTCGAGGTGCAAATGGCGCGGGCGTTTCTGGGGATTCGCTGGCGTATCCGTCGTCGTTCAAGACCGTTTGGAAGACCTCTATCCCGGCGGGGCTCTCGTCTCCGGTCGTAGTGGGACAGCGGATCTTTGTTACGGGCTTGGACGGAGAGCGGTTCGTTTTGCTGGCGCTGGACAGGGCGTCGGGCAAAGAGTTGTGGCGGCGGCAGGTGGAGCGGAAGCGCGCGGAGTTTCTGCATAAGCTGAATCTGTCGGCGTCGCCCTCGGTGGCTTGTGACGGGAAGAACGTCGTGGCCTTCTTTCCGGACTTCGGGTTGGCCGCGTACACCGTGGAGGGCAAGGAGTTGTGGCGGACGCCTCTGGGGCCGTTTAACAACGCCTACGGAATGGGCGTGTCGCCGGTGATCGCCGAGGGTCGCGTGGTGCTGATTGTGGACCAGGCGAAGGGGTCGTATGCGGCGGCGTTCGATCTGAAGAACGGGGAGCAGGTTTGGAAAGTCGCGCGGAAGGAGGCACTCTCCGGGCATTCGACGCCGGTGGTGCATGGCAAGTGGGTCATGGCGCCGGGTTCGTTCCGGATGGAAGCCTATGAGATTGCGACGGGCAAGGTGGCATGGGGCGTGGATGGGTTACCGGCGGAGATGAAGTCGGTCCCGGTGGTGGCGGGGGACCTGGTGCTGGTGCATGGGTTCAATTCGCCGGAGAATGACGCCGGGAAGTTACTCACAATTCCTCCCTTTGCTGAAGCGTTGAAGGGGTTTGATAAAGACGGGGACGGGCGGCTGAGCAAGGCCGAAGCGCCCACGCGGCATGTCACTTCGATCTTTATCTATTTGGACCTCGACGGAGATGGGAAGCTGGACGAAGGGGAGTGGGACCAGTACATCCGTTCGATGCGGGCGGAGAATGCGCTGCTGGCGTACAAGATTGGCGGGGGATTGGTTTGGCGATTCCTGCGGTCGATTCCGCAACTGCCGTCGCCGCTGGTGTACCGGGGTGTCCTGTACATGATCAATGAAGGCGGGGTGTTGACGACGTTGGACCCGGCTACCGGCAAGCTGTTTAAGCAAGCCAGGCTGCGGGGGGAGGCGGATAAGTATTACTCGTCCCCGGTGGCGGCGGATGGGAAGGTCTACATCACGAGCCATACCGGGAAGGTGAGTGTGCTGAAGGCCGGAGCGGAGCAGGAGTTGCTGGCGGTGAACGACGTGGAAGACGAAGTGCTGGCGACGCCGGCATTGGTGGACGGGCGCGTTCTGATTCGGACAAAGGAAGCGGTGATTTGTTATGGGAGTAAGTAGACGCGGGTTTCTGAGCATGGCCGCGATGGCGGCCGGGCGGGGGTTGAAGGTCAGCACCTTTGTGGCCGATGTCACGCCGCCGATGGGCGCGCCGCTCTGCTACGGGCTGGTGCCGGTGGCTTCCGAGGTCGTGGATAAGTTGTGGGCGCGCGGGGTGGTGCTGCGGCCGGCCGGGGAACGGCCGATCGTTCTCTGCGCGGTGGACTGGCTGGGGATTGGGAATGCGAGCCGGGACCGGTGGCGGGAGGCGCTGGCGAAGGCGGCTGGGACGGTGCCGGAGCGGGTTGCCCTGCACACGGTGCACCAGCATGACGCGCCGGGGGATGACCTGTCGGCGCACGCGTTCCTGCCGACGGGCGTGCCGTTGTGTGATCTGGACTTTGCGCGTGGCGCGGTGCTGCGCGTGGCGGCGGCTATCAAGGCTTCGAAGATCGTGTCGGTGACTTCGGTGACGGGCGGGGCGGCTGCGGTTTCCGAGGTGGCGTCGAACCGGCGGATATTGGGGCCGGATGGGAAGGTGGCGTTCGGGCGGATGACGGCGTGCCGGAATTCGCCGCAGTGCGCGGCCCCGGAGGGCGTGATTGATCCGTTGCTGCGGTCCGTGAGTTTCTGGGCGGCGGAGAAGCGGGTGGCGACGTTGAGCTATTACGCGACGCATCCGATGAGTTACTACGGGAAGGGCGGCGTGTCTTCCGACTTTGTGGGGCAGGCGCGGGACTTACAGGCCGATACGTTCCAGGTTCATTTTACGGGCGCGGCGGGGAACATTGGCGCCGGCAAGTACAACGACGGCGCGCCGGCGAACCGGGCCGTGTTGCGGGACCGGATGGCAGACGCCATGCGGCGGGCGAAGGCGGCGGAGAAGCCGGTGTCGCTGGACGCGGTGCGGTGGGTTTCCGAATCCGTGGCGATGCCGTTGCGCACGGGGAAGGGCTTCGGAGAAGACGAGATTGTGGCGGCGATCGCGGATGCGAAGCTGGATACGAAACAGCGGGCGAATCATGCGCGATATCTGGCGTTTTTGCGGATGACGAAGGGCGGGCGGAAGATCGATTTGACGGCGTTGCGGCTCGGTTCGTTTTCGGTGCTGCATATGCCGGGTGAGTTGTTTGTGGAGTATCAACTGGCGGCGGCGAGTTTCCGGCCGGGCGAGCTAGTGGCGACGGCGGCGTATGGGGATTACGGGCCGATGTATATTGGCACGGCGCGCGCGTATGACGAGGGCGGGTATGAGACGTCGGCGGTGTCGCGGGTGGGGCCGGCGGTGGAGGACGTGTTGATGGGAGCGATGCGGACGGTGCTGGGGTAGGGATTTCCTGAGTTCGTCGCGCGTGTAGCCGGCGCGGGCCGTTGCCGATGTAGTCAGTGAGTGACTGCTTTTGTTCGACAAATCGTAAGTTTGTGGGTGTTGCTGTTGGCGACTGCCTGGGGGCAGGCGTTGGTAACGGTGACGCCATCGGCGCCGGTGGTGCGGGTGGGAAAGACCGTCCAGTTTGGCGCGGCGGTGACCGGCTTGACGGTGAAGACCGTGCGCTGGTCGGTGGGGCTGGCGGCGGGCGGTAAGGGGTTGCCCGGGACCATTTCCGAGAGCGGGCTGTATACACCGCCGGCGGTACTGCCGGTGCCGAATACGGTCGTCGTTACGGCGACGAGTACGGCGATGAGCGTGGCGAATACGAAGGTGACGGTTTCGCTGCAGAATCCGTATCCGGTGGTGGCGTCGACGCTGCCCGTGTGGGTGCCGGCGGGGAGTTCCACGCTGACGGTGAATGGGAGCGGGTTTGTTGTTGGGGCGCAGGTCTTCCTGGAAGGGGTGGGAGTGACGACCACGTTTGTATCCGCGACGCGGTTGACGGCGAAAGTGGTGACGACGGCGGCGCAGTTGGGGCAGCAACTGGCGGTGACCGTGACGAATCCGGCGCCGGGTGGCGTGGCGTCGACGGGTGTGGTGACGGTTCGCGTGGGGCCGGACACGGGGTTGGCGCGGGTGACGGTAGGGGCGGCGCGGCGGTTCCTGCAGCAGGCGGCATTTGGGCCGGATACGACGTCGATGCTGCGGGTACAGCATTTGGGGTTCGTGGAGTATTTGACGGAGCAGTTCGCGGCGGCTGCGTCGCCATACCCGGATGCGGCGATGCTGGACGCGAGTGTGGCTCCGGTGCAGGCGCGGTTCTATGCGAATGCGGTGCATGGGAAAGATCAGGTTCGGCAGCGGATGGCGCTGGCGCTGATGGAGATATTCGGGGGCGTTCCGGCGGGGGCGCAGAGTCCGGCGCAGCTGGTTCCGTATTTGCGGGTGTTTCAGCAGGGCGCGTTTGGGAACTTCCGGCAGCTGCTCTATAACGTAACGGTGAACGCGGCGATGGGGGAGGCGCTGGACGTCCGGAACATCGATAAGGCGAGCGCGGATGGGTTGACGGCGCCGAATGAGAACTATGCGCGGGAGTTGTTGGAGACGTTCACGGTGGGGCAGTTGTTGTTGAATCCGGACGGGACGGTGAAGCCGGGGGACGACGGGGAGCCGGTGGCGGCGTACTCGGAGAAGACGGTGCGGGAGTTCGCCAAGGTCTTCACGGGGTGGACGTACGCGACGCGGCAGGGGGTGACGCCGGCGCGACACAATTCGCCTTACTACGACCGCGCGATGGCGCCGTTTGAGGCGAACCACGATGTCTCCGAAAAAGTGCTGTTGAACGGGGCGAAGGTACGGTCGGGACAGACGGCGGTACAGGATCTGAATGCGGCGTTGGACAACTTGTTTTCGCATCCAAACCTGGGTCCGTTTTTGGCGCAGCGGCTGATTATGCAACTGGTGACGGACAGCCCGTCGCCGGCGTATGTGGCGCGGGTGGCGTCCGTATTTACCAAGAGCGGAACGGGAGCGGGAGTGCGCGGCGATTTGAAGGCCGTGTTGCGGGCGGTGCTGCTGGACCAGGAGGCGCGGGCCGGCGACGTGGCGGGGAGTTGGCCGATCGCGGGGCGGGAGACGCATGGCCACTGGCGGGCTCCGAACGTGATGGTGCCGTCGATTCTGCGCGGGTTGGAAGCGCAGGTGAACGATACGAACCGGCTGGCCGATCTGGCGGCGGGGATGGGGCTGATGAATGTCGCGCCGGGAGGCCCTGTGATGCCGTTGTGGGCGGGGCCGGAGCAGGCGGTGGGGCGGTTCAATGGGATCTACTCGCTGCTCTATGACGACCTTGGGGCGGGGGTGGCGATTGATCTGGGACCGTACGTGAATGTCGCTGGGGACGGGCGGAAGCTGGCAGTGCTGATTGGGGACACCTACTTTCAGGGCTGGATGCCGGCGGAGTTGCAGACGGAGATCGAGGCGGTGGCGGGCGGGATGGCAGGGACGACGTTGGCCGATAAGAAGGCCCGGGCGCAGGCGGCGCTCTATGTAGCGCTGAGTTCAGGGCTGTACAACGTGCAGCACTAAAAGGGAGATGCATGCGGAGACGGGACCTGTTACGAATGGCGTTGTTGGGCGCTCCGGCTCTGCGGGCGGCGTGTCCGGACGACTATCGGGCGCTGGTGTGCGTGATGATGGCGGGCGGGAACGATGGCAACAACACGCTGGTGCCGATCGCGATGGCGGAGGGGAATCCGCTGATCTCCTATTCGCAGTATGCGCGGGTGCGGGGTGGGCTGGCGGTGCCGTTGGAGAGCGTGGTCCGGATCCACGCGGGGAACGGGGATCAATTTGGGTTGCACGGGAGTTTGAAAGAACTGGGGGAGATGTACAATCAGCGGAAGAATGTGGCGGTGCTGGCGAACGTGGGGCCGTTGGCGGAGCCGTTGACGCGGGCGGAGTATCGGGGCGGGAAGGGGATGGTGCCGGCCGGGTTGTATTCGCATGGGGGGCAGCAGGCGGAGTGGCAGGCGATGGCGGGGGCGGCTTTTGGCGCTGTGGATGGCTGTGAGGCGAGTGAGTTCCCGTTGCCGGTGTGGCTGGGCGGGGGGAGTGGGGCGGCGTTGCGAGGTGGCGGGGAGAGTCCGCGGATGACGGGGGTGACCAATCTGCTGCGCGTGGATGACGGGCTGGCGATGGTGCGCGGGGCGAACACGTTTAGCGAGGCCGGGCTGGCGCAGTCGCGGCTGTTGGAGGGGGCGTTGGATGGGGTGGCTCCGTTGACGACGGCGTTTCCGAATACGGCGTTGGGGCGGCAGTTGGGCCGGGCGGCGCGGATGATTCAGGCGCGCGGGGCGCTGGGAGTGAGGCGGCAGATCTTTCTGGCGGCGATTGGCGGGTTTGATACGCACGAGCGGCAGTTGACCGATCAGGCTGCGGCCCTGGCGCAGTTGAGCGGGGCGGTGTCGGCGTTCTATCAAGCGACCGTGGAGATGGGGGTGAGCGATCGCGTGGTGACGTTTACGGCGAGCGAGTTTGGCCGGACGCTGCAGGCGTGTGGCGGGGGGACGTTGGGATCCGACCATGGTTGGGGGAGCCACCATTTGATCGTCGGCGATGCGGTGCAGGGTGGGGAGGTTTACGGGAAGTATCCGGCGATGGCGCTGGATGGGCCGGACGATGCAACGGGGCGCGGGGTTTGGATTCCGACGATGGCTACCGATCAGTATGGGGCGGCGTTGGGTCGGTGGTTCGGAATAAGTGAAGAGGGGTTGGCGGAGGTGTTTCCGAACCTGGCGAGTTTTGCGGGCGGGGTGCCGGCGTTCCTGGGGTCAGGTTAGGGCCTTGGTGAGAAGGTTCTTTGTGATGCGCTGGACACGGGTGTCGGGGCCTTGGGGGCGCGCCCAATGGGACCAGGGGAGGATGTGGCCGGGAGGGCTCGATAGGCCCTGGGCCCACCAGATGGTGGCGGCGTTGAAGACGAAGTTGCCCTTGGGGCCTGGGTAGATAGTGGCGGTGTAGTGGCTGGGGTTTTTGCCTCCACTGAGGACATCGCCTTCGGCTACCACTTCGAGGCCGCGGATGGGGGCGGGGTCGCCGTGGTGCTCCCAACCGACCAGGCTTTCAATGCGGTCCCCTTTCTTCATGCCGGTGCCTTCGAAGATCCAGTGACCGGGCTTGGTACAGACCCAATCTCCGCCGCCGTTGAAGGGGTAGACGCTGTGGGCTCCGACGAGGGCGTTGGCCTTGGGCCCTTCCATGGGGAAGGGGTATTTCAGGAATGTGTCCATGCCGCCGTAGACGCCACCGTAGATGCCTTCGCGGCTGATGATGCGGTTGGGACGGCCGTCGGCACTGGGCTGGAATGGCGTTACGCCCATGACGGCGTTGCCGCTGAGGTAGAGATGGGTGGTTCCTTTTTGGACGCTGGCGAGAGCGGCGTCGTACTGGCGGGGGTCCCAGTATTCGTCGTGGCCGACGGAGAGGAAGACCTTGGTGCGGAGGAACTGGGCGGGGTCGATCATGTCCGAGTTCGATGTGTAGGTGACGTCGTAGCCTTGGCTTTCGAGCCAATAGGCGAGGGGGAACTCCCAGAGGAGGAATTCGCCGGAGCCGAGGGTGAGAGGATGGTCGAAGATCTGGGCGTATTTGGCGTAGGGTTTGTCGAAGCTGGTGGCGACGGAGGGTGCCCAGGCGTGGCGGGGGTCGGTGTAGAGCGAGTAGTCATCGGGCCAGCGGTTGTAGGCGGCCCAGGTGTTGTCGCTGCATTGGAAGGTGATGGCGGCGCGGCGGCGGTCCTTGACGATGAAGATGATGTAGCTTTGCCAGGGGTGCTCGGTCTGTGATTCGGGGATGGCGGTGAGCTTGCCGAGGTAGACGCCGGACGGCCAGGAAGCGGGGATTTTGAGGGTTGTGGTTGGCTCCCACTGGCAGGTGCGGAGACGATTGGGGCCGATGGGGGGATCGGGTTGCGGGCTGGCTTGGAGCGGGCCGAGTTGAGTGAGGTGGCGGGCACCGGCGCCGCCGTAGTAGCCCATGCGGAAGATGTCGATGGTGCAGCGGCGGGCGGGGTTGGCGGAAAGGTGGATGGTGAGCGTTTCGCCGGCGTGGACGGATTGTTGGCCGCAGTAGCCTTCGATGAGGGCGGTGCGGAAGCCTTTGCCCGCGTTGGGCCAGACTTTGGAGAGCTGCCAGTTTTTTGCGCCGGGTTTTTGGTTTTCGTTGGGGATGAGGGCGGCGGAGGCGGCGGCTTGGAGGAGTTCGCGGCGGCGCATGGGGACTATCGTACGCTACTGGGTCCAGGCGGCGGCGCGGACCCAGCCGGTATCGACCTGGCGGTTATCCTGGGCGAGCATGTAGATGTTGAGGGGCACGCCGAGGTAGGCCCCGCGCGCGGTGATTGTGAGGGGAAGGAAGAAGTCGGCCCCGATTGCGAAAGACTGGCCGCGGAAGGGGACCCCGCATCGGCTGTTGGGCTGGGTGCTGTAGGCGGTCAGGGCATCGTTGTAGAGATTGAGCTGGCCGGTGGCGCGGTCGTAGAAGCCGTGACAGGAGTTGGTTGTCACTACCGGGTTGGGGGCGATGAGGAAGTAGACACGGCTCAGGTTGGCCGGGCCGTCGCTGTGGCGGAAGGGGAAGGCCGTATCGATCTGCGCTCCGAAATACGCGACAGGCGGCGCGGTGACCACCACCTCTGGGGCCGAACGAACCCAGGTGCCGACTTGGATCCAGCCGGTGCCGTTTTGCTGGCTATCGATCGCCCATAGATAGATGCCTCGGGGCACGCTGCGATATACGACGGGGACGGTGATGGCGAGCGAAAGGGTGAGGGTGGAGGAGTTGGGCGTGGTCAGCGTGGTGGCCGCGCCGTCGATGGCGCACTGGGAGTTTTGGATCGTCCCTTGGGCGCCGGGGGTGAGGGGCGCGGAGAGGGCCGAGAGAGCGTCGTTGTAGAGATAAATGGCGTTAGTGGGACGGTCGTAGAAGCCGTGGCAGGTGTTGGCTGGGATGGCGGTGTTCGAATGAATCAGAAAGTAGAGGCGGGTGATGTTGGCAGCGCCGTCGGGGTCCTGGGCGGAGAGGGCGAGTTGGGCGGTGGGGCCGGCGGGGGCCAGTTGCGGGGTGGCGATGACGGTTGGCGGACGGTTGGTGGAGGGAGCCCAAGTGCCGGCTTGGATCCAGCCGGTGTCGTTCCCGTCGATGTCGCGTGCCCAGAGATAGATGTTCCGGGTGCCGGTGGCGAAGGCGCCAGCTAGGCTCATCGTTAACTTAAGGGTCAGGTCTGTGCCAGCGGAGGTAGCGGAGAAGGCGCTGATGGCGCATTGGGAGTTCTGGAGGCTGGCGAGGCTGGTGAGCGAATCGTTGTAGAAATAGATGGCGTTGGTGGGGCGGTCGTAGAAGCCGTGGCAGGTGTTGGCGGGGATGGAGGTGTTGGAGTTGATGAGGAAATAGAGGCGCTGGATGGTGGTGGCGCCGTTGGGGTCGCGGGCGGTGACGGTGAAGGACTGGGGCGAACCGGTGGGGGCGGCGGGAGTGATGCCGGCGATGGACGGCGGGGCGGGAGGGACTGCGGGGATCCAGGTGGCCGTTTGGATCCAGCCGGTCTCCTTGCCCTGGTTATCGTTGACGAAGAGGTAGACGTTCTGGGCGCGGGTGGCGTAGTCGCCGGTGAGGGTGACGGTGAGATTGAGATTGAGATCCGTCGCGGTGGTGGTGGCGGAGAGGGCGCCGACGGCGCATTGGGAGTTCTGGAGGCTGGCCAGACCGGTGAGCGAATCGTTGTATAAGAGGACGGCGTTGGCGGCGCGGTCGTAGAAGCCGTGGCAGGTGTTGGGGGTGACGGTGGTGGTGGAGGCGATAAGGAAGTAGACGCGGTTGATGTCGGTGACGCCATCGGGGTCGGTGAGTTTGAAGGAGAAGGTCTGTGGGGAGCCGGTGGGGTTGGCTGGGGTGGCGGCGGTGATGGCCGGGGGTTGGGTTTGGGGGGCGACGCCGGTGGTCCAGAGGCCGCCGAGGAGCCAGCCGGATTCGTTGCCCTGCAGATCGCGGGCGAGGAAGTAGTAGCGCTGGATGGTGGCGGCGAAGGGGGAGCGGAGGGTGACCTGGAACGAGATGCCAGCGCCGGAGCCGGTGGCAGTGGCGGCGGGGATGAGGCACTGGGAGTTTTGGGCGGTGGCGAGCGGGGTGGGGTTGGCGCCGGTGTCATCGGTGAGGAAGAAGGTGTTCGAGGCGCGCTCGTAGTAGCCGAAGCAGACGTTGCGGCGGGCGGTGGGGTCGGGAGCGATGAGGAAGTAGACGCGGTCGATGTTGTTGGGGCCGTCGAGGTCCTGGACGTTGACGCCGAGGGTGGCGGGGTTGCCGGAGAGGGAGGCGGCGGAGCCGGAGAGGGTGGGCGGGTTGTCGAGCGTGGCGGCGCGCCAGTTGGCGACGGGGACCCAGCCGGTGCCGAGTTGTTGCTGATCGAGGGCCCAGGCGAAGACGGTTTGGGGTTTGCCGGTGAAGGCGCCGGTGAGGGTGATGTTGAGATTGAGGTTCGCTGTAGTGCCGACGGTGGAGGCGGAGGCGGAACTGCGGCTGCCATCGATGCGGCATTGGGAGTTCTGGACGGTGCCGGTGCGCGCTAGGGTGAGCGGAGCGCTGAGGGCGGTCAGGGGGTCGTTATAGAGGAAGACTGCGTTGGCTGCGAGGTCGAAGTAGCCGTGGCAGGAGTTGGCGGGGACGTCGGCGGTGGGGTTGACGAGGAAGTAGATACGGTCAATGTTCGTGCCGCCATTGGGGTCTTCGACGGTGATGGCGATGTCCTGGGTGGGGCCGGTGAGGGTGGGGATGGCGAAGACGCGGACGGTGGGGGGCTGGGGTGGCGTGACGGTGGATTGACGCCAGGCGGCGAGGTTGATCCAGCCGGTGTTGTTGCCCTGGCGGTCGACGGCCCAGACATAGACGTTGTGGGGCGCGGCGGCGAAGGTGGGCTGGAGAGTGAGATCGAGATTGAGACTGAGGAAGGCGCCGCTGCCGGATGCGTTGGAGGCGGGGGTGGAGAGCTGGCACTGGGAGTTTTGGAGGACGCCGGTGGGTCCGAGGAGCTGGGAGAGGCCGTCGCTGTAGAGGAAGAAGGCGCGGGCGGCGACGTCGTAGAAACCGTGGCAGGCGGCGGAGGGGATGGTGGTGTCGGGATGAATCAGGAAGTAGACGCGGCCGATGTCGGCGGCGCCGTCCTGGTCGGTGGCGGTGAAGGAGACGGTGTTATGCAGGCCTTGGAAGTTGGGGATGGGGGCGTTGATGAGGGTTGGGGCGCCGACGGAGGCGGCCTGGTTGACGACGACGGGGGCACCTGCGACGAGAATGGTGGCGGAGCGGGCGGGTCCGATGTTTCCTTCGACTCTGACGGAGTAGGCGCCGGCGCCGTAGGTGGGAAAAGACTGTTGAGGAGAGATCCAGGAGGGGAGCGCTGATCCGCCCCAGAGGCAGCCGGGCGTGGTGGCGACGTTGACCGAAAAATCGCGGGAGCCGGGGTAGAGGGAGATGGTGGAGGGAGTGACGGTATAGCGGCAGGAGGTGGCGTCCTGGCGAACGGTGGCGGTGACGCCGGGGGCGACGGTTAGCGTTGCGGTGCGAGGTTGGGCACCGTAGTAGATGGTGGCGGTGAGCGCGATCGACTGGGGGCCGGTGAGCGTTTGACCGGCATTGGAGAGGGTCAGCCAAGGTTGATCGGAGGTGGGCGTCCAGGGGCAGCCGACGCCGGCAATGATATCGGCCGAGAGCTGCCCACCGGTGGCGGGGAAGGACGGGATGGCGAAGCGGAGGCCGTAGGTGCAACTCTGGTTCTGGGTGACGGGGATGGTTTTGCCGGCGACGAAGAGCGAGCCGGTGCGGGCGGGGCCGTTGACGGGGGCAACGGAGACGCGGAGTTGGGAATCGCTGAGGATTTGGGTTTCGATCCAGGGGGCGCTGGCGGAGGCGGCCCAGGGGCAGCCGGGGGTGGTGGTGACGGTCAGTGTGGTGGAGGCGCCGGCGACGGGGGCGGTGATGGCGTTGGCGGAGACGGTGTACGCGCAGGTGGAGGTATAAGAGATGCGCGAGAGGAAGCCATCACTTTGGCCGGGGGAGGCGTGGGTAGTTTGGACCGCGCCGGGGGTGACGGGGAGGCCGCTGGCGGTGGTGTAGCCGCCGAAGACGATGGTGCCGGGGGCAGCGAGGGTGAGAGCGAGGCCGACGGTGGAGGGACCGGCGTCGGAGGGTTGGGAGGCAAGGCCGGGGGCGTACCAGAAGGACGAATCGAGGAGATTGCCGAGGGGCGAGAGGCGGCCGAAAGCGATGGCCGAGGAGATGCCGGAGAGGGTGGGGATGAGGGAGGTGCCGGTGATGGTGACGTTGTCGTTAGATGCGTTCGTCAGGAAGTGGGCGGCGCCGGCGGGTTCGACGGCGATGCGGGTGAAGGATTGAGAGTTGCCGGGTATGACGGAGTAGAGAAGGGCGGTGGTGGCGGGGTTGAGCTTGGCGATGAAGGCGTTGGGGAAATCAGGGGAAGTGGTGGTGCCGGCGAGGAAGATGTTGCCGGAGGCGTCGAGGCCGGCGTCCATGACGTTGGCGGAGCTATTGGGGCCGGCGAAGAATGTCGCGAACTGCAGAGCCGAGCCGGCTGGGTTGAGCTTGGCGACGTAGCCGGTGTAGTTCTGGGAAAGCTCGGCGGACTGGTAGGAGCCGGGGGTGGTGGGGAGGACGGATGGAGGACCATTACCGGCGACGATGGCGGCGCCGGACGGTCGAGGAGAATGCGTTCGAAATCGCCGGCGCCGAAGCTGGCGGAGTAGAGGAGCGCCGAGGCGGAGGGGTTGAGCTTGGCGACGAAAGCGCCTGCGTTGTTGGCTTGGCTGACGCGGAAGGCGCCGGGGGTGAGGGGGAAATCGACGGACTGGGAGAGGCCGGTGACGTAGATGTTGGCCTGGGCGTCGAGGGCGAGGGAGCGAATGAAATCGCGGTTGACGCCGCCGAGGAAGGTGGCGAAGAGGAGCTGGGAACCGGCGGGGGCGACTTTGAGAATGAAGCCGTCGGTGGATTCGGGAAAGGGGTCGGCCATGACGGGTTGGAGGACGCCGGGAGTGGTGGGGAGATCGCTCGAGTAGGTATAGCCGGCGATGACGGCGGCACCGGTGGAATCGACGGCGATGGCGGTAGGGTTGGCGCGGGTGGTGCCGTTGACGTAGGTGGTGGAGAGGATGGATTTGGCGTCGGGGGAGAGCTTGGTGATGAAGAGGCGGGGGGTGGGGGTGCTGGTTGTGCCGGTGGCGTAGATGTTGCCGGCGGGGTCGACGGCGAGTGCGTTGACGGCGTCGTAGCCAGAGGCGCCGAGGAGGGTGGAGGCTTCGACGACGGGATCGATGAGAAGAGGAAGGGCGGGGTTGTGCGGGGCGAGTTGGAACTGGACGGCGTTGCCGGCAAGGGTGAGGGCGGCGGGGATGGGGGTGTCCGATTGGGCGGCGGAGGGGCGGCGATGGCGAAGCTGGAAGGAGGGGGCGGTGATGAGGAGGTGGCCATCTTCGATCTGGAGAGCGGTGGCGCCCGGGAAGCGCATGCGGATGAGGGAGGGGTCGGCGTGGGGATGGAGGAGGAAATCGTATTCGAGATTGGAGGCGGCGGGGTGGAAGATGAGGTCGATGCCGGGGTAGATGTTGGAGTAAGTGACTTGTTCGTAGTGGGGGACGTTCGAGAAAGACTTTGGAGTGCCGAGATAGTGGGAACGCTGGGGAAGGAGGTGGCTGGGGACGGGGGCGGACCAGGTGGCTCCGGAGAGTTCCATCTGAATGCGATGGCCATCGGAGCCAATGAATACGGGGCCCTGAGGAGAGAGGAGGAGGGAGTAGCCGCGGCCGCGGGCGAGGAGGGAGGCGGCGGGGAGTTCGGGAAATTGGCCCTGGTTGACTTCGAAGTGAGTGGGGAGGGCTAACTGGGCGTGTAAGTTGGCGAGTGCGAATAGAAGGAGTGCGGCGAGTTTGAACACGGAGTCAGTCCCAGTGTAGCCGTTTCGAATTTCGGGCACCGCGATAGGATGGGAGAAGGCCGATGAGCGATCAGATCACGGTGATTCTGGACGAATGGGGCCGGGGGGACCGGACGGCGCTGGACCGTTTGTTGCCGCTGGTGTATCCGGAGTTGCGCACGATTGCGGCGGCCTGTTTGCGGCGGGAGAGTCCGGGCCATACGCTGCAGGCGACGGGGTTAGTGCATGAGCTGTTTTTGAAGCTGCTGAAGCGGCGGGATGCGAATTTCGAGGGCCGTGCGCATTTCTATGCGCTGGCGGCGAAGCTGATGCGTTTGGCTTTAATCGACCATGCGCGGAGCGCGGCGGCGATGCGGCATGGTGGCGGGTTGGCTCGGGTTCCGTTGCACGAAGAAATGCCGTGGATGGACGCGGCGGGGCCGGGGGTGATTGACCTGGACCGGGCGCTGGTGGAGCTGGAGGCGCTGGACGCCGAGCAGGCGCGGATGATTGAGATGCGGTTTCTGATGGGCTGCACGGTGGAGGAGACGGCGGAGATATTGGGTGTTTCCCGGTCGTCGGTGGACCGGAAGGTGCGGATGGCGCGGGCGTGGCTGTTTGCGCGGCTGGGGTTTCGTGACGCGGTGGGCGGGTAGAACTCGCTTAAAGGGTTGAGATGACACCGGAAGAACGCTGGAAGCGGGTACAGGCACTCTGCGAGCAGGTTGAGGCGCTGCCGGCTGGGGAGCGCGAGGGGGCGTTGTGCGGGGCCGAGGCGGACGACGGCCTGCGGGTAGAGGTGCGGGGGTTGTTGTCGGCGTTGGCAGGGGAGGAACGGGCGCGGCGGGAGATGGCTGCTCCGCTGGCGGCGATGGCGTTGCCGGCGCGGATTGGCGAGTATGCGGTGACGGGGCTATTGGGCCAGGGTGGGACGTCGACGGTTTACGCGGCCGAACGGCACGGGCAAGGGGTGGCGGTGAAGGTGCTGCATGGGTATTTGAACGACCGGGAGGCGGTGGAGCGGTTTCAGCGGGAGCAGACCATTTTGACGAAGCTGGACCATCCGGGGATTTGCCGGGTCTTGGACGCGGGGATTACGGCGGAGCAGCAGCCCTATTTGGTTCTGGACCGGGTGGTGGGCCAGCCGATTGACGAGTATTGCAACGCGCGGCGGTTGGGGCTGGCGGACCGGATTGGGCTGGTGGTGGCGGCGTGTGAAGCGGTTGGCGCGGCGCACAGGAACCTGGTGGTGCATTTGGATTTGAAGCCGGGCAACATACTCGTGACCGGGGATGGGCACTTGCGGTTGTTGGATTTTGGGACGGCGAAGCTGTTGGACCCGATGGGGGCGTTGACGACGACGCGGCATTTGACGCCACTGTATGCGAGCCCGGAGCAGTTGCGCGGGGAGGGGGTGACGACGGCGTGCGATGTCTATGGGTTGGGGATGGTGCTGTTTGAGTTGTTGGCAGGGGCGGGGCCTTACCGGAGTGCGTCGATTGTTTCGGTGGCGGAGCGGGCGGCAGGCGGGGGCGGAATGGTGACGATGGCGGAGAAGGCGACGGCGGAGGCGGCGGCGGAGCGGGGGATGGGCTTGGACCGCTTGCGGCGGGAGTTGCGGGGGGACATTGAAACCGTTGTACGGAAGGCGCTGGCGGAGGAACCGGGGGAGCGGTACACGAGCGCGTTGGATCTGGCGGGGGATTTGCGGCGGTATTTGGAGAGCCGGCCGGTGCTGGCGCGGCGGCAGACGGTGGGGTACCGGATTAAGAAATACGCGAGCCGGAACCGAGGGGCGGTGGCGGTTACGGCGGTGTTGGCGATGGGGCTGGCGGGGGCGTTGGGGTATGGGTTCTGGCAGCAGCGGCGGGCGTTGGCGGAAGAGCGGCGGGCGGCGACGGTGGGGCGGTTTTTGGACTGGATGATCTCGACGTCGAACCCGAACTACGGGGGGCGGGATGGGATGACGGTGGTGGAGCTGGCGGAGCGGGCGGCGGAGCGGTTGGAGGCGGGGGCGATTCCGGAGGCGGGGACGGCGGCGGCGGTGGAGGGGAATCTGGGGAGTGTGTTGTTCCAAGGCGGGCGGCCGGAGAAGGGGTTGGCTGTGTCGCGGCGGGCGTTTGCGCGGGCGCAGGGGAGCGGGGATGCGGAGGCAACGGTGGGAGCGGGGATGGGGTTAGGTTTGAACCTGTTGAGCGCGGGGGACTGCGCGGGGGCGGTGGGGGTAATGGGGCAGGTGGACGGTGTGGTGGCGCGGGGCGGTTTGCCGGTGGAGACGCGGGTGTCGTACTTGGTGGGGCGGGACCAGGTGCGGTTGGCTTGCGAGAACGACGGGGCGGGGCGGATGACGGAGGAGGCGGCTCGGTTGACCAGGGAGATTCCGGACGCGAGTTTGCGGACGGGGATGCCGGCGCGGATTTTTAAGGCGCTGGTTTTGAACGGGTATGTGAGGGCGTTGGCGCGCGCGCGGCGGTTTGAGGAGGCGGTGGGGGCGGCGGAGGAGGGGTTGCGGTTGGCGGCGTTGGAGGCGGACGGTCGGAGCGCGCGGGTGGCGCTTTTGCAGAGCCGGTCGATTGCGGAGTATGGGGGCGGGGATAAGGAGAAATCGGCGCGGACGTTGGAGGAGGCGGTGGTGTTGGCGGAGGGGTATGCGGCGCCGTTTGAGGCGATTCGGTTGCACGCGATGGCGGGGCGCCGCGTGGCGGAGGCGGGACGGAAGGAGCGGGCGTTGGAGTTGGCGGACCGTTCGTTGGCGTTGGCCGATGGGCATCGGGCGGAACTGGCGGCGACGCGGTGGATGGTGTTGATTGACGCGGCGATTGTGTATTCGCGCGCCGGGCGGTGCGACAAGGTGCCGGCGTTGGTGGCGGAGGTGGATACGCTGACCGGCGGGAAGATGGTGGCCGATTGGAAGGGGAACCGGTATGCGGTGGAGGCGGGTTGTTTGGCGGAGATGGGGCGGATGGGGGAAGCGCGGGAGAAAGCGCGGTTGGCGTTGGAGGCGGCGGGGAAGGTGTGGGGGGCGGGGTCGGGATTCCGGAAGCGGATGGAGGAGTTGGTGGGGGGTGCTCAGTAGAGCTTGGTTTTGTAGGCTTCTTCGATGGAGGCTTGCATGTCTTCGGCGGTGTCGGGGACTTGGATTTGATCCTTGAGCATGTGGCCGTAGGGCGGGATTTGGGTTTTGTAGTCGTCGTGCCAGAGTTTGGAGCGGATGAGGGCCTTGCCGCAGTGGAGGAAGGCTTCGTTGATAGTGATGACGAGGGCGGTGGCGGGGTGGTTGTTGTTGGTGGTCCAGCGATGGGTGATTGCGGGGTCGGCGGTGATGTGGGCGGCGCCGTTGACGCGGAGGGTTTCCTGGGCGCCGGGGATGAAGAAGAGAAGGCCGACGGCGGGGCTGGAGAGGATGTTGGTCAGGGAGTCGAGACGGTTGTTGCCGCGCCAGTCGGGGAGGGCGAGGGTCGAGTCATCGAGGATGTGGACGAAGCCGGGAGCATCGCCGCGAGGGGTGACGTCGGCCCCGTCGGGGCCGTGAGTGGCGAGGGTGCAGAAGGGGCTTTTTTCAATGAAGGCGCGGCAGTGTTTGTCGAGTTTGGTTTGGGTTTTGAGGCGGGCGCGTTCGAGGACGGGCGGGTAGAGGGCGCGGAGTTCGTCGAGGGTTGTGATGAGGCGGGCCGGCATGTGTACTAGCTTATCGCTGTAACATTTGCGGTGTCCCTGTGGGCAAGCCACAGGAGTTTTGGTAGGCTACGTGTGGGGATGCCACATGAGCAAGATGGAACTGTTGCAAGGGACGCTGGACGTGATGGTGTTGCAGACGCTGGCGACGATGGGGGCGTTGCACGGGTATGGGATTGCGCGGCGGATTGAGCAGGTGAGCGGGAACCAGGTGTTGTTGAACCAGGGGACGATTTACGCGGCGCTGGTGCGGCTGCAGCAGCGGGGGTGGATTGCGGCGAAGTGGGGGGTATCGGAGAACAACCGGAAGGCGAAGTTCTATTCGATTACGAAGGCGGGGACGAAGCAACTGGCGGCGGATGCGGCGTATTGGCGGCAGTTGAGCGATGTGATGGGGCGGGTGCTGGCGCCGGCGGAGGAGGGGGAGTGAGGCGGCTGTGGGAGCGGATGGCGGCCGTTGTGCGGGGGCGGGCGCTGGACCGGAAACTGGATGAAGAGATGGCGGCGCATGTGGAGATGGCGACCGCTGATTTTCAGGCGCGGGGGATGAGTGAGAAAGACGCGCCGCGGGCGGCGCTGGCGGCGTTGGGCGGGTTGGTTGTGACGCGGGAAACACATCGGGACGCGAGAGGATTGCCATTTATGGAAACGTTGTTGCAGGACATCCGGTACGGGTTGCGGACGCTGCGGCGGGACGCGGGGCTGGCAACGTTCGCCGTGCTGATCACGGGGCTGGGCGTGGGAGCGAGCGCGACGGTGTTCAGCGTGGTCCATGCGATTCTGCTGCGCGAGTTGCCGATGGCGGATGGAGACCGGTTGGTTTGGATCTCCAATTCCGGGTCCGATGGGCTGTCGGGACGGACGACGCAGACCGCCTATTTGCGCGACATGCAGGGGAAGCTCGCGACCATCGGCGATGCGGCGGGGCACTTTGCGTTCTATGGGATTGGCGATTTGAAGATGACGGGAGCGGGTGAGCCGGAGCGGTTGACAGGCGTGCCGGTGACGGGCAATTTCTTTCCGCTGTTGGGGGTGACGTTGCAGATGGGCAGCGGATTTACCGAGGCCGAGACGCAGCCGAAGGGGCCGGACGCGGTGATTGTGAGTTACGACTTCTGGGAGCGGCGGATGCACCGGGATCCGGGGGCGGTGGGGCGGACGCTGATTTTGAATGAAACGCCGAGCCGGGTGGCAGGGGTGCTGCCGAAGTCGTTCGACTTCGGGGCGATGTTTGCGCCGGGGGTGCATGTGGACGTGTTTCCGGCGTTTGCGATGAGTGAGCAGACGAACCGGTGGGGGAACACGATGTCGATTGTGGGGCGGTTGAAACCGGGTGCGACGGCGGTGGAGGCGGGGGCGGAGATGAAGGTATTCGCGCAGCAGTTGGCGAAGCTGTATCCGGGTCAGAACGAATTCAAGCCGGAGGTGCGACTGCTGCGGGAGTACGTCAGCGGCAGCGTGCGGACGGCGATTTTGGTGCTGAGCGGGGCGGTGGCGGCTGGTGCGGCAGATGCTGGTGGAGAGTCTGCTGTTGTCGGGGTTGGGGGCTGGGTTGGGGCTGGTGCTGGCGGCGGGAGGGACGCGGGTGTTGGCGGGGCTTGAGACGAAGATTCCGATGCTGGCGACGGTGGAGTTGGACTGGGCGGCGATGGGGTTTGCGTTGGGGGCGGCGGTGGTGACCGGGATCGGATTCGGGCTGGTGCCGGCGATGCGGGTGAGCACGGTGGCGGGGAGCGAACGGGGCGCGTCGGCGGGGCGGGAGCATACGCGGATACGGAATGTGCTGGTGGCGGCGGAGGTGGCGCTGGCGTGTTTGTTGCTGGTGGGGAGCGGTTTGTTGATTCGCAGCTTTGTGCAGGTTTTGGATGTGACGCTCGGCTTCCGGCCGCAGCAGGCGGCGGTGCGGATTGATCCAGGCCGGGATTTTCCAAATCGCGATGCGCGGCACGCCTACTTCCGAACGGCGTTGGACGGGGTTCGGGCGTTGCCGGGAATGGGCGCGGCGGGGCTGTCGGACACGCTGCCGCTGGGCCGGAACCGGACGTGGGGCGCGGCGGCGAAGGGGCAGGTTTATACGCCGGGCACTTTTCCAACGGCGTATGTGCGGGTGGTGAGCGATGGGTTTTTTGAATCGATGGGGATGACGCTGGTGAAGGGACGGACGTTTACGCCGAATGACGACAAGAACGGGCCGGCGGCGATTGTTGTGAATGAGACTTTGGCGCGGCGGTTGTGGCCGGGGGAGGACCCATTGGGGAAGGTGATTCTGCGGGCGTCGGCACCGGAACGGGTGGTGGTGGGTGTGGTGAAAGATGTTCGGCATCTGGCGCTGGAGAAAGACGCGGGCGGGGAGATGTATTTGCCGATTTGGCAGACGGGCGATTACATGCAGGTGGAACTGGTGGTGCGGGGCGGGAATGAGGCGATGGCGCGGAGTGTCTTGCGGGGACTGGATCCTACGCTGCCGTTGACGGCGTTCCGGCCATTGCAGGGGTTGGTGGATACGGCGGTGTCGCCGCGGCGGCTGATTGTGTTGCTGCTGGGCGGCTTTGCGGGGTTTGCGCTGTTGCTGGCGTCGTTGGGAATATACGGGGTGATTTCGTATTCGGTGATGCAGAGGAAGAAGGAGATGGGGATCCGGATGGCGTTGGGCGCGTCGGGGGCGGCGCTGCAATCGGAGATTTTGTGGCAGACGTTGCGGCTGGTTGGGGCGGGGCTGGCGGTGGGGTTGTTTGTGGCATGGGCGACGTTACGGATGTTACAGGGGATGTTATTCGGAATTACGGCGTCCGACCCGGTGACGTTCGGGGTGGCGTTGTGTTTGTTGACGGTGGTGGCGTTGTTGGCGGGATATTTGCCGGCGCGGCGGGCGGCGCGGTTGAATCCGGTGGAGGCGTTGCGGATGGAGTAAGTGATCTTATTTCGCCGGAGGGTCGTCAGCGATACGGCTGGTTTGTTGTTTCCTCTTGTGTGTGGCTTTGCGGGCGGCGACGTATTGCGATGAGCCGAAGGAAGTTTCGGCGGACGCGCGGCAGGCGGCGCAGCGGAAGATTCTGACGGATTAGGTGGCGAGGTTCCCGGATGATATTCAGGCGAACCGGCGGTATCAGAATGACTCCGGAATACCAAGAGAAGAGCTGATCGGCCAGTACAAGGCGCGGATGAACGGGGACGCGCTGACCACGTATTTCTATGCGCTGGTGCTGGCTTCCAAGGACTTGCCGGAGGCGATGCGGCTGTTTGCGTTATCGCCGGAGAAGGACCCGGCGATGGCGTGGCCGCATATGGCGCTGGCCTACCACTACGCATCGGGGGCCATGGTGGACAAGGCGAAGGCGACCGCGCAGGTGGACGCGTTCTTTGCCAAGTGCCCGACATCCTATGACTTCTATACGAACCGGATGCTGGCCACGGTGGCGTGGCCGGCGATGCTGAAGCGGGGGACGTCTGCGCTGCGGGAGCGGGTGGATGCTGGAGTTTAAGGCGTTACCGCCGGAGGAGCACCCGGGTTTGCGGGCGCGGGTGGCGCGGGATGTAGCGCGGATCCGGCAATCGGCGGCGGTGTTGCCGCTGGCGATGCTGCGATTGATTCACGGCGGCTTGAAACAGATGGCCGATACGACCGGTGCGGAGGCGGTGGCGGAAGGAGCATCCGCGGGCGGAGACGAAAGAGTATCGCGCGGCGCTGTACAAGGCTTCGGGCGATTGGATTACGCGGTGGCCGACGAATGCGCCGGCGCGGGCGGAACGGTTTTCCACGGCACTGCAGATGCATGAATTATCGAACGAGGAGGTACGGGCGGCGGGGGAACAACTGTTGGAGTTTCTGCACGGTGGGGATTCGATCTACGGGTTCCAACCTTGGGAACACATGCTGGCGGAGGAATATTTGCGCCGGGGCGCCTATCTGGACCGTGTGGCGGCCCTGGCGGGGAGCAGGTTGGAAGTGGTGCTGAAGCGTTCCAAGGAGCAAGGGTGGGGGCAGATGCCAGCGGCGATGCGGTTGCGGATGAACGCGCCGTTGCGGGCGGCGGAGATTGGGACGGTGGATTTGCTGGCGCGGGTGGGAAAGCGCGAGGACACCGACGGGCTGGCGGTGCGGTTGGCTGGATTGACCGCGGATGGGCCGTACGAGATCGCGATGCGGTGGCAGGCGGAGAGCCGGCTGGCGGAACTGGCCGGGCGGCCGCTGGATGCGCTGGTTTATACGGAAAAGGCGATTGGCAAGTGGGAATTGAAGGACATGGTGGGGAAGAAATGGGTGAGCGGGGAACTGGCGGGGAAGACGGTGTTTGTGAATGTCAGGGCGACCTGGTGCGGGCCGTGCCGGGCAGAGCATCCGTATTTTCAGAAGCTGTATGAGCAGCTGAAGGACCGCAAGGATGTGGCGGTGATCAGCTTTAATGTGGACGATCAGGTGGGGCTAGTGCAATCGTATTTGACTGAGGGGAAGTATACATTTCCGGTGCTGCTGGCGGACCGTTTAGTGAGGGATGCGCTGGAGGCGGTGAGCATTCCGCGGAACTGGTTGGTGGACGGGAAGGGCGTGCACCAGCTGGAGCAGATTGGATTTCCGGAGAGCAGCGATTGGATGGACCGCATGCTGGCCGGGCTTGAGAAGCTGAAATAATACGCGTTGCGTACCTCTGGTTGGTTGGTATATAAAGAACGGACCGTTTCTTAACAGAGGTCAACGTGAGACTACTTCTATTGCTTTGTCTACCCGTCCTGGCGATGGCGCAGGACACCCGTGGTGGTATATCAGGAACTGTCAGCGATTCGCAGAAGGCTGTGATTGCCGGTGCGTCGGTACTGGTGGCGAACACCGATAACGGGACGAACACGCGGCTGAAGACGAATGGGAACGGGTATTACGAAGCCCCGTTGCTGTTGCCGGGCGAGTACCGGATTACGGTCGAAAATGCCGGTTTTAAGAAGTCCGTGCGGACGGGCGTGACCGTCGGCATTGGTGACCGGCTGCAGGTAGATTTCTCGTTGGAAGTAGGCGGGACGACGGAGAGCGTCACTGTGACCTCCGAAGCGCCGATGTTGGATACGAATGCGGTGACCACTGGGCGTTCGATGACGCACAGGGAGGTGATGGACCTGCCGGTGCTGGGGAACAACGTCAGCATGCTGGCGCGGCTGGCGCCCGGGGTGCAGGTGCCGGGGACGACGCAATCGCTGCTGCAGGGCCAGGTGGGCGGCGGATCGGCGTACACGATGCCGGGTGGCGTGGGTGGCAATGAATGGTCGATGGACGGCGCGTCGACGAACGGGACGGACCGGCGGACGGCGATTATGCCGAGCCCGGACATTGTGGACGAGTTCAAGATTGAGACGTCGAACTTCGATGCTTCGTTTGGGCATTCGACGGGGCTGAATGTGTCGATGTCGACCAAGAGCGGCGCGAATGCGCTGCATGGGTCGGCGACGTATCAGTACTTCAATCAGCGGTGGAACGCGGCGTCGTTCTTCGTGAAGCAGAGCCGGTATGCGAATATCGCGGCGCTGCGGGCGGCGGGGAAGACCGGGGATGCGGATGCGCTGGCAGGGACGCCGATGGTGCCGCCAGGGCACACGAACAACTACCACGGGACGATCAGCGGGCCGGTGGTGATTCCGAAAGTGATCGACGGGCGGAACAAGCTGTTTTTCTTCCTGGGCTATTCGGGGTTGAAGAACCAGCAGGCGGCGCGGCCGAGCGAGATCAACTACACGGTGCCGACGCTGGCGCAGCGGAATGGCGATTTTTCGGGGCTGTTGAATGTGGCGGTGAATCCGTCGCGGTATCAGGTGTACGACCCGTTGACGACGCGGCCGGACCCGGCGCGCGCCGGGCATTTTGTGCGCACGCCGTTCGCCGGGAATGTGCTGCCGAAGGCGCGGATGACGAACCCGATGTACGACTTCTATACGAAGCGGATGCCGGTGCCGAATAACGATCCGACGGATCCGCGGCAGGAGCCGTTGAACAACTATCTGGCGACGGGGATGCCGAACAACGTCACCTATAGTTCGTGGAACAACCGCACCGATTATCAGCTGAACGACAAACACCGCTTCTTCTTCCGGTGGCTGAAGAGCAGCTATCTGGAAGACGCGCAGGACTTCACGTATCAGACCGAAGCCGGGCTGATGGCGTGGAACGAGAAGCGGCCGGCGAAGTCGGCAGCGATGGACTGGACGTGGACGAAGAGCGGGTCGACGGTGATGAATGTCAGCGTGGACGCGACGCAGTTCCTGATTCAGAACCAGCGGCTGGGGACGCGGAAGTATAAGCCTTCGGACGCGGGGCTGCCGTCGTACATGGACTCGAAGTGCGGCGCGAGCTGCGTGATGCCGCGCGTGAACTGGCCGGGGATGACGTATTGGGGCGGCGACATGATCATGAGCACCAACGTGGACCCGGGGCCGATTGGCCGGCAGCAGGGGTTGAAGTACAACATCAGCCACATCCGCGGTTCGCATTCGCTGCGCGGAGGCATCGATTTCCGTCAGCATTACCGGACGAACATTCAGAACGGCGGATTTACGTCCGGCCAGTTCACGTTCGCCAACACGTATGTGCGGAAGGATGAGGACGGGTTCAACGCGGCCGGGACGCTGGGGCTGACGTGGGCGGCGTTTGCACTCGGCATGCCGAGCGGGATGAGCGTGGACACCAACGACACGTTTGCGCTGATGAACCCCTACTACGGCTGGTACGCGCAGGACACGTGGCGCGTGACGCGGACGTTGACTCTGACGCTGGGATTGCGGATGGAGTATGAGCTGGGCCCGACCGAGCGTTACAACCGCGCCATCACGACGTTTGATCCGAAATTGGCGCTGCCGATTACGGCGGCGGCGCAGGCGGCCTATGCGCGGAACCCGCTGCCGGAAGTGCCGGCGAGCCAGTTCCTGGTGCAGGGCGGCAATCTGTACGCGGGCGTGAACGGGGCGGACCGGAAGTTGTGGCGGAATGAATTAATGTATCTGCCACGGCTGGCGCTGGCATGGCAGGTGAATACGAAGACCGTGGTTCGCGGCGGGTATGGGATGTATTTCGACACGTTGAACGCGCTGAACCAGGGGCCGGACCAGTATGGCTATTCGCGGACGACGAACACCGTGCTCACCAATGACTTCGGGCAGACGTGGCGCGCGGGGGATCCGTTGAACGGGAAGAGCCCGTTGACCGATCCGTTCCCGGTGCGCGCGGATGGCACGCGGTTCGACACGCCGTTCCGCAATTCGTTGGGCGAGATGGCGCGCATTGGTCAGGGCTTCACCTATACCGATTACAACCGGCAGCATCCGCGGGTGCAGCGTTGGCGCGCGGGCGTGCAGCGGGAGTTGAGCGGCAACATGATGGTGGAGGCTTCCTACTGGGGCCAGTGGGCGGACCGGGTGGGGTTGACGGCGCGCGAGGATGCGCTGCCGGAATCCTATTTCGCGACCGGGAATGTGCGGAATAACACGATTGCCAACGAACTGAACCGCCAGGTGCCGAACCCGTATTTCATTGGGAATTTCTCGGCGTTGCAGACGTCGAATCCGGTGCTGTACCAACAACTTTCGACGCTGGGTGCGTTCCAGAGCGCGACGGTGGCGAAGAACCGCTTGTTGCGCCCGTTGTCGGCCGTGAACGGATTGTTCAACAACGCCACGCCAACGGGGTTGGCCAAGACGCATGCATTTGAATTCAACTTCCAGCGGCGTATGTCGAAGGGGTTCAACGTGAACGCCAGCTATACGCGGATGTTCCAGAAGAACAAGACGATTCTGGAGAACGAGTTCAACACGTCGCCCACCATTTGGTGGGACAGCGATACGGCGCGGCCACACCGTCTGACGGCGACGGCGATTATGGAACTGCCATTCGGCAAGGGCCGGGCGTATTTCCAGAAGGGCATTTTGAACCACATGCTGGGCGGGTGGCAATCGGCGCTGACCTATGAGTTTCAGAACGGGCCGCTGCTGGCGTGGGGGAACAACTTCTACTACGGCGATGTGAATAACTTTGAGACTGACGCAACGTCGACGCCGAAGACGCTGAACCAGTGGTTCAACACCGGGCTGCCGTTTGAGAAGAACGGGAACAACAATCCGGCGGCGTTCCATACGCGTATTTTCCCGCGGTATTTCAACGGCCTTCGGGCCGATGGGTTGAACCAGTGGAACGCGAATCTGTTGCGCGAGTTCCGAGTGGTGGAGCGGCTGCGTATGCAGTTCCGCGCGGATGTGATTAACTTGCAGAATCGGTCGCAGATGAGCGCGCCGGAAGTGAATCCGACGTCGACGAACTTTGGGCGCGTGACGAGCCAGACGTCGTCGTTGAACCGGTTCTATCAGGTGCAGATGCGCCTCCAGTTTTAAGGAGAGTTTTCATGATGGACACAAAGATGGACAGACGCTCGCTGCTGCGCGGCGCAGTGGGGACGGCGGGGATCGTCGGCATTGAATCGACGTTCGGCGCGCTGCGGACTGACGCGGCGGCGGTGGGGCCGAAGGACAAGATCAAGGTAACGAAGATCGAGAGTTTTGTTTTAAAGAACTCCTGGGTGTTCGTGAAGATTTCGACCGACGCCGGGATTACCGGGTGGGGAGAGATGTTGAAGGACGACGCGAAGGCGTGCGCGGCCGGGGCGTTGGAGGTGGGCCACTATTTGGTGGGCCAGGACCCGACGCGCGTGACACACCACTGGCAGGCGATTCACCGCGGGGCGTTCTATCGCGGCGGGCCGGTGAAGACGGCGATTACGAGCGGTATCGACCAGGCGTTGTGGGACATCACCGGCAAGGTCTACGGCGTGCCGGTGCACCGTTTGATGGGCGGGCCGACTCGGGACAAAGTGCGCGTGTACGGGACCGTCAGCGAGAAGACGGGCGTGAACGCGATGAAGGCGATGGTGCGCGGGAACAAACGGGCGCCTTACAAGTACAACGAAGGCATGGGGCTGGTGGAAGAGGTGGTGGACCGCTTCAAGAGCCTGCGCGAGAAGATGGGCAAGTACGTCGACATCGGCGTGGAGTTCCACGGGGCGGTGCAGCCGCCGACGGCGATGACGATCATGAAGGCGCTGGAGCCGTATCATCCCTGGTTCTACGAAGAGTCGGCGCAGGCGTTGAATGTGGACGTGATGGCGGAGATGGCCAAGAAGACGCACATCCCGTTTGCGACCGGCGAGCGGATCTTCACCAAGTGGGGCTTCAAGGAGATTCTGGAAAAACGGGCGGCGACAATTCTGCAGCCGGATATTTGCTACGCCGGCGGGATCACCGAGCTGAAGATCATCGCGGGCATGGCGGAGGCGTACTATTCTCCGCTGGCGCCGCATAATCCGCAGGGGCCGTGTTCGCTCGCGGCGAGTTTGCAGTTGGCCGCGTCGATTCCGAACTTCCTGATTCAGGAGCGCGGGGACAACGAATATACGGACCTGCTGGCGAAGCCGCTTCCGGCGGTGGTGGGCGGGTACCGGCCGCTGCTGACGGAGCCGGGCCTGGGCATCACGATTGACGAGAACAAGCTGATGGCGCAGGTGGGCGAGCCGCGGCCGTACCGGACCGCGTACGACGAAGACGACGGTTCGGTCGTCGACTGGTAACCGGTATCGAATTAACCAGACAAATCCTGGGTGACTGTCACCCAGGATTTGTCTGGTTAGAGGTCGGCGAGGCGGGCGTCGGCGTCGCCGAAGCGGTCGAGCTTGACGCCCATGCGGTCCATGATCGATAGATACAGGCTGGCGGCTTTGCGGTTCTCGTTACCGCGCTCGAGGTAGTCGAGATTACGGCCGGTTTTCAGCGTGCCCCCGCCTTTGCCGGCGAGGATCAGCGGCATCTGGTCGGCGCCGTGGGTGTCGCCGTCAAAGAGGTTGGAGCCGCCCAGCAGCATGGAGTTGTCCAGCAGCGATTGGCCGCCCTCGTCGATGGCCTTCAACCGCTTGATGAGATAAGCGAACTGCTCCATGTGGAACTGATTCGTCTTCAGGTACATCGCCTCGGCGGCGGCGGCTTTGCCGTTGTGGGTCAGGTCCAGGTGCAGCGCGCCTTTGACGCCTTCCAGGAACTTGAAGTTCATCTGGGAGAGGTCGTTGTTCAACATGAGCGTGACGATGCGGGTCTTGTCCATCTGGAAGGCGAGGACGGTGAGATCGAGCATCAACTTCATGTGATCGGGGACGTTCTGCGGCAGCTTGTCGCTTGGCCGGGGCATGTTGGGCTTGGCGAGCGTGGGCTTCCAGCCTTCGATGCGCTCTTCCTTGCCGGCGCGCTCGATGCGCTTCTCGATGTCTCGGATGGACTCAAGGTATTCGTCGAGTTTCACCTTATCGTTGCGGCTGATCTTGGGCTGGAGCGAGTGGGAGTCTTCGAGTACCGAGTCGAGGATGGTCTTGTCCAGAACGCGGCCGGAGCCGTCGCCGACCAGCTGATCGAACGTCCGGGCGGGGTAGATTTCCTTCGTCGCGGGCTTGGTGGGCGAGGCCCAGGAAATGCAGCTGCCGTAGATCATCGACAGGCCGTCTTCGAGGCGCAGTTCGTTCGGTTCGACACCAAGGGCGAGCGACGGGACAGCGGTCTGGGAGCCGATGCGCTGCGCCAGCACCTGATCGAAGGAAGTCCCAACGCGGATGTCGGCCGGGTCCAGCGAGACCTTGGCGCCGGAGAGCATGTTGGGCATGCGGCCGAGGTGTGGACTAGTGGAGACGAAGGCTTGCTGATTGTAGAGGCCGCGGAGGAAGTTGATGTCCTCGCGGTGGGGCAGCATGGGCTTGACGGCTTCGCCGAGTTCCATCTGCGCTCCCTGGCCCTTAGCCCACCAGTGGATGGGTTCAACGCCGTTGGAGAAATAGACGCAGGCAAAGCGGACGGGGGCCTTGTTATTGGCCGTGGTGGCGGCGGAGAGCGACTCCATCCAGGGCAGCGCGAGAGCGACGCCGGTGCCGCGGAGAAAGTGGCGGCGGGAGGGGTTGAGTTTCATCGTTTGATATCCTTCGCGAGTTCGGCGGGCTGTTCGCCGCGCCGGTAGCGGAACTGCGGACTGGTGACAATTTCGGTGGCGAGCTGCGTGAACGTCGCCTGCCCGCCCGCCTGGATGAGACGGTCGACCAGGGGCTGGTCGGAGGCGAGCACGGTGCGACCGAGAGCGTAGCCAAGGAGCTTGTGGGACATATTGCGGAGCAGCTGGGGCTCCTGCGATTTCAGCTTCTGGATCAGGCCTTCGATGCCGATTTCGTCTTCAACGGCCTTGCCATCGGCGTAGGTCTGGCGATAGCGGCCAACGGCGTCGTAGCGCTCAAAGGGGAAGCCGAGCGGATCGATCTTCGAGTGGCAGGCGGCACAGGTGGGGTTCTTCATGTGCTCGGTAAGGCGGGCCTTGATGGTGAGGCCGGCGGCATCCTTGTCGTCCTTGGCGATGGGCGGGACGTTCGGGGGCGGCGGAGGGGTGGGAGTGCCCAGGATACGGCGGAGGACCCAATCGCCGCGCTTGACGGGGCTGGTGCGCAAGGGAGCCGATGTGGCTGTCAGCACCGCGCCCATACGGAGCAGGCCGCCGCGGTTGATGTCGTTGGCGTTTTCGATCTTCTGTGTGCCGCCGGTGAGTTCCTTCTTCACCCCGTAGTGTTTGGCCAGGAGCGGGTTGGCAAAGGTGTAGTTGGCGCTGATGATCTCGCTGACCGGGCGGTTCTGGCGGACGATGTAATCGAAGAACGACGTGGCCTCTTCGTACATGGCGGTTTTCAGATCGTCGGTGAATTCGGGGAAGCGGGAGGTGTCGGCGCCAGTGTATTGATCGAACCGGTAGAAGCCGAGCCACTGGCCGAAGAACTCGGTGGAGAGGCGGGTGGCCTTGGGGTCGGCCAGCATGCGCTTGGTTTGCCGGGCGAGCTGGGCAGGGTCGACGAGTTCGTTCTTCTCGGCGGCGCGGCGCAGTTCGGCGTCGGGCACGGAGGACCAGAGGAAGAAGCTCAAGCGATTGGCGAGTTCCCAACTGGTAAGCGGCGTGCGCTTGGTGGTCTGGGCGGGCTGTTCCAGGCGGTAGAGGAACGACGGAGAGACCAGCACGCGGGCGATGACGGCGCGAATGGCGTCGGGGTGCGACAGCTTTTGCGTCTCGCGGGACTGGGTGTAGAAGCGGCGGAGACGGTCCTTCTCCTGCGCGGTGAGCGGCCGGCGCCAGGCTTTGGCGGCGAACTGAAGCGCATCTTCCACGTGGCCGGGCTGGGCGGCGAGCATAGCCTGGTCGACGGCGGCGTTTTCGGCTTTCAATTCGGCGATGCGGCCGGCGGGACCCTTCTTGTCGCTCAACATCTTGATGTACGTCTCGTGGAAATCGAACGAGGCGTAGAGGTCGTTCCAGGCGATGTTCAGCTCGGCGCGGGCCTTGTCGTCGAGGATGTTCTGCATGAGGAAGTCATCAAACCGGTAGTATTTGATGGCCGTCATGTAGTCGTTTCGCTCGGGCTTGCCGTAGGTGTTGTCGAAGTCGTTGGGGATGGGGTCGCGGTCGGACGGGTTAGCTTCGGCCTGCGAGTTCTGGGGGAGGACGGCGGCGAAGTGAAGAACGTCGTCGCGCCACTTGGTGTAGCCGGGGGACTTGGGGTCGGCCAGGAGCGTCCAGGAGGGACGGCCCTTGGTGACGTCGGCTTCGTTGGAAAGAGTGAGGCGGATGATCGCGTCACCGGCGCCCTGGGAGAGCATGGCGGCATCCATGTTGAAGGAGATGCCGGCGATGCCGGGGGGGAAGGCGACGTGGAGCGGGATAACGGCGTCGCCGGTGAGGGTGAAGCCTTTGCCATCGGCGGTAAGGGTGAGTTTTTTGCGGGACTCTTCGTCGATGGCGTTGTAGAGGGAGACTTCGTCGCCGGCGCTGCGGTCGGCCTTGCGGAAGCGGACGGTGGGGTTGGTGAAGACGACGACGGGTTTGTCTTTGGAGCGGGGATTGAGGGACAGGGCCGTCAGGTAGACGGTCGCTTCCTTGATCACGCGGCGGGAGAAGAAGGGATAACGGAAGTTGTAGTTGGTGACGGCCTTGAGGGTGTCGGCGGAGATGACGAGATTGCGTTCGTCGCCGGCGCCACCGGCGGCGAGGGCGCCGGCGGCGAACAGGACGCGCGGCCAGTTGATGATGGTCTTCTGAATCTCCTCACAGGCGGCGCGGACTTTCGATTCCTCGGTCTTGGGGCCGGGGAGGGCGTTGAACTTGGCCAGAGCTTCCGAGGTGGGGTAAGTGGGGTTGGGCTCGTGAAGCACCTTCCAGATATGGTTGACGAAGCGAGGCGTGAGGCCTTCGCGGGCGCCGATGGATTCGAGGGTAGCGGCCGGTTCGCCCAAGGCGGCGCGGTGCTGGTAGCGCCAGGCGGTGTAGAAGGCTTTGTTGTACTTATCGAGGTTGTAAGGGAGGGCGCCTTCGGCACCGGTGGCGCGGAAGCCGTGGGTGGTGTAGATCTTCGTGATGCGGTTAAGAGCGGAGAGCTCGAAGCCGGTTTTGCCCGGATCGGCAAAGAAGGTAAGGGGGCCGGTGCCGATGACGGCGTGGTTGGCGATGTACTTGGCGGTGGAGAGGTAGCGCTCGAGATTGGCATCGCCCAGGAACTGGACGTCGCCGAAGTTGGTGAAGCCTTCGCCGCCAACGGAATCGGGGACGAAGTCGCGATCGAACTTGAAGTCGAGACCGGTA
>CANIVU010000102.1 GCA_947470805.1 Acidobacteriota bacterium | reverse complement strand
TCCGCGTCAGCCGGCAGATCGAGGGTCGGGCTCTGCACTTCCGCGAATTCCACGGAGGCCACTTCCGGCAGACTCACTTCAGGCTGGTCGCGATCAGAGAAAGATCCACCAACGGTTGAGCCTGCACTCTGTTCCCAATATCCATTGTGATCAAGCGCGATTTCGTCTGCGACCAATTCTTCGGCCACCGGCGCTGTGACAACAGACTCCGGTGCCAGGACGGCAACAGCAGGCGTCTCCTCAACCGATTCCACTTCTTCCAGCACTTCGGGAGAAACAACTGCTTGCTCAACGACGACCGGCACTGCAACAGTATCGGCAGCAACAGCGGGTTCCGCCAGAGAAATGACGGGCTCGGCTACAAGCTCCGGAACCGCGGTGGGAGCCACGACTTCCCGGGTGCCGCTGGCGGCAATCACTTCATCCAGCAATGCACTATTCCAGGTGAAGGGCACGGGCGCAGAGGCCGGAGTAATCTCGGCGACGCGCTGCAACTCTTCTTCCAGTTTGAGAGAGGGTACCGTGAGCGGACGAAGAATTGTACCCGGCGCGGCGACGACCGGACGGCGTTCCAGTTGGGCGACCCGTTCAATCTCCTTCTGGAGGATCACAGCCTGTTCAGGCGCGAGATGTTCGGGAAGGGGTTCTTCCTGAGGAATCTGCGCGGCCGCGGCCAGGTTCTCCTGCTGCAATGCGGGTTCGGCGATCACAGCGACCGCCGCGGTCGTAACTTCGGCGGCAACCGAAGTTTCTGCCGTCAGAGGAGTAGACCGCTTGGGCTGTTCGCGTTTACCCTTTTCGACCCCAGGTAACTGTTGACGGATGTCCCAGTTTTCCGCAGCATTCAACGGCTCCGGCAGGGCATCGGCTGGCAATGATTCCAGTTCTTCCCGAATGTCGGAGGAGTAGGCGGCGGTAGCTTGAGCGCGGCGCGCGACCTTCGCAATGACTTCAGGACGAACCCAGTCGGCGTAGTTCTCCGGTTCCTTGCGAACCTGCCGCGAGGCTTTGCGGTTGGAGCGGTTACGCCCATTCCGCCGTTGCGTTAACGGAGGAACATCAGCCGATTCAAAGGGCTCATCGCCCGCCCGAGCATGCAGCTTGGCGGCGCGATCCTCTGCGTCAGCCAGTGCCTCCGGGTCCGCAAAGGACTGCATGACCTCGTGCGGGGCCACGGCACGAGTAACGGCCGATGGTTCCGCCGCGGTGGCAGTTCGAGCAGCCGCCTGGCGTTGACCTGGCATCCACTGGCCCAGGAATCCGGCAGGATCCAAAAGCAATCGCCGTTCCTGTTCTTCCTTGCGGACGCGCAATTCAATATTATGTTCGCGCAGTTGTTCGTTGTTGCCTTTGAGATAGTCACAGACGAGCGCCACGAAGGCGCCGCCCAGTACCACGGTCAGGCTCACGAATATCTGGAGTTCCAACGATCCTAAGTCCATAGCTCCACAAAGAGTGTATCGGCGGGAAGTACGTTGGAGAATAGTCCTTCCCTCTCAAAAAAAATAGGTACTTCTGACCCGGTAATGCGTAGGGTCGAAAGTACCATCGTCGTACAGGGCAAATTTCAAGCCCTTATCAGTAGAAAGCCTTAGGGCGTGCCCAAAGCGGGCCTTTGGCCGGGGATTCCAGCTCCGTTGGAACGTTTTCGAACGGGGCCTTCCTCAGTAATCGAAGTGCGACGTCCGGCGGGTGCGGCGCTAAAATCGATGTCAGTCTCCGAGAACTCGAGCGTCCGGTCCAAAACCATTTCGACGACAGTACCACGACCTAGGACTACATCCTGCCCACGGGAGAGTAGGACGCCCACCATGCCAGCCGCCGCACCGGCGGCCGCGCCCACGGCTGTTCCCATCACAGGGCGGCCGGCGGCACTGCCGGCGATCACGCCGACGGAGGTTCCGGCACCAGCTGCGGTAGCGACCTTCACCGCGTCCTGCCCCTTGGTTCCTTCCCCCTTGATTCGGCCTTCGGCCCGGTCAAAGGTCTCGCTGGCCCGGCCATCCAGAGCGCCCATGCGGGCACGGAAATCGCGGGTGACCCCGTTGGGCAGGGTAAGCGAGTCGAAACGCAGGTAGAGCTCCGAGCGGCCCTTCACGCGGCCGGCGCGCTTGGAGGAGGTGATTGTACCGGCGACGTAGGATCCAGTAGGAATCACGACCCGCCCGTCGGCAAGGATGGGAAAGGAGGTCTCCAGATAGACACGGTCGCCCTCGGCGGCGTGCTTGGTGGAAACACTGTTGATCATCACCAAGGGAACCCGAGTGCCGGTGGGAACGGCGTACGGCTCAGGTTTTGCGGCCTGAGCAAACAGCGATAGGCCACTGAGGCCGATCAAGACCAATGTAGACGGCGACATAGGGGTTCCTCCTTCATTGTACGGCCGGCGCATGGAAACGCCACCCCTATTTTGAACGCGGCCGGACGGGCTCAGGTTGCGGTCTACCACCAAAAAGGTCCCCGGAAATCAAGAAGATACCAGTGACGGAGAGGGGCCAAACATGCAGAAGGAGCCTCGGCAGCGAGGTATTCAATTGCCAGTCCAGATCCTGCGGGGTCGTGACGTAGATGGCGAAGTACCCTGCCAGTTGCAGTGTCACGGCAGCCAGAGGCAGTAACGAGGCACCGGTGACCTTCGACCGGAAGCGAACCAGCGCCAACCAGACAGCGAAAACGATCACTGGCGGTACAAGGACGCTCCCAAAAGTGAGTAACTCACCGACAAAGGCCCAAAAGGTGACCCAGTAACGATTGAAGTCCGTGGCGCGAGCCATGGCGACGCCGGCAGTCCCGGTGTTGACAAGATCGTTGGCGGGCGCCAACCGGAACTTGAAATGGCCGACAAACGCGAGAACCGCGAGGATTCCAGCCACCAGGGAAATGAGCGTAGCCAACCTGCGAGGGAGTTCCATGCGGTGCGCGATCGAAAGCAGGTGGGCGAGGACGATACTGACACAAAAAAGCAGCCCTTCATTCTTTGTCCATGCGGCGAAGCCGGCGGAGAGCCCGGCAATGAAGACAACAGACTTCCCGACCGACTCAACCTCCAGCGCGTAGACAAGAAAACACGCCGCGATGACAATATAGGCCGCCAGCGGAACATCGGCATACTGGGAGGCGCTGACACGAACCAGACTGGTAGCACCGAGGATCGCGAGCGCCCCCAAAGCAGCCAGAGCGGGACCGCGCAGCAACCAGAGCGTGAAGAACGGCACGGCCACGCAGCTGAGCAGGAACCCGAAGCCGACAGCGCCTGCCATCGACGCGGACTCAACGCCGCCGGCGTGCCACAAGAGCGCAATTACGCCGGGCACGAGCAACGGGTAGTCGGGATGGGACCAGGCGATCACCGGGGAAAAGGGACTGATAAACTCCTGTGCCCGGAAGAGGAATCGGGCACGCAGATTCCAAATGGACCAGGCATCCCATTCCCCGTGCGGCGCGGCACCGTTCAACATCAAATACGTGAAAAAGGCCATGGCAGCGCCGGCGCCAAACAGAAGCCACAACCAAAATGGAATCTGACCGGAAACCGCGGGCACATCGGGCACGGCCGATTGCGCGCGGCGCCAGGCGAACCAACCCAATCCCGCGGCGGCCAGGCAGACGGCGGCAATGGCAACGGCTGGCGGCTGTTGGAGAACGACGCGAAGCGCAAAGTAAAAGCATCCGCCGAGGCCAAAGCCGATGGCGGGCGCGGCAGCCAGGCGAAGGGGATCGGCGGAGGACCAGCGGGGCGGCGCGGGCCAGAGCGCGCGAATCGCGGCGAAGCCAAGGGCGATCAGAATCAGGAATAAAAGCCAGGCTCCCATTAGCGTACCTTCTCGTTTTCGAGCAACACAATGCCATTGCCAAATTCGCGGATGAGCCTGAAGCCCCGATCGCGCAGGCTCCCTGTCGTCACAGCCTGGTGAAAGTTGCCGACGACGAAGCGGTGGTCTGGCGAGTAGGCCACAAGGACGGGCGCGAGGGCATACTGAGCGAGGTGATATTCGGCCTGCGCATTGGTGTCATTCGGCGGGGTGCCGGGATCGGTCATGTAGCCGATGATCCCTTTGGGCGGCAGCATGGCGCGTAGGCCGACGAACCGACGATCGAAATCCGTGACGCCGTCGGGCGAAGGCGCCTTGGGGTAGAAGTCAGCAACCTGAAAGAAAAAGCGGCCAACCGATAGGAGAGACACGGCGGCGACACAGAGAACAGCACCTAATACTCGCGGGGACATGACCAGCGCCTATTGTACCGAGGCGGAGGCTGGACGCACAGCTAAATGAAGGCGTGGCGGACTGGTTTGGCCGGGAAGGCGGAGGCGGATTTCCGGATCCGCTGGGGTGTCGGCGGGCAGGCGGCAATTGATTTGGTACAGCCCTGCAAAGCCCGGTGTGACTCCGGCGTAGAGGATATCGGCATCCGGTATGGGTGTGCCATTGAGCAGGACGGCGAACTGGGAGCGCGCAGAGATTGAGGCGGCGACCGAAGGAACCGTGAGACCGGTGATGAGCGGGGAGGTGGCACCAAGGCCGGCGGCGTAGAGAATGAGGATATCGCCGGGCTGCGCGGGAGAGGCCGGAGAGATCAATGAGCCATCGGCGCGGGTGGCGATGACGGCGTTGGGTTCCATTTGGAAGAGCCCCGGGGAGGAGTCAGCGATGACGACTTCGGCATCTGGACCAGCCTTCCCGCTGACCACAAGCCTAAGCTGACGGCGCCCGGTACGGATGTTGCCCGGGATTAAAAAATTGACCTGACCGGGGGATACGAAAAGGATCGGCACAACGATGTTATCGATAGTAATACTGACACCCGTTCCGATCAGCGTGGTCGGCAGTTGGCCGCTCCGAAGGTCATCCAAGGTAATGGCGCGGGTGACAGTGGCGAGGTCTTTGCCGTATAGAGACACGAGTGCCAACGGCGCCAGGGGGCCGGGTTCATTGGTGGCGGCATTGACGATGCTGGCTGCGCTATAAACCGGGATCTGCCGGTTCGGTTCCGCTCCCTCTGCGATAAGGCAGAGGACAAGCGTTGCCGCGAGCCAGGCCACTGCGGGCATAAGCTACTCCTCTTATCTAGATAAATCCTACGACTCTCCGGCTCCCCGAGAAACCAAGATAATCCTGAGGAAACAGCCGCATTACGGGGAAATCCGAGATCTCAGAGCCAATAGGGCGGGCAGTGCTTCGGGGATCGCCAGACGTTCGCCACGCCAGGCATACCGCATCACGCCACCGATGCCGGTCCAGGTGGTGTGATAACGGGTGTAGATATCGTGGTCCTGGATCTCGCCCCAACTACCGTCGGCGTTCTGGTGGGCGAGCAAATAGTCAATCCCACCGCGAACTTGCGGGTCCTTTTCGGTCAGGCCGAATACCTGCAGCGAGTCGATGAACTCACCGAGCGTTTCGGGGTCATTTTCGTCGATGGCCATTTGGGCGTGTGTCTTGAGGAAGGCGAACTCCTGCGGCAACCACTCGGGGCGGAGGCGGTACTGGTCGTAGTCGTTTAACGTGTAAATTATGTGGGTGATCGCGTAAGTCACGTTGGAATCGGCGGCAAGAGTGGAGGGGACGGGGTATGGACGGAGCGACGGGATCCAACGGGCGACATCGGCATAATCGGCACCCAGACGGACTCCGTAGTGGTGGCCGGCGTAGGTTGTGACCAAGGCATCGAAAAGAATGTCGTACGGGCTCACCATGGTGAGCGGATTTCCGCATTTTCGGCAGTTTTTCGCGCCGCGGTGGTTCGCGTGTTTGCAACGGGAGCAGGGATGGGGAATGTCGGCGGGGGGCGGTTCTATTTTGGGGTTGAAACGGAGCCAGGCCTCGGCGGAGAATCGACCGGCCTCGCGGGCCAGCGTGTGGCGCATGGGGTCGTCGATGACGCCAAGATCGTCGGCCGTTTCGCTTCCTGCGATGTAGTTATATATCTGGTTGATGCCGGCGTTTGGAGGGACGGAGGGGTGGGCATCGCGCCACTGGCGGGCAAGCTTGGTGCCGAATATCCGGGATTCCTGCCTGAACAGCGGGTCGGCGGAGGCCTCCGAGAGAGTGTAGAAGGCCCAGAGGAGGTCGGGGCCGTGATTGTTGAAGTGTTGGGGATTGGACGCGATCTGTTCAAGAAAGCGTAGACCGCGAAGAGCGGCGGTGTCGCGGGCGGATTGGTCGAGCTGGCGAGGGGAGGGGGCGCAGGAGGCAAGCAGGAGCAGCGGGATCAGAAAAATCACTCGCATGGGATTACCCTATCCTGCGCAGAAAAGCGAAAGGCGGGGCCAAAGCCCCGCCTTTCGCCGGGTTTGTTTGTTGTTTACTGAACCGGGATGGTCGCGCCGGCGGTGGCCGTCGAAACGCCGCCAACAGTGATGGAGATGGCCACATTGCCCACCGCCGCCGACTGCGGGATCCGGATGTTGAACTGCTGTAGGCCGGAGATGTTGCCAGGGGCAAGACCGGCGTAGAGAACATCAGCCGCCGCCAGCGTGGTGCCACCGACAGTGATGGTGACGCGATCGCGGAGCGGGACCTGTCGGGGCACGATTTCACCGGCCTGGTAGACCGGCTCACCGAGACCGAAGCCGGTGCCGTAGAGGATGACCACGTCACCGCGACGAGCGGCAACGGCGCCAGGAACAACGGTGGGGTCGGCGATGGTCTTAAAGTCGGCCGTCTGGGCGGCGATGGAGCGACCGTTGAAGGTGAAGAAGGCCGGAGCGTGATTGTTGACGGTCACGGTGGCGACATCGCCCTTCACTTCATTCGGACGGCCCGGGTTGAGAATCAGCGTGACGGGGACGGAACCGGCGGGGGTGCCCGCGGGAACCTGGAAGTTCACCTGATCGGTCTGGACGTAGGTGATCGGGGCGCGACGGCCGCCCACATCGACGGCGACGCAGCCGAGTTGCTGCGGGAAGGCGCCGTTGACGAAGTCGCCCGTGCTGGCGGCGCGAGTGCGGCCGGCGACTTCAAAGTCGAGACCGAAAACGCTGGCCATGGCGTTGGGCGAAATTTCGCGGGCGAAGGAGGCGGCATTGCCGATTGTACGAACCGTCGGCTTCTTGGTGAGATTGCAGGCACCTTCGGCTTTCAGCGTGATGCTGGCCGTGTAGATATAGTCGTCGGCGGTGGTGCCACCGTTGTTGGCGGCGTTGCCGGCAACATAGAAGACGACATCGCCAATTTCATTGGCCGGGGGCGTCCAGTCAAATTCCCATTCGACGCCGCCACGAGTTCCGGCGCGGGTGGAAGGCTGGGTATGCGAAACGAATTGCGGTTCCGGTTCGCCGGCGCAGGGAGGCACAGCGATGCCAAGGCCGCAGCGGACCAGGATGTTCTCGTTAGGCACGATCACGCCGGCGCCCTTGGTGGTGTCGCTGGCGATACGGGAGGTGAACTGGAAGCCCCAGCGCTGCGCCTCCGGGTGTGCGATGCTGATCCGAATTTTCTTGGTGACACCTGGGGTGTAGGTGAGTTTGTCCACCAAAATCTCCAACTTACCTCTGCTATCGGAGTTCGCCGGGGCGAAGGTCCGATGGCAAGCGGTGCAGTTCGCACCTGCATTGTCGGTCGGCACACCCGCGACTGGGGCGCGAGGACCGGTAGAGAAGGCGAAGAGGGCTGGCGCCCCGATCAGGACACTTGTTATGAGAAGTTGGAGAATTTTGGTAGGACGAATCATATGGCCTTTGTTCTTATCGTTGGACAGCGATGACGACGCCCGTAGGAATCGAAACGCTGTTGATGGACATTTCGACGGCATGCTCCCCGTTCGCGAGATCGGGAATGGTGACGTTGAACTGGTACAAGCCGGAGCTGGAGAGCCCGGCGAAAGCGGGAGTGACAGAAACGCCGCCTATACGCATGGTCACGCGGTCAACGAGCGGTGCGGCTCCGCTGAAGACTTTCCCTGGCGTGACGGCCGGATTCGTAGGACCGAAACCGGTACCGAAGAACAGAATCATTTCGCCCGGCTTGGCGGGGACGACACCGGGAACGTTAGGCGGGCCGACGACGACGGCATCGAGCCGGACTGCGGCCGGGTAGGTTTTCCCGCCGAGGCTATAGGTGAACAGGCCGGGCAGTTCTTTGGCGGCGGTTGCTGAGTATGCGGCCGACTCGCCGGCGGCGTTCTTGACGACAACGGCGACAGGGCCGGTTTTGCCGGCGAGGTCCGGCGCCTGGATATTCAACTGATTCGGCGAGGCGTAGTAGATAAACGCCGGTTTGCCGTCGATGGTGACACTGACGCCGTCGAGCGACGTGGGGAAGTTTCCGGCGGCATCGATGGCACCGCTCCAGTCTCGGGTTGTGGCCGAAAGGTTCGTTCCGAAAATCGTGGTCCAGGAACCGCTGACGACGCCGGGAGCGAACGAAGCGCCGTTGGTGACCCCATTGGTTGGTGTGATGGCGGGCGGGGTACCGGTTGCGGCTTTCGGTGTCAGTGTGAAATTGGCGGTGTAGATTTTGTCACCGGTGTTCTGGCCGTTCCCATTGGCCGCGTTACCAGCGACATAGAAACGAACATTACCGGCGGCAGTGGCCGGGGGAGTCCAGTCAAACTCGATGGTGTTGGAGGTGCTAGGCCGGGATTGTTCAAAGAATTCAAGTGGATTTGCGGCGGGGCAAACGCCGGCGGCGGAACGAGCCCGGCCGTCCTGACAGAGGATCAATTGATTGGTCCCGGCGGTGGAGAAAGTACCTGCCTGGCCGCGGGTCTCATTGCTCGCCAGCCGGGCGGAGACCTGGTAGCCGTAGGAGCGGGCGCTGGGGTCGGTGACGACGACCTTGATTCGCTGCTTTTGTCCGGGGGTATAGGTGAGGCCATCAGGGAACTGGAGTTCCACTTTGCCGCCGCCAGCATTAACCGCAGTACCGGTATGGCAACCGGACTGGGCGCAGGCCGCGGCCGGGCCGCCCGGGCCACCTTCGGAGTTCGGGTCCGGGCCGGAATCATAGGCCCAAACGAGCATCGGAACCGCTACCAGAATGGTCAGCAGCCGCCCTTTGTTCTTGAACATCAGGTTTGTTTTCATTAAGTCCCTAACACCGATTGAATTCAGCATACTCGATACCCTGTGGATGTAATTATTACTTTAACAAGAGTTCACAACTGTTCAACTTTTCCCAATGTGCACACGTGTCGGGTGCGCTAGAGAAGAACATTTCCGCCTGTCAAGGCCTTCCGGGCAACAGTGCTGAGAGGAAGGGCCGAAAGCTGCTCCAGAGGGACCCATTGGAGAGGTGGGTTCACCTGGCCCACACGTGCCGCCATCACATGGAAGTCATAGATGTGATTGGTGATTGCGTGCGGGAACTCGTACAAAAGTTTAGCAGTTTTCACCTCCGCAAGCTGATGCGGTTCGGGAAGTTCGTAGAATCCCCCAAGCAGGGCGGCATCTTGCTCGCGCTGCCAGAGGAGAATATTTCCGTTCCGTATGGCTACCAGAAGCGACCGCCGGACGCGGCGGATTTCGGCCCTTCGCAGCTTTACAGGCAATTCACGAGCCAAACCAGCGGAATGCGCGTGACAATCCCGTGAAACAGGGCAAAATTTACACTTTGGCTCTCTGGGAATACAAACCACGGCACCTAACTCCATCATGGCCTGATTGTGCTCCGAGGGATTACTGACATTCAGTAAGTTCTGTGCCGATTCCTGGAGGCGTTGGCGGGTGCCGGACGACTGGATGTCGCCCTCTTCCTGCGTCAAACGGGCCAACACGCGCATCACATTGCCATCGAGGACGGCATGAGGCAGATCGAAACAGATGCTGGCAACGGCGGCGGCGGTATATGGCCCGATGCCAGGCAGGGCGATGATGGCGTCGTAGGAGTCTGGAAACGAGCCGCTGGAGGCAATTTTTTGCGCGGCGGCACGTACATTGCGAGCTCGACTGTAGTAGCCGAGGCCGGCCCAAGCGTTAAGCAGGTCGTCGTCGGAGGCCGCGGCCAGAGCATTCACGTCCGGGAACCGGGCGAGAAATCGTTCATAGTAAGGGATGGCGGCGGCGACGCGGGTCTGTTGCAGCATGATCTCGGAGATCCAGACGCGGTAGGGGTCGCGGGAGCGGCGCCACGGCAGATCCCTTTTGTTGGCTTGGTACCAATCGCTTAGGGCTCGACGGATAGCCTGGACGCGAGCGGGCGTGAACTCCTTCATATAATTGGAAAGGACCTAAGCATTGGAAGATTCCATTTTCATTCGCGGTGCGCGGATGCACAACCTGAAGAATGTCTCGCTGACGCTTCCGCACAACCAATTGACTGTCGTTACCGGCGTATCGGGGTCAGGAAAATCGACCCTGGTGTTCGACACGGTGTACGCGGAGGGGCAGCGCCGATACGTCGAGTCGTTGTCGGCCTACGCACGGCAGTTCCTGGATCGAATGGAAAAGCCGGAAGTGGACGAGATTCTAGGTTTGGCACCGCCGATTGCGATCCGGCAGAAGAATACGACACGGAATCCGCGGTCGACCGTAGCCACTTCGACGGAGGTCTACGACTTTCTTCGCCTTCTGTTCGCGCGCGCGGGAACAACGTACTGCGCTTCGTGTGGGGAAGTGGTCCGTAAGGATACGGTTGATGTGGTGGCCGAGACGATGTCCGCGGAGGCGGCCGGGTCGCGGTGGTATGCGTTGTTCCCTGTACATTCGTCTGGGAAAGACGCCGGTGCGTTACGCGACCATCTGTTCGAACTGCGGCGGAAAGGGTTCAACCGGTTGTATCAGGGCGGCACGGTGTTCGAGTTCTCGACGCCGGAGTCGCTGTTGGATATCGACTTCGCCAAGCCCGTGTTCGTACTGGCGGATCGCGTGGCGATTACGAACTCGACCGATTTGCGCTCGCGGCTGGCGGACACGGTAGAGACCTGTTATCGCGAAAGCGGCGAGGTGCTGTTCGAACAGGCCGGTGTGCCGGACCCGTCGTTGCGGAAATTCAACGAGAAGTTCGCCTGCAAGAAGTGCAACATCGAGTACCAGACGCCGGAGCCGCAATTATTCAGCTTCAACAACCCGGTGGGGGCTTGTCCCCGGTGCCAGGGATTCGGCAACGTCATCGACTATGACATGGACCTGGTGATTCCGGATGCGTCACTGACGATCGCGACCGGTGCGGTGCAGCCGTGGACGAAGCCCGCCTATCACGTCTGGCAGGGCAAGTTCATGAAACTGTACGCGAAGAGCGTGCCCTGCGATGTGCCGGTATCGGAGTTGAAGAGGCCGGAGCGGGAGTTGCTGCTGAACTATCTGCGCAACGTGTTCTTCGCAACGGTGGAGGAGAAGAAGTACAAGGTCCAGGTGCGGGTGTTCCTGAGCCGGTACCGCGGGTATGCCGAGTGCGGCGAGTGCCAGGGATCGCGGTTGCGAAAAGAGGCCCTGAACGTGCGCGTGGGCGGGCTGACGATGTCCGAACTGGTGCGCATGAACATCGCCGAGGCGTATGCATTCATCCAGCAATTGACGCTGGGCGCCGAACAACAGGTGATTGCCGGCAAGGTGTTGGTAGAGATCCGGCAGCGCCTGCAGTTCTTGAACGATGTGGGATTGCAGTATCTGACGCTCGACCGGCTATCGGCGACGCTTTCCGGCGGCGAGGCGCAGCGGATTCAGTTGGCCACTTGCCTTGGTTCGCGACTCGTTGGCGCCTGCTATGTGCTGGACGAACCGTCGATCGGGCTGCATAGCCGGGACACCGCACGCCTGATCAAGATCCTGCATGAACTGCGGGATTTGGGGAACACGATTCTCACGGTGGAGCACGACCCGGATGTGATGCGGGCGGCGGATCATATCGTCGATATGGGCCCGGGCGCGGGTGAGAATGGCGGAAAGATCGTTTTCGAGGGGTCCTATAAGCAACTGCTGGCGCCGAAGAATACCTCGCTGACAGGGCGGTACTTGCGGAACGAGATGGAGACCTCGCCGAAGGTGGCGCGGCGCAAGGTGGTGGCCAAGAAGACGATCCGGATCACTGGCGCGCGGGCCAACAACTTGAAAAACGTCGAGGTAACGATTCCGCTGCACATGCTGGTGGCGGTGACGGGCGTGTCGGGTTCAGGCAAGTCGAGCCTGGTGCATGAGGTGATTTTCAAGGCGCTGGAGCGGGAATTGGGCAAAGACGGGCGCCCGATGAACGATGAGAGTGACGCGCCGGGGGCGGCCGAGAAAACGCCGTGGAAGACGCTGGAGCGGGCGCATCTGCTGAATCAGGTGGTGCTGGTGGACCAGAGCCCAATCGGACGGACGCCGCGTTCGAATCCTGTGACTTATGTGAAAGCGTTCGACGTGATCCGCGACCTGTTTTCCTCGACCGTTGAGGCCGACCGGCGGGGTTATACGCCGGGGCATTTTTCCTTCAACATCCCCGGTGGCCGGTGCGAAACCTGCCAGGGCGATGGCACTGTGACGGTGGAGATGCAATTCCTGGCCGATGTGGAGCTGATTTGCGAGGACTGCAAGGGGACTCGATTCAAACAGTCGATTCTGGACGTGAAGTACAAGGGTTTGAGCATTCATCAGGTGCTGCAGTTGACGATCGCCGAGGCGCTGCGGTTCTTCCACGAGACGCCGAAACTGGTGAACAAGTTGAAGGTGCTGCATGAGGTGGGACTGGGCTATTTGCGGCTGGGGCAATCGGCCACGACGCTCTCCGGCGGCGAGGCGCAGCGCGTAAAGCTTGCGGCGCATCTGGCGCAGTCGTCATCCGATGGGACACTGTTCCTGTTCGACGAGCCGACTACGGGACTGCACTTTGACGATATTCGGAAATTGTTGGATGCCTTCCAGCGGCTGATCCACAACGGCGGTTCGATTCTATTGATTGAGCACAATCTGGAAGTGATCCGCGCGGCGGACTGGGTGATTGATCTGGGACCGGAGGGCGGCGGCGGAGGAGGCCGGATCGTCGGGGCGGGAACGCCGGAGGAGATTGCGAAGCTTGAAGATTCGCATACCGGGCGGTTCCTGCGAGAGATGTTGGGGAGCGCTTAGACTATAGGCGTATGTTGCCCACACTTCTTCTCGCATTCTGGCTGCAGGCGGCCGATCCGGCCGCGGATGGCATGAAGGCATTGGAAGGCCAGAAGTACGATGAGGCCGTGAAGCTGTTTGGCCAGGCGTTGGAGAAGGACAAAGAAGACATTTCGGCGCAGTTCCATTTAGGGCTTTCGCTCAGCCTGTTGAACCGGGACCCGGAAGCAATTGACGCCTACAAAAAGGTACTGGTGATGAAGCCGGGGCTGTTTGAGGCACAGTTGAACCTGGGTGTATTGCATCTCCGGCAGAAGCAGTACGCGGAGGCGGCAGCGCTTTTGGAAGAAGCCCGGAAACAGAAACCCGCCGAGTACCGTCCGAACTATTACATGGGCGAAGCACTGATTGGCCTGGGTAAATTGGAGGACGCGGAGGCCCCGCTACGAGCGGCGCTGCAGGCCGATGCCAAACGGCCGGAGGCGATGGTGGCAATGGGCCGGGCGCTGGCGCGGCAGGGCCGGGTGAAGGAGAGTTCGACGTGGTTCGCGGACGCGGCAGCGGCGGACGCTGGCTATCGTGACGCGCTGTTGGAACTAGCCTCCTATCACGAGCAGGCGAAGAACCGCGAGGCGGCGATTGCGATCTACAAGCAGTTTCCGGACAACGCCGGGGCGCGGGAGCGCATGGGCGTGTTGTTGCTGGAAAATGGCCAGGCAGCGGACGCCGTGGCGGAGTTGGAAAACGCGGTGAAGACGTCGCCAACGGCAGCGAACCGCTTCGCGCTGGCTACGGCGTACCTGAAGTCGAAGCAGAACGACAAGGCGCTTCCGCTGATCGCCTCGGCGGTGGAGCAGGAACCGCGCAACGTGGAGCTACGGCTGACGCTGGGACGATTGCTGCGGGAGGCGAAGAACATGCCTGGAGCGGCGAAGGAGTTCTACAATGCAGCGCAGGCGGACCCGAAATCACTGGTGGCGTGGCGAGAGTTGTCATCGACGCTTTTCCTGCTGGAGAACTATCAGGGTGCACTCCTGGGCTTCGACAAGCTGCGCGCGCTGGGTGAAGAGACGCCGGGCGAACTGTACCTGCGGGCGCTCTGCTATGACCGGATGAAGCTGTATAAAGAGGCGCTGCCGGCGTACGAAAAATTCCTGGCGGCGAGTACGGGCAAGAGTCCGGAAGAAGAGTTCAAGGCGCGCCAGCGGGTGCGGGTGGTAAAGAAAGTGCTGGACAAGAAATGACACGTCGCTATGCGGTTTTGCTGTGTTCGGGACTGGTTGCCGCAGCCGATCTGGCGAGCGTGAAGGCGGAGCCGAACCTGGAAAAACGTTCGGAAAAAGCGCTGGTTTTCGCCGGAGAGATCCTGACAGCGATGCGAGCGGAACTGGACCGCAACGACGTGGAGAAGATCAAAGACCAGTTGAAGGAGTTCCAGGGCGCGGTGGACCTTTCGGTGGATTCGCTGAAGGCGACCGGGAAGAACGCACGGCGGAATCCCAAGTATTTCAAACGGGCCGAGTTGCGGCTGCGCGATCTGCTGCGGCGGCTGGAGACATTTAAACGCGACATGAGCTTCGACGACCGGCCGGTGCTGGACGGGGTGTTGGAACACATGGGCAAGAAGATTGACGAGCTGGTGGAAGCCACCTTGCGGGGGTCATGATGAAGCTGATTCTTTTAGCGATTCTGGCGGTTGCGCTGGCGGCGCAGGACAAGGATTTCCTGACCGGCGACGAGGTGGATCAGGTCCGGCTCGTTCAGGAGCGCAACGAGCGGTTGCAGTTGTACATGCACTTCGCCAAGCAGCGCGTGGACCAGGTGGAAAGCCTGTTGAAGCGGGACAAGGCGGGGCGGAGCCTGATGATCCACGACCTGCTGGAGCAGTACACGAAGATCATTGAAGCCGCCGACACCGTGACCGATGATGCGCTGAAGCGGAAGGTGGATGTGGTGCTGGGCGTGAAGGCGTTGGCGGACGCGGAGAAGGGGTTGCTGGCGAGGTTGGAAAAGGTTCGCGAGGCGCAGCCGAAGGACATGGCGCGATACGAACTGGTGCTGGAAACCGCCATTGAGACCACCAAGGATTCCGTCGAATTGGCGCAGGAGGATCTGAACGCGCGCGGGCAATCGGTGATCGATAAGGCGACTCGCGAGAAGAAGGAACGGGACGCGCTGCTGTCGACCAAAGAGCAGTCGGAGAAGAAGGTCAGCGAGAAGAAAGAGGCCGAGACGCAGAGCAAGCGGAAGGCGCCCACTCTGCGCAAGAAGGGTGAAACAGTCCCGCCTAAGTGAGCAGTTCGCGGTAGGCTTCCTCTTCGAAGCCAATCACGAGACGCTTGCCGACAAAAAACGCTGGCGCGCGGAGGTTCCCGCTGGGGCCGATGATAAGAGCCTCAATGGCGGCGTCATCGGCGTCTTTCGGATTTTCCAGCCGCTTCACGGTCTTGCCCTTGGCGGAGAGGATCGCCTCCGCCGTGCGGGCCAGGCGAAGGGCTTCGTCTCGGCCGATGGTGTTTTTCTTTGCGTCGACGCGGGTGGCAACGTCAACCTTGTTTTTCGCAAGAAACTCTTGCGTTCGTCCGCAGGTGGTTCAACCTTGACGGTGGTAGGACCAGGAAATGGATTTCATTTCTCGAAGCTACCACGGTATCCTTAGGGTTTCATGGATAGCGTTTCTGGAGTCCTCCGCAAGACGCCGCTCAACGCGGTGCATCGCGCTTCTGGCGCGAAGATGGTTGATTTCGGTGGCTGGGACATGCCCGTTCAGTACTCGGGAATCCTGGACGAACACGCGACGGTGCGCAACAAGGTCGGCCTGTTCGATGTCTCCCACATGGGCGAGATTGAAGTGCGCGGACCGCAGGCGTTGGCGCTGGTCAACTGGGTCTCGTGCAATGACGCTGCGAAGCTGGCCGTGGGCCAGGCGCACTATAGCGGATTGATTCTGGAGGGCGGCGGGTTCGTGGACGACATTCTGGTCCACAAGTTTGCCGACGATCATTTTTTCCTGTGCGTCAATGCGTCGAACCAGGATAAGGATTTCGCGCATATCGCGGAACAGAATTCGCTGCGTGGTTTCGACGCCAGCGTGGAAAACGTTGGGCCGACTCTTTCGCAAATCGCCGTGCAGGGGCCGCGCGCCGTTGAAACGCTGCAGAAGCTGACGGCGACCGAACTGGCGCCGATCAAGTATTACTGGTTCACCACCGGCGAAGTGTCCGGCGTTCCAGCAACCATCGCGCGCACCGGCTACACGGGTGAAGACGGGTTCGAAATTTATGTCCCGAACGCGGAAGCCCCGCGTTTGTGGGCGGAGTTGATGGCGGCGGGCGAGGAGTTCGGCATCAAGCCGGCCGGCCTGGGCGCGCGGAATACGCTGCGGCTGGAAGCGGCGATGGCTCTGTACGGGCACGAAATCAACGACGAATTGAACCCGTTGGAAGCCGGATTGAGCTGGATCGTAAAGCTCAACAAGGGCGACTTCCTGGGCAAGGCGAAGTTGGAAGAAATCAAGGCCGCCGGGTTGAAGCGGAAGTTGTGCGGGTTTAAAATGACAGGCCGCGGCATTGGCCGCGATGGGTATGAAATTCAGTTGGACGGGACGGCAGCCGGGTGGGTGACCTCCGGCGGGCCCGGGCCGACGGTGAACATGAATATCGGCTTGTGTTACCTACCGGTGGAGAAAGCCAACACCGGGCAGGTGATTCAAGTTATGATTCGCAATCAGGCAGTTGACGCGGAAGTGATTCCGACGCCCTTCTACAAGCGAGCAAAATAATGTATCCCGAAAATTACAAGTACACGAAAGAACATGAGTGGATCCTGGTTGAAGGGGACACGGGCACCATTGGCATTACCGATCACGCGCAGCACGAGCTGGGCGACATCGTCTATGTCGACCTGCCGAAGGCAGGGACGGGTGTCGAGCAGGGCAAGGCGCTCGGCTCGGTGGAATCGGTGAAGGCGGTTTCGGATATCTATTCGCCCATAACGGGCGAAGTGATCGAGTCAAACGGTGACCTGTCGGGCGCGCCGGAGAAGTTGAACTCCGATCCGCATGGCGCGGCTTGGCTGGTGAAGGTGAAGTTGTCGAACCTGAGCGAGATCGACGGACTGATGTCGGCTGCCGACTATCAGGCCTACCTGGGCGAATAAGCGTGTGGAAGCGGCAGGCGCTGATCGTCATTGCCTTCGTGCTGGCGATCCGCCTGCCGTTTTTGACTCAGCCAATACAGGGCGACGACATCTACTACCTGTTCGGCGCGCAACACGCGCAGATTGAGCCACTCCACCCGAAACACACGGCGTACGCGTTTCAGGGCGATGTGGTCTCCATGCAGGGCCACCCGCACCCGCCGTTCAACGCGTGGTACCTGGGCGCGATTCTGGCGCTGACGAAGGATGTCCACGAGGTGCCGTTTCACGCGGCGTATCTGCCGTTTTCGTTGATCGCGGCGTTGTCCGCGCTGGCTATCGCCCGGCGATTTACGGAACGCGCACTGCTGGCGACACTGCTGTTCTGTGCCGTCCCGGCGTTTGTGATCAATGGCACATCGCTCGAAAGCGATCTGCCGCTATTGGCGTTCTGGCTATTAGCAACGGCGCTCTTCCTGGCCGACCGGATGGCGCTGGCCGCCGTGGCGATGGTCGGCGCGGCGATGTGCGGATACCAGAGCGTGGTGCTGGTGCCAATCCTGTTTCTGGTGCGGCGACGAGTGTATTGGGTGCTTGCAGTGATACCGGTCACGCTGGCAGCGTATGAACTATGGGAACGCGCCACCTCCGGCGCCATGCCGGCACAAGTGCTGACGGGATACTTTGGCACCTACGGCCTGCAAAGGCTGGAGAACAAGCTTCGCAATGCGGGAGCGCTGACGGCGCACATGGCGTGGCTGGTGACGCCGATTGCGGCCGTGGGCCTGTTTCGCCACGAGTGGCTCTGGGCATTGGCGCCCACAGCAATAGCCGCATGGATGGATCCGAACCCACTCTGTTGGGGATCCGTGTTTGCCGGGGCGTTGATACTGGCTGGCGCACGTAAGCAGGGATGGTTGGGCTGGTGGGTCCTTCTGTTCTTCGCGGCGTCTATGGCGATGTTTTTTGCTGGATCAGCCCGGTATTTATTACCGTTGGCACTGCCCGTTTGCATCCTGGTGGCCGAACACACCGGCTATTGGGCGGTGGCAGCCAATTTAGCTTTGGGCCTATTGCTGGCAACGGTCAACTATCAGCACTGGGACGGCTACCGGCAGGTGGCGGCGACGGCGCCAGAAGAGAGACGTGTGTGGGTCAACGGAGAGTGGGGCCTCCGCTTCTACATGGAGTCGCGCGGAGCGATCCCTTTGCTCCGCGGGCAGTCCGTACAACCGGGAGAGTTCGTCGTCTCCAGTCAACTGGCCGATTCTCTTTCGTTCACCACCGGCGGCGGCGTTCCGGCTCCCGTCAGCGAGGCGACGATTACCTCGTCCATTCCACTGCGCCTCATCGGCCTGAACTCGAAGTCCGCCTACTCCTCCGCGGCAAAAGGGTTGCGGCCGTTCGACGTCTCAAACGAACCCATCGATATCGTGCGGACCGTGTCAGTGATTGCCCGCAAACCCGTGCTTTCGTACCTGCAAATGGGCTCTCCGGAGGCTACGTCCCAAATCGTGAGTGGCGTCCACGAACTCGAGAATCAGCAGTGGCGCTGGATGGATGCGCGGGCGGTCGTGCTGCTGAAGCGCCCCGCAGCGCCGGGGCCTGTAGAGGTGAAAATCTACCTGCCCGATCAAGCACCGGGACGGCAGGTGACGCTGGCGCTGGACGGGCAGACGGTTCTATCGCAAACGCTCCCCGCAACGGGTTCGTTCACCCTCACTACGCCCCCGTTCGCAGCCAAGGGCGAAGATGTGCAACTCACGCTAACCATCGACAAAACATTCCAGGCGCCCAACGACCATCGCCGCCTGGGCATGATCCTCGCCGGAGCGGGCTTTACTTCGAAATAGTCAGCCGCCGGACGCGATGAGCCTCGCTGTCGCCGATGTAAACAACACCCTTTTTGTCGACAAAAATGCCGTGTGGACGCGCCATTTCGCACGAACGAGGCGAGGTTTCCGGACCGTCCCCGCGCTTCCCGTCACCGGCAACAGTGGTGATGATACCGGTCTTCGTGTCGATGCGCCGAATCGTGTGGCTCTCCGTATCGGCGATATAAACACCGCCATCCTTCGACCAGCTGATTCCCTTCGGGCCATTCAGAACAGCCAGCTTCGCGGGACCATTATCACCGCTCCACCCTTTGGCTCCCGTACCGGCAATGTGATGGAGGGTCTTGGTTTTCCAATCGATCTGGTAAACCATATTCCCTTCCCGCAAAGCGAGATACAAATTGCCTTTGGGGTCCACATCAATGGCGCGCGGACCGTTCAACGGAGCACCCTCCAACGCTGCGCCATCGGGCGTGGGCTTCTTTTCCCCGGTGCCGGCCCAGGTAGAGATATTGCCCGTCTTCATGTCGACGCGGCGGATGCGGTGGTTAGCGATATCGCAAATCAGCAAATTGCCGTCCGGGTCAAACTGAATGCTGTGCGGTTGATTGAGCAGCGCTTTAGCGGCCGGCCCACCATCGCCTGAAAAACCAGGCTTTCCGGTACCGGCGATCGTGGTGATGATCCGGGTCTTGCCATCGACGCGACGCACCACATTGTTCTTCATCTCGACGAAATACATGTTACCGGCTTTGTCAAAACGGACTTCGTAAGGCTGGTTCAAACTCGCCGCGGTGGCCACGCCGCCATCGCCGGAATAGCCCATGCGCGCATTGCCAGCCACTGTGGTCAACTGCTTCGTCTGCAGGTCCAGGCGGCGGACAACGTGGTTGTCGATGTCGCAAATGTAGAGCGCTCCGTCGGGCCCAATCGCAAGTCCGTACGGGTTGTTCAGTTGGTCGGCAGCGTACCCGGGCTTGCCATTACCGGCAATTGTCTCAATCTTCCCTTCGGCAGCGAACGCCGAGATCCCTAACAGTGCAAATGCCAAATACCGGAAAACCATGCTGGGAGGCAGTCTATCACGCCTGGAACGGCTCCCTCTGATATCTCAGAACGTTAGATCGGGTCCGGCCGGGCCGGAGGCGGATGGAATGGCACAAACCAATGATTCAGCCACCGTCTCCATGCCGGAGCGGGTTGGGCAAACCCCTCGGCCAGCCACAGATCATAGGCAATGCGGCCGGCCTGGAGCAAGAGGCGCTTCCCGTCCGAATGAACCTCAAAATAGTTGACCCGGTCCCCGGGGGGCAGATCCAGCTTGATCGTGCGCAGTTTCTTACCGCTCGCCACTTCCCACACAGCAATCTCACGTTTTTCCGATTCCAGCTGGTAGAGGATACGGCTACCCTCTCCAAACTGAACACGCCCGGCGCCCAACGGCCCGGCAATCAGAACGTGGTCTTCTTTGCCCTCCGGAGTCATCAGGTGCAACCCGTCCTGAGTCGGGTAGGCGATCCATCGTCCATCGGGGGCGCACGCCACCTGCTGGCCACGGATATCCCGAACCGCAACGGGATCTCCGCCCGAACTCGGGACCTTCATGAGATGCCCCGGCTGCGAATACCAGAGCGTCTCGCCATCAGCAGACCAACAGATTTTCGATGCCGGCGCCCGGGCCGCGGCAACGCGAACAGGTTGCCCGCCGCCGGAGGGGATCGTGAGCAGTTCCTGGGGAACCCAATAGGCGATACGGAGTCCATCCGGCGAAAACGCAGGGGAGGACGGCCCCATCGGGGCCTCCACCTCCCGCAGCAACATCGGCGCACTGCCATCCGTAGCGCGTGTCCAAATGGTCGGATTACGGCTGGCAAAACTGACGTAGGCGAAGCGATCCTCGGTAGGAGACCAGGTGGGATAGAGCTCGCGGCTCGTCGTCGCCACCAGAGCTTGCTTCAGCTTGCCATCCATCCCGTACTCCACCGCGTCCCAATCGGCCAAGCCCGAGGAATAGGCGATCCGCTCCCCATCGGGACTCATCGAGGCCGACGACAATTGCGTCGTTCCCCGCAGCAGCAATCGCTCGGAAGGCCCCTCGGTGTCGATCATATAAATCGCCTGGAAGCCCTCTCGCTCCGAAGAGAGAATGGCGTGACGGCCATCGGGGAACCAGTTGAACGCGTTCCCTTTGTGCAACGCCAATTGGCGCGCCTGCCCGCCGGGATAGGAGACAATCCAGATCTCCTGGGTCAGCGTGTGAACGGCGAATTTGGACCCATCGGCGGTAAAGGGAAAGAGTGTCGACGCGCGTTCCGGCAGCTTAAACTCCGGCATCAACTTCGGCTCGGCGCCCACAGGCGAGCTGAGAAACATTTGCGGCAGGCCATCCGGTTCACGGCGAATGAACAACAGGCCCTTGCCATCGGGAGTGAACTGCGGCCCACCGCCACCGGCATCGGCCAGCACCTGCCGGGACAGTCCGCCAGCCGCACTCACACAGCGTAGCGAACGGCCGGCCTTGTAGCAGATTCGATTGCCATCGCGGGACCAGATCGGATCGCCGGTCGCCTCGTCGGCAAGCAGGATGGGATTCGGATTGTTCAACGAACGAACCCATACTTGATTGGGCAGCTTGAAATAGGCAATCGACTGCCCGTCCGGCGAAAACACCGGAGACGTCTCGCCCTCCGGTTCGGTGGCAAACGGAATGAGTTCCACGGGATCGACGACATCGTGATTGCCGGCGAGCAGATAGATGCAAAGCCCGCCAAACACAGCCCCGGCGCACGCCGCGGCCAGCCAGGGAATGCGGGTACGTGCCGCCGGCATCGCCGAAGTCTGGGCGGAGAGATCCGTCAGGTGCTCCCGCATGTGGCGCAGATCCCGATAGAGATCGGCCGAAGATCCATACCGCTGGGACGGCTCTTTCTCCAGGCAACGCTCCACCACCCAGCGGAGTGGCACCGGGACTGCCGAAGGGAGCGCCGGTGGCTCGTCGGCGATGATCGCGGCTAACGTTTGGGGCGTGCTATCCCGCTTAAACGGCTGCTGTCCGCTCAACATCTCATGCAGAATGATGCCGAAGCTGAACTGATCGGAACGGTAGTCGACGGCAAGCCCCCGCGCCTGCTCCGGACTCATATAGTTCGCCGTACCGAGGATGGTCCCGGGCTCACTGAGATACGTTTCCGTGGAATTGTCGGTTCGCTTCTCCGTCGTCGCAGCGGATCGTTTCGCCAACCCGAAATCGAGAATCTTGGCCCGGCCGTCGGCGGCAATCATGATGTTTTCGGGCTTCAAATCCCGGTGCGTGATTCCCGCCTGATGGGCAGCCGACATCCCGCCGGCGACCTGCGACACAATCTCCAACGAACGGCGGAGCGGTAACGCGCCCTTAAGCAAGACGGCACGGAGCGTCTCCCCTTCCACCAGTTCCGAAACGATGTAAGGCACGCCGCCGTCCGTCCCAATATCGAAGACAGAGACGATATTCGGGTGTTGCAAGGCGCTGGCGGCGCGGGCTTCCTGTTCAAACCGGATGCGCAAGTCGGCCGCGGAACTTTCCGGCAGGATCTTGACCGCCACGGTGCGGCCTAGCCGTTGATCCTGCGCCTTCCACACCTGGCCCATTCCGCCTGCGCCAATTGGCGCCAGCAGTTTGTACGGACCCAGGAAATCACCGGCGGCAGGCACTCTGTCTAGGTTAGCGCAGCATTTCACGGGCGAAATAGGCAACGTTGGCTGGCGTGCCAAACGGGATCCAGCGTACGTGCGAACCGGCGGGGCACCAGATCGTGGGATCGCTCGGGCCAAACAGGGCGAGCGTTGGTGTGCCGACAGCAGCCGCGAGGTGAGTGATGCCGCTGTCGTTCCCAATAAACAGACGCGCGCCGCTCAGCCATCGTCCCAATTCCGCGAGATCATCAAATCGAACCGCGCCTGCAAGTGACTCCTCCGGGCCGCACGTCCAGGCGACATCGCCGAGCTCCGCCGCCAGTGCCTGAAAATTGACGAGTGGCCAGTTCTTCTTCGCGCTGCCGGAAAAAGGATGGAGAATTACCTGACCGTGCCGGGGACCAGTCAACGGGATCCGCGGAACCAGGGTAGGCGGCGCCGTTGGCAAAGCAGGGTAGAACGAGAACGGCAGGTGGGCCACGGCGGCGCGAAATTCATCCCGGTTCGATCCATACCAGGAGTAGATCCGGTCAAAGCCGTCCAACCCCGCCGGCAACGGCATGCCGGGAAGGCCCAACAGATCCAGCCCCGTATCGGCGATGGCGCGCACCCGGTCGGCAAACAAAACAAGCGGTACCAGCGCCCGCGGAACCCACACCTCGGTGTAGTCGTCACGCAGCACTTCCATCTCTGGAAAATGGCGAATGCAATCGCCAATCGCACCGGGCCGAATCAGCAGCGTCCGCACTGCTTACCGGAAGTCAGCGGGAACCTTGACGTCGATCGTCTTCGGCGGCAGACAGGCATTGTGATTACAGGCCTGGTATCGCAGTTTCCCGGTAAGCACGGTAAAGCCCGCGGTCTTCGGTTTCACCGTCGAGGTGATCGCGAAGTCCCCCGTAAAAACGCTCAACGGCTTTTCGTTAAACGCGTACTTTTCCTTCTTCGGCTCCGGAAAGCTAACGCTGACGGTCTCCACAGCAGCGGCATCCCACGTCAGCTTCAGAGGGATCAGATACGGATCGTCCGGCTTGTTCGAGTTCAAATGATAGCCACCCTGCAGTTGGAGGGCGGTCTTGATTTGAACCGCTTCGCCGCGTTTACCGGAAAGAGTGGGAGTGGGGGCAATCTTCAGAACGTCATTCTCTCCCGCCAATGCCAGCGGGAACAGGCAGAATAGAAGCTTTGCCGTCAGGCGCGTTGCCGAGTAGTTGGGCGATATCATTCGCATAATCCTTTTTGCTCACCAAACCGACGTGAACCGCCGCAATGCGCCCCTCGCGATCAATCATGAATGAAGTGGGGAGCGATTCCACACCGCCAAACTTCTGCGCGGTCATATCGTCGCCAATCACCATGCGGTAATTCACCTTGTGGCTTGCCACGAAGGGCTTCACCGCCGCCCAGCCTTCTTCATCCATAGCCACGCCGAGAACGGCAAAGCCCTTGTCGCGGTAGTTCTGTTCAAATTCCACAAACCAGGGGATTTCAATCTTGCACGGTCCACACCACGTGGCCCAGAAGTTCAGCAGAACCACCTTGCCCTTATAGTCAGACAGCTTGACGATCTTCCCGTCCCCATCTTTCAACTGAAAGTCCGGCGCCGGCTTCCGCGTCTTCTCGGCCCGCACCGCAGCACGAACGGTATCGGGGGCCGATCCGCACCCAGCCAACCAGAGGGCGGCAAACACAGTCGCAATTGAGGCAAGACGCAAGCGCGGAACTCCTTATCTGTTCAGTATATCGATTGCCCGCGGGGGGAAACAGTTGCAGCTCTTTTTCAGGGCGGCGACCCAAACCAGTATCCCTGACGCGCCACAACGGTCCGTTTGCCGGGATCGCGAAGCGTCACCCCGATCCCATGAAAGCCCTCTGGCCCGATGGCGGGAAAGCTAATCAGGTACTGACCGTGCAACTCCTCGCCAACCCGCGTCACAATGCCCTCTAGCGCATGCAGCGTGGCAAACGTGAGCTTCCGTCCGCCCGTGTGGGCCGCCAACGCTTCGGCCGTGTTGACCTTCCCGAGCCGCACCAATTCGCCCAAGCCGGCGAGGATGTCGTTCTCGGCGCCAGAAGGCCGCGGCCGCTCCGAAGCCCGTGTGGTGAACTGCGTCATCGTCGCCGAATAGGTGGCGGAGTAGACTTGAATGTTTTCGCGCTGCAACTGTTCCAATACAGTTTCCAACTTGGCTGTGCTTCCCCGGTCTTTTGCCTCGCCGATCAGCAAAAGCACCCGCCGGTCGCCACTCGGCCTGGCCCGGAACAATTCCACCGCCCGTGCGGCTGCATCGAGTGCGACAGCGCTCCGCGAACGGCCCGCCGACAACCGGCCAAACGCCTTAGTCATCTCGGTAGGATCGGCGGTAAACTCCTGGGAAACCGTCACGCGATCGTCCACTGTCAATAGCGCCATCGCCCCTCGCTCTCCGGTAATCACGGGCTGGACCATGGAGCCGATCTTGCGAATCTTCAACAGCGCCGCCGCCGACAAATCATTCGTCTGCACGACCACAACCAAAGCCAGAGGCGCCGTTGAAAGATCCGGGCTCTCCACCCGGACGTTCACGCGGCGGCCGTTGTCGGTCACCACAAAGTCATCGGCGCCCAGCCCATCAACCAACCGCCCCCGCTGATCAGTCACCGTCACCGGAACCAGCACAACAGGGACAGTCGCGCGAAACGTCGTCTCCTGCGCGGCGAGGCCAGCGGTCAAGCAAAGAAGCAGAAATCGCACATACTCCAGACGCTACAACTCCACGCCAAGTTCCGCCCACGTGACGACGCGCTGTTTCGCCATCGCCTCGTGACCCAGAATCGCCGTCAGCGCCGCGGCCGCCCCCACGCGAATATCCGCCGGGTTCGTCCCGCTTCCCGCGATTAACCCATAGAACGCCTTGGTGTGCGCGTGCGCCGGTTCCTCCACCTTGGCCGCCAAGGGCACGATCTCCGCCTGTTGCCCCTGCGCGACGTGCGGGTAGAAATTCGTCGAATAGAGCAAATCCACACCACCCTTCTCGCCATAGATGTAGACCAACTGATTGCCGCCGGGCATCTGGCGTGGATGAAACACGTTCTGTGTAAACGTCATCTTGGCGCCGTTCGGATACTCAAAAACCATACTGCCGTTGTCGTAAATAGTTCGCCCCGGCGGATCGTTCTTGTACCGCATGTTCCCGCCGAAGCCGCAGGCTCGCACTGGATGCGCGTTGATCGCCCAATTGCAAAGATCCAGGTTGTGCACAGACTGCTCAATCAAATAGCCGCCGGACTTGGAAACGTCGAAATACCAGTCGCCGGACGATCCGTCATGCGGCAGGTCCGCCGTCGCATGACGCTGCGCCTTGATCATGTAGATCTCACCCAGCGCCCCCGCGTGAATCTTCCCTACAGCTTCGCCCAGTTGCACCATCGACCGCAGTTGCTGCCCCGAAACAAAAACTTTCTTGCTTCGCTTCGCAGCCCGCACCACTGCGCGTACCTGCGCCGGCGTCACGCCGACGGGCTTCTCACAGTAGACATGCTTGCCAGCCTCCAGCGCGGCCACTGCCATTTCGCTATGCAGATGCGGCGGCGTGGCGACAAACACCGCGTCGACGTCCTTACGCTCGATGACTTTCCGCCACTCCTTCGTCGTGAAGGGATTATCCTTCGCCGCCGCGGAAGCCGCTTTGTCCAGCCGGTCCGACTTCAAGTCACAAACGGCGGCCACTTTCGCGTTGGGTTGCGCCAACACGCTTTGCAACAGATAGGAGCCCCGATTCCCGGTGCCGATCAACGCCGTGCCAACACGGTCATTCGCGGACTGGGCAAGAACGGCCTGCGCGGCAGTGGCCGAAGTGACAAGAAAAGTTCTGCGTTCCATGAACCCATCTATATCACTGTTCGCAGACCGGCGATAACGGTCTCCATGTATTCCCGCGCCCGCCGTGCCAGCGCGTCAACGCCTTCCGCCGTCACGGGCCGCGGGACCAAGGGCTCAAAAATGTTCTCACAAGCCAACGGCATTTCCAGCCCGGTCCGCATCACCGGCCGCAGCAGCTTGTAGTGATCGATCTCCCCAAATCCAGGCCCGCAATCCTCATCTTTCGGCGTGTTCCGATGGTCCTTGATTGCGAACGCCCTGATCTCCGAGGCGCAGGTGTCAATGTCAGCAATCGGGTCCTGATTCTCATAGTCCAGAACGTTTCCCGCGTCGTAACAGATCCGCACGGCAGAGGAACCAACCTCACGAACAATGCGCGCGCAATCGTTCCCCGTGGCCGTATTCCCGCCATGCTGTTTAATCACAACCGTCACGCCAGAATCCCGCGCCGCGGCGGCGATCTCGCGCAGGTTCCGTACGAACAGTTCGTATTCCCCTTTTCCCGTTTTTCCGAACGTGAGCAGGAAAGGAATCTTCGCCGCCGATGCCTGCGCAAGACGCCTGCGGTGTGCGTCCACTGCGCTGGCGGCTTCCAGATTAACGGTTGAGAACATCATCAACGGCGCCAGTCCCAAGTCCCGGCAGCGGAGGGACAATGCGGCCGCCTCACCCGGCGCCGCCCCCACATCCAACAAGGGCCTACGCTCATGCTGCACGCCCCAGGCGACATAGCTGTACCCCGCCGCACGAATCCCTGTCAGCGCCCGCTGCAGTGGAAATGCCGAGTAGGGCAGTGTCATGCAAGCCAACTGGAATCGCGTCGGCGCCGCTTGCGCCGCGGCCAACGCAGCGGGCAGTGCCAGCAAATCCCGACGCCGCAGGCCCACCGTTATACCTTCTCCGGAACCACGTATGGACTCCGATAGTTCCGCTTCAACATCTGGTTCGCTTCCGAATCGCCCACGAACTTTTCCGTTTTCGGATCAAACGTCAACTGCCGCCCCAACCGGTAGGAGATGTTGCCCATGTGGGCCAGCCCCGAAGCCAGATGCGCCGTCTCCACCGGCCCGTTCTGATCGGAAGTCTTCCGGCTCTGCACGGCCTTGATGAAGTTGGCGAAGTGGTCGCCACCAGCCTTCCGCGATGGACCCGGCTCTTTTTTCTGACCCAGGAAAATGGCGTAGCGGTCGTAGTTGTAGACCACCAGATACCCGTCGGAACCATAGAAGATATTGCCCACCGAAGCGCCATGTTCGTCGTTCGTACACCAATGGCGGACTTCGAACTGAATCATCTTCTGCTGGTCAGGATAGTGGTAGAGCGACGTCTGCACCTCCGGCGTTTCCTTGTCGTCGTCCCACAGGAACTTCCCGCCCATCGACGTCACCTTCGCCGGGAACTGATCCACGCCAAGCCCCCACATACACATATCGGTCTCGTGAATCCCCTGATTGCCCACGTCGCCATTGCCATATTCCCAATGCCAATGCCAGTTGTAGTGGACGTGACGTTCGGAGAACGGCCGCTCCTGGGCCGGCCCCTGCCAGAGGTCGTAGTTCAACTCCGCCGGCACCGCGGACGGCTGCTTCTTCCCGATACTCGGCCGCCACCGGTAGACCAACCCGCGCGACATGTAGACCTTCCCAATCGCGCCTTTGCGCAGATGCTGCACAGCCTCCTGCAAAGCTTCGCTGGAGCGCAACTGCACGCCATGCTGCACAATGCGCTTGTACTTGTGCGCCGCCTCCACCATCTTGCGGCCTTCCCAGATACTGTGCGATCCGGGCTTCTCCACATACACGTCCTTCCCGGCCTGGCAGGCCCAGATCGCCGCCAGCGAGTGCCAATGGTTCGGCGTGGCGATGGAGACCGCGTCAATATCCTTGCGCTCAAATACTTTCCGCAGATCCTGCTCAATCGACACTTTTCGATTGAAACGCTTCTCGAACGCTGCCGCTGTGGCTCGCGCGACACGCAGGTCCGGATCGCACAAACACACCACCTCCGCCTCGGGCACATTACCGAATCCGGCGATATGATCCTTACCGCGCCCATTCACACCCAGGACCGCGATGCGTACCTTGGAATTGGCCAGGACCGTCTTCTGCGAAGCCACCGCCGCCGCTCCCGCGGCAATGAAAAATGTTCTGCGTGAGGACATGATTTAGCGGCAGAATACCACACCGCCAGCTACTGCCCCTTGGTCAAAAACTGCCACAACATCGCGCACGAACGATTGTCAATTTCGTACCGAGGCATGAGGGGGGAGAACTGCACGCCCGCCGCATCCACGCCGCTGCGCAGGCTCGCGCAAAACGTCTCCCGGGAGTAGGCGCTCGCCGGCCCGCCGCGCCTTGGCGTCAACTTCGTCAACGCTGTTCTGCGCAGGCTTGGCACCACCGTCTTCCCTTCCCCTCCTCCGTCGCCCGTGGTGCCGTGGCAACCGCTGCAGCGCGCGGCCTGCGGCTCCAGTCGGTCCGTGCCGACAAACGCTCGCACGCCGCCGCGCCCCTCGAACAGAGCCTGCCCTGTAGCAGCGTCTCGCGCCTCGGCAGGAATCGGCTCGGAACGCTTCGCATCCACTCGCAAGGCCGCCGCCACGGCCGCCGCGCCGGGCAACTCCGTCGTCCGCGCCACATACCGCCCCGAACCATCCACCAGGAACACCTGCAAGGTATGCCCTGTCGGTGGCCCGGACTCCTGCCCAAACGCAGCCAGCAAACCCGCGAGATCGGCAGCTTCCACGCGAAGTCCCATCCAACGCGGGCTCGCCGCAAAGCTCTTACGCCAGTCCGCCAATCGCTCCGCCGAATCCCGCTCCGGATTCACTGAAATCGAAACCAGTTGCGCCTCGCTATCGGTCAGCGCCTGATCCACCTTCCGGAACAAACTCCCCAACAACGGGCACGCCGTCTGGCAATCCACAAAGATGAACTGTACAGCGGTTCGTCGGCCCCGAAGGACCTCCCGCAACCGCAGTTTCGCCCCGTCATGCCGAGTGACACCGATGTCAGGCAATTCCACCGGCCGCACCGGGCCAAACCCATGCCCCCCCTGCCCGGCGGCCATCAGGCCGCCGAGTACGAGTAAACCGAGGAGGCGGTGGAATGGACTCCTCATCGCGCGGCGAAGACGCTCTGGATTTCAGCCGTAGTCAGGGCCGTGCTGAAAGCGCGGACATCGTCGATGCGGGCGTTGTTGCCATCCGCGCGATTTCCAGCCCATTTGGCATAGCCAAAGACCAGCGGTGTGGAATTCGCGAAGCTACCCGTTGGTGCCGCCACCTGCTTCTCCAGCACCCCGTTGACGTAGATGCGGACCTGCTGCGCTGTTGCATCGTAGACGCCGGCGATGTGGTACCAGGTGTTGGCGACTGGCTTCGTGGTGCCCTCGGCCCAATAGTCGACAGAGGCGGTGGAGTCGTTGGGATACATGTCCATGATGAAGCCCCCGTTCGCCCATCCGCCGAGTTGCAGATAGAAGTTCGACACTTGACCACCGGACATACTGACGAACGTCTGCGTTCCCGAAGTATTCGCCAGGTTCACCCAGAGCGAAACCGTGAAGCTCTTCGTAGGATCGAGTACGGGACGCTGCGTCACCACACCGCCGACCGCGGCGTCCAGTTGCAGGGACTGTCCGACTGTCCCGGCTCCCAGTGTAAAGGGCCCACTAACCACCCCGTTGTTCGCGCTCCCGGATGTATCGGCGGTCACGCCCCCGGTCACTGCATCCAACGGCCAACGGCCCACGGGAACGGGTCCGCCACCAGCCGCCGGATTTACTGTGACGGTCAACGCGGCCGAAGTCGTGGTGAGCCCATTGCTGCCGATTGCCTTCGCAGTAACGGAATAAGTGCCAGCCGCCACGCTCGCCCAGCTGAAGGTGTAGGGCGATGCTGTCGCCGATCCCAGCAGCGTCGTTCCATTGTAGAACTCCACTCGAGTGATCGTCCCTTGCGTCGTCGTCGCTGTCGCCGAAATAGCCACGGTCGCCGGAGCCACGAAGCTCGCCCCAGCTACCGGCGCGGCAATCGCAACCATCGGCGCCGCGGCCGCGGTTACAACAACTGATATCGGTGCCGAAGTCGTCGTCGTCCCATTGCTGCCGTACGCCACAGCCGTCACCGGATACGTTCCAGCCGCCACGCTCGTCCAGCTGAACGCATACGGCGATGTGGTGTCCGTCCCCAACAGCGTCGCGCCGTTATAGAACTCCACTTTCGTAATCGTCCCCTGCGTCGTCGTCGCCGTGACTGAAATCGCCACCGTCGCCGGAGCCACAAAGCTCGCTCCAGCCGCTGGCGCGGTAATCGCAACCACCGGAGCCGCTGCTGCCGTTACGACGACCGAGACCGGTGCCGAAGTCGTCGTCGTCCCATTACTGCCATACGC
>CANIVU010000101.1 GCA_947470805.1 Acidobacteriota bacterium | reverse complement strand
TTGTTGGCGGCGCGGACGGCGTCGGCGGGTTGGCCGGTGGCTTGGGCGATGGCTTCCTCCACCATCTTTTCCTGGAGGCCGATGCGGAGGTTGCCGGTGATGGTTTTGACGAAGAACTTGAGGGCGGGGGCGGCGTGGGTTTGGAAGATCGCCGTTAACAGGTCGATTTTCACCTGGGTGAGACGGGTTTTTCGGAGTGTCTCGAAGTGGGTCTCGGCTTGTTGGAGGGACAGGGGTTCCGATTTCGTGATGGGGCGGCAGAGGTGGGAAATGGTCTCGCCGCTGTCGCCGACTTCGCGGTAGCAGAGCGAGAGTGTTTCGGCGTCCCACCCGGTGGCTGCGGCGACGGCGGCGCGCATGGTGGCGTAGCCGACGGAGAGTTTGCGGGGATCGGTGGCGGGGAAGGGGCGGCCACTGAGGTAGAGGACGGCGCGGGCGAGGTCGGCATCGTTGAGCGATTGGAGATAGTTGGCTACGTGGCCGATTCTCTCCCGGCGGCTGGTGGTGGCGGCGACGCGTTCGGCGGTTTGGGCGAGCGCATCCATTACAGTTGCGCCTCCCGGGCGTTGTAGCCGCGCTGGCGGAGGATGTGGGCGAGCGGGGCGGCGTAGCCGTGGACGATGTCGATTTGCGCGGGGTTCGATTCGGCTATGAGGGTGAGGAGTTCGGAGAAGTCGGCGTGGTCGGAATACGGGATGAGGACGTCGGCATTGGAGCGGGCGCGGGCGTTGTCGAGCGCGGCCCAGCCGCTGACGAGGGCCGATTTTCGCTTGCCGGGCGGGATGGGGACTTTTTCTTCCTGGCCGGGGGTGACCAGGATGGCGCCGTTTGCGGATTCGGTTGGAAAGGTGTAGCCTTCGGCTTCGAAATAGGGGATGAGGGCGGCGATGGAATGGTGGATTTGGCAGGGGATATCGTGGAGCGAGAGGGTGTGGGCGATTTCCTGGCCGCGGCCGAGGCCGTAGCCCTGGAAGATGGGTGTCTGGCCGGCGGCGAGGCATTCGCGGGCGAAGTTGGCGATTCTGGTCTGGGCTTCGGCGGCTTCGAGGAATTGATAGATGGGCAGGCCGAAAGTGGATTCGATGATGAGGTGGTCGCAGGGGGTGGGCTGGGTTTCCCAGCCGCAGATGGGGGTGCGGCGTTTGATGTCGCCGGTGTAGATGAGGCGTTCGCCTTCGTATTCGACTTCCAGTTGGGCGGCCCCTAGAATGTGGGCGGCTTGGCGGGCGGTGAGCGTGGCTCCGCGCCATTCCATGGATTGGCCGGGATCGAGGGTGAGGAGGTCCTGGATTCGGTTGGCGGGGAGGGGCCAGCGGTGGCGGTAAAGGCGGCCGGTGATGGCAGTGGCGATGGCCGTTTCGTGGAGGCCGCGGGCGTGGTCGGAATGGGCGTGGGAGAGCCAGGCGGCGGGGACGGGGACGCGGGGGTCGAGCCACAGGTCGATGGCGGGGAGATGGATGCCTTCGGGTTTGAACTCGACGTGCATGGGCCTATTTTCTATTGGATGTCGCGTGTAGAGTTGTAGGCTACATCTATATGGCTCATGTGGTGATTATTGGCGGCGGATTTGGCGGGTTGGCGGTGGCGAAGCGGTTGGCGCGGCAGCGGGGGGTGGCGGTGACGCTGGTGGACCGGCGGAATTTCCATGTCTTTCAGCCGCTGCTGTATCAGGTGGCGACGGGCGGGTTGTCGCCGGCGGATATCTGCGCGCCGTTGCGGTCGGTGATGGCGCCGTACAAGAATGTGCGGACGGTGATGGGCGAGGTGACCGGGTTTGACCTGGACAACCGGCGGGTCCTGGTGGCGGGGGAGCAGGAGCTGGTGTATGACTATCTGGTGGTGGCGGCCGGGGCGAAGCACCACTATTTCGGGCATGACGAGTGGGAGGCGACGGCGCCGGGGCTGAAAACGATTGAAGACGCGACGGCAATTCGGGGGCGGGTTTTGAGCGCTTTTGAGGCGGCCGAGGTGGAGCCGGACGCGGAGAAGCGGCGGGCGTTGTTGACGTTTTTGATCGTGGGCGGGGGGCCGACTGGGGTGGAGTTGGCCGGGACGTTGGGGGAGATTGCGAACGATACGCTGAAGGAAGATTTTCGGTCGTTTCGGCCGGAGGAGGCGCGAATTCAGTTGTTGGAGGCGGGACCGCGCATTTTGACGGCGTTTCCAGAGCATTTGGGGGCGGCGGCGGAGCGATCATTGCTGGCGCTGGGGGTTCGGGTTCGGACGGGTGTTGCGGTGTCGGCGATCGATGGCGATGGCGTCAAACTCGCAAACGGGGACCAGATTCCGGCGAAGACGGTGGTTTGGGCGGCTGGGGTGAAGGCGTCGCCATTGGGCGCGATGCTGGGAGCGGAATTGGACAAAGCGGGGCGGGTGGTGGTGACGACGAAGTGCCGGTTGCCGGGGCGGCCGGAGGTGTTTGTGTTGGGGGATATGGCGGCGCTGCAGGGGATGCCGCTACCGGGCGTGGCGCCGGTGGCGATGCAGCAGGGACGTTATGTGGCGGACGCGATTGAGGCTGTGATGTTGGGACGGGATTTCGCGCCGTTTGCGTACGTGAATAAGGGGAATCTGGCGACGATTGGGCGGGCGAAAGCGATTGCGGATCTTGGGACGTTTCAGCTATCGGGCTGGGTGGCGTGGATGCTTTGGCTATTCATCCACATCATGTATCTGGTGGGATTCCGGAACCGGGTGCAGGTGTTTGTGCACTGGGCGTTTCAGTATCTGACGTTCAACCGCGGGGCGCGGCTGATTACGGGCGAGCGGGGGTAGTTTTTTTGGCCGCGTTGCAACGTTCGGCGGGGCAGACCAAGCCTGATTCGGTAACGCATTTGCGCGGGTGGTGGCGGCGGATTTTGCGCCATTCGCATTTTTCTTCGGCGGGCTTGGGCTTGTTCTCGTACATGGAGAATGCGGGGATGGCCAGGAGCGCGGTGAGGAGGAGGGACTTCATTCCCTCTCAGACTAGGGCGAAAACAGTAAGCCGTCAAAGGGCTTCCGGCCTAGTACGGCGGGGGATACGGTTTCGCGGGGGTACGGGCTAGCAATTGGCGGAGAGCGTGAGGAGATGGGCGGCGGCGTCCTGGAGCGTGGCAGCTTCGGCACTGAGTTGCTCCGCTTCGCTGGCGGTGGCTTCCATGGTGCCCGCCGAGCGCTGGTTGACGGTGCGCATATCCCCGATGAGCCGGGCGACTTCGGCGACGCCGGCGGATTGGGAGTTACTGGCGGCGCTGACCTGATCGACGAGGGCTTTCATTTGCGTGGCATCGTTGGTGATCTGTTGGATGGTTTGGGCAACGCGCGTTACCTTTTCCGCACCTTGCTGGCCGCTACGGATAGACTCTTCGACAAGGTCGGAGGTGGAGCGGGCGGCGTCCGAACAACGCTGGGCCAGGGCTCGCACTTCATCGGCCACAACGGCGAAACCGGCACCGACTTCACCCGCGCGGGCGGCTTCGACGGCAGCATTCAGGGCGAGAAGATTGGTTTGGAACGCAATGGATTCAATGATCTGGATGATCTTGGAGATCTTGGCCGACGAGGTGCGGATGGACTGCATGGAGGCCACCGATTCGGCGAGTTGCGCATTGGCTTCGACGATGCGCGACTGGGTAGCGGTGACGGATTCAGCCACAGTAGTACTGAGGGTGGAGTTTTGACGGGCGAGCGCATGGATGCGATCACCGGAGCTTGCCGTTTGATCGAGAGATTGGGCCTGTTCGTTTGCCGCGAAGGTCACGTCGCGACTGGAGGCGCCAATGTTGGCTGCGATCGTGGCGACGCGACTGACGCCGCCGGCCAAACCGGCAATGTAGTCGCGAAGAACGGTAAGCATGGAGCGAATCGCGAAGACGGATAGCGAGCCGAAGAGGAGGAGGGCAATGGTCACACTCACCAGGGCAATGCCGGCATTCTTAGTCAGCGCATCCGATTCGGCCCGTGCCTGGTTAGCACAGCGCTGAATCCGTTCACTGAGCATATCGTTCTTGCGTTCCAACGCTTCGAACCGGGTAAGAAACAGAGGCAACTTAGCGCGGGCAAGATCCGGCCCCTGACGACCGGCGGCGGCAGTTTCCTGCGCGGAAGCCAGGTATTGATTGAGTTCTTCTTCGACTTCGGCGAGCGCGCCTTTCAATTCACCGGGAAGTGCGAGACCCTTGATTTGACGCAAGTCCTCTTGAAAGAGTCGAGAGTGCTGCGCGATATCCTCGGCTACTTCGGCCCTTTGGGCATCGTTCTGGGCGAGCATCGACGATAAGACGTCTCCGCGCAGCGCATCGTGCATCATGTCGGCGTGGAGGTGGAAGCGGAGCGCGTCCGTTGTCGTGACGACCTGTGCCAGCTTCGACGTCAGTGAACGCAAGGCGACGGCTGCGACGCCAAGGCCAAAGAGAGAGATCAAAAGGCTACACGCGGTGATCGCCTGTACGCGGCGTTGGATCGTCCAATTCCTGAAGATGCGGACCATGGGGGGACTCTATCGTTTGAACCAGGACGTGAAACCCAGCGGGTGGCGGGTGGCCCAACCAAAGGCAACCATCCAATCGGGTCCGACGGCAGTTAAGCGGCGGCCGACAGAGACATCCAACTGTGTGTTCTGCCCCACAGCGGTGGTAACACCGGTTTGGAAGACGGTCATTCTGCCGCTGCTACGTTCGTCGCAGTTAAAGGAGTACAGCTCCCAGTAACCCGCGAACCGTTCACCGAAGCCGTGGCCGACAGAGAGTGTCATTGCACTTTGATTGTATCGGCCTATCCCATCACTCAGAGAGTTATAATTAATGTTACTTGAGACACTGAATCCAAGCGGGATATCTTTACCGACCGCAAATTTGACGCCGGGGTCTGCTTTCGAACTGGTGAAGGCCGAATGTCCCGTAGGCAGACTGACGGCCGGAATGATCGAAAACGATGGCAGCCACTTCGATTCGTCCTTGAACTTATACTTGAAGCCAATGGAAGAGTCGGCCATGCCGCGGTGGATGGGGTCCACGGCATCCCGTTGACCGACGACGCCATCGGTGGCCAGGCGCAATTCGAACTTCTTTGTAATGCCAAAGCGGAGCAACGGCGCGCCGAAGGTGTAGCCACGACTATCGCCGGCGCGGTCAAACTGGAAACCGCTCTCCCATTGCAGCCAACCTTTGGGCACGACTTCGGCGGATTCTGTAAAGTCCGGGCGATCTGTGACGAGTTCGCCGATTTTTGGGGAAGCAGGAGTCTCCTGGCTGTAGGCAACAAGAGAGAGTGATAGAAGAAGCAGGGAGGTAACTCGCATGTAAGCCATTTCGGACAGAAATCGTCCGACTTGACTCAAAACAACAAATCATGCATTGTCTTTTAAGCGGGCTATTCCACTTATGTACTGAGATATTCCATGGCGCATTTGAGTATGACATCCATGAATGACCAGTGAATAGGCCACGAGGGGGCGTGGGAGAGAACAGAACGGAGCGTCACACCAAAGGCAGAACACCCGGGCCGGGTATGGAAATAAACGAAGATCGCTCCACAGATACATCCGCGGGGAACGGCCCGTACAAATCGTTCTGGTGGTGCCGATTTCCTGGATTTCGGCGATGTCCAGGGAACCCGGGTAGAAGAGCTTGTGGCGGATGGACGACTGGTACGGCGACGTCTCCGGAGAGCGTTCTACGAACGGAAGAGCCGAGATCCCCAACCTCACTTCATCGTTGACACCATCCGCTCCGTCCCACCTGTCGGACACCGAGAGTCGCCTGTATGCCTTGTAGGATGAGCACGATGGTACGGATAGGGACCGGCGCGAAATCGCTACCACTGCGACCGTACTTTCACGCTTTTGCGACCCAATTGACAAATTCGGCCATTAGGCTGGAAACAGAATTTCTACTCGCGGAGGAGATATCAGTTTGAGAAGCACTACAGGGCTATTTTTCTTAATTTCGCTGTCGGCATTGGCGCAATTCGACAATGCCGTGATCTTAGGCACTGTTCAGGACGCAAAGGGCGGTGCCGTGGCGGGCGCCGCGATTACGGCGGTGAACAAGCAAACCGGCCTTTCCGCCTCGTCAAAAACAACCGAAGACGGCAATTATGTTTTCCCGGCGTTGCGCATTGGTAGCTACCGGATTCAAGCCGTCCAGCAAGGGTTTTCGAATGCCGTGGCCGAGGACGTGAACCTGACAGTGAACGCGCGTCAACGCGTGGACCTGACGATGCAGGTGAGCTCGGTGAGCGAGACGGTGAACGTCGTAGCCGTGACCCCCTTGCTAGAGACCGATAACTCGTCCAAAGGGCAGGTCATCCAGGCGAAACAGATCACGTCGTTCCCGGTTCTGGGGCGGACGTATTCGAGTTTTGCGCTGTTGAGCCCCGGGGTGCGGGAGTCGAACTCTTCGAACTCCGGTTCGGTGGCGACGCGGCGCGAGGGCGCCTACAACGTGAACGGCTTGCGAAGCGTGTTCAACAATTTCGTATTGGACGGCGTGGACAACAACTTCTACGGCACCACAAATCAGGGCTATTCCAATCAGGCCGTGCAGCCGTCGCCGGATTCGGTGGCCGAGTTCCGCATGATGGTGAACGCCTATTCGGCCGAGTTCGGCCGCACGGGCGGGGCGGTGATGAACGTGGCGTCGAAGTCCGGAACCAACACGTTTCACGGTTCCTTTTGGAACTTTTTGCAGAACAACCGGCTGAACGCCACGGGCTTCTTCAAGCCAGTGGACAACCAGAAGCCGCAGAACAACCGGAATCAGTTTGGGTTCACGTTTGGCGGGCCGATCCTGAAGAACCGCACCTTTTTCTTTGCCGATTATGAGGGCAGCCGGTGGCGGATTGCTCCGTTCTCGCTGAGCTCCGTACCAACTGCGCAGATGCGCGCCGGCGTATTGCCGGTGGACGTGCGCGTGCCGGTGAGCTACACGGCGTCAACGGGGCAGACGATCGCGGCGGGGACAGTGATCCCGGCCGGCCAACCGGTGCCGATGACGAAACTGGCGCGCTACGTCATGGACAACCTGCCGTTTTCGAATCGTCCGGTCGCCGCGGCGTCGGTCTCCAACCTCGGCATCGGCAGTAATTTCGGCAACTTTGACCGCAACATTTTGGACGATGACAAGGGCGCCTTCAAACTGGATCACCAGTTCCGCACCAGTGTCCAGAGCTTCTTCCGCTACGCGCAACGCGGGCAGAACATCCAGGCGCCGGGCCTGATCTCGGGCGCCGCGGGTGGCAACAATCTTGGCTTCCTGGACACCTACAACCAGGCCGGCACGGCTGGTGTGACGTGGACCAAATCGGCCACCGAAGTGGTCGACGTGCGGTTCTCCGTTTCCCGCCTGGGCATGGACCGGACGCCCGCGCTGGTTGGCGGCCCGTCGATGCGGGAGCTGTTCGGCATCACCGGCTTGCCGGAAGGCGATAAGGTCCGTGGCGGCGTGACGCCGCAGGACATCGTCGGCTTCCCGCGGTATGGCCGTCAATCGACCAACCCGCAGGCGCAGTTCCCGACGACCGTGAACGCCCGCGGCACCTACGCCAAGCTGGCCGGCGCGCACAGCGTCAAAGCCGGCTACGAGTGGCTGGGGCTCTACATTGTTGTCGACGATACCAACCCGCTCTACGGCATCGATGCCTTCGGCGGCGCCTATTCGCGGCCTGCGACCAATGTCCCGGCGGGTGTGAACAACTCATGGTATCACCTGGCCGACTTCTTCGCCGGCGCGCGCAGCTCCTACCAGCTGGCCACGCAGGTGCAGGCGCAGGCCCGGCAGCGCGGCAACTTCTTCTTCGTCCAGGACGACTGGAAGATCAACCGGAAACTGACACTGAACGCCGGCGTCCGCTACGACCTGATGACCCCGGTGTTCGACGCCAACAACAAGCTGTCGAACTTTGACCCGGCGACGAACAAGATCGTCCAGGCGAGCGATAGCGATCGCAGCCTGCAGCGCTCGCGCTACAACACCTTCGCGCCGCGCATCGGCGCCGCGTATCAGCTGGATTCGAAGACCGTGCTTCGCGGCGGATACGGGCTGGGATGGAACTTCTGGAACCGGATGGCTTCGGCGGAGTTCATGAACACGAATGCCCCCTATGTCACGCGGTTTTCGACGACGAACAGTCCGGCGAACCTCGGCAATATTTGTACCGGCGACAACTGGTCCAACTGCTTCCGGACCCGCGAGGCGGGTTACCCCGGCGTTCTGCCGAGCAATGTCATTTTGCACGTCGATCGCGACACGCCCTGGGGCTACGTGCAGAACTGGCACTTCACCGTGCAGCGGACGCTGTTCAAAGACACGCTGCTGGACGCGGCCTATGTAGGCAACAAGGGCTCACGCCTGCCGATTCTGGGCGACCTGAACCAGGCGCGTCCGATCACCGCCGATGAATTGTCGCGCGGCTTGACGACGCTGGGCACGCTGCTCGCCCGGCGCCCGTTCCAGGGCTTCAACAACATCACCGCCGTGCTGCCGACGGGCTTCTCCAACTACCACGCCATGCAGCTGAAGTTCGAACATCGCGGGCGCGACTTGACGATGCTGAGCTCATTCACCTGGGCCAAGGCGATCGACAATGTGGGCCAGGTGCTCGACACGCCCAACGGCGGCAGCCCCAACCCGCAGGACATCCGCAATCCGATGAACGACAAGGGGCTTTCGAGCTTCGATCAACGCCTGAATTCCACAACCTCGTTCGTCTATCAGATGCCGTTCGGCCAGGGCCGCCGGTTCGGCAAGAACATGCCGGGCATGGTGGACGCGGTGCTGGGCGGTTGGGAAGCGTCGGCAATCATTAGCCTGCTGAGCGGCCAGCCGTTGAACATCCGCTACCCGGACTCCGCCGGCATCCTCTCCGACGGCCAGGCCGACTTCCTAGGCAACGTGGCCTTGCGCCCGAATTATGTGGGCGGCGAAATCAAGAACAACATCACCACGGACCGCCACCTGGCCTACTTCAACCGGGCCGCGCTGGCGACGCCGGCGGTCACCTCGCCGTTCGGTTCGCTGGGGCGGAACGTCGTCTCCGGCTTCCCGCTGCGGCAGACGAACCTGGTACTGGCCAAGCACTTCAAGCTGCCGGTGATCAACGAAGGCGCGCGGCTCACCTTCCGCGGGGAGTTCTACAACCTGCTCAACCAGACGAACTTCCTGGCCCCGGATGTGACCGTTACCAACGCCACCTTCGGCCGCGTCAGCTCCACGTTTGATCCGCGGTTCGTGCAGTTGGCTCTGAAGCTGAGCTTCTGATCCGTTACTTGACGTGGGCGTCGGGCAGGAAGTAGAAGACGACGCCCAGGATGGCATAGACGGCGAGCAATTGGATGCCCTCCATCCAGTTACACTCGCCGTCGTTTGCTGTCTGGGCGCAGATCAATACGCTGACCGTTACGGCCAACACTTCGGCCGGCGTAAAGACGAGATTCATGGGCGTTGGCGCCAGGAAGTAGCTCATCAGCACCAGCACGGGAGCGACGAAGAGCGCGATCTGAATGCTGGAGCCGATGGCGATTCCCAAGGCCAGATCCATGCGGTTCTTGCGGGCCACGAGAATGGCGGTGGAGTGCTCGGCCGCGTTGCCGATGATGGCGACGACGATGACACCAACGAAGACGCTGGTCATGCCGAACGAATGCGCGGCGTGTTCCACCGAGCCGACGAGAATCTCGCTGACCCAGGCGATGAGCGCGGTGGCGCCGGCCAATACGGCCACCGATTTGCCGACGCTCCAGGGCTGCGCCTCGCCGCCGTGCGCTTCCCCGCCCTCGGCGCCGAATAGCGCCTTGTGGGTGATGAGCGTGAAGATAAGACTGGCGGCGTAGACGATCAGCAGGATGATGGATATCTCCATGCTGATGTCCCCTTCGTGGGCGGCGGCGGCGGGTCCGGCCAGATAGTGGTACGCCGCGGGCATGATGAGCGAGACGGCGGCCAACAGCAGCATCGTGGCCTGGTTCTGCGCGGCCATCCGGTTGAAGGTTTGCGTCTTGTACTTCAGGCCGCCGGTGAACATGGACAGGCCGGCGACGAGCAGCACGTTGCCGATGATGGAGCCGGTAAGCGATGCCTTGACGACGTCATAGAGCCCGCTGCGCATGGCCGCGATGGCGATGATCAGTTCGGCGGCGTTGCCGAAGGTAGCGTTCAACAGGCCACCGATCGCTTCGCCAGTGTGGCAGGCCAAATTCTCCGTGCCCTTGCCGAGCCAGCCGGCCAACGGGAGAATCGCCAAACACGCGCAAAGGAAGATCTGCGTGTGAGCATCGGGCATGGCGAAGTGAAGCCAGGCGGTGATGGGGATGAAGATGAGGAGCCAGTCGAGAGAGGGCTTTAGCATGGGTTAATTGGAGTTGGAAGTTTTCTTGCGGCGGGCGGGTGGAGTTCGTTTTCTACCTGGGACAATGGGCTGCGACGCGGCGCCCCAACGACCCAGGCGGTAGGTTCGTTCGTAGCCCGCGTCGAGGTTGGCAATGGTCACCTGGAGTTCGCCGCCGGTACCGCAGCGGTACTGTTCGCCAATTCGCTGGTTCTGCCAGGTATGAAAGACGGGGATTTTGTCGAGACCAGCCGCACTGGCCAGGGCAGGGTCGAAGGGAAAATGGATCTCATCCCAGACGGTGATGTCGCCATCCGGCTGGCCCTCGGGGGACAGGTGGCTGCATTCGAGGTAGCGGAAGTGACCGATGTTATGGACGGCGTTATACTCCCGGCTTTCCAGCAGCGGCGGATCACCGGCGTTGGGCAGTGCGGCGCCCTTTGCAAAGAGCGGGTCGAAACGCATGTGGGCGCCGCCATCGGCCTCGCGCCAGACGCCGAAGTAGCGGGTGAACTGGTCGCGGAGAACGTAGTCGGCGTTCTTGTCGGCATGAATGGCAAGGCCGATGGCCGTGGCGGCGTGGGTGTAGGGGGAGCGTTGCACCTTCGCCTTGTAGCGATCGCGGAGCAGGCGGCTGACAAGCGGGAGTTCGCTGCCCCCGCCAGTGACGTAGATCGCTTCGACGCCAGAGACGCGGGCGCAGAGGTCTTCGACCGCGTGGAGCGTTTCGGCAATGAGCGGTTCGCAGAGGGCGTAGAATTCGGCGACAGGAACGTGGACTTGCGGCCATTCCGGCCGGACCAGATCGAGATCGATAGTGAGGCGGCGCGAGTTTGGGTGCAGCGATTCCTTCTTTCGCCGGGCCTCCTCTTCCAAGCGGAACCACTCGGCCTGCGTAAGATCGCTGGCGGATACGCCGGCGGCGAGCAGAGCCTGTTCCGCCAGGAGATGATCGAAGTCGTCGCCGCCAAGCGTCGCCAGCCCTTCCGTGGCGATGACAGCGTGGGAGCAATCGTCGAGCGTAACGAGCGAAGCGTCGAAGGTGCCGCCGCCGAGATCGTAGACCAGTACAGCTTCCTTCTTCGTGGCCTTCTCCCGGTGGCTGTGGCCATATTCGACGGACGCGGCGGAGGGTTCGTTCAGCAGTCCGATAACGTCGAATCCAGCGCTACGAAAAGCCTCGACAGTCAGGAAACGCTGGTTGGAATTGGCACCCGCCGGGACGGCAAGCATGACTTCGAACGGTTCCCCCGGCGGAACTTCCAGGTTTGATTGCTCGCGAAGAGCGGTCAGAAGCGCGGCGGCGAGTTCGCGAAGAATGGTCGAAAGCGGGGCGATGGCGCCGGCAATTTCGACCGGAGTTTCGGGGCCGGAGGCCGACAAAAACCGCTTCAAACTGCGGACAACGGTGACTTCGGCACTGGACTGCGCGGCCCAGGCGGCCCAACCAAACTGGCGCTTCCCATCGGAGACGGCGACCAGCGGCGGATACCAGTCGCAAATGCCGCCATCATCGGTTTCAAAGGCCACAACCGGGTAGTTGCCGCGATCCGCCGCGGCCACCACGATTCGGGTTGTTCCGAAATCGATTCCGAGCCTCATTCCGTTAGGATAGCGGGAATCGGGGGCCCCTCCTCAGGCATAGGGAGCAAATACAAGTGACCAGGGGTACATCAGTACGTTACAATTCCAATCGAACCTCCCGAGTTCATACGCAGACAAATGGATCTGGACCAACTCCACACGTTCCTGGAAATCGTCCGTCTGAAGAGCTTCTCTAAGGCGGCGCAGACCTGTTTCCGCACGCAACCGGCGATTTCCGCGCAGGTGCGGCAGTTGGAGCAGGAGTTGAACACGACACTGTTCGAACGCCTGGGTACGCGTATCTCGTTGACGATGGCGGGGAAAATCTTCGCCGAATACGCCGAGCAGATATTAAATTTACGTAGGCAGGCGCAGGACTCAATCAACGAGTTGGAAAAGGTTCCGCGCGGCGAACTGGTGATCGCCGCCAACGAAGCCACCTGTATTTATGTGCTGCCGGAAGTCTTCTCCCGCTACAAGGAGATGTTCCCCAACGTGCAGCTACAAGTCGACCGGTCGTTCGGGGCACGCGTGGTGGAAGCGGTCATCGATAATCTGGCTGATTTTGGCATCTGCCAGTTGCCCATTCAGGAAAAGAAGTTGCAAGTGGTGCTGATCCATACCGACGAGATCAAGTGCATCGTGCCGCCGACGCATCCGCTGGCCGGTGCCAAGACGATTGCCTGCGAAGACATTGTTTCCTATCCGATGTTGTTGCCGCGCGCAGGGACGACGCGGGCGCGTTTGAATGCGTGGCTGGAGCCGATCGAAGACAGCTTGAACATTTCCATGGAACTGGATTCCACGGAGATGATGAAACGATTTGTGGGTGCCGGATTGGGAATTGCATTCCTGGCGGCGTCAAATTGTGCCGATGAGGTAAGGGAAGGCAAACTACGGGCGATCCCCTTGGCGCCAGAGTCGTTGGACCGGCGATTGGGGTTGATTTACCGGAAGGATAAGGCCCTATCTAAGGCGGCGCTGGGATTCATTCAAGTTATTCTGGATCAGGCAGGGGTGGGAACGCCTGCGACGAGTAACCCTACCGAAACCGCGCGCGCCATTCTGTAGAAGGTGTTGTTTGGAAATCCAGACCTTTCGTACATCCACGATTCTGATTGCGACGGACGGGAAGCCCCGCCTGTACAAATCTCGCTCCGAAATGACGCCGGAGTTGCGGCGGGACCTGCAGCGGACGCTGAATTCGTCCATGGCGGCGACGATTCTGATCGCTGACCAGCGCGGCCGCGATGAAATTCTGAAGCTCCTCCGCGGGGAGCCATCCGCATTGCGCGGTTCGCAAGGCACAATGAGACGGCGATTGCGCACAGAGCCCGCCCCTGTGGTACGCGCGGTGCTACCCGGGTGGCTGCGCAGCCGCTGGACCCGTGCGCTTATCGCGTTCCTGTTACCGGCCGCCGTTGGCGCCGGATTTTACGCGCTGTTGACCGCCGCGCGTTAGGATTCCTCATTTTCTGGCTTCGCTCTCCGATATGAGGAGGGTGGAGAGCAGATGTTTCTATCGCTAAAAAAGCACCTGGACGGGTCACTCCAGGAAACGACAAGCGCGTTATTGCAGTTGTGCCATCTACTGTTGCGTTCCATGCGGCTCCATGTCATTCGCGGGGAAGAATCAGAAGTCCTGCGGTTTCAAGGAGCCGTGCTCCAGTTGGAAGAGCGAATCGGGTCCGTACCCGATCCTTCTCAGATTCTGATGGCGGCCGGTGAGGCATCCCGGACTTTCGAAGACTACTGCCATCACACCAACCGGTATCTGCAGGTCCAGAGCACCGAATTGACGACGATGATCAGCATGCTGACATCGACGGTGGCCAGTATTTCGACGGCCAGCCAAACCGCGGTCGAGCAGTTGAGCCGGGTAGAAAAGCGAATCGAAGGCGTGAGCAGCGCGACGGACCTGCCACTGCTCAAGGCCGAACTGGCCGACTGCCTTGCCATGGTCCGGGAGGAGGCGTTCCGGCAGCGGGAACAGGCAGCCGGCACCATCCACGCTCTCCAGCGAAGCGTCTCCGACACGCAACACCGATTGGCGGAAGTTTCGACAACTGAAACGCCGAAGCCACGCGAACCGCTGATGCGAGATCCCATCACCGACCTGCCGGCCCGCGCCGACGCCGAAGATGCGCTTTTTCAGGCTCGTACGAAGAAGAACATGTACGCAGCCGTCTTGCCGGTTGACCGGTTGACGCTGGTAAACAACCGCTTTGGCAGCCAATCCACCGACCAGGTCGTGCTGTTCTTCGCGAATTATGTCCGCCAGCATTTGCAGTCGAAAGATCAGTTGTTCCGCTGGAGCGCCAACGCGTTCCTGGCAATCGTGGAACGGCCACAGCCCCAGGATACGGTGCGAGCCGATCTGTCCAAATTCGCCTCGGCCAAGCTGGAGTTGACGCTCCAGCACCATGGACGAGAGATTCTACTCCCAGTCAGTTCGACATGGGTACTGCTGCCGGCGAATGAGGGTAGGACGCACGATTCGATGGTGGCGAAGATTGAAGGATTCCTGAAGAGTGAAATGCATGTCAAAGATTCGTTCTAACGCCCGATAAGGAATAGCGAGGGAGTTGGCGATGGCAGACACGGAAAAACGAACTCGGCCACGCATCGCGGTGAATGCGGAGGGGACCTTGCAGGTCCTTGGAACATCGCAATCCACCAACGGCGTACCCATCCCCGTCCACGTCAGTGAAGCCAGTGAACGAGGGATGAGGGTGCAATCCAACATTGCAATCGACGCTGGTCTGCCCGTCCGATTGGATATCGGCGATTCCATGTTCCTCGGCGAGGTTTGCTACTGCGCGCCCGCTTCCACCGGTGCCGCTGCCCCTTTCAACATTGGAATTGTGACTGAACAATGCCTCACCGGACTCTCCGGGCTACGCCACTTGATCAGCGCTCTGGAGCCGGACAAAGCGCCCAAGCTGGAGCGGGTTTGAACGTCATGTTATGCTTCGACTGAATGTCAAAAAATGTTGTCGTGTTTGGCGCCGCAGGCCAACTGGGTGTTGAGCTTGTTCGTGTGTTGAACGAACGGGGTTACGCCGTTCATCCATTCAATCGCGCCTCTGTCGATATCACCAATCTGCCATTGCTCGAACAGACCCTGGCTCCGTTGGACCCCAAAGCGGTGATCAACGCAGCCGCCTACAATCAGGTGGATGTGGCCGAGCAGGAACCCCAAGCGGCGTACAGCGCCAACGGGCTCGGCGTCCGCAACCTGGCCGTCGCCTGCCGCCAGCTGGATGCGCTGCTCGTGCATTTCTCCACCGACTACGTCTTTGACGGCCAGCTCGGCCGCCCGTACGTCGAAGAGGATCGACCGCGGCCGATGGGCGCCTACGCGGTCTCCAAACTGGCCGGCGAACTGTACGCGCAAGCCTATTTGGAGAACCCGCTCATACTTCGCACCTCCGGCGTTTTCGGACCCGGTGGATTGCGTACCGCGCGGGGAAACTTTGTCGAAACCATGCTGCGGCTGGCGCAGTCCAACCAGCCCATCCGCGTGGTGGAAGATCATGTTGCCTCTCCCACGTATGCACCGGCCTTGGCCGAACGGACCGTGGACCTCATGGAAACGCCGCACCGTGGTGTCTTCCACGCCGGTGGCGGAGAGCCCATTTCCTGGTTCGACTTTGCGCGCAAGATCTTCAACGCCGCGGGTGTGAAGCCGGAACTACGCCCCACCAGCGAACGGGAGTACCGGACGGCGGCGCGGCGGCCGAAATTCTCCGCCTTGGAGAACGCGCGTTTCGTCACCTGTGGGATCAAGGCCATGCCCACCCTGGAAGAGGCGCTTGCCTCCTACATGGTGGAACGCACCCGCGTCGCCTAACTAGCGTTTGGCGGCGTAGTAGCCTTTCCGGGCCTGCACCTTCAGGGTCTTGTCGTTGGGGCGGATCTCGATCTTTCGGAACGATCCGTCCCGGGATTCATTCGTCGGCGAATAGGCCAGCGCATACTGGCTGCGCATCTCTTCCTGAATCTGCTTGAAAATGTCCTCCAGCGTATTGTTGCGTCCAACGTGGAACAACCGGCCGCCGGTCTCTTCCGACATCTTCTTCAGGTCGCCGTCACTCGCGCCTCCAAACGTCATCCCACGGCCGTAGTAGGCGCGCTGGTCCACGTAGTAGATGCTGTAGATGATCGTGTCGGCCTTGTGTGCCATTTCGATCGCGTCCTTGAGCTTGTAGCTGGAGCCCTGGTCCATCCCATCGGTGATTAACACGATGGCTTTGCGCCCCACCTCATTCTTCAGCTTTTCGTTCGCCGCCAGGTAGACGGCGTCGTAGAGCAGCGTGCCCCGTGGCGGCCGCGAACTCGGCACCGGCCCCGGGTGCAACCCACCGACTCCGGCCGATAGCCGCAGCCCTTCCAAGCCCCGCTTGAGCATTTTCGCCGAACTCGTTGAGTCCTGCAGCAGTTCACAATCGGCGCCAAAGCTGATCAGGAAGGCCATGTCCTTGGCTTTCAGAACCTGATCGAAAAACTGCCCCGCGGCATACTTCTCCTGCGGAATCAGCGTCTCCTGGCTGCCGCTGACATCGACAAGCAACCCGATGGTAAGCGGCAGGTTCGTTTCCCGCGTGAAGTACTTCGTGGTCTGCGCTTTTCCATCCTCGTAAATGGTGAAATTGTCTTTGGTCAGCGTCGCAATGAGGGCGTTGTTCTTGTTGCGCACCGTAAACATCAGGTTGACGAGGTCGACGTCCACCTTAATTGTGGGCAGGTCGTCCTGAGGATCCGGCTGCGCCTTCGGCTTTTGGGCAAAGACACCCAGCCCGCCAACGCACAGGGTTGAAAGTACTCGTCTGCGATTCACTATCCTCATAGATGGCCCCTCGATTCATCACGTTCCATGAGAAAAGCAATTTCCCATTTGAAAAACGCCGACCCGGTGATGACGCGCATCATCGGCGCGGTGGGTCCTTACAAGATCGTATACCGGGAACCGGACTTTACGACACTGGCCCGATCAATTGTCTACCAGCAGGTGAGCGGAGCCGCGGCGGCGACGATGCTCACGCGGCTAACCGCGGCGGCCGGACGCGGCGGAAAACTCTCCCCAAAGAAGATATTGGAACTCGGCATTGAGGGCATGCGCCCGTGCGGGATTTCCCGCCAGAAAGCCAGCTACCTGATGAACCTCAGCGAGCACACCCGTGCGCGGGCCATCGAGTTCGGTAAACTGCGCGAACTGGATGACGGCGAGATCATCGAGCGCTTAACCCAGGTCAAGGGCATCGGCGTGTGGACCGTTCACATGTTCCTTATGTTCGCGCTGCAGCGGCACGATGTACTGCCCACGGGCGACCTCGGGGTGCGAAACGCGATCTGGAAAGCCTATGCGCTGGAGACGCCGCCAACGCCGAAGGAGATGGAGCAGATCGCCCAACCGTGGCGGCCCTACGCCTCGGTGGCCAGTTGGTATCTGTGGCGGAGCCTGGACGGGATGGCCGAAATTTAGCCGGCGTTTCGGGCGAACAACGCTGCCACCAGCGCCTGCCGAATACCGCCGAGAACGGCGGTGAACCCGTAGTGCCCTTCAATTTTGTGATGGGGATTCGGAAGGTACGAGCCGTCCACAATGCGGCCATCCCGGACGCGGAACCAGCCGATGATGTCTTCGTCGGGGACCGGGTCCACCGTTTCCGGAACGCGCGAGTCGATGTAAACCAGACGGCCTTCGCCGCTGACGGCGGCGGCTTGCTGAAGGTCCGGATCAAGCGGCGCCGCCGTCGCAATCACCTCGTGGAGAAACTCGCGAAAGACAGCGTTCACCTGCAGCGAATCGTCGTCCTGGAGAATTCCCACGACGGCCTGTGGAGGAAGACCTCCAAGCCGCGTCAGTTCGTCATCGGATAGATAGGTCACAATCCGTTGCCGGCCACCCTCGCGCGCAATTGCAAGAACTCTCATTAGGCAATCGTAACTTGATATGCTCAGGCTAGATGCGTCGCCTGGCACTGTCCGTAGCCTTTACTATTCCCATTTTTGCAGCGCCCGCAAAAGAGCATACTTTTGCGCAGACGCAGGGCTTCCTGAAGAGCTATTGTGTCTCCTGCCACCAGGGGGCCAAGCCGTCGGCGGGCTTCAACGCAGCCAAGCTGAACACGATTCAGACCCTGATGGAAGATCCGCGCAAATGGAGCCGCATGCTGACGCGGGTGCGCGACAACGAGATGCCGCCGAAAGGCGCGCCCGCTCCGCCGCTCGATAAGCGCGAGGCGTTCGTCAGCTACGTCGAAGAAACGATGAAATCGGCCGCCTGCGCCGATGGCATCTCGCCCCGGCCCGCGCTGCTCCGCCGGCTGAACCGCACCGAATACTCAGCCACGATGCGCGACCTGCTGAACATTCACATCAACGCCGGGCGCGGCTTGCCGGCCGACGGCGCCGGTGGCGAGGGATTTGATAACGCAGCCGAGACACTGTTCCTGTCGCCCATGCACGCCGAAAAGTATCTGGAAGCGGCGCGCGAAGCGCTCGGCTACGGTGCCAAAGACCCCAAGTCGCGATCCCGTTTTCTGGTCGCCGAACCGAACGATAAGACAACGCCCGAGCAGGCCGCCCGCAAGGTCCTCGAAGCCTTCCTGCCAAGAGCTTTCCGCCGCCCGGCACGGCCGGAGGAGTTGGAGAGGTACTTCACGTTATTCGCCAACGCCTACAAGAAGAACCAGAGCTACGAGACGTCTATTCTGCATGCGCTGCAGGGCGTCCTCATCTCGCCCCATTTCCTGTTCCGCGTCGAAGAGCCCAACCCCGGCGCGGGGCCTCGACTGCTCGACGGGTTCGCATTGGCCAGCCGCCTCTCCTACTTCTTATGGGGAACGATGCCGGATGACGACCTGACCAAACTGGCCGCCGCCGGCAAATTGAACGACGACAAGATCCTGGGCGAACAGACCATCCGCCTGCTGAAAGACCCGCGTACGCGCGACTTCGCCGAACAGTTCGTCGAACAGTGGCTGAACACGCGAGAACTCGGCAGAGACATCAAGCCCGATCCGAAACTCTTCCCTGCCTACTACGACGCCGAAATTCAATCCGGCATCCGTTACGAACCGATCCTCTTTTTCCAGGAACTGCTGACCGCCAACCTTTCGCTGCTCAATCTGATCGACTCCAAATTCACCGTAATGAGCAACAAGCTGGCCAAGCACTACGGCATCAAGCCCGAAAAGCCTCTCCGCCAGCAACCGGTCGTCGTCGACCTGCCACCGGGTTCCCATCGTGGCGGCGTGCTCGGCATGGCGGCGGTATTGGCCGTTTCATCGTACCCGAACCGCACCAGCCCGGTACTGCGTGGAAAGTGGATCCTGGATGCGCTGCTGGGCACTCCGGCGCCACCCCCGCCGGCCGGCGTCCCCCCGCTCGAAGACAAAGTTGGCACGGCGCCGCAAACGTTGCGAGAACGGCTCGAACGCCACCGGCAAAACCCGGCCTGCGGCGTCTGTCACAACCGCATCGACCCGCTCGGATTCGGCCTGGAAAACTACAATGTGCTCGGCCTCTGGCGCACCGAAGACGATGGCAAGGCGATCGACTCGAAAGGCGTCCTGCCCGATGGCGCCACCTTCGACGGCCCCGACGAAATGAAGAAGATCCTCATGGAGAAGAAGGATCTGCTGGTGCGCAACCTGACGGTGAAACTGCTTGGCTATGCCCTGGGCCGTGGACTCACCCTCGAAGACCACTGCTCGGTCGACCGCATTGTCGACGCGGTGAAGAAAGAAAACTACAGCGCGCACACGCTTATACTGGAAATTGTCCGTAGCGTGCCGTTCCGCTACCAGGTGGGAACGTCCCCGAACATTCCCGCCATCCCGCCCGCCGCCAAAGCCGAATAAAGGAGTTATATGGGTCGTCACACTCTCAATCGCCGGACACTACTGCGAGGTGCGGGCGCAGCCCTTGGACTCCCCTGGATGGAAGCAATGGCCGCCCCGGCCGGCGGCTCCAAACCGCCCGTGCGTATGGCCGCGCTCTATATGCCCAACGGCGTCCATCCGGAAATGTGGACCCCCGAAGGCGATAAGCGTGATTTCAAACTCTCGCCCACACTTTCTCCGTTGGCTGACTTACAGGATCAGTTACTGGTCCTGACAAATCTGTGGAACCCGGGCAGCGTTGGTGGCGACGGGCACTATGTCAAAATCTCCGGCTGGCTGACCTGCACCACGGTCACGAAAACGCTCGGCGTCGATGTCAGTTGCAACGGCGTCTCGATGGACCAGTTGGCCGTGCAGAAAGCCGGCCGCCAGACGCCCATCGCCTCCATGGAATTGGGCATCGCCCCGGTCACCACCGGCGTCGACAAGAATGTCGGCTACACCCGCGTCTACGGCTCGCACATCTCCTGGGCCAGTGCCACATCCCCGCTCGCTCGCGAGCTGAATCCCCAATTGGCCTTCGAACGTCTCTTCCGCGCCGGAAACGGCCAGGGTGATGGCGCCAAGGAAGAAGCGCTGCTGCTGGACCGCGTGTTGACCGATGCCAAGGAGTTGCGCCAGAAACTCGGCGGCGCCGACCGCCAGCGGCTGGACGAATATCTCTCCGTCGTTCGCTCGCTCGAAGACCGCCTGGAGCGGGCCGCCAGTCCGGAACAATCCAAGTGGAAACCGCGCGTCGCGCTCGACCCCGCCGCCAAGCCCACCGGCAATCCCAAGGACTACGCCGAGCACGTCCGGTTGATGTTCGACATCATCGCCCTTGGTTTCCAAAGTGACTCCACCCGCGTGGCCACGTTCCTGTTTGGCAACGAAGTCAGCAACCAGAACTTTGCGTTTGTCGATGGCGTCACCGGCGCCCATCACTCCCTCTCCCACCACGAAAACAAGCCGGACAACATGCGGCAGTATCAGCTCATCAACAAGTGGCACATCGAGCAGTACGGCTACCTGTTACGGAAGCTGAGCGACATGAAGGAAGGCGATTCCAACGTGCTCGACAATTCGATGATCCTCTTCGGCGCCGGCATCCGCGACGGCAACAAGCACGACCCACACAACCTGCCGCTCGTCCTGGCGGGCAAAGCCGGCGGACGCCTGGCAAGCGGCCAGCACCTCAGCTACGAAAAAGACACGCCACTGTCCAACCTGTACGTCTCAATGTTGGACGCCTTTGGAACCCCCGTCGAGCGGTTCGCCGATTCGACCGGACGCCTTCCCGGTGTGCTAGCGTAAATCCAACAGTTCCAGATCTAGTTTGGCTATCGGTGGTGACGTTTACAGCCGATATTCGATTAACGAATGGTGTTTTCCCGTAAACAGCTGGTTTGGGCGGGACTTCTTGGTTGCCTGATACTGGCTGCCGGGATCTCCGTCACGAAGTGGTGGGCAGCCCCCCGACCGGAAACACAATCCATGTATAGGATGGGATATGGCAGTTTCCCTCCGTACTTCATCCTGTCGAAGGATGGGCAACCTACGGGATTTTCCGTCGAAGTTGTTCGCGAGGCCGCGCGCCGGCTGGGCATGCCGATCGAATGGCGGCGCTACTCGGATACCACCGAAAAGTCGCTGATCCGAGGGGAACTTGACCTTTTCCCCATGTTGGCGGTCGTGCCCGATCGTATCGGGAAAGTGGACTTCAGCGAACCGTGGTGGGAGAACACGCTTGTGGTTGTCTCCTTGAGTAGCACTCCGATCCATACCGTGCCCGAGACGGTGGGGAAACGAATCTCGCTCATTCATGCCAGCTTCGGGCTACAACGAATGAAGCAGCTGTTCCCTGCGGCGATTCCTGTTACCGAACGGGAGTACGAAGCGGTGATGGAAGACGTCTGCGTCGGCAAAGCGGACGGCGCCATTATGGACATGCGGCTATACGCCGCGCTTTCGGTGTTGCCGCAGTGCGCCGGGGTCAAGGACCGGCTGGCCGTCGCCTGGTTCCCGGAGCTGAATCTGACGTACGCCGTTGGTGCGCGCCCGGGATTAAAACCCGTCGCCGACCGGTTGCAGGCCGAGATCATTCGGATGGCGCTCGATGGCACTATGACGCGCATCGGCGAGCCGTTCGGCGTCCAAGTCACAAACCAGAAGAACCTGTTGAATCTGCTCGTGGCTGGCCGCGTGCGGGAACAGTGGTGGCGCGACGTGGTCTGGGGCGTGGCGCTGTTGCTGCTCCTGGCGATCGGGCAGGGCTACCGGCTGCGGCAGGCCCGGCAGAGGGCGGAACTGGCGCTGGCGGCGCGATCAGAGTTTGTCGCCAATATCAGCCACGAAATCCGCACCCCGTTGAACGGTCTGCTGGGAATGACGCAGATCCTGCGGGAGACCCCTCTCGATCCCGCCCAACGGGAGTGCGCCGAGATCCTGGACTCTTCCGGCCAGTCGCTGCTTTCGTTGATCAATGAGTTACTGGATTTCTCGAAACTCGAAGCGGGCAAGTTACAAGTCGAATCGATTGCGTTCTCGCCAAAGCGGATCACCCGGGAAGTGGTCCAACTGTTCAACGCCCGGGCCTCCGCGCAGAGCGTAATGCTGGCCTGTGAAGTGGCCAGCGACGTACCGGAAGCCGTGCAAGGCGACCCCATGCGGCTCCGCCAAATTCTCAGCAACCTGGTGAGTAACTCCGTCAAGTTCACCGCTCGCGGCAGCATCCGGGTGCGACTGGCTCCGGTAGTGGACGGACGAAACAGCAGTCATCTGCGCTTTGAGGTGATCGACACCGGCTGCGGCGTGGAGCCCGCCATGGCGGAACGAATTTTCGAGCCATTTACCCAGGCCGACGGCACGACAACCCGCCGGCACGGTGGCACGGGCCTGGGCCTGGCGATCTGCAAAAATCTCACCGCGCTGCTGCACGGGACCATCGGGCTGCACTCCAAACCGGGAGTGGGCAGTGCATTTTGGGTAGAAATTCCTTTCGGCGAAGCGCAGGCTGTACCCGAAACAGCCAGCCCGCTTCAAACAGGCAGCGATCCGCTGCGGCTGCATGTGCTGGTTGCCGAGGACAATACGGTCAACCAACATGTCCTGGCCGCCCACTTGAAGAAGCTGGGCTGCACGTGGACGATGACCGCCAATGGCAGGGAGGCCGTCGCCGCGGCGGCGCACGAACGCTTCGACGTCATCCTGATGGACGGCCAGATGCCGGAGATGGATGGGTTCACGGCCACGCAGGAGATTCGAAGCTTGCCCAAACCGTTTGGCGACGTCCCGGTGATCGGCGTGACGGCGTGCGCGTTCGAGGAGGACCGGATACGGTGCCTGGAAGTGGGAATGCGTAGCGTGTTGACCAAGCCCTTCACCACCGCCGGACTGCGTGACGCGCTGACGGCGTTGCGAACTTCCGATACAGTCAAAACATGAGCACGCAAATCTACCAGAGGGACGGAACCACAAAAACCCGAATTGATGTAATCCACAATGCTGATGGATCGGTGACTGTTTCCGGCTACGATTGGGGGGCCGCCCCGGAGGCAGCCTTCGGCCGGGACGAACTGGACTACGAGCTGAGAATCCCCGCCCATGCCGTGCCTGCCGCGGTAACCGCCCTGCTCCGAGCGGTACTGGCGCCGTCGGAAACGCCGATGACAACGCTGCGCGCCGCGCTCGAAGCCGACCAGGTCGGCCACAAGTTCCAAATCCTTCCCTAGAAAAAACATCCCCTTTAAAAACGGATTTGCGGGAAAATGTGACCTATGGTCGTTGAGATTGATGGCGTACTGCTGCACCTTGCTCACCCGGACGAACTGAAGGTTCAGTGGGTGGGCCAGGACGATGTAATGAGGCAATTACTGGCTGCCTGGCTGGTGATTGACGATCGGGATCTGCCGATGAATCCGCGGCTGGTCGGCAAGCCCGGCGTGGGCAAAACCACGCTCGCCTATGCCGCCGCCCAGCGCCTCGGCCGCGAAGTCTACATCATGCAGGCCACCTCCGACACCCGCCCGGAAGATCTGCTCATCACCCCCGTCATCGAAGGCGAAGGCATGTTGAAGTACGTGGCCTCGCCGCTCGTGACAGCCATGATTCGCGGCGGCATCGTCATCCTCGACGAAGGCAACCGCATGAGCGAGAAGAGTTGGGCCTCGCTCGCCCCGTTGCTCGACAACCGCCGCTACGTCGAATCGATCGTCGCCGGCATCAAGATCAAGGCCAGCCCGCTCTTCCGTCTCGTCTCCACCATGAATGACGACAGTTCCACCTTCGATCTGCCGGAATACATTCACTCCCGCCTCCAGCCCCAGATCCTCATCGACTTCCCCGGCTACGACGAAGAACTCGCCATTCTCAAAGAAAACCTGCCCTTCGCCGACGACGAGATCCTCGAATACGTCACCGAGTTCCTCCAACATGCCCACGCCGCTGACGAGCGGTATTCGGCCCGCGACGGCATTAATATCGCCCGCTTCGCGCTGAAGCTTCAGCACATCGCCAAGGACCGCGTCCAACAGGCCGAAGCGCTCCGCGTCTCCATCCTCGAAACGCTCGGCGAAGAAGCTATGCGCTACGTCCCCCGCAAGCCGTAAGAAAGGAAACTGGCCCCCGTGTTTGGCACTCCCGACGATCCGGCAAGTCTCCTCCGCGGCCCCTGGCGCTACTTCCCCGTAGTCCCCGGCCGCATGGAGTTCGCCGTCGAAGTCCGCCGCGCCCTGCTGGCCGACAAGCCCAAGGTCGTCGCCGTCGAACTGCCCTCGGAGTGCCGTCAGGGCCTCATCCGCGCCGTCGAACGCCTGCCGCAGATCTCGGCCCTCATGTACCCCCACCGCCCCGAAGGCGGCCTGCCGGAATCGGACGACGACGACGCTCTCACCTATCAGATGCTCTACGTCCCCGTCGAGCCCTGCGACCCCTTCATCGAAGCCGTCCGCACCGCCCGCGAAATCGGCGCCGTCGTCGTCTTCATCGAACCCAGCATCGGAGACCGGCCGCACGTCGCCGGCGCCTACCCCGATACCTACGCCGTGCGCCGCCTCGGTCTGCAGCCGTATCTGGACGCCTACCGCCTCCAGGCCCAGCCCCACAACGAAGATCTCGAACGGCACGCCACCGCCATGGCCTGGCGCCTTCAGGGGGCCGACCCCTTCGCGTCCACCATGGTCGTCGTTTCGCTCAATATCCTCCACCCGCTGCTCGACGCCATGCAGATTCCGCAGGAAGAGCCGCAAGAAAAACTCACCGCCAGCCTCGTCCAGGTCGTCAATCCCGATCCCGAATGCCTGGCCGAAATCTGCAGCGAAACACCCTACCTGCAGAGCCGCTACGAGCAGTGGCGCATCGACCGTACCGAAGACATCCTCATCGACCGCCAGCGCGCCAATCTCGACCTTCTCCGCGAAGCCGAAGCACTCTACGCCAAAAACACCGGCGACACCATGAGCCACTGGCAGCGCCGCCTGATGGCTAAGTACACCCGTAACTTAGCCCGTATCCAGGGCGACTTAGTCGCCGGGTTATTTGACTTAACGGTCGCCGCGCGCGGAATTGTCGACGATAACTTCGGCTGGGAAGTCTGGGAACTGGCAAATAAGTACCCGCACCAGCAGATCGCACCCGACATGCAGACGGTGAAGATCTCCGGCGAATGGGTGTGGATGGACACCCGCCGCATTCGCCTTCGCCGCCGCCTGCCGCGTCCCAAGCAACGGCTCATGCCCCGCGGCCTCAAAGCCCGCAAGAAGGAAAAGGCCAAAGGCGAATGGAAGCACGAGCTAGACGGCGACTCCATCTGCTCCTACCCGCCCGAAGACATCCACATCGAAAACTACGGCCGGTTCCTGAAGCAGAAGGCCCATAGCCTGCTCAGCGAAGAGCGCCTCCGCGTCCAGCCCTTCACCACCTCCCTGCTCGACGGCATCGACCTCCGCGAAACCCTCCGCAACTGGTACCAGGGCAAAATCTACGTCCGCGAAGCGAATAAAATCGCTGGCTCCGTCGGGGCCCTCGTCGTGATCTTCGATGACGACGGCGACGAAGACCGTTACACCTATCTCGCCACCTGGCAGGGCGAACACCAGAACGAATCCGACATGGCCTTCTACGCCACCGACCCGACGGCCCACGTCGTCGGCCCCGGCATCGGGCGCAGCGAATACGGTGGATTCCTGATGACGCTGCCCCCCCGGCGCATGGCCTACGTCTGGTCCGATCCCGACTACGCATTCGCCGAATCCAAGCCCGAAACGCTCCTCATGGCCGCGCTCGATTACTCGGTCGAAAAGCACGTCGTCTACGTCGCCAAGAAGCCCCCGCGCAGCATCTTCCGCAACATGGCCGCCCGCTTGAACCGGTCGATTATTTACCTCCCCATCGGCGCTCTGAGTTCAGAAAAACTGAAGCGCCTCCGCGTCGTCCACATCCTCGACAGCCACGCCCGCCGCAACGACGCGAAAGATTTCATCTGGTAGCGAAACCAGAGCGAAACCATTTCCGCACGGCGGGGTTCTAATAAGCATGAGTAAGTGGATTGTGATTTTCACACTCCTCGCACTGCCTGTCTTTGCACAGCGCACTCGAGTCGATAACATGAAAGCGTTTCGTCAGGATCTGTCCGCGGCGGTAAGTAACGGCAGCCTGACCGCAGAAGAAAAACAGAAGTACGAGTCGGCGATGAAGATCATCGACGAGCAACGCCAGATCCGCAAGAGCGGCCAGGGCACGCTCGATCGCAAGGCCACTCGCCAGGCCATGCAGGATCTCGGCGCCGTCGCGCGCAGCACCAACCTCAAGGAAGAGGATCGCGCCAAACTCGCCAAACACTTGAACAACACAAGCACGGCCAAAGGCAAACACGGGAAGAAGAAGTCCCCCGCCGCCTAGTCCGTTGCCCCCTCCCGCCGGCGCAGCAGAAACTCGCGCGCCGGCGCCGGCATCATACAGCTGAGCGCGCGTTGGTAGGCGCGCTTTGCCTGCTCCTGGTTTCCTGCTTCCTGATGGAGGCGAGCCTGCGTGGTTGGGAGAAGTGAATACCCACGCAGGCTCTTTTCTTTTTCCAATAGGTCCAACTCCGCCAGCGCCTCCTCCCGCCGCCCGGCGCGGAACACCGCCACCGCCCGGTTCAGCCGGATCAGCGGCGTCGGCTTCAACTGCAGCAGCGCGTCGTACATCGCCACGATATGCACCCAATCCCGCGTCGCCGCGCAGTGCGCGTTCGCAATCGCCGCTTCGATGTGCCACGCGCTCAACGCCTCCGCCCGCATCGCTTCCCGCAGCGCCACGTCCGCCCGTCGCAGATGCTCCTGGTCGTAAGCCGCGCCCTGAATCTGCGCAAACTCCCGTAGCTGCCCGGCGGCGTCCAACCGCGCATCGAACCGTGCCAGGTGCAGATGGAACAAACCCGCCAGCGCCCACCGCTCCGGCGTCGCCTGCCCGGCCTCCAACACACAGTAGACCAACCGCACGGCCTCCTCGCAAAGGTCACGCCGCAGCGCCGCCCCCCCCCTGCGAGGCAAAGTAGCCCTCGTTGAACAGCAGGTACAGCACCTCGCACACCGAATCCAGTCGCCCGGCCAGTTCCCCGCCCTCCGGCAGCGTCATCTCAATCCCCTGCTCCCGCAGCACCCGCTTCGCCCGCACCAACCGCTGCGCCACCGTCTCCTCGGCCGCCAGGAACGCCGCCGCGATTTCCCGCGTCGAGAAGCCCGACACAGCCTTCAGCGTCAGCGCCACCCGGCTCTCCGGCCCCAACGCCGGATGGCAGCACAGCAGCATCATCGCCAGCGTGTCGTCCAGCGCCGGAGCGACGTCCGCCCCGGAACCCTGCGCCTCGCAAAACTGCCGCAACGCCGGCGCCATCGTCTGCCACGTCACCGAACGCCGCATTTGATCCCGCGCATAGTTCCGCGCCACCGTGTGCAACCACGCTGCCGGCTCAGCCGGCACGCCGCCGAATGGCCACCGCTGCATCGCCCGAATGAGCGCCTCCTGCGTCGCCTCCTCGGCCAACTCCAAATGCCGTGCCCCCAATGCACGAGTCAGGGACGCAGTAATGCGTCCCGCCTCATGCCGGAACAGGTGCTCAACAAGCGTGGGAACGCCGCTCACTAAACCGGATCAACCCGCCGCAATTCAATCCGCCCGAAATCCAGATGCGGACACGTCGAAGCCAACGCCACCGCGTCGTCATAATTCGCCGCGGCAATCACAAACACCCCGCCCACCACCTCCTTCGTCTCCGGAAACGGTCCATCGGTCACCGTCCGCCCCACCATCTGGCGCCCCGTGCCGTCCTCCAGCTTGTAGCCGCCGCGCAACCGCCCCTGCTCGGCCATACTCTGCGCCCAGGCGTTGTAGCGGCTCACGACGCCTTGCATCTCCTCCGGGCTCAAAGCGGAAAACACGCTATCTGCCGCATCGTGCAAAATCAGAAAAAATTCGTCCATGGTATACATCCCTTTCTACAACAGCAACGAACCACCCCACACGATTTCGACACCAACGCAAAAATATTTCTACAATCAGCAATGCGTTCGATTTTGGTCGGATTAACATTCGCGATGGCCGCCTGGGCCGCCGGCGACGAAGAGAAGCGGGTCGACGAGATCTTTGCCGAATACGCCAAGCCCGGCTCCCCCGGCTGCGCCGTCGGCGTCCTCCGCCACGGCGCCACCGTCCTCGCCAAAGGCTACGGCTACGCCGATCTCGACCAATCCCTCCCCATCACCCCGCGTTCGCGTTTCTACATGGCGTCTGTCTCCAAACAGTTCACCGCCATGGCCCTGCTCATGGCTGAACAGGATGGCAAGCTGAAGCTCGACGACAGCATCCGCAAATACGTCCCCGAACTCCCCGCCTATGCCGAGAACATCCCCATCCGCCGCCTGCTCGATCACACTGCCGGCTTCCGCGACTATCTCTCCCTCTGGGGCATGCGCGGATTCAGCAACGAAAGCGTGCTCAAGGAGGAACCGACCCTCGCCCTCATCGCCCGCCAAAAGGCGTTGAACTTCGCCCCCGGCACGGACTACAACTACAGCAACACCGGCTACCTCCTCGCCGCCATCGCCCTCCGCCGCGCCACCGGGAAGCCGCTCGAAACCTACGTCCAGGAGAAGATCTACAAGCCCCTCGAAATGCAGTCCACCCGCTTCCAGGCCGATCACGGCGATCCCGTCCCCAACCGTGCTCACGGCTACCAACAGCGCGCAAAAGCCTGGAAAACCGTCGACGTCGGCTTCGACGTCATCGGCAGCGGCGGCATGTATTCCAACATCGAGGACATGCTCCGCTGGGCCCGTAACTTCGAAAAGCCGGTAGTCGGCGCGGCGCTGCTTAACACACTCCAAACGCCCGGCAAACTCGTCGACGGCCGCCCCACGCCCGGCGGCTACGCCCTCGGCATCATCAATCACGCGGGCGTCATCCTGCACACCGGCGGCGCCGTCGGCTACAGCACGCTCCTCCTCCGCGTGCCGAAGGAGGAACTGACCGTCCTCTGCCTCTGCAACATCGGCAGCGCCAGCGTGGAGCGCCTCGGGCGGCTCGTCGCCCGCGTCTACACCGGCGCACCTGTCCTGGAAGCGCCCATCGACCGCGTACAACCCTCCCCCCGCCCGTGGCAGCCCGGCGAAATGGAGAAACTCACCGGCAGCTACTGGAGCGAGGAACTCTTCACCGTCTGGCAACTCGCCGCCCGCGACGGCAAACTCTACCTCCAAACCGACGGCCCCGAGTTCCCAGTCGAGCCCACCGGCAATGGCCTCTACAAAGCCGGCGGCTTCGAACTCAAGCCAACCGCCGCGAGAGGCCTCGAAGCCAGCGTCGGTCGCGCCCGGGGCATCGGATTCACGCGTCGCTGATCCCCGTCCGGACAGACCCAAATCTTTTTTGCTATCCTCGCGGCAGGATGCACCGACGCCTCTTCCTCTCCACCCTCGCCCCCATCGTCTTCGCCGCCCCCTTTGCGGATAAAGACGGTTGGGACAAAGTGATGCACCTCAACCCCGGCACCGAAGTCCGCGTCACCAAAATCGGCGCCCGCTTCGGCATCGTCGCCAAGCACTACGAAACCACCGAAGACAGCGTCATCATCACCACCAAAACCGAGCAGATCTCCGTCCCCAAAGAGCAGATCGCCCGCATCGAATTCATCCCCGGCCCGGCCACCTTCCGCAGCACCCGCAGCTCCAGCGTCGACAACCTTCCAGTCGATAAAGAAGCCGCCCGCCCCAAACCCGGCCCCACCCGCACGCCCGGCCCCACCGGCTCCTCTTCCACCTCCTACTCCCGCACCGGCAAGCCCAGCTACGAACTCCTCTGGACCCGCCCCCGCGGCAACTGACATCATGCAAACCGCCCCTCTCCGCCTCGGCATCGCCGGCTCCGGCTTTGCCGGCAAGTTCCATCACAAAAACCTCCGCGGCCTCCCCGCCGTCACCGTCGGCGTCACCAGCGCCCGCGCCTCCTCCCGCGAAGCCTTCGCGCAGGAATTCGGCGTCCGCGCCTACGAATCGGTGGACGAGATGCTCCCCGATATCGACGTGCTCGATATCTGCACCCCGCCCTCCTCCCACGCCGACTACATCCGCAAGGCCGCCGCGGCCGGCAAACACGTCATCGTCGAAAAGCCCTTCCACGGCTTCTTCGGCTCGCCCGAGACGTTCTCCAAAGAGGACATGCTCGCCTCCGTCACCGAGGAACTGCGCGAAATCCGCCGCGTCGTCGCCGAAAGCGGCATCCTCTTGGGTTACGCCGAAAACTACATCTACGCCCCCTCCGTCCAGCGCGAGCGCGAAGTGATCGAGAAGACCAAAGCGCAGATCCTCCGCATGACCGCCGAAGAGTCCCACTCCGGCTCCCACTCCCCCGTCTACGGCATCTGGAGCGAGCAGGGCGGCGGCTCCCTCATCGGCAAGGGCTGCCATCCGCTCGGCGGCGTGCTGTACCTCAAACGGAAAGAAGGCCTCGCCCGCAACGGCAAACCCATCCGCCCCGTCGCCGTCAGCTGCCGCACCCATTCCATCACCAAGCAGCCGGCCTTCGAAGACCGCGGCTACCTCCGCACCACCTACAAGGACACCGAGGACTACGCCTTCCTCCACGTCATTTTCGACGACGGCATGATCGCCGACGTCATGACCAGCGAACTCGTCCTCGGCGGCGTCTACGACTTCATTGAGGTGTACGCCAACAACCACCGCACCCGCTGCCACATCCAGCCGGTCAAAGTCGTCGACCTCTACAGCCCGGACAAGAAGGAATTCGCCAACATGGATCTGATGGAAAAGATCAGCTCCAACGAAGGCTGGATCCAGGCCTACCCCGAGTTCGGCTGGAGCAACGGCCAGTTCTACGAAATGCACGATTTCGTCCACTCCATGCGCGCCGGCCGCCAACCCGAATGCGACCTCGAACTCGCCATCGACATCACGCTAGCCATCTACGCCGGCTACGTCTCCGCCGACCGCAAAGGCGCCGAAGTCGCCGTCCCCGACATTTCCTAGGTGACTGTCACCTAGGAAATGCCTGATAGAGAGCAATCACCGCCCCACGCAACGAACCGCCCGGCTTGCCCACCGAAGCCCGCAGGGCGAAGGTGGGTGCCAGGCACCCCGGGAATGGGGAGCAGAAGCCAGAAATCAAATATCAGGCAACGCAGCCCAACAACCCCTACCCCTTCAACATCACCATCGCCGCATTATGCCCCGGCGCCCCC